>NZ_MBLO01000114.1 GCF_001854805.1 Pseudofrankia coriaricola
GGACAGGCAGCGTCGTGACCAGCAGGCCGGCCTGGGCCAGTCGTTCCCGCTGCCGGGCCCCGGTGTCCGGCCGGGAGGTGGCGACACCGCGCAGCAGGCGGCCGTCGGGGCGGCGCAGGCCGAGCGCCCACCACCCGCCGTCGGCGGCGGGGCCGAACACCGCGTCCGCGCGGGCCAGCGCGCGGCAGGCGTCGGCGAGCAGCGCCGGGGTCACCTGTGGGGTATCCATGCCGATGAGGAGCGCTGGGCCGGCGGCGGCGTCGAACGCGGCGGCAAGCCGGGCGTCGAACGGTCCCGGGGCCTGCGGGACCACCTCGATCGGCGTCCGCAGCCACGGGCCGACCGCGCCGTCGAGCATGAGCACGGGCCTGACCGGCCCGATGCCGGGAAGCCGGGTAAGACAGTCGACGGCGGTCAACGTGTCCGCGATGGCCGCCTCGGCCACGGCCGCGGCCTGAGCCGGGGTGAACGGCGGCGTCAGCCGGGTCTTCACCCGGCCGGGGACCGGTTCCTTCGCCACCACCAGCAACGTCACCGCGGGAGCCGGCTCCACGGGCCACTGATGAGAGGTCACCGCAGACTCGCCAGCGCGGCCGTCATGTCCCGCACCGTGCGGGCAGTGCCGAGCGGCGTCCCGGTCACCTTCGACCGGCCGACCCGGGGGTGGTAGTCGACGTCCGTCTCGACGATGCGCCAGCCGGCCTGGGCGGCGCGCAGCAGGAGCTCCAGTGGGTAGCCGAAGCGGCGGTCGGTGACCGGCAGGCGCAGCAGCTCCTCACGGCGCGCGGCCCGCATCGGCCCGAGATCGTGGACTCCGACGCCGCGACGGCGCAGCCGCTGGGCGACGATCGCATTGCCGATCCGGGCATGCGGCGGCCAGGCCCGGGCGGAGGTCGGCCGGCGGCGTCCCAGGACGAGGTCGGCGCGTCCGGCCACCAGCTCGGCGAGGAGCCGGGGAAGCTGCGCGGGATCCAGCGACGCGTCGGCGTCGCATACGCAGACCACGTCGGCGTCCGCCGCGAGCAGGCCCGCCTGCACCGCCGCCCCGTAGCCGCGCTGCGGCACGTCGACGACCACGGCGCCCCGCTCGCGGGCCAGCCGCGCCGAACCGTCGCGGGAGCCGTTGTCGGCGACGACGGCGCGATATCCGGGTGGTATCCGGTCGAGGACCCAGGGCAGTGCCTCGGCCTCGTTCAGGCAGGGGAGCACGACGTCCACCGACACCGACCCCTGGTGACTTTGCGTGAGCATGATCGCGACTCTAGTGACCGTCCGCCAACATCGACCCTTACCGAATAAGGAAATCCGGCAGGCAGGCGACCATCACTCGAGGGCGGGCCTAGGTCTGCTTACGAACCTGTGACGGCCTGCCCGGCGCGGTCCGTATCGGGCTCCGGCGACCTATGGTGACGGTGTGCCCCGTGTCCTCGTCGTCGATGACGACGCCACTGTGGCCGAGGTCGTCGACCGCTACCTGCGCAACGCCGGCTTCGACGTCGACCGGGCCGCGGACGGGCTCGCGGCACTGCGGATGGCGGAGGCCACCGCCCCCGACCTGGTTGTCCTGGACCTGATGCTCCCCGGTCTCGACGGCATCGAGGTCTGCCGCCGGCTGCGGGAGCGGGCCCCCATCCCGGTGATCATGCTCACCGCGCGGGGCGAGGAGGGCGACCGCATCGCCGGCCTCGAGTGCGGCGCGGACGACTACGTGACCAAGCCGTTCTCCCCACGAGAACTCACGCTGCGGGTACGGTCCGTGCTGCGCCGGGCGAGCGAGCCACCGCCGGCCGGGGCCGGGGTCCTGCGTGCCGGCACCCTCGTCGTCGACGCGGCCGCCCGCACCGCCACCCGCCACGGCGTTTCGCTCGGGCTCACCGTCCGTGAGTTCGACCTGCTGGTGTTCCTGCTGCGCCACCCCGGCCGCGCCCTTACCCGGGCTGAGCTGCTGGAACAGGTATGGGGCTGGACCTACGGTGACCCGTCGACCGTCACCGTGCACATCCGCCGACTGCGGGAGAAGATCGAGGACGACCCGACGACCCCACGGCTGCTGGTCACCGTGTGGGGCGTCGGCTACCGATATGACCCGCCGGCCGCGGCTGACCCAGATCCCGCGGGCCGGTCCCACGCCGCCGACGGGTAGGTCCCGGCAGGCCGGCCAGAAGGCCGGTGGGTAGGTCCTGCCGTTCGCCAGGAGGGAGACGCTGTCATGAGCGCGGACCTGCAGGTCGTCGGAATCGCCCTGGCCTGCTCGGCGGTGGCAGCGCTGACTGGTGTCCCGCTGCTTCGCCTGCTGCGCGCCCGGCCGCTGTGGGCCACCGCGGGCGTGCTCTGCGTCGTTCCGATCCTGGCGGTCGCGGCCGGCGTGGCCGGTACCGCCCGCGCCATGTTCCTCTCGCATCACGACCTACGGGTCGTGCTGATCGTCGTCGCCGTCTCCGCGGTGGTCGCGGCCGCATCCGCGGTGCGCCTCGGCCGGCCGGTCGTCGCGGCCACCAGTTCACTGACCCGCGCGGCGGACACACTGGGCGGCCCGGTCTACCAGCGGGCCGACCGGGTCCCGACGGCCGAGCTGACCGCCCTGGCACGCACGCTCGACGCGACACACGTTCGCCTCGTGGAGGCGCGCGAACGCGAACGCGCGTTGGAAGCCAGCCGGCGCGAACTGGTGGCCTGGATCAGCCACGACCTGCGCACGCCGCTGGCCGGGATCCGGGCCACGGCGGAAGCGCTCTCGGACGGCCTGGTCACGGACGCCGGGACGACGGCGCGTTACCACCGGCAGATGCTCGCCGACGCCGAGCGGCTGACCGGCATGGTCGACGACCTCTTCGAGCTCGCCCGGCTCCAGGCTGGAGCGCTCGAGCTGGCGTTGGAGAAGGTCTGCCTGGCCGACATCGTGTCCGACGCCGTCGCCACCGTCGATCCCATCGCCCGCGCCAGGAGGGTCGTCGTCACCGGTAGCGCCGACGACGCCGTCTATGTCGACGCGGACGCCACCCAGGTCGGCCGGGCGCTGATCAACCTGTTGGTCAACGCCATCCGCCACACCCCCGACGACGGCACGGTCGAGGTCCAGGTCGAGCGGGCGGGCGGTGCGGCACGCGGCGGCGGGGAGGGCGCGGCGGACGACAGCCGGGCGATCGTCGCGGTCGCCGACCGGTGCGGCGGCATCCCCGCCGAGGACCTGCCCCGGCTGTTCGACCTCGGTTTCCGCGGGGAGACCGCGCGTACCCCGGGTGACGGTGGCGATCATCCTCATCAGCCGCGGGTACGGTCCGGCATCGGGCTGGCCATCGTCCGAGGCATCGTGGAGGCCCACGGCGGCGACGTCACCGTCCACAACCAGCACGGCGGCTGCCGCTTCGTCGTCG
The DNA here is from genome assembly GCF_001854805.1 of Pseudofrankia coriaricola. Lineage (GTDB taxonomy): Bacteria > Actinomycetota > Actinomycetes > Frankiales > Frankiaceae > Pseudofrankia. The sequence goes on from NZ_MBLO01000114.1 coordinate 3,375, forward strand.
CCCTCCCGGCCGCCTGAGCTCCTCCGGAGCTCCTCGGGAGCTCCTCGGGAGGAGCAGGCTTCCGCGGCTCGTAAGATCCGGCGGGCCCCAGCGCCGCTAGCGTCGCGGACATGCGGGTCCTTGTCACCGGCGGCGCCGGCTTTATCGGTTCCCATATCGTCGACGCACTGGTCGACGCTGGTCATGCCGTACGGGTGCTCGACGCCCTGCTTCCAGCCGTGCACCGCACGAAACCCTCAGTCAACGACGCCGCCGAGTTCATCACCGGGGACGTGACCGACCAGACCGCGGTGGACGCGGCGCTCGACGGGGTGGACGCCGTCTGCCACCAGGCGGCCATGGTCGGCCTCGGGGTCGATCTTGACGACCTGCCCGTCTACACCACCCACAACGACCTTGGCACCGCGGTCCTGCTCGCCGCGATGGCCCGCCGCGGCATAGGGCGGCTCGTACTGGCCAGCTCGATGGTCGTCTACGGCGAAGGTGGATATCGCTGCGCGGCCGACGGGCCGGTGCGCCCCGGCCCCCGGCAGCCACCCGACCTGGACGGCGGCAGGTTCGAACCGCCCTGCCCATGCTGCGGTGCCCCGTTGCGATCGACGCCTGTCACCGAGGACGCGCCGCTGGACCCGAGGAGTGTCTATGCGGCCACCAAGGTCGCTCAGGAACACCTCGCGGCCGCCTGGGCCGCGGCCACCGGTGGCACCGTTCTGGCGCTGCGCTACCACAACGTCTATGGCCCGCGGATGCCTCGGGACACGTTCTACGCCGGCGTCGCGTCGATTTTTCGAAGCGCCCTGGAACGGGGCGAGCCACCCCGGGTGTTCGAGGACGGCGGCCAGCTCCGCGACTTCGTCCACGTCCACGACGTCGCCCGCGCCAACGTGGCTGCGCTGCGGCACAGTTCCATGCCTGGCCGGCTCGTACCGGTCAACGTCGGCTCCGGGCAGGCCCACACCATCGGCGAGATGGCGTGCGTACTGTCCCGCGCCTTCGGCGGGCCTGTGCCCGTCGTCACCGGCCAGTACCGGGCCGGCGACGTCCGGCACATCGTCGCCTCGTCCGACCGCGCCCGCGAGCTCCTCGGCTACCAGGCGGCGGTTTCCTTCACCGAGGGCATCACCACCTTCGCCCACGCCCCGCTACGGAGGTGAAGCCGGAAGCCGAACCGCCTCGGCCTGGGCCGCGACTGGGACCACCGAACCGACAGCGACGGGGCGGCAGCGGTAGACGGGCGCGGAGGTAGAGCTCTCACGACTCCTGGACGTCGCCGACTGTGCCGTCGTCGACGCGACCGCCGGTGGGCTACTCGACGGTGACGGACTTCGCGAGGTTGCGGGGGCGGTCAACGTCGTGGCCGAGTGTCACGGCGGCGTGGTAGGCGAGCAGCTGCAGGGGGATGCCGAGGAGGACCGGGTCCAGTTCGGGCTCGTTCCGAGGGACGACGAGCACCTCGTCGGCGGCCGCCTTCAGCTCGGGGTCATGGCCGACGGCGAGGACCCGGCCGTCGCGTGCCTTCACCTCGGCGACCGTCCCCAGGTTCTTGTCCCGCAGCTCGTCGTCGGGGATGACCGCGACGACGGGCCGGTCGGGGGATATCAGCGCGAGCGGGCCGTGCTTGAGCTCGGACGCCGGATAGGCCTCGGCGTGCAGGTACGCGACCTCCTTGAGCTTCAGGGCGCCCTCCGAGGCCACGACCGCGCCGCGGACCCGGCCGACGTACAGCATTCCCGGGTAGGAGGCCCAGCGGGCCGCGACCTCCCGGATCTGCTTCTCGGAGGCGAGGATCTCGGCGATCTGGCCGGGCAGCGCCCGCAGCCCGGCGATCAGCCGCCGCCCGTCCGCGGGTGACAGATCCCGCACCCGGCCCAGGTGAAGCGCGAGCAGCGCGAAGGCGACCGCGGTCGCCGTGTAGGTCTTCGTGGACGTCACCGACACCTCCGGCCCGGCGTGCAGGTAGATGCCGCTGCCGCACTCCCGGGCGATCGCGCTGCCGACCATGCCGACCACGCCGACGACCCGGCCGCCCTTGCGCTGGACCTCCTGGACCGCGGAGAGCGTGTCGTAGGTCTCCCCGGACTGGCTGACGGCGACGTACAGCGTGTCCGGCTCGATGACCGGATTGCGGTAGCGGAACTCGGCGGCCGGCTCGGCGGAGGCGGGGATGCGGGCGATCTCCTCTACGAGCTGCGCGCCGAGCCGGCCCGCGAGGTAGGCAGAGCCACAACCGAGGATGACGACCCGGCGGATCTCCCTCGTCTCCCGGGGGGAGAGGCCGAGGCCGCCGAGGTGCGCAGTGGCGAACCGGTCGTCGATCCGGCCGGTGAGTGCCCGTTCGACGGCGGCGGGCTGCTCGTGGATCTCCTTGTGCATCCAGTGCGGGTGTGGGCCCAGCTCGTAGGCCATCGGCTCGATGTCGACGACCTCCGGCACCCGGCTCGCCGGCGCACCGTCGCGATGTACCTCGTAGCCGCCGGCGCGCAGGACGGCCAGGTCGCCGTCCTGAAGGTGGACGACGCGGCGGGTGTGGGTCACCAGCGCGGACAGGTCGGAGGCGGCCAGTACCTCGCGCTCGCCGACGCCGAGCAGCAGCGGACTGCCGTTGCGGGCGACGACGATCTCGTCGGGCCGGGTCGCGTCCAGCACGGCGATGCCGTACGTACCGGCGATGTGGCCTAGCGTGATCCGGACCGCGTCGGCGAGTCCCCGCTCACCCGCGGCGAACTCTCGGGCAATCAGGTGCGCGAGCACTTCCGTGTCCGTGTCGGAGGCGAACACGACGCCTTCCGCGGTGAGCCGGGCACGCAGCTCCGCGGCGTTCTCGACGATCCCGTTGTGCACGACCGCGACCCGGCCCGCGGTGTCGAGATGCGGGTGCGCGTTGACGTCGCTGGGCACGCCGTGGGTCGCCCAGCGGGTATGCCCGATCGCGGTCGTCGCCGTCAGACGTTTCGGCAGCCGCGCGGCGAGGTCGTCGACCCGGCCGGCCGTCTTGTGCACCGCCATTTTGTCGCCGCGGTCCGGAATGGCGAGACCGGCCGAGTCGTAGCCGCGGTATTCCAGCCGCCGCAGCCCGTCGACGACGAGAGGGACGGCTGGCCGGCGGCCGATGTAGGCGACGATCCCGCACATGTGATCTGCCCCTTCCGGGGTGCTAGTGGACGTCGAGATGTCCTGAGCAGGGAGGTCCTCAGCCGTAGACGAGGCGACGCAGTTGCCGCGAGGTCAGGCTGTCGGACCGGAACCGCTGGTCGGCCAGCTCCCGGCCGATCTGCCCGAAGATCGTGTCGTTGGTCAGTCCCTGGCGCTGCAGCTCGCGGTGCCGGCGGCGGACCCAGCAGTCGGGCGTCTCGTCGTAGTAGGCGAGAACATCGGCGACGACCCGGGCCGCCTCGGCCTGGCTCAGGTCCGTCGTCTGGGCCACGTGAGCGACGAGGTCGGCGGGCAGCGACACGGGCATGCGGGCCACGATGCCGGCCCGTCGGGCGCCAAAGCCAGCTTCCTGCCCGAAATCGGGCAGGAAGCTGGCGAGACGCGGAGTCTTGTTCGCGATCCGGGGCCCAGAGGCGTCCCGCGACGCGGCGCGGACATCTGGGCGGTCGCCAACCCGTACAAGGCGAGAACATGCCTGAGCCCCTGGGCCTGGGGCCGGAGGAAAGCGGGATCAGGGTTTGCGGGCGAGGGCGCCGTAGACGCTGACCTGGCGTCGGGGGTCGGGGGCGCGTACAGCTGCGTGCTGACCCACTTGGTGGCCTGACTCCCCACCCCGCACCCGCGGGGTCAGCCTGGGTCTCTCGGCGTGTCCTGCGTGCTCGTCGCTCGTCGCTGTGCCGTGAAGAGCTGGTATGCGGGGCGCAGCGCCTCGCGGAGGTCGCCGAACGGTTCCACCGCCAGTGGCCCGCACAACTCCAGCAGGATGTCGGGGCGCGCCGCCGGCGCGTGTCGATCAGATGCGGCGCCCCGGCGATCGGCCGGGACTGGTGATGACCAGAACGCGGAGACAGACCGGGGGAGCGGCTCCGCGCCTTCGTCAGCCGGGCCCGTCGCCGTCGTCGCCGCCATCGTCGGGGTGTCCGGCGGGCCCGGTTCCGCCCGCGGCCATCCCGGTCCCGCCGGCCAGGAAAAGGTGCGCGTGCCGCGTCCCGCGCGGGCGGCGGGGTGCGGGCGGAGGCGTCGGATCTCCCCCAGGAGGGCGTCGCGCTCCCGGCCGCGCAGCGCCAGGAGCACGAACGGGTCGAGGTCGATCGTGTCGGCGAGCTGGTGGCAGGCCGCCACGAGGTGCGCGCATGGCCGTTGCCAGTCGGAGCACGTGCAGTCCATCGCGAGGTCGTCGGCACGGGTGGGGAAGAGGGACAGCCCGAGCGCGGCGAAGGCCGGCTCGATACCCGCCGGCATCGAGCCGGCCAGCAGCGCGGCGGCGTACCGCGCCTCGGACGCGAGCGCGTCCTCGACGCGGCGCCAGTCGGCGTCGCCGAACGTCCGGACGGCGAGCCGGGCCTTGTGCAGGTCCTCGCCCTGGTCGCGGACCATCGCGACGACGAGGTTGCCCGATCGCCGCACGCTCAGCACGGCCTCGGTGCGTACCAGGACGCGACCGGCACGCAGCGGATCGGGCAGGCTCATGCCCTCGATCAGCGCGAGGAACCGGGACGACCACCAGGCCCGCCCGCCTCGATGGCCGCGGCCTCCGCCGCCCCCGCGGGCGCCCGGGTCAGTCATGGACGGCCTCGGGCGCGAGTGCGACGAGATCTCGCAGCTCGTCGGTGGACAGCGACGCCAGCCAGCTCTCCCCACCGCCGACGATGGTCCGTGCCAGCGCCGCCTTGTCCGCGAGGATCCGGTCGATGCGCTCCTCGAGCGTGCCCATGCACAGCAGCGTCTGGACCCACACGTCGCGCCGCTGCCCGATGCGGTGGGCACGGTCTGTCGCCTGCGCCTCCACCGCCGGGTTCCACCAGCGGTCGATGTGGATGACGTGGTTCGCCGCGGTCAGGTTCACGCCGGTGCCGCCGGCCTTGAGGGAGAGCAGGAACACGCCCGGTCCGCGCCGGGTCTGGAAGCGCTCGACGAGCGCGTCCCGCTCGGTGGCCCGCAGGCCGCCGTGCAGGAAGGACACCTCGACCCCGAGCCGGGTGGACAGGTAAGGCGCGAGCATGGCGCCGAAGCGGGCGAACTGGGTGAAGCAGAGCGCTCGCTCGCCGCCCGCGACAACCTGCGCGAGCACCTCCTCCAGCCGGGCGAGCTTCCCGGACCGGCCGGGCAGCGCCGAGCCGTCCCCGAGCAGGTGGGCCGGATGGTTGCAGACCTGCTTGAGCCGCGTCATCGCCGCGAGTACGACGCCGTTGCGGCGCACCGGGGACGAGGCGTCCCGCAGCCGCGCCATCATGTCGTCGACGACCGCCCGGTACAGCGACGCCTGCTCCGTCGTCAGCGTGCACAGCTGGCGCAGCTCCACCTTCGCCGGCAGGTCACGCAGCACCGACGGGTCGGTCTTCACCCGGCGCAGCACGACCGGGCGGATCCGCCGGCGCAGCCGGATGGTCGCGTCGGTGTCGCCGTAGCGCTCGATCGGCACCGCGTAGCGGGCGCGGAACGAGCTGGCCGAGCCGAGCAGGCCCGGGTTGACCACGTGCATGATCGACCAGAGGTCGCCGAGCCGGTTCTCCACCGGAGTGCCGGTCAGCGCGATCCGGTGGCGGGCGGTCAGCTGGCGGACCGCGCGGGCCTGGGCGGTCGCGGAGTTCTTGATCTGCTGTGCCTCGTCCAGGACGAGCCGCTCCCACGCGACCGGGCGGAACTCGTCGACGTCGCGGGCGAGCTGCGTGTAGGTCGTGAGGATCAGGTCATGCCCGGCGGCGGCATCGGCCATCGCCACGTTCCGCGGCTGGTGGGCCGAGTGGTGGATATGGACTCCCAGGCCAGGCGCGACCCGCTCCGCTTCTCGCAGCCAGTTCCCCAGCACCGAGACCGGGCAGACGACGAGGGTGGGCTCGCGGCGGGCGGCGCCCTGTGCGGTGCCCCGGGTGAGCAGCTCCAGCGCCAGGACCTGGATGGTCTTGCCCAGGCCCATGTCGTCGGCGAGGAGCGCGCCGACCCCGAGCCGGTCGAGCAGGGCGAGCCAGGCCAGGCCGTGCGCCTGGTAGGGGCGCAGGCGCACGCCCAGGCCGGCGGGCGGCTCGACCAGCGGCGGCGGCCCCGCGCCCGGCTGGCGGTCCGCGCCGGCGAGCAGTGCGCCGAGCCAGCCGTCCGCCGCCACCTCGACCTCCGCGCCGGAGGCCTCGTCACCGTCCCAGCCGGGGCCAAGACCCGTGTAGGCGAGGACGTCCCGGACGGTCATCCGGCCGCCGGCGGACTGCCGAGCCAGGTCGAGCCCGGCCAGCGTGCCCGGGTCCACCCGGGTCCACCGGCCCCTGACCTTGATGAGCTCGGCCTTGGCCGCCGCCAGGCCGTCGAGCTCGGCGCGGCTGAGCTCGACATCGCCCAGGCTGACGGCCCAGCGGAAGTCGACGATCTGGCCGAGGTCCGTCGTGATGTCACGCAGGATCGGCGTCACCGGATTCACCGCGCGCACGGTGAGCCGGGGCGCCGGCCGGACTGGCCGCGTCCACCAGGACGGCACGAGCACCCCGAAGCCCTCCTGCTCGAGGGCACCGGTCACGCCCAGGAACTCCTGTGCCTGTTCGAGGGTCAGGTCCATTCCGGTCGGACGGGCCTCGCGCAGGGCCCGGCCGAGCCCGGGCCACACGGCGACGGCCCGCCCGAGCCCGGCGAGCAGCGACTCCTCGGCGTCGGTGGCCCACGCCGCCGGCCCGGCGGGCCGACGCCGCCAGACCTGGCCGGCGGACACCTGGACACCGGGGTCCTCGACCGCCTGCAGCAGGAAGTCGACCCGCCAGGCCTCGTCGTCGCCCGGGGCCGTCCTCGACAGGGCGCCCGGTTCGCCCAGCCGGAAGCACACCCGCACCGGCCACGCCCTGGTGCCGCCCGAATGCCACGCACCGACCTTCGCGGCGAGCTCGCCGGCCGCGGCGCCCGCGGTGGTGCCGGCGGCGGTGGTGAAGCGCGGCTCGCCGCCGAGGGCCCGCAGCCAGCCGGCCGTCGCGCTGCCCAGCGGCGAGCGCCGTGCCCTGGGCGCCGCCGGGTCCGCCGGGGCCCTTGGCACAAGGCGGGCCCGCCGAAGCCGGCCGCGGGCGTGGGCGTCCACGAGATCGTCGAGCGTGGCGCCCAGTGCCTCGGCCGGATCGTTCCCGGCGGCGGCGTCCTCGCCGGCGGCCCGGAACGCCGGCGGCATGGCGGCGGTCAGTTCGTCGAACCGTTCGGCGTCCGGCCCGGTGAGGACCGGCCGCCAGTGTGCCAGCGGCTGCGCGCCGTCCCACCCGACCGCCGGAAGGACCCGGCCACGGTCGACCAGACCTGCCGCGAACGCGTCGACGGCCAGCAGGAACAGCGCGGAGGCCCCGAGCTGGAACGATTCGCCCGACTCCCGCGGTGGGCCGAGTGCCAGCGGGGCATCCAGGCGGATCGTGTCGACCAGCCAGCGGCGGAGGACCGGGCTGTGGGCATCCGCCCCCTCCCCGCCAGGCCCAGGCGCGGCGTCGGCCACCGCGGCCGCGAGGTCCGGCGACGCCAGCGGTCCCGTGGCCGCGCTCGGCAGGAGCACGGCGAGCTGCCCGGCCGCGGCGGATCCGCCGGTGACGAACGGCGCCAGCTCCGAGGGCCGGGCCGCGAAGGGATGGGGTGACGGCCCGCCGTCGCTTCCTCGCGGCGCCTGGCCCCATCGCCGCGTGTCCTCGGCCCACAGCCGGACCCCGCCGGTGGCCGCGCGGACGCCGTGCACGACCAGCATCGCCCCTCCCAGGGGCCGTTACCCGGGACCGGGCATCTCCACAGGGCTTGCCCCTGAGCTTACGTAGGCCCCGGCACTACCAGCGGACCGCCAGCACGATGACGATGACGGAACCAGGGCGGCTCGACGGCGCGGATGCAACGCCGACGCCCCGGCCGGGCGGGACCTGTGGTCCGAGCCTGGACGGGGCGTGGGATGGCGACGCGTCAGGTCAATGGGACGGTCGGGCGGTCGGTCGGGTACTCAGCGATTGCTGAGGACCTTCTCGAAGAAGTCCCGGTAGCCGCGTAGTGCCCGGCGCAGGTCCTCCGTGGACGCTTCGCCGTGCGTGTGCCACGCGTCCCGCAGTCCCGAGTGCTCACGGTTGATCCGTTCGGTCAGCGTCCGCACGGCGTCGTCGACGAGTCGATCGGCCTTCTCGACGGCCTCCCGCGGATGGTCGACGAACTCCAGCAGCACCTGCCGCCAGGCTCCAGACTGCCCGTCGCCCGCGGTGCCCTTGTCGGCAGCGATGTCGGTGTCGGCGGCAGAGTCGGTGTCGGTGTCGGCGGCGGTGCCGACGCCGACGGGGGTGCCAGCATCGGTGCGGGCGCGGGAGTCGGTGCCGACAGGAGTGTCGGCAGCGGTGCCGGTGTCGTCCACGTCGGTGCCGGCCTCAGGCGCGTTCGCCTTGTCGAATGCCCGGGTACCCGGGAGACCCGCGGCCGCCGGCTCATCCGCGCGGCTGTCGCCGGTGGCGCCACGAATGCCGGGGGGCGAGACCTGCGGAGTCGGCACCATCGCCCCGTCCAGGGCCACGATCCGATGCTCCGCGGTGGTATCCGCGGGCACTGGCTGGTTCGTCGGTACGGGCCTGGGCGTGTTCGGGGACGCCGCCTCGTCCGCGGATGGTCGTCGTTCGAACAGGCTCATATCGCGTCCTCCTCGGGGTCATGCTGGCGGGGGTTCCCGCCCGGCTCCTTCGCTCAGGGCCGCACGCGCGGCTCATGGGCCGGCGGGCGGTGCATGCCCGCCATGCCGGCGTCGGCATCGGGGCTTGTCGGCTCCTTCGCCCACCGGCGGACGGACTCGTGCCCGGCCGCGGGCGGGACGGCGGCGCGTCGCCGAATCCCGGACATGGCCGGGGGCCGGCCACGGTCTTCGGCGCCCGCCCGTTGCAACCTCGCCCGCTCCGAGCCGTCCACGAGCCACGCGAACAGCTCCCGGTACTGAACGAAGGCCGACCGCAGCTTCTCGGTGCCCCCACCGTTGACCTGGCTGGACGCCGCGGCCTGAGCCTGCCGGTAGGGCCCGGCGACCTCGGGACGGTCGGCCGAGATCAGCTCGACGCGCTCGTCGAAGCCCGCCTCCGGATAGCCGCGGGTCCGCATTACGTCCGCGATGAGCAGGTCCGCCTGCCGGGTGGCCTCGGCCGGGTCGTCCACGAACTGGCTCTGCAGCCCGTCCCAGCGGGCGACGTAGCCGGCGCGCTCGCGGTCGTCGAGGGGGCGGATGTCGAGTTCGTCGCGGCGGCGCGCGATTTCCGCGAGTTTGAGCTCGGCCGTGCGCCGGTCACCGCTCTGCTCGACCGCGCGGTCGTATTCCGGGCCGAACCGGCGGCGCAGCATATGCGTTCCGCCTCCGGGCCGGCCGATACGGTGGACGAACACGAGCGCGACCGCAGCCAGCGCAATCACACAGAGCGCCAGAATGGTCCATCCCAATGCCGACACGGCGCAACCTCCGTATGATCACTGCCTGCCTGTTACGTTTCGCCTGCTACGTCCGCTGCGGTACCCGGGAGCATCGGGGGTAAACACCGCGGATCGGCGGCCCGGCGGCGAGGCCGTCCATCCGATACCTCCCGTTCGGCCCCGCGCACCGCCGAAGCGCTGGTCGCGGGTCTGTCCGTCGCGTCCGTCGCGTCACATCCCGCGCGCCCGGAATGCGGCTGCCCGGTCCGCGGTGGGCTCCGGAGCGGGCATTCCGAAACAGTTCAGGCGTTGACGCGCCGCTGAGGCGACCGAGATCCGACGGGGCGGTGTGCGTAGCCTGCGGCGCAGAGGCGCGGCGGGAGAACGAGCGGACCGAGGAATCAGCCCAAATCCGCGATGCCGGCCTTGGCTCAATGCGACGGCGCCCCTTCAACGAGTTCGCCGCGAGTTCGCCGCGCCGTCTGGCCGCAACACCTCCATGGCCCCGCCCGCCTCGGCTCCTCCCGGCGCGACATCGCCGGCCAGGCCGCGTCGGCCAGGCCGCGTCGGCCAGCGGCCGGTGATTCGGCCAGGGACCGGCGATGACGCAGCTGAGCCCCGGGTATTCCACGTTGACGACGAGGCAGCGGCCCGGCCGCGTCAAGTTCGGTGACGCGTAGCGTCTGACTGATCGTTGACCTGCTGGAGCAGGCCGCGGGGCGAACGTTCGCTGAAGCGGCACCAGGCATCCATGGCGGCCGCGGTGGCCGTGGCCGTCAGGCCAGTCCGGGCGCTGGCGCCGTGATCGTGCGGCGGAGCCAGGCCGGCGATGGGGCCGGAGACGGCGCCGGGACCGGTGCCGGATCACGCAGCCAGTCCACGGTGAGCCGGTAGCCGCCCGCGATCAGGTTCCGGGTGCCGCGGAAGTCGAACGGGTTCACGGTCGCCGAGCCGGGTGTGGGCAGCAGGTACACGGTCCCGCGGACGGCGGACATGTCGGCCCAGGCGGCGTTGCCGAGGATCTGGTTGACCGCGCGCAGCGCCAGCGCGAACGCCCCGCGCGGGACGAGCTCGGGGGTGGCGGCGCTCGGGGTCGGGCCGACCGAGGGCAGCACGTAGGTCGTCGTCGCCCCCAGGCTCTCGGCCTGCCGGACCGGCGTGTCGGCGCTCACGCCGCCGTCGATGAGCCGTCGCCCCTCGATGGTGACCGGGGGGAAGACACCCGGGTAGGCCGAGGTCGCCAGCAGGGCCTCGACGGCGTCGCCGTTCGAGAGCACGACCGGGTGCCCGGTCGCCAGGTCGGTGGTGACGACGTGGGCCGGGATGACCGTCTGCTCCAGCTGGGACACCACCAGCCCGCTTTCCAGCAGGTGGCGCAGCCCGGTGCTGGAGGCCAGCCCGTCCTGCCGGCCGATCAGGCCACCCACCAACGCGCGGGGGGACAGTGGCGCCACGTCCTTGCGACGCATCGATGCCCATACTCCGGCGAGCCGTTCGATGCCCTCGACGGTGGGGTCACTGGCGTACGCGACGGCGTTGAGCGCGCCGGCCGAGGCGCCCACGACGAGGTCCGGGACGATGCCCGCCTCGGTCAACGCCCGCAGCATGCCGACCTGGGCCGCGGCGAGACTGCCCCCGCCCTGCAGGACGAACGCGACCCTGCCTTCGCTGGAGCCCTCCCCGGCGTCCTCCGGTCTGCCCGAGTCCCCGGCGCCGCCGGCCCGCGGGCCCGGCGCCGGGCGAGCGCCGTCCCGCGGCTGGCCCGAGGGCGGGGGCAACTGAAACGGCTGAGAGGGAAGCAGCGGCGCGGTCATCGGACCTCCCGGACGTGTCCAGTCGCCTCAAGGGCCCGCTGCCCACCTGGAGGGCACCGCCGCCCGAAAGCCAATGTCAGGCTATGACATTCCCCTCAACGTCGTCACCACTATGCGTTATGCCACATGACGGAAAGGGTGTGCTAGAGCACATTCGGTGACCTGGGTGCGCCCTTGGGGGCGGCTGTGCGGCGCACCGGCGAGCGCTCTCGCCGTCGGGCTGCTCCGTCGCCGGTCGCGGCATCCAGGGTGGACCGATTATGGTCGGGGCCCATGCAGAATTCGTTCTGCTCGTACTGTGGTACGAGGTATGGGCCCGACGCGACGTGGCCACGGGTGTGCGCCGCCTGCGGTGAGACGACGTGGCGCAATCCGACTCCGGTCGCGGTGGCGCTGCTGCCCGTCGTCATGCCCGAGGGTGGGCGCGGTCTGGTGGTGGTACGCCGCGACATCGACCCCGGTCGTGGTGAGCTGGGGCTGCCCGGCGGCTTCATGGAGGTCGGCGAGGTCTGGCGGGAGTCCACGGTCCGGGAGCTGCGTGAGGAGACCGGAATCCTCGCGGACGCGGCCGACGTGCGGCTGTTCGACGTGCACAGCGGCCGGGACGGCGGGGTCCTGCTGGTGTTCGGCCTGTTGCCGGAGCGGCCGTGGGCCGAGCTGCCGCCGGTGACCGCCACGGACGAGACCACGGAGTGGCTGGTGCTCACAGAGCCGCGGCCGCTCGTGTTCCCCACGCACACCGACGCGATGGCCGCCTACTTCGCCCAGCTCGACGGGCACGCCTCGGTCCCCACCGCCTGACCGGCGCCGCTGCTGGCGGCGCCCGATGTCGGTGCCAGCGAGGATCTGGGGGAGCTGACAAGGCCTCCGGCTGATCTGGCCCTCCCTAGACTGAGCGGGTGCCGATCGTCCTGACCGTCCTCGACCGCGTGCGCTGGCGCGGTCAGCCGGTGGTCGGCGAGCGCCCGCAGGCGTTGCTGGCCGCCCTGGTCGTCGGCGGCGGCCAGGCGGTGCCGAGCGACCGGCTGGCCGAGGCGGTCTGGGGCGAGAACGGCCCGGGAAACGCCGGCAAGGCGCTGCAGGTCCTGATCTCGCGGACGCGCGCCCAGTGCGGCCCGGACGCCGTCGTCCGGGACGGCGACGGTTACCGGCTCGGCGTCCCCGTCGACCAGGTGGACGCGTTACGGCTGCGAGACCTGACTCTGCGCGCACGGCGCCTGCTCGCGGCCGGCGACGTGCTCGCGGCCCGCGCGGTCGCGACCGAGGCCATGGCGCTGACGGAGGCGCGGACGGCGGCCCAGGACGGGGACGACCACCCGCTGGCGGAGCTGCGCCGGGGCGCCTCGGCGCACCGGGCGGAGCTCGCCGGGCTGCTGGGCCGCGCGCTGAGCCTGAGCGGAGAGCACACGTCCGCGCTGCCGCGCCTGGGTGAGGCGTTCGACCGAGATCCCTCGGACGAGGCGGTGCTCGTCTGCCTGCTGCGAAGCGAGGCGGCGGTGCGGGGCGCGGGCGCGGCGCTCGACCGGTACGAGAGATACCGGGCCGAGCTTCGCGAGCGGCTCGGCGTCAGCCCTGGCTCCGGGCTCGAGCGGGTGCACCAGGAGCTGCTCCGCCTCGACGAGCCGGTGCGCGCGGGCCTGCACTACGACACGAGCGCGTTGATCGGGCGCACGGATGACCTCAGGCAGCTCACCGCGCTCGTCAACACGGCCCGCGTGGTCTCGATCGTCGGCCCGGGCGGGCTGGGCAAGACCCGGCTGGCACATGTGCTCGGCCGGTCCGTCGAGCTGCCGGTCGTGCACTTCGTCGGGCTGGTGGGAGTCACCTCGCCGGAGGACCTGATCGGCGAGGTCGGCTCGGCGCTGGGGGTGCGCGACTCGGTGCACGGTCGCCGGACTTTGACACCCCAGCAGCTCGCCGACGTGCGCGGGCGGATCGCCCAGCACCTCAGCGCGGCGCCGAGCCTGCTGATCCTCGACAACTGCGAGCATCTCGTCGACGCCGTGGCCGACCTGGTCGCGTTCCTCGTCGCCACCACCAGCGACCTGCGCGTGGTCACCACGTCGCGCGCGCCGCTCGCGATCAGCGCGGAACGCGTCTACCCGCTCGGCTCGCTGCGCGAGACCGAGTCCGGCGAGCTCTTCCGGCAGCGAGCCGTCGCGGCCCGGCCCGACGTCCAGCTTCCCGACGAGGCCGTGACCGACATCGTGACCCGCCTGGACGGCCTCCCGCTGGCCATCGAGCTCGCCGCCGCCAAGGCCCGCATGATGTCCGTCGAGGAGATCAGCCGGCGGCTGGAGAACCGGTTCGCCCTGCTGCGCGGCGGGGTCAGGAACGCCCCGGACCGGCACCAGACCCTGCTCGCCGTCATCGACTGGTCGTGGAACCTGCTGACCGACCCGGAACGCCGCGCGCTGCGCTGGCTGGCGGTCTTCCAGGGCGGAGTGACGCTGGCCGCGGCCGAGGAGGTGCTCGGCGAGGACGCGTTCGGCGCGGTGCAGGCGCTGGTCGACCAGTCGCTGCTGACGGTCGCCGAGACGAGCGCCGGCGTCCGCTACCGGATGCTGGAGACGGTGCGCGAGTTCGGCCGGATGAGGCTCACCCAGGCCGGCGAGGAGGAGCAGGCGCTGCTGGCGCGGCGGGAGTGGGCGATCCGCTACGCCGCCGGCGCGGCGGAGCTGCTGTTCGGGCCGGACCAGTTCGCCGGCATCGACGCGCTCGGCGAGGAGGAGGCGAACCTCGCGGATGTACTGCGCCACGCGCTCGCCCACGCCGACCGGGAGGTCGTCGTCGAGGTGCTGCGCGGCCTGGGCGGGCTGTGGTCGTTGCGTGGCGATCACGCGAGGGTGGCCACGCTGGCCGGTACCGTCGCGGAGGTGGTGGCCGGCTGGCAACCACCGGACGAGCTGGCCGACAAGACCCGGGCGGCCATGGTGATCGTGCTGCAGAACGCGATGATCGGGACGCCGGGGGACCGGGCCAGGCCGGTCCGTGAACTGCTCGTCCGGCTCGGGACGGACGACCGCGGCGACCCGCGGATCAACGCCATGGCGACGGTGCTGCTGGCCTTCGACCCGGATCGGCCCGACGCCGAACCCCGCCTGGATGTGCGGCTGGACGAGTTCGTCGCCTCCCCGGATCCGTCCGTCGCGATCGCCGCGCTGCAGTGGCGCAGCTACCTTCTGGAGAACGCCGGCGACCCGGCGGCCGCGATCGACGCGGCCGAGCGGGCGCTTGCGCTGGTGCGGGAGACGGCCGAGGGCCCGTGGGCCGTGGCGATGCTGCACGCGCACCTCGCCGGCCTGCACATGCAGCTGGGGCATCCTGCCATCGCCCGCCCGCACGCGCAGGCCGCGCTGCCGGTGCTCGAACGGCTCGGCGCCCTCGACGACCAGATCCAGCTGCGCTCGGTCCTCGGGCTGTGCGCGGTGGCCGCCGGCCGCCTCGACGAGGCCGACCAGCACGTCCACACGGTGAACCGGCTCCTGGAGTCGGACAACGTCCTCGGTGGCCTGCTGGCGCTCGGGACGGTCGCGGGGGAGGTCGCGCTCGCGCGGGGCGACGTGGCCGCCGGGCTCGCGGCGTTCCGGCGGGCCTCCACGCGCATGCGCGCCTTCGTCTTTCCGGGTCAGCGGCCGACCGGCGTGGAGCCCTGGCTGATGTTCGCCGACGCCAGCCTGCTGACCGCGCTCGCGTACCACGGCACGGGCGAGGAGATCGCCGAGGGGGCGGAGGTGTTCCGCGGGTGCCTGGCCCGGACGGAGCGCGTCCTGGGCCTGGTCGACCCCTACCTCGACTACCCGGTGTGCGGCATGGCGCTGTTCGCGCTGGGGGTATGGGGTCTGCTGCGGTCCGCGATGCCACCGGCCGAGGCGGTGCGGCTGCTGGTGCTGGCCGAGCGGTTCGCGTACAGCCGGACCATTCCGACGATGTCCTGGGAGAAGATCGCGTCCTGCGCCGAGGAGCGCGAGCCCGGCCGGATCGCCGAGCTGCGCGCCGAGTACGGCGTCCGGCGTGGGCCCGACCTGACCGGCGAGGCACGTCGCCTCGTCGGCCAGGCCGGCTGAGCCCGCCACCACCGCCACCACCATCGCCTCCCGTGACTCCGGCGGGGGCGTCCGCGGGGTCCGCGAGAGCGGGGCGTTGCCGCGCACCCTCGGTCCTCTAGAGGTGCCGCTTGTAGAGCTTGACGGACAGCGGCGCGAACACCGCGATGACGATCACACAGGCGACCAGCGTCCAGCCCGCCTCAACGGACACGTGGGCGTGGTTGGCCAGGTCCCGGTCGGCGGAGACCAGGTGGGACACCGGGTTGACCTTGACGAACGCGGCCAGCCAGCCCGGCAGGGTGTCGACGGGCACGAACGCGTTCGACAGGAACGTCAACGGGAACATGATCATCATGGAGATGCCCTGGACGCTCTGGGCGCTGCGCGCGACGGTGCCGAGGCAGGTGAACACCCAGGCCAGCGACCAGCCGGTGATGACCGCGAGCAGGATCGCGCCGACCACGCCGAGCACGCCGCCGCCGGGCCGGTAGCCGAGCGCGAGGCCCATGCCGAAGGTGATCGTCGCCGCGATCGTGTAGCGGAGCAGGTCGGCGACCATCGGCCCCGCCAGCGGAGCGATCCGGGCCATCGGCAGCGACCGGAACCGGTCGAAGACGCCCTTGTCGATGTCCTCGCGCAGCTGCGTGCCGGTGGCCATGCTGGTCGTCAGGACCGTCTGCGCGAGGATGCCGGGGATCATCAGCGGCAGATAGCTCTTCACGCTGCCGGAGATCGCCCCGCCGAAGATGTAGGCGAACATCGCCGTGAACAGGATCGGCTGCAGGGTCACGTCGAAGAACTGCTCCGGGTTGCGGCGCATCTTCTTGGTGGCGCGCCAGGCCATGGTCATGATCTGGCGGAACGTGTCCGCCGGGCTGGGCCGGCTCTGGGCGCGGGCGACCGCCGCGCGGGAGTCGATGGTGATCGTGGTCATCGGGCCACCTCCTGTGGGATCTCCTTGCGCATCGGTCCGGGCACGGTCGCGTCCGGCTGCTCGCTCTCGTCCTCGGCGGTGTCGTGGCCGGTGAGCGCGAGGAAGACCTCGTCGAGCGTCGGCTTGTCGACGCCCACCGAGGCGATGTGGACGCCGGCCTGGCGCAGCCCGATCAGCACGTCGGCCACCCGGTCGGCCGTCTCGAGCGCGACGTTGAGCTGCCCGGACTCCGGGGTGAGGACCGGCTCCTCGCCGAGCTGGCGGCGCACCACGTCCGCGGCCAGGGAGAAGTCCGCGCCCGGGGCCAGGCGCAGCTGCAGCGTCAGGTTGCCCACCGAGGTCTTCAGCTCGTCCGGGGTGCCCTCGGCCACCTTGCGGCCGCGGTCGATCACCGCGATCCGGCCGGCGAGCTGGTCGGCCTCGTCGAGGTACTGCGTGGTCAGCAGGACGGTGCACCCGCTGGCGACCAGGTCGCGGATGGTCTCCCACATCTGCCCGCGTGTGCGGGGGTCGAGGCCGGTGGTCGGCTCGTCGAGGAAGATCAGCGGAGGCCGGGTGATCAGGCTCGCGGCCAGGTCGAGCCGTCGCCGCATCCCGCCTGAGAACTGCGCGATCCGCTTGTCCGCGGCGTCCGTGAGACCGAACTGCTCGAGCAGCTGGGCGGCGGTGTCCCGGGACCGGCGCGAGCTCAGGCCCTGCAGGCGCCCGAACATCCACAGGTTCTCGGTGGCGGTGAGGTTCTCGTCGACGGAGGCGTACTGGCCGGTGACGCCGATCAGCTGCCGCACCCGGTGCGGCTCCCGGCGGACGTCGACGCCGAAGATGGACGCCTCGCCCTCGTCGATCTTGAGTAGCGTCGCCAGCATCTTCAGCATCGTCGTCTTACCGGCCCCGTTGGGGCCGAGCACGCCGAAGATCTCGCCCTCACCGATGTCAAGGTCGATGCCGTCGACGGCTCGGACGTCGCCGAACGCCTTGACCAGACCATGCGCGTTGACCGCGGCTGTCATCGAGTTGCTCCTTCCGGGCCGTTCTCTGATGACCGGCCCTTGGGAACGACTCTGTGGGCGACCGGTTTCACCGTGACCTCAGCACGGTTTCACGGACGTCCGACCGTTTCACGGACGCCTGTTCGGTTTCACGGCCGCCTGGCCGGTTTTACGGAAGCCTGGCCGGGCGCGCGGCCACGGTCGGTCCGGCCGGCTCCGCCCCGAGGCCCTGGGCGGCTCGCGCCCGCCGCTCCGGGGCGGTGGCGGCGACGAGCAGGAATGCCACCGCGGCGAGCAGGGCCGCCGCGGCCGGTATCGCCGAGGCGCCGGCCACATCGAGGGTCACGCCACCGAGGGCCGCGCCGAGGGCCGCGCCGAGGTAGATCGCGGACCCGTTGAGGCCGAGCGCGACGGTGGCGACATCCGGGGCGACGACGAACAGCCTGTGCTGCTGCGGCGTGATGGTCAGTCCGCCGAAGGCCCCGACGGCGAAGACAAGGGCCAGCGCCGGGACGTACCAGGAATGCGCCGGCACCAGCAGGCCGTCGAACACGGCGACCCCGCCGACGCCGACCAGCAGCACCGGCAGCGCGCCGCGACTGTCGACCAGGTTTCCCACCAGCCGGTTGCCGAGGACGGCGCCCAGCCCGGACGCCAGCAGGACGATCACCAGCCGGCCACCCGTGCCGGACCCGCCGAGCACCGCGGGAAGGTAGGAGATCAGCACGAACGCCGGTGCGACCACGGCGACCGTCGCGGCCAGGACCGCGAGCACCGCGGGCCGCGTCAGCACACCCAGCCGAGTGCGCATCGACGTCGGCGGGACATGCGCCCTCGGCAGTCTCGGCACGGCGACCGCGGTAAGCGCCGCGAGCGCCGCGATCGTCCAGAGCACCACCCGCCATCCCCACCACTGCCCGATCAGGACGCCGAACGGGACTCCCAGCACCGTCGACAGCGAGGTCCCCGCGGTGACGGCGGCCAGCGCGCGGCCACGGCGCTGCTCGCTGGCCAGCAGGCCGGCCATGACGTAGGCGTTGGACTGGAAGGCGGCGGCGCCGACGGCCGCGACGACCCGGCCGGCGGCCATGACGGCGAACGAGGTGGCGAGCGCCTGGCCCGCCATGCCGAGCAGGAACAGCGCGAGCCCGCCACCGAGCAGGACGCGCCGGTCCCAGCGTCCCGTGAGGGTCGCGATGATCGGCGACCCCAGCGCGTAGGTGATCGAGAAGATCGTGGTGAGCTGGCCCGCCGTGGACACGCTCACGGACAGGTCGGTGGCGATCCCAGGGAGCAGGCCGCTCAGCACGAACCCGTCGACGCCCAGTACGAAGGTGCCGGCCGCCAGCACGCCGAGCTGCCAGCCACGCAGCCCGTCGGCGGGCGCGACGGCACTTTCATTCGATGCTTGTCGAATCGTCACAACGTGAGGCTAGGGGTAACGTTCGACGGGTGTCAAAGTATTTGGGTCGGCGCATCGGCCGACCGAGCAGCTGAACGGGGCGGCCGACCGTGCCTCGACAGCTTCCGCAGCCAAGCCGTGACTCGCTCGACCTGATCACGATCCTGGCGGCGTTGGCCGATCCGGTTCGGCTCACGCTGATGCGGGCGATGTACGCGCGACCGGGCGCGCACGACTGTGCCGTCGTCGCCGACGGGATCGAGGTCGGCGCGCCGACGATCTCCCACCACTACCGGGTGCTGCGCGAGGCGGGCCTCACCTCGACCACCGTGGAGGGGCGCCGCCGAGTCGTCACGATCCGCCACGAAGATCTCGAGGCGCGATTCCCCGGCCTGCTCGCCGCCGTCCTGGCTCCAGAGCTGGACGACCAGCCCGCTCGCGCCTAACGCCGCCGACCGGCCGGGCTACGGCATCCCCGACTGGCTGCGGCTGGTGCCGGTCGACTTCGAGGTGGACGGGGACTGGCTCAGGCAGCTGTCGGTCGCCGGCTTCGATCCCGGCCGGCCGGCGGTCGTCGTCTCCACCGGCGTCACCATGTACCTCACCAGGCAGGCCACCGCGGCGACCCTGCGCCAGATCGCCGCGCTCGCCCCCGGTTCGACCCTCGCCATGACGTTCCTGCTGCCATCGACCTCGTCGACGAGGCCGATCGCCCCGGACTCGAGGCGTCGAAAAAAGGCGCGCAAGGATCCGGAACACCGTTCATGAGCTTCTATGCCCCGGACGGCATGCTGGCACTGGCCCGCGAGGCCGGTTTCAAGAAAGCCCAGCATGTTGCGGGGTCCATGCTCGCCGAGCGTTATTTCGCCGACCGGTCCGACGGCCTCCGCCCGTCAAGCGGAGAGGACATCCTGGTGGCCGCCACCTGACACCGTCGCCGCGTCGCGCCGGCCTTCCAGGCGCCATGTTGCCTTCATCCGAGGGCGAATCTCCGTGCGGGGCGGCGCCGATATACGGTCGGCCCCGGCGGGTTCACGCCAACGCGGCACACCGAGGAGGGCCCTGACGTCCATGGTCGGTATCGAGGAGTCCGTGGAGGTGTCCGCGTCGCCGGACGAGGTCTGGGAATGGATCGCCACCGGCCCCGGGCTTTCCGCGTGGTTCGTGGCGGCGAGTGTGGAGCCCGGAGCGGCGGGGTCGGTGACCCTGACGTTCGCGCCGGGCGCCTCCGGCACGATGCCGATCGTCGAATGGTCACCGCCGTGGCGTTTCCGTTTCGGCGCCGCCTCGGGAACGAGTGGCCGAGCCCATGACTTCACCGTCAGCGCGACGGCCGGCGGCTGCCGGGTGAAGCTCCTGGACGACGGCGTAGCGCCTGAGGAAGCGGAGCAGACCGCGCTTGGCTGGCGCGGGATGCTGTCTCGCCTGGCGGCGGTCGTCGAAGGCGGGCATGAACGCGCCGATGACCAACCATGACCCGGCCGCATTCACGACGGAGCCGAGACCGGGCGTGACATGTCGAGGCTGGCGTGCTCCCGCGCCGCCTCGCGGCGGGATCAGCAGGTCGAGGCGGCTGGTTTGCCCGCGAATCGGAGAAGGTTTCTGCCGCGGTCGCGAGCAGCCGTCCCGACGTCGTGATCCTGGATATCCGACTGCCGCCCGACTCCACCGACGAAGGCCTGCGGACCGCGATGGCGCTGCGAACGACACCTTCGGCCAACCTACGGCGGCGGCGTGCCGACGACCGCGGCGTCCGGTCGCGGTCCTGCGCCGGCGGAGGCCGGCGCTTGACTTGAAGTTTGGTTGAGGTTCGAGCCTGGTGCCATGACGGACTCCAACAAGATCCTCGTTATCGGCGCCACCGGCAACATCGGCCGCCACGTCGTGGCCGGACTCCATGCCCGCGGTGCCGCCGTCGCAGCGATGTCCAGGTCTCCGGCCGCGGGCCGGTTTCCGGCCGGCGTCGAAACCGTTGTCGGTGACCTGACCGCCCCGGCCACCCTCGAACATGCGCTCGCCGACGTGGACGGGGTCTTTCTGCCGTGGCCGTTCCTGACGGCGGATGGCGCGCCCGCGGTCGTCGACGCCATCGCCCGCCACGCCCGCCGCGTCGTCTACGTCTCGGCGGCCAACGTGCGCGACGACCGCGCGCCGGCGGAGAACGGGGTCTGGGGCCAGATCGAGGCCGCCATCCGGCGTACCAACCTCGACTGGACGTTCCTGCGGGCCAGCGGGCTGGCCACCAACACCCTCGCCTGGGCCGGGGCCGTCCGTGCCGGCGAGCCCGTCCGCGTCCCGTATCCACGCGCGGCCAGGTCGCTGATCCACGAAAAGGACGTCGCCGAGGTAGCCGTGCGGGCGCTGACCGAGGAAGGGCATGAGGGGGCCGCGTATCTGGTCACCGGTCCCGCGGCCATCACCCAGGCGGAGCAGGTGCGCGTTCTCGGCGAGGTCGCCGGCCAGCCTGCGCGAGTCGAGGAGATCACCCCCGACGAGGCTCGCGCCTCGATGCTGACCTGGGCTGACGAGGACTTCGCGGACGCGGCGCTGAGCTACTGGGCCTCCCTGGTCGACACGCCCGAACCGGTGACCGGGGCGGTCGAGGAGATCACCGGGGCGCCGGCCCGCACCTTCGAGCAGTGGGCGAGCGACCACGTGGACGACCTGCGGCCGACATCGATGACGGATATCGCCGAGAGCTATGTTTCGGCGTTTCGGCAAGGACGGATGGACGTCGCCCTGCGGCTGATGTCCCCTGATGTGGTGCGGGCCGCGCCGTTGGAAACCGGCGGTGAGCGCCGGGAACTACGCGGGCTCGCCGAGATCATGGCGAACAGCGAACGGCTCAACCATGACCTGCGAATCCATGGCGTCGAGGTCGATGGGCCGTTCCTCGATGGTGAAAGGTTCGCTGTCCAATTCTCCTTCGATGAGACCCACCTACCGACCGGACGCCGGAATACGGCGGCGAAGATGTGCCTTTACACGGTCGCCGACGGTGCGATCACCCGAGAAGAAGTGTTCTACTTCGACCCGCCGGCCGGAGTGGCGTCCGTGACGACCACGTCCCACGGACAAGAAGGTCCATGACGGCGGCCGGCATATCTGTCTGGCGATCGTGGGCCGAGCCTCACCTGCGGCGTCCTGTCCTACCTGGGTGCGTCAGCGAGTCGGTGATCTCCGTCAGCTCCCGGATGAGCCGCTGAGCGGTCGCCACGTCGATGCCATACCGCGGGAAGATGCGCTCGGGTATGCCGGCGGCCTTCGCGCGCATCGCCTGTCCCGCCTCGGTCAGGGTGATGAGGACGCGGCGTTCGTCCGCCGGATCGCGGGTCCGGTCGGCCAGACCGAGGTCTTCCAGCCGCTTGAGCAGTGGGGTGAGGGTGCCGCTGTCGAGGTGTAGCCGCGCCCCGATGTCACCGACTGTGAGTGGCTCGGGCGCTTCCCAGAGCACGAGCATCGTCAGGTACTGCGGGTAGGTGAGCCCGAGCTCGGCGAGGAGCGGGCCGTAGGCGCGGATCGAGGCGCGGCTGGCGCTGTACAGCGCGAAGCAGAGCTGGTTCGTGAGTTCGAGCTGGGGTAGGCGACCCGCCATGGTCAAACGGTAGCAGGTTCCTCTTGCGCGGTTAGATTGCGCGCAATATTATCGCAAACGATAGATCTGGAGAGGAGCTGGACCTGATGGACGCCCTTTACACCGCCACGGCCACCGCATCGGGCGACGGCCGCAACGGCCACACCGAGAGTGACGACGGACTACTTGCGCTTGACGTCCGGATCCCCAAGGAGATGGGCGGCCCCGGTGGCGCGACCAACCCCGAACAGCTGTTCGCCGCGGGCTACGCGGCCTGCTTCCACTCGGCCCTCAAGCTCGTCGGCAACGCGGAATCGGCCGACCTGACCGGCTCCGAGGTCTCCACCAGCGTGTCCATCGGAGCTCTGTCGCAGGGCGGCTTCGGCCTGGCCGTCGAGATCGTCGTGCACGCGCCCAACCTCGACCGTGAGACCACGGCGGCGCTCGTCCACAAGGCACACCAGGTGTGCCCCTACTCGAACGCGATCAAGGGCAACGTGGAGGTCACGCTCGACACCGTCTGACGGCGGCGATCGTGCCGCGGGGTGACCCGGCGGCCATCGGCGGCCGGCGCTGCTGGGCCCGGGCCAGCGTCGGGCTGGCCGTCGAGGACGGTCCCGGACCGATCGACGCCGAGGTCCGGCGCACCTTCCCCCTGGAACGCGCGGCCGACGCGCACCGCGACGTCGAGACCGGCCATGGACGCGGCAAGGTCGTCCTGCTCGTCGGCTGACCCGAGACACAGGAAAGGAACGTCCGTGATCGATCTGGAAATCGGCGTCATCCTTCCGTCGGTCGCCGTCCAGCAGCGGGAGGCCCTGCGGATCCCCGCCGCAGCGCGGTACGCCGAGGGCGCCGGGCTGGACGGTGTGTGGCATGGCGACCACCTCGCGGTCGGCGTGGCCACGCTGGACTGCGCGATCGCGCTCGCCGCGGCGGCGACGGCCACCGAGCGGGTCCGGGTCGGCGCCTCGGTCCTCATCCCGGCGATCCGGCCGATCGCCTGGGCCGCGAAGCAGATCGCCAGCCTGCAGCACCTTTCACAGGGTCGGCTGGTCCTCGGCGTCGGCTCGGGCGGCGGCCCCGACCAGTGGGCCGCGGCCGGGGTGCCCTACGAGCAGCGTGGCCGGCGCACGGACACGGCGCTGGAACTCCTGCCGAGGCTGCTGGCCGGCGGGCCCGTTCAGCTCGTGGACGAGCAGGGGCAGCCCGAGGTGGCCCTCGACGCCGCGGTCACGCGACCGCCCTTCTGGGTCGGCAACGCCTCCGCGGCCGCGATCCGCCGCGCCGCCCGGCTGGGGGACGGATGGTTTCCCTCCGTCGTGCCGGCCGCCGACGTCCTGTCCGGCGCCGGCCGTCTCGGCGAGCTCTGCGTCGAGCTGGGTCGGCGAGTGCCCACGATCGCCGTCGGTGCGACCGGCGCGCTCGGCAACGGCGCCGGGCTCCCGACCCGGGACGAGATCGCCGCCAGGCTGAGCCAGGCCTACGAGATCCCGCCCGACCGGGCGACGACGATCCCGATCACGGGCAGCCCGGACGAGGCGGCCGAGCGCCTGGCGGCTTATCACGCCGCTGGCGCACGGCACCTCGTCATGGGATTCGCGGGCGGCGACTGGCGCCGGCAGTGCGACCTGCTCGCCGAAGCCCGTGCGCGGCTTCGGTGATGGAAGAACCGACATGTCGTCATGCTGGCCCTGGAGATGGTGCTGGTCATCCTGCTCGCGGCCTTCCGCGGACCACGCAACGTCCCGGCGGTGACGCTCCTGGCGGTTGGCCTGATCTCGGTGTCGATCTCGCAGCCCGCTCGCCCGGGCGGTGACGACGCGGGCGACGGCGTTCCCGCGGCGGTGTGGCTAGAACCGCCACCGCGTCGCGCCTCCGGGATCGACGGTGGCCAGCGCGGTCGCCGCGCGCGGCCGCAGGCGGTACACGTGCCAGGGGGGCGACCCGGCCGAGGGCGCGCTGAACTCGGCCGTGAGCGCCAGGCCCGTGTCGTCGACCCGGGCCGGCCAGCCATTCGCGGCCCAGCGCGCCGCGAGGTCGGCGACCGTGCCCGGGTCGGTGACCAGATCGGCCTCGCCCTCCACGGTGAGATCGAACTCCCGAGCGGCCACGCTGAGCGCGCAACGCGGGTCGCGAGCGAGGTTGCGCCCCTTGCGGGTGTCCCGGCCGGTCTCGAACCAGAAGCAGCCGTCGACCCACAGGGCGCCGATGCCGGTGGCGTGCGGACTTCCGTCCGGGTTGATCGTCACCAGCCAGGAGGTGTGGCGGTCCGGGCCGCCCGTGCCCGGGGCCTGGCTCAGGCCCGCGTCGAGCCGGGCCGTGATCCCGGACCAGTCGAGCGCGGGCAGGTCGTACAGGGTGGCAAGGTTGGTCGCTTCCATAACCGTTCGACCCCGCTGGGCGCCGGAACTCATCGCGACCGTGGCCGGGTGGGTCCCCGCGACCCGGCGGAGCGCGGGGAGTGACGTGTGGTGTGGGCCGCTCGCTTGGGCTACCCGGTGGAACCGGCCCGGCGGTAGGCGAGCCCGGCCGCGTTCGGGTTGCCCTGTTCGTCGTACAGGCCGGTGAGGCTGCCCGGCGTCGCCGGGAGGGCGAACCAGGCATACCGGCTCAGGAACGGAAGACTTTCCAGCATCGTGGTCGAGGCGGTCACGAAATCCGCCTGCTGCTGTGTCGAGGGTGCTTTGGCGGTGCCAGTGGAGAAATCCATCAACGCGTACTCGGTCAGCCAGATCGGCAGGCGGTATCGGTTGTAGACGGCCTGCAGATATGTCCTTAGCTGGTCGACCGCGCGGGACGTGTTGAAGTCCCCGCCATACCAGTGCAGCGTGATGAAGTCGACCCGGTAGCCGCGCTGCTTCGCCCCGGTCATGAACCGGTCCAGCCAGCCGCCCTGGTCGGCCCCGCCGTAGGCCACGGCCGGGCTGCCGAGCCGCTTGCCGGTCGCCTGCAGCTGCGGCCAGAGGTTCAGCGCCGCGTCGACCGTCATGTTCGCCTGGCCGCCCAGGTCCGGCTCGTTGAAGCCCAGCAGGGTGTCACCCTGGGCGGAGGCCTGCCCGAGGGTTGCCGCGTTGACCGACCCCGCGCCCCAGATCATGGGCACGAACTGGGCTCCGGGCGGTGCCGTCGCGCTTCGCGGAGTCGCCGCCCAGTTGTAGTACCAGGTCACTCCCACATCGTTCAGCGCCTTCTGCAGGCCACCGAAGTCCCAGATGCTGATGCCCCTCTTGCCCGAGCCCGCGGCGGGGGGCGGGGGTGGCGGGGCGGCGGACGAGCTCGGCGCCGCGGTGGTCGGTCTCACCGATGCGGTCGGGGACGACGAGGACGAGGCGGGCCCGGACGGCGACGATGAGCCCGTGGCCGCCGGAGCCGACGCGGTCGGGGGCCGCGAGGCGCCGGACGCCGTCGGCACGGTTCCCGGACCGCCGGGGGCGATCGTCGTACCCGGGCCCGACGCACCGGGTGTCCCGGCGCTGGGCAGGCATCCCGCGACTGCGATGGCGGTCGCGGCGATGACGGCGCTCAGCCCCAGCCGGGCCCCGCCACCATGCCTCGACCAGCGCCGGCGAGGCCGCGTGCGCGGCCCGCGCGCCGCCGCGGGCCGGATGCGTCCGTCCGCCGCCATTTCCTGGGTGCGGTCTTCCTGGGTGCCGTCCGCGGCGAGCTCCGGGCAGGTGCCGGACCCGTCGTTCTCCTGCATAGCCTCTCCTCACCTTGGTGACGAACTGGCTGTGCATCCGGCCGACCCCAGGCCCCGGGGGGTGAGCCCCCTTCGGCGCGAACACCACAAAACGGTCAAGCGCGCCCATTCTTCCATGGTCAGCGGGGCGGTTCGCGGCTGGCCACCGCGGCGGCTTCGGGAGCGCCGAAGATCGCCGGCCGGGAATGCGGACCGGCGGAACCGGGTCGGACTGGGACCGGACCGCTGCCCGGAGGCCCACGCGGGCCGGCGCGGGGCTCCTCATAGGGTCGGTGGCGTAGCGACGCGAACCGGGATAGACGGTAGGTAACGATGCGAGTGCTGGTGGCGACACTTCCCGAGCTGAGTCACGCCCTTCCGGCGGTGCCGTTGTGCTGGGCGTTGCGGGCTGCTGGCGCCGACGTTCTGGTGGCGAGCGGCGGAGACGTGGTCAAGGTCGCCGGAGCCGGTCTTCCGGTTGCCGATCTCCTGCCCGGCCGCGGCATCGCCGACTTCCTCCGGGCCTTCGACCTGGCCGCGCTGACCGGTCCGAACGACGGTCCGCCGGCGGACCCGCTCGCCCAGCCGGACCCGGCCGCCCACCCGGGGCCGACCACTCACCAGGGGCTCACCGAAACGCCGCCGGCTCGGCCGGAGCCCGCCACGCCCCCGCCGGCGTCCATGCGGGACGAGCTGGCCGAGGCCCCCTCGTACGCCGGCTTCCTGCCGCGCGTCAGCCAGATGCTGCCCGAGGCGGACATCGCCGAGCTTTTCGAGATGATGCACGGCTTCGTCGCGCTCGCCGAGCGGTGGCGGCCCGACGTGATCGTCTATGGGCCGATGACGGTCGGCGCGCTGGCCGCCGCCGCGAAACTGCGCGTCCCCGCCGTCGAGCATGGTTTCGGTTTCCTGCGCACCGCGGGCATTGACGGTCTGCTGCGCACCCTCGGCGGCGAGGTGTTCGACCGGCACGGGGTGGACCTGCCGGCCGACCGGTACGCGATCGACGTCGCGCCGCCCAGCATGCTGGCGGAGGAGCCGCAGGGCTGGTCCATGCGTTACATCCCTTACAACGGCGGCGCCACGGTGCCCGACTGGCTGGCCGAACCGCCAGCCCGTCCGCGGATCGCCGTGACGCTCGGCAATCTGATCCCCGAGCTGTCGCGATCCGGCGGGAACGGCCTGGTCGGGCGGATCCTCGACCGAGCAGGCAGCGTCGACGCCGAGTTCGTGCTGGCGCTGGGCGCTTTGGACCCGGGCGTTCTCGGGAAGCTCCCGGACAACGTGCGAGCCATCGGCTACACGCCGCTGACCCAGCTGCTGCCCACCTGCGCGGCGGTCATCCATCACGGCGGTGCCGGTACCTGCATGGGCGCGCTCGACGTCGGTATCCCGCAGCTGGTCATCCCGCACCTGTTCGACCACCAGCACACCGCCGACCTGGTGGTGAAGCGCGGCGTGGGCATGGCGCTCGACCTGTCGGCCGACCCCGACCTGCCGGCCAGCGTCCTGGACGCGCTGGTGGGGGACGAGCAGCTGCGCACGCGTGCCCGGGAGGTCCAGGCGGAGATGCACGCCATGCCCACACCCGTCGACGTGGCGAAGCGGCTTTTCGAACTCGTCTCCGCCTGACCAGGCAGTGCTGGCCCCCGCGGCCGGCACTGCCTGGTCAGCGACTCGCTCGCGGACGCCTAGAGCTTGCGCCCACCCCGCAGTGGGAAGGCAGCGGCTCGGCGCCCGGGGCGTTCGGCCGCCACAGGGTGTTCGGAACCAGGCCCGGCTCCGCGAGCTCCGTGCCGTCGAAGAACCGCGCTATTTCCTCGTAGTAGCGGACGGTGTATTCATATCCGCCCTCGGCGATGGCGTCCGCGGCCTTGTCCGCGTCCCCGTGCACGCTGTCATTGATGACGACGTAGCTTCGGCCTCGGCGACCTCCCGGTCTGCCGGGAAATTATCCGTCCCGCCCACCCGGTAATTCCAGATCCTGGCGCCGTGCGGGATGTGCGGGCCGTAGCCAGGGTCGGCTTCGGCCGCCGTCGGCTTGTCGGTGCACATGAACGGCTCCTGCGCTGGGAGGACGTACCGACAGGTCGGGTCCGGATGGACCGCATGTGCCCGGAAGGCGACTGTACAGATACGTGGAGCGCCACGTCCATGTCCGACAGCGCCCGGGCGGTCGACGGTGCGTGGCCGGCAGGGGCCGCGTGACGGGACTTCCAGCACGTGCGCGCGCGGCCTGGTTCATACTCACGCTCCGCTGGTTGTGGCTACACGCAGAGTATTCATGGTGTGAGCGGTGAAGTTGCGCAACGAAACCGTGTCGAAAACACGTCGTCTATTTCTTGTCCCGGCCGGACCAGTATGTTCGCGCGATCGGGCAAGGCTCTTGCCGGACGCGGCCGGCTATGCTGTTAACGTCTCACCACTTCCGGTACTTCTGGTGGGGCCGGCGGCAACGCGGAACGGCTGCGCCCCGATAAGCTGACATCCGACTTTCAAGCGAGTGAATCGAGGGAACCAGTCGTGGCTGTTCCGGGGGGTGGCGGGCCGACCGTGCGTCGCATCCTGCTCGGCTCCCAGCTGCGGCGGCTCCGGGAGAGCGTGGGGATCGGCCGAGAGGAGGCCGGCTACCACATCCGCGCTTCCGAGTCGAAGATGAGCCGGCTGGAGCTGGGCCGGGTCAGTTTCAAGAAACGTGACGTCGAGGACCTGCTCACGCTGTACGGCGTGACCGGCGAGGACGATCGCGCGCAGGTGCTGGCACTGGTTCACGCGGCCAACGAACGGGGCTGGTGGCAGCCCTACTCCGACGTCCTCCCCACCTGGTTCCAGCCCTATATCGGCCTGGAGGAGTCGGCCTCGCTAATCCGGACCTACGAGCTCCAGTTCGTTCCCGGCCTGCTTCAGACCGAGGGCTACGCGCGTGCGGTCATCGCCGGCGGCAACAGGGGGGCGTCCCGGGAGGTCATCGACGGACGGGTCGACGTCCGGATGAACCGGCAGAAGCTGCTGACCCGGCCGGACGCCCCCCGCGTGTGGGCGGTGATCGACGAGGCCGCGCTGCGCCGGCCCATCGGCGGCCCAAAGATCGCGCGG
Organism: Pseudofrankia coriaricola; assembly: GCF_001854805.1. Taxonomy (GTDB): domain Bacteria; phylum Actinomycetota; class Actinomycetes; order Frankiales; family Frankiaceae; genus Pseudofrankia. Next base: position 32,434 of record NZ_MBLO01000114.1, read on the forward strand.
GCGCAGATCGAGCATCTTCTCGAGCTGACGGACCACGCGCAGCTGACCCTGCAGGTGGTGCCGTTCACCGTCGGCAGCCACGCGGCCGACGGCGGGGACTTCAGCATCCTGCGCTTCCCCGACGCCGACATGACGGACGTCGTCTACCTGGAGCGGCTGTCCGGCGCCGTCTACCTGGACAAGCGCGAGGACGTGGACCGGTACACGATCGCCATGAACCAGCTGAGCCTCGACAGCTGCACCCCGGACAAGACGGTCGACGCGCTCCGCACGATCGCCGCCGCCCTTTAGTGATCCTGGGGACAACGGCCGCCGGGTGTGCGAAGGAAGATCATTTTCGCACACCCTTTGGCCCTCTAGCCGGTGCGGGACGGCGGCCTCTCCGTCCTGACCCGCTCTCCTGAGCGGGCTCGTCGGCTTGCCGAGTCGCGCCGGGTCGCGGAATGGTTACGGCGGGCCGTGTACCGTTTGCCCTCCGATGCGCGCGATGACCCGGGTGTACTGGCGCCTGCTGGGGGCGGGGTTTCGCCGCCAGTCCACCTACCGGCTGGCGGCGTTGGGCGGGCTCGTCGCGAACACGACGTTCGGGCTGCTCAAGGTGGCGGTGCTCTTCGCGACGGTGCGCGCGGCGGGCGGCGACGTCGCCGGGTACGACCTCGGGCGGATGAGCACCTATATCTGGCTCTCCCAGGCGCTGCTCGGCTCGATCAACCTCTCCGGCCGGACCGACATCGCCGAACGGATCAAGGATGGCCAGGTCGCGGTCGACTTCCTGCGCCCGCTGGACGTGCAGGCCGCCGAGGTCACAACCGCGGTCGGTGGGGCGCTGTTCGCGCTGATCCCGCGCGGGATCCCCATGCTCGCGATCGGCGGGTTCGTCGGGATGGCGCTGCCCGCCTCGCCCGCGGCGTACCCGCTCAGCGCGCTGAGCCTGCTGCTCGGGATCGTGATCTCCGTCGCGGCCGCCTACCTTGTCGGGGTCGCCGGTTTCTGGCTGGTGGAGACTCGCGGCCCGCAGATCTGCTACATGGTGGTCTCGGGCTTCCTGGCCGGGCTGTTCGTCCCCATCCAGCTGTTTCCGCGCTGGCTGGAGCTCACCGCCCAGGCGACGCCGTTCCCGTCGATGATGATGTACCCGATCGACATCCTCGCGGGGCGCGTCGGCCCGGCCGGCGCACTCACCCTGCTCGCGGTGCAGCTCGCGTGGCTGGCCGCCGTCGGCGGGCTCGGCCAGGCGCTGACCCGCGCCGGCCGCCGTCATCTGGAGGTGCAGGGTGGCTGAAAGGCCAAAGGACCTGCGAAAATGATCTTTCTTCGCAGGTCCGGCGGCCCTCGTCCTGGGGTCACTGACGAGCTCGCCCTACGGGTCCGGCTGCGGCCCTACCGGGCGGTGCTCGCGTCCCGGGCCAGGTCCCAGGCCTCCTACCGGGCGAACTTCGCCCTCGACCTGGTCAGCTCATTTCTCGCCGCCCTTGTCGAGCTGGCCGAGGTCTGGGTGCTGTTCCACGCCGTCACCCGCCTCGGCGGGCTGGAGTTCCACCAGATCCTGCTGGTGTTCGGCCTTGCCGACCTGGCCTTCTCGCTCGCCGACCTCGCCGTCGGGCACTGCGACAACCTGCCCACCTATCTGCGCGCCGGCACCCTCGACGTGTTCTACCTGCGGCCGCAGCCGTTGCTGCTGCAACTCGCCACCAGCGACATCACCCTGCGGCGGCTGGCGCGCGCGTCCGTTGGCCTGGTGGCGCTCATCGCCGGTCTGGCCGTCAACGACATCGCCTGGGGAGTGGGCGCCGTGGCACTGCTGGTGGTCGCCCTGGCCAGCGGCTGCGCGACGTTCGCGGCGATGTTCGTCTGGGCGGGTGCCCTGCAGTTCTTCCTCATCGACGGCGCGGAGATGACCAACGCCTTCGTCTACGGCGGGCGCTATGCCGCCACCCAGCCGGCGTCGGTGTGGTCGCGCCCCCTCAAGGCGGTGTTCGGGTTCTTCTTCCCGATGGCCTTCGCCGGCTTCCTTCCGACGCTGCGGCTGCTCGACCTGCCGGCGCCCGCGTGGCTGCCGACGTGGCTCGGCTGGTGCGGGCCGCTCGCCGCGCTCTGGGCGTGGGCTATGGCACTGCTGTGCTGGCACTGGGGCGTCCGGCACTACCGCGGCGGCGGCGGATGAGAGAGGGCGAGGGAGATGACCGACGGGAGAACGGGCGGATGAGCGCGATCGTCGAGACCCGTGGGCTGACCCGGGAGTTCACCGTCCGCGACGGGCGGCGCCGGCGGCGGCTGACCGCCGTCGACGACCTGACCGTACGCGTCGAGCCCGGCGAGGCGGTCGGCTACATCGGCGCGAACGGCGCCGGCAAGTCCACCACGATCAAGATGCTGACCGGCATCCTCGTGCCCACCAGCGGCACGGTGACCACCTGCGGTCTGCGCCCCGTCAAGGACCGGCGGCGGCTCGCCCGGCAGGTCGGGGTCGTGTTCGGGCAGCGCTCCCAGCTGTGGTGGGACCTGCCCGTCCGTGAGTCCTTCCGGATCCTGGCCGCCATCCACGCGCTGCCCGCCGCCACCGAGCGCGCCCGGACCGCCGAGCTGGTCGACCGGCTGGAGATGGCCGACTTCCTCACCACCCCGGTCCGTCAGCTGTCCCTGGGCCAGCGGATGCGCGCCGAGGTCGCGGCCGCGCTGCTGCACGCCCCGCGGCTGGTGATCCTCGACGAGCCGACGATCGGCCTCGATGTCCTGTCCAAGCAGCGGCTGCGGGAGTTCCTCATCGCCGAGCGCCGTACCCACGGCACGACGCTGCTGCTGACCACGCACGACATGGGCGACGTCCAGCGCCTGTGCGACCGGGTTCTGATCATCGACCACGGCCGTCTCGCCTACGACGGCGACCTGGTCGGCCTGGGGCGGGCCACCGGCGCCGAGCGGGTGCTCGTCGTCGACCTCGTCGGGCCGTCCCCGGACCTGACCGGGATTCCCGCGGCCCGTCACCTGTCCAGCGAGGCGCACGGCCTGCGCCAGCGGCTCTCCTTCGACGCGGAGGCCACCACCGCCGCCCGCGTGTTCGCGGCCGTCGCCGAACGGGTCGAGGTCCTCGACTTCACCGTCGAGGAGCCCGACATCGAGGACGTCGTCCGCCGGATCTACGCCGCCCGCCGTTGACGGCGCGCCGCCTGCCGCGGCGACCATCCATGATCGCCAACCATGACGACACGGTGGTGATCTACCGGTCGCGTGCTGGCGGGCGAACGTCGGCGGGGCGGCGCCCGGCAGGCGGATCTGACGCGCCGTCAGATCCGGTGTGCCAGACTTCGGAACCGACCGGCTGGCGCGCTGGAAGGTGGCGACCTCGATGTCCCAGGTACCGACGCGCGGCGAGGAGCCAACCGAGCCTGCGGAGCCGGCAGAGGCGGCGGAGGCGGCGGAGGCGGAGCCGGTTCTGTCGCTCGGGCTTCCGCCCAACGTCCGGGTGGTCGAGTACGCCAGGCTGGCCGAGCGGCTGGGCTACCACCGGCTGTGGCTGTTCGATTCGCCCGCGCTGTACGGCGACCTGTGGATGGCGCTCGGCCGGGTCGCCGAGGCGACCGAAAGCATCGGGCTCGGGACCGGGGTGGCCGTGCCCAGCCTGCGTCATCCGATGGTCACCGCGGCCGCTGTCGGCACGGTCGAGGAGCTCGCCCCCGGCCGCCTCACCTGCGCGTTCGGCACTGGCTTCACGGCCAGGGTGGCGCTGGGCCGCCCCGCGATGAGGTGGGCGGACCTGGCGCGCTACGTCCGCCAGGTGCGCGCCCTGCTCGCCGGCGAGGCCGTCGAGATCGACGGGGCGCAGGCGCAGATGCTGCACCGGCCGGGCTGGGGACCGTCCCGCCCGCTTGCCACACCACTGTGGGCCGCGCCGATGGGACCCAAGGGGTTCGCGACCGCGCGGGACCTCGACGTCGATGGCGTCATCTTCCCGGTCGTTCCCAACACGCCGCTGACCGACTGGAAGTCGCGGGCGCTGCTCGCGCACGGAACCGTCCTGCGCCCCGGCGAGGACCACACCAGCCCTCGGCTCGTCGAGGCCGTCGGGCCGTGGTTCGCGACCAGCTTCCACGGCGTCTGGGAGCTCTACCCACACGTCCTCGACAGCCTCCCCGGCGGTCCCGAGTGGCGGGCCGAGATGGAGGCCAGCCGACCGGCCGGCCAGCGCCACCTCGCGGTGCACGAGGGCCACGTCGTCACCCTCACCGAGGCCGATCGTGCCGGCATCGCCGCCGCCGGCCCGGCCATCCTGGGCACCGGCTGGACCGGCGAGGCCGCCTCGATCCGGGCCCGGACGCGCGAGGCGGGCGCCGCGGGGGTCACCGAGGTGGTCTACACACCGTCCGGCCCCGATATCCCGGCCGAGATCGAGGCGTTCGCCGCCGCCGCCAGGACCTGAACGCCACGAGCGGCGCCCCGGGCCACGAGCGGGGCCCCATGAGCGGGCGCCGCGGGGCCATGAATGGCGCCCGACGAGCGTCGTGGCCGTTCAGAGGTGGTTGGGCGATGTGGCTGTGTTCGGGTGGATGGCGTGTGGAATCCGTACGCCCGGGCAGGCGGCCCTGGGTGTCGAGGTCTGTTCTGTACCGTTCATTCGCGTGACGGACGAGCGTGAGGTTCTGGACTGGCGGACCTTCGGTGTCGCATCGAGGGAGCTGGCCCAGCTGGTCGCCGACGACGGGTTCCGGCCGGACCTGATCCTGGCGATCGCGCGCGGCGGCCTGTTCGTGGCGGGTGCTCTCGGCTATGCGCTGTCGGTGAAGAACCTGCACGTGATGAACGTCGAGTTCTACAACGGCGTCGGCGCCACTCTGGACATGCCGGTGATGCTGCCGCCTGTGCCGAGCACGGTCGACTTCTCCGCGAAGAAGGTACTGATCGCCGACGACGTGGCGGACAGTGGCAAGACCCTCGTACTGGTCCGGGACTTCATCCAGGACCAGGTGGCCGATGTGCGGTCGGCCGTGGTCTACGAGAAGTCCCGGTCGCTGGTCAAGTGCGAGTACGTCTGGCGGCGCACCGACCGGTGGATCAACTTCCCGTGGAGCACCCAGCCCCCGATCGTGAATCCGTGAGTGCCGTGTCTCGGAAGGTGCTGGTCCGGAACGTGCTGGTCCGGAACATGGTGGCTCGGAATCCCGACGTCTGACCACGGACCAGGACCGGTAGCGGCGGTCAACACACCGCGGACACCTTCGGGCGCGAGCTGATCGCACTGCCGCGGCGCCTCTGAGCCGCTCCTCACAGGACATCACCCAGCCCTTCTCGCAACCATGTTCGCGATATATCGTGAGCGTATCGTCCGTTGCGGAACGGACGGCTGAGCGATGGAGGTCGTCGATGGCAGAGCAAGGAAGCAGACCGGGCGGAGGCGGCACAGGGCCCGGAAGGCCGCCTGGGCCGGGCCGGCGGCGCCCGCCGCCGCGACCGGTCGAGGTGGTGTCCGTCGCGCGCCTGGCGCCGTGGCTCGTGTCGGTGTCGCTCGGTGGCGACGCCCTCGCCGGGTTCGCCGTCGACGCACCCACCTCGCACATCAAGGTGTTCATCCCGCCGCCCGGCGAGGCCCTGGTGCTGCCCACTCCTGGGCCCGAAGGGCTCGTCTGGCAGGCGGATGCGCCGCGGCCGGTGATACGTACCTACACCCCGCGCCGCTTCGACCCGGCCACCGGCACGCTCGAGGTGCAGTTCGCCCTGCACGGCCCCGGGCGCGCCGCGTCCTGGGCCGAGGCGGCCAAAGCGGGTGACCGGGTGGCCGTCGCGGGGCCTGGCGGCCGCTTCCGGCTCGACCCGAGAGCGGAGCGCTGGTGGATCGCCGGCGACGAGAGCGCCGTTCCGGCGGTCGCCACCCTGCTGGAGGCGCTCCCGCCCACGGCCCGGGCCGAGGTGCATCTCGAGGTCGCGGACGCCGCCGACGCGATTCCGTTGCCAGGCCCGGCACAGACCTCGGTCACCTGGCACCCGCGGCGAGACGCCGCGGCCTACGGCGCCGAACTCGTCGAGGCCGCGGCCGGTTCCTCCTTCACCGCCGGCACCAGCGCCTGGGCCGCCTGTGAGGCGGGTGCCGTGCGTCGCATCCGCCGGCACCTGTTGACGGAGAAGCAGGTCCCGGCGGCCGCCCTGACCACCCGCGGCTACTGGCGGCTCGGAACCATGAACCATCCCGACCACGATTACGGGGACGACAGCTGACCGACGGGCGTCGGGCGTCGGGTCCGCCGAACCGTCTCGGGCCTGGGGTCTCCGGGTGCGGCGGCCGGTCAGCGCGGGGTGGAGATCGTCGGACGGGCCGCCCGGTATCGGCCGAACTGGGCCGGTATAGCGTGACGGGTGAGAACCGGTCACCGTGTGGAGTTACCCCGTGATTGATGGCTACAGCTCGTTCGAGCGGGTCGGGGGTGGTGGATTCAGCACCGTCTACCGCGCCTACCAGGAGGTCTTCGACCGGCAGGTCGCGGTCAAGGTCCTGCACGCCGATCTGCATGACGACGACGCGCGGCGCCGATTCCTGCGTGAGTGCCGCGCGACGGGCCGGCTGACCGGGCACCCGCACATCATCACCGTGTTCGACGCCGGCACCACCCGGGAGAACCGGCCGTATCTCGTGATGGAGTACTTCCCCGGGGGCTCGCTCGGCGACTCCCTGCGGGCGCGGGGACCGTTGCCGGTCGCGGCCGTGGCGAACCTGATGCTCCCGATCGCCGACGCGCTCGCGACCGCCCACCAGGCCGGCATCGTGCACCGCGACCTGAAGCCGGCCAACATCCTGCTGCGTGGCCCCGCCGACCCGGTCCTGTCTGATTTCGGCATTGCCGGCGTGTTCGACGCCGGGAATGCCGCCACTCTGTCGGCCGCCTATACCCCCGGCTACGCGGCGCCCGAGGTGCTGTCCGGCGACCCGCCCAGCCCGCCAGCCGACCTGTTCGCCTTCGGCGCCACCCTGTTCGTCCTGCTCGCGGGCAGCTCGCCGTTTCCGGGGAAGCTGGCGACGCAGATCCTGCCGCGCATTCTCGCCGGGGAGATCGCCCCGCTCGACCGTCCCGATCTGCCGCCGGATGGCCTCGCGCTGGTTCGGTCACTGCTGGCCGCCGATCCCAGCCAGCGCCCGGGCTGGGAGGAGATCTCGGCGCGGCTGACCTCGCTGGCCGCGATCGACGGGCCGGAGCCGAGCGGCCCCACGGCGCGCGTCGACGCGCCGGCGCCGGCCAGCGCCGCACCTGTCAGCGCCGGCGGTCCTGACAGCACCGACCGCCTTGGCGGCGCCGACGATCCTGACGGCGCCAACCGTCCTGAGGGCAACAACTACCACCCTGAGAGCACCGACGGATTCGGCGGCGCGACCGTCGATGGCCTCGTCCCGCTGGCGGGGCCCGCCGGCCCAGAGCCAGCCACGTCGGCCACGTCGGCCACGTCGGCCGAGGGCCCGTCGGCGGCCCGCTCGCCGGACCGACCTGCCCGGCGGCGGTCACTCGTTCTGCTGCTCCCGGTCGTCGCGGTCGTGGTGATCGCCGTCCTGATCGCCGTCCTGGTGACCCGGCCGGGCGGGGACGGCGACGAGCTGCCGCCCGGCCGCGGCGTGACCGACCGCGCGGACAAGGCGGCGGGCCTGAGCGGCAAGGACGAACTCGCGGCGGCCACCGAGGCGCTCGACGTGACAGGACCGCCGGGGGCGGGCGCGGGGACCCGGACCGGCGTCGGGGCCTCCGGCCCAGGGTCTGGTTCAGCGGCGTCGGGCGCGCCGGGCGCGGATCCGGGAGGGGCGATCCAGAGCTCGGCGGGCGGGCCGGCGGCTTCCTCCGAAGCGGTGCCCGGAGGCTCGCCCGCACCGGCGCCACCCGCGCCGCCGGAATCCAGCCCGCCGGCGCCGCCGGCCGGCGAGTCCTGCGCGTCGTCGGCGGTGACGACCACCGACTACAGGAACCGGAGCTGGTCCACCCGCTACGTCTGCCGGACCTACGTCGGCTCGGCGGTCTACGCGAACGTCAGGACCAGCGACGGGTCCCTCGACGACTCCGGCTACATGGACGCCGCCAACCAGGTATGGGTGATCTGCCAGTACCAGGGCCGCGCCAACCCGACGATCCAGGGCAACACCAACACCTGGTGGCTTTACACCCAGGGCGACACCGCCCGCGACAACGCCTTCGGCTACACCCACGCCTGGGGGTACCTGCCGGCCACCGCCGTCGCCCAGGGCGGCCAGAACGAGGCGATCCCCGGCGTCCCCAGCTGCGGTGGCTACCTGTGACAGGCGCCGCCCCCCGGCAGCGTTTGCCCGGCGGCATCCAACTGGCAGATCACCAGTGACGTGTTGTCGTAGTCGTGGATCCGGTCAAATCGCGACCCTGGCGACACGTTCGCGACGATCATGAATGAGCGCGGGTGGGCAGACCTGCGCCGCGGCTGGGCTAGTTGGCGACGCCGACGGTGTGCTCGACCGTCTGGGGCTCGTCGAGAGCGCGCAGCATGCAGTGGGCCACATCCGCGCGGGAGACAGCGACGCCGCCGCGCAGGTTCCGGTCGAGGGCCGTGCGGTAGGTGGTGGTCAACGGGCCGTCGGTCAGCCGCGGCGGCCGGACGACCGTCCAGTCCAGGTCGCTGTCGCGCAGTACCTCCTCCATCCGGGCGAGGTCGGCGTAGTGCGCGCGCAGGACGGTCCTGATGCCGGGGGAGAGCAGGAAGCGGGTGAAGAAACCGTCACCGGCGTCGTGCCGGGGCGGGCGCGGCCGGCCCGGCGAGGGGACCTGGCCGATCGGCGCCGCGCTGACGACGACGATTCGCCGGACGCCGCTCGCGCGCATCGCCGAGGCGATCGCCGTCGTGCCCCGCCAGGCGACCCCGGCGTCCTTCTTCCCTCGGGCGCCGAGGCCGGACAGGACCGCGTCCGCGCCGGCGAGCGCGGTCGCCAGCGCCGTGGGGTCGGCTGCCGCGAGGTCGGCGGCGACGACCCGCGCCGGGACCGGCGGCAGCGCGTCCGGCCGGCGCACGACGGCGGTCACCTCGTGACCGGCCGCGGTCGCCTGCTCGAGAAGATGCCGCCCGATGCCACCCGTGGCCGCGAAGATCGCTAGTTTCATCGTTGCTCCAGACGCGTCAGATCCGCCCATCGCGGTTCGTCATCGGTATGACGGATCCAGAGGGGGAACCATGACCGACGGCGGCGGCGACCCGCTCACCGAACAGTTCGAGACCCATCGGCCACACCTGCGGGCGGTTGCCTACCGCATGCTGGGTTCCCTCAGCGAGGCGGACGACGCGGTGCAGGACGCGTGGCTGCGGCTCACCCGTGCCGACCGCGGGGACGTGGTGAACCTGCCCGGCTGGCTGACGACGGTGGTCGCGCGGATCTGCCTGGATATGCTCCGGGCGCGCCGGGCCCGACGGGAGGAACAGTTCGGGGTCCACCTGCCCGAGCCCCTGGTGAGTCGCGAGGACGCCACCGACCCCGAGCAGGAGGTCCTGCTCGCCGATGCCATCGGGCTCGCGCTGCTGGTGGTGCTCGACACGCTGACCCCCGCGGAGCGCATCGCGTTCGTGCTGCACGACCTGTTCGGGGTGCCGTTCGACGAGGTCGGCAGGGTCGTCCGGCGCTCACCGGCCGCCGCGACGCAGCTCGCCAGCCGCGCCCGGCGCCGGGTGCGTGGCGCCGGTGTGACCTCGGACGTCGACCGCGCGCGGCACCGGGAGCTCGTCGACGCGTTCCAGGCCGCGGCGCGCGACGGCGACCTCGACGGCCTGCTCGCCGTGCTGGACCCCGACGTCGTGCTGCGCGCCGACGCCGGCACCCGGCTGGGCGCGTCGGGCGAGGCCCGCGGCGCCCGGGCGGTCGCCGCGGAGGTGTCGACGTTCGCGCCGATGGCTCCGTTCGGGCGGCGGGCGCTGGTGAACGGAGTCCCGGGAATCGTGGTCATCCCGACTGGCATGACGCCGACCGCGATCCTCGGCTTCACGGTGCGCGGCGGACGGATCACCGAGATTGACGTGTTCGCCGACCCCGACCGGCTGCGGCGGCTGGACCTGACGGCGTTCGCGCCCTGACCCGGCGGTGCCATCCCTCGAGGGCCGTCCGCGGCGGTGAACGCGGACGGCCCTCGAGGCGGCGCGTGGAGCGTCAGAGGCGGCCGAAGTCCTGCGTCCAGTAGTAGCGGTAGGAGCCGCCCTCGGCGTAGCCGACGCCGATGTGGGTGTAGGAGCAGTTGAGCATGTTCGCGCGGTGCCCCGCGCTGTTCATCCACATCTCGACGGTCTGCGCCGCTGTCGTCCCGCCGGCGGCGATGTTCTCCCCGATGGAGGTTCCCGGGAAGCCGGTCGCGCGGATCCGGTCCGCGAACGAGCGTCCATCAAGACTCGTGTGGCTGAAGTAGTTTTTCTGCGCCATGTCCGCGGAGTGGCCCTGCGCGGCGGCGGTGAGGCGGGCGTCGACGGCGAGCGGGCCGCAGCCGGCTTTGGACCGTTCGACGTTGGTGAGCCGGACGACCTCGTCGGCCTTCGTCCCCGTGGCGGGTGGCGGCGGGGCGGCGGGTGACGTCGTCGTCGGCCGTGGGGCCGACGTCGTCGGCGGCCGCGTCGTGGGGACCGTCCTCGGCGGCGTCGTCGCCGGTGCCGGCGGGGCGGCGGGTGACGATGTGGGCGCCGTCGGCCCGGTCGTGGGCGAGCTCGTGGTGGATGGGCTCGCGGCCGGCGAGGTGGTGATGGCCGGGGTCGCGGTGGCCGTCGGCCGCGGGTTCCCACCGCCGGACGGCGGCAACGAGGCCGGCTTACAGGAGGCGAGGACCGCGGCCAAGCCGACGGCGGCCATGACGCCGGTGAGACTTCTGGAGACAGAGGTCATGAAGCACTCCCTCGGGCACCCCTCCCCAGGAACAGGCGTAACGGTAGCAAATCGGTCTGCGCCGACATCAGGCCCATCCGTCAACACCCGGGAGCTGGTGCCGCGGCCGCGGATGTCAGCCCCAGCCGGAACCGGCCTTGATCGCCGCCGGCGTGTCGCCAGCGTCGCGATTCCGCCGCATCCGCGACGACGGCGGCACGTGCGCGGCGATCACCGGGGACGAACGATGCCCGAGGAGGCACTAGTGATCACGTAGTCCGTGCATTGGGCTGCCGCCTCGCGCGAGCCGCGAGTAACTGACGGGTTGACGACTCTGGCAACCGCCTGCCGGGGGTCTCGCGACGATGTTCCGTAACAGGCGACGCAGGGGGACAAGGTGAGCACGAGTCCGGAAGCGGACGGCGCGGCGCGGCGGCGGGGGCCGCGGTGACCCTGGGCGCGCCGGGGGGCGGCACGGCTGGCGCCCCCCTGAGCGAGACCGACCCGCGCCAGGTCGGCGCCTACACACTGCTTCGCCGCCTCGGGCGCGGCGGGATGGGACTGGTCTACTACGGCCACAGCCAGCAGGGACGCCCGGTCGCGGTCAAGGTGATCCGTCCGGAGGTCGCCGCCGACCGCGAGTTCCGGGCCCGGTTCCGCCACGAGGTGGCCAATGCCCGCAGGGTCCGGGGATTCTGCACGGCTGAGGTTCTCGACGCCGACACGGACGGCGAGCTCGCCTACCTGGTCACCGACTACGTCCAGGGCCCGACACTGGCCCAGGCGATCAGGGAGCGCGGGCCGCTCGCCCGTCCCGACCTCGAGCAGCTGGCGATCAGCGTGGCGACGGCGCTGACGGTCATCCACAGCGCCGGCGTGGTCCACCGCGACCTCAAACCGGAGAACGTCCTGCTCTCGCCGACCGGCGCGCGGGTCATCGACTTCGGGATCGCCCGCGCACTCGACGCGGCCACCGCGCTGTCCCGGGAGATCCGGCGCGTCGGCACGCCGGCGTTCATGGCGCCGGAACAGGTCGCGGGCACCGACCTGACGCCGGCTGCCGACATCTTCGCCTGGGGCGGCATCGTCGTGCACGCCGGCACCGGCCGTCTCCCCTTCGGGGACGGCCCCACGGACGTGATCTTCTACCGCATCGAGACGAAGCCGCCCGACCTGTCCGGCCTGCCCATGCCGCTGCGGGACATCGTCGCGGTCGCCATGCGCAAGGACCCGGAGCTCCGGCCGACCGCCGCCGAGCTCTACGGCATGCTGCTCGGCGCGTCAGTGCCCGCCGCGCCGGAGCCGTCAGATGACGCCGAAGCCGGGCCCGAGGCCACCGTCATCTCGACCCTTCCGCGGATTCCGCCGCTGACCATCCCGCCTACCGCCCTGTCGGTTCCTCCGGGCGGCTCGGTTCCTCCAGCCGGCTCGGTTCCGCCGGCTGGCTCGGTTCCCCCGGGTGGCTCGGTTCCTCCGGCCCTGTCGGTTCCTCCGGCCGGCCGGCCCGATGACGTGCACCTACCCGCGGGTGCCAACCCGCCCGGCTTCATCCCGTGGGGCCGCCGGCGACGCCGCGGCCGGGCGCTGGTCGCGGCGGGCGTCGCTCTCGTCGTGGCGGCGGCGCTCACGACCGTCGTGCTGCTCAACCGTTCCAGCGGCGGGAACGACCCGTCAGCCGATGACCTGGCAGCCGGCTCCCGGACACTCGCCGCGCGGGCCACGGCGGCCGGGCCGACCGGCCGTGCGTTGTCGCTCCGGCTGGCGACGGCGGCCTACCGGCTGGCCCCGACGTCCGAGGCCCGCGCGGCGCTGCTGGCCGCCGCGGACAGCAAGCTCGCGACCCTGGCGGTCCTCTCCGGTCACACCAACAACGTCATCTACGTGGCGTTCAGCCCGGACGGCAAGGTTCTCGCCACGACCAGCGACGACGGGACCGCCCGGCTGTGGGACCTCACCGGTTCCGGTGGGCCGACGACGATAGCCACCCTCATCGGGCATACCGGCGAGGTCAACGGTGTGGCATTCAGCCCGGACGGGAAGACGCTCGCCACCGCCAGCGAAGACCACACGCTTCGGCTGTGGGATGTCACCAACCCGCGCCAGCCGGCGCCGCTGGCGGTCATCACCGGTCACACCGAGTCCGTGTACGGCGTCAGATTCAGCCCGGACGGCCGGATCCTGGCGAGCTCCGGCGGCCTCGACCACACGGCCCGGCTGTGGGATGTGACCAACCCGCGGCAGCCGGCGCCGCTGGCGACGATCAGCGGTCACGACGGTGCCGTCTGGGGCCTGGCGTTCAGTCCGGACGGGAAGACGCTCGCCACGGCCGCCACCGACCAGAAGGCCAGGCTGTGGGACATAGGCAACCCCCGCGAGCCGGCGCCGTTGGCGACGATCAGCGGCCACACCAGCTTCGTCCTGGACCTGGCGTTCAGTCCGGACGGGAGGACGCTCGCCACCGCCAGCGGCGATCGGACAGTCCGGTTGTGGGATGTCGCCCACCCCCGGCAGCCGGTGCCGCTGGCCACTCTCACCGGCCACACCAACGAGCTCTACGGGGTGGCGTTCAGCCCGGACGGCCGGACGCTCGCGACCACCAGTCGTGACCAGACCGCCCGGCTCTGGGACGTCACCAGCCTCCGTCAGCCCCGGCCGTTGGCCACCCTCACCGGCCATGAGGACCGCGTCTACGGGGTAGCGTTCAGCCCGGACGGCCGGCAGCTCGCCACCACCAGCACCGACTGGACCGCCCGGCTATGGACCGTCGACGCCGCCGAACTCGCCCAGCGAGCCTGCGCTGTCCCGACCGACCGCCTCACGCCGGCGGAATGGGCCCGCTACCTCCCGAACCTGCCGTACCGAGCCACCTGCCCCTGAGCTCGCGGCTCCTAGCTCACGGCCGGTGGCGGTCGTGTGTCAGGCGGCTCGGCCGGTGACCCGTACCCGGGTCCAGGCGTTGTTGCCGTAGCCCTTCGGGTTCCACAAGGTCGCGGGCTGTTCCGGCTGCACGGTGGCGCTGGTGTCCCAGGCACGCGCGACGATGTCCACCGGCCCGGGCGGGATCCGCACTGTCGTATCCCACAGCCGCCAGGCCCAGGGGCTCGGCGCCGGGCCGAGGTCGGCCTGCCGCCAGGGGCTGGCACCGTTCGCGTCCGGGCCGGTGCCCTGGCGTGACCCCGGCGTCTCCACCCGCACGTCGACGCGGGCGACACCGCGGCCGTCGCCGGCAATGGCGTATCCGCTGATCCGGTTCGGCCCGGGCGGGAGCGCCTGGCCGTCCTCGGGGGTGAGGATCGCGGCGTTGACGGCCAGGGGCCCGAGCGACAGGCCGGCACCGGCCGCGGCCGCCGCCGGGTCGACGTCCGCGGGTAGCAGCCGGTAGGCGCTGGCCTGGAAGTAGTTGTCCGAGGGCTGTTCCTGGACGTGGATGTGCTCCACCCACTTGACGCTGCGCGCACCGATGTAGCCGGGGACGACGACCCGGACCGGGGCGCCGTGTGCCGGAGGCAGTGGGGCGCCGTCCATCTCCCAGGCGAGCAGGACCTCGCCGGCCATCGCCTTCGACATCGGCACCGACCCGCCGAAGGGCTGCGGGGGATCGGCGAGTTCGGAGACGTCCGCGGCGCCGAAGGCGACATGCCCCGCGTCGGGCCAGGGCTCCGCCGCGGCCAGCACATCCGCGAGGCTCACGCCGGTCCACCGGGCCGTGGAGATCACGCCGGATCCCCACGGAACCTCGTCGGGGATAGGGCGGACCGCGGCCAGCTCGGCCCGGCGGTTACCGGCGCACAGCAGCGTCGCCACCATCGTCCGCTCGGGGAATCGGGCGCGAAGCTGCGCCAGGGAGAGCACCAGGGGACGGCGGACGACCCCGTCGACCCGCAGGCGCCACGAGTCCGGGTCGATCTGAAGGATCGGGCCGTGGTTGCGGCTGTAGAAGGTGTCCAGAGGCGTGATCGGTCTGTCGGCGAGCGCCGCCGCGGGAGGTTCCGCGTTGAACGGCTCCTCCTCGTAGACGATCATGTCGTCGCGCTTGTCCCATGCCGCCACGCGGGCCGGTGTTCCCGGGAGGCGTGATGAGCAAACAGTCGACACTTGACCACTCGGCGCCCACATCTTCGACACCGCCCACCCAATCAACCTCGGAACGTAGCTTTATGGCTACGCGTTGTCGTGGTGTCTGCAGCCGGCCTACGACTGGAGTCCGCACGTGCCCGACGAGTCCCCCGCGCCCGACACGAGCGACACGAGCGAAACGAGCAACCTGAGCAGTCCGGGAGGCCCGAGGGACCTGAGCAAGCCGGGAGAGTTCCCGCCGCGAGCCTCGCCGGACCGGCGTGACGCGCGTCCCCGGTGGCGCGCCGACGTCGAGGCGTCGCTGGTGGTCTTCCTGGTCGCCCTGCCGCTCTCGTTGGGCATCGCTGTCGCCTCTGGAGCACCGGTCGCCGCCGGAGTCATCGCCGCCGTGGTCGGCGGTGTCGTGGCGGGCGCCCTGGGCGGCGTCCCCCTTCAGGTCTCAGGCCCGGCGGCAGGCCTCACCTCGGTGGTCGCGACGGTCGTGGCGACCTACGGCTGGCGGGCCGCGTGTTTCGTCACCGCCGTCGCGGGCGTCCTGCAGGTGCTTCTCGGCGTCAGCCGGGTCGCCCGCGGCGTGCTCGCGATCTCGCCGGCCGTCGTGCAGGGGATGCTCGCGGGCATCGGGATCACGATCGTCGTCGGCCAGGTCCACGTCGTGCTCGGCGGCGCCGCGAGGTCCTCGGCGCTCGACAACATCGTCGAGCTCGGCCGCCAGTTCGGGACCGTCCACGTCCCGGTGGCGGCCGTGCTCGGCCTGGCGACGGTCGTCCTGATGCTGGCGTGGCCGCGGCTGCCGTGCCCGCTCGCGAGCGTGCCCGCGCCGCTGGCGGCGGTGACCCTCGCGACCATGGCCTCGTTCGCATCCGACGTGCCCCGCGTCGCGCTGCCCCATGACGTTCTCAGCTCACTCGCCCTGCCCGAGCTGCCCGGCGGCCCGGCGACGGGCATCGCGACCGCCATCCTCACCGTCACGCTGATCGCCAGCATCGAGTCACTGCTGTCGGCCGTCGCCGTGGACAACATGCACGGCGGTCCTCGCGGGAACCTGGACCGGGAGCTGGTCGCGCAGGGCGCCGCGAACACCGTTTCGGGGCTCGCGGGCGGGCTCCCGGTCACCGGTGTGATCGTCCGTAGCGCCACCAACGTCCGCGCCGGAGCCCGGACCCGCGCCTCGACCATCCTGCACGGACTCTGGATGGCCGGGTTCGCCCTGCTGCTCGCGCCGCTGCTGCGCCAGATCCCGCTCGCGGTCCTCGCCGGGCTGCTCGTCGTGATCGGCGTGAAACTCGTCGACCTCGCCGGAGTCCGGGTCCTGTCCCGTCATGGGGACCTCGCCACCTACCTCGTCACCGCGGGCGGCGTCGTGGTCCTCAACCTCCTGGAGGGAGTGGCGCTCGGAGTGGGCGTGGCCGTGCTGCAGACGCTGCGGCGCGCTCTCGTCACGGCCGTCCACGTCCACCCGCCAGCGGCTGGCGGCCTGCCGTGGCGGGTGGTCATCGAGGGAACGCTGGCCTTCCCGTCGCTGCCCCGGCTGGCACGCCAGCTAGCCCGGCTGCCCGCCGCCGCGCCGGTCCAGCTCGACCTCGCCGTCGACTACCTCGACCATGCCGCATACCAGCTGATCGACAGCTGGACCCGCGCCCGCCGCCACGACGGCACCCGCGTCGTCATCAACGAGATCGGCACACCCGTGCTCAGCCAGATCCGCGAGGGCCGCCCGCCGCCGCGCCGGCTTCGAGCGGCCTCGGCCGCCACCGCCCCCTCGGCCGCCACCAGCCCCACCGCGACCTGCGCGGCTTGTTCAGCTCCGTTCGCCGAGGGTTAATGCGCGGCGCTCCGACGAAGCGCCGGCTGGAGGCGATGGAAGGCGACTGAGCTCCCGGGCCGGGCGGGTCAGGCGGGCTTGTGGCCGACCCCGGTCCAGATCACGGTGGACTCGGGCTCGTCGGCCCGCCACTTCGTGGCCAGCACGACGCCGGGCTCGAGCAGGTCCCAGCCGTCGAAGAACCGGCCGATCTGTTGCTGCGTCCGCGCGTGGAAGCTGCCGGTGGACGCCTCCCGCATCAGGGCGTACGCCGCCGCCAGGTCCTCCGCCGGGACGTTGCCCGAGGGGGCCTCGGTCGCGATGGCGGGATGGGTGAAGACGAAGAAGCTGCCGGGGGGCATCGCGTCGGACAGCGTGCGCACGATCGAGTACGGGTCATCGCCGTCCGGCACACAGTGCATGATCGCGATGAGCATCAGGGCGACCGGCTGGCTGAAGTCGAGGACCTCGGCGGCCTTGGCGAGGATGTCGGCCGGCTGGCGCACATCGCCATGCACGTAGGTGGTGCTGCCCTCGGGTGTGCTGGTGAGCAGCGCGTGCGCGTGCGCGAGCACGATCGGGTCGTTGTCCGCGTAGACGATGCGGCTGTCCGGAGCGGCCCGCTGGGCGACCTCGTGCGTGTTGTCCGACGCGGGCAGGCCCGTGCCGATGTCGAGGAACTGGCGGATGCCGTGCTCGGCGGCGAGCAGGTGCACGGCGCGACGCAGGAAGGAGCGGTTGGCGCGGACGCTCTCGGTGACGGCGGGCATCGCGGCCATGACCGCTTCGGCGACCTTCCGGTCGGCCGGGTAGTTGGTCTTGCCGCCGAGCCAGTAGTCGTAGACCCGGGCGATATGCGGGAGGTCGGTGCGCAGGTCGATCGGCTTACCGTCTGGCCCGAGGACCGTGCCGCCGGACGCGACCGACTCGAAGTTCCACGACCCGTCCCCAGCGACGTCGCTGTCGGTCACTGACTCCCGCTCCTCTCGCGCACCCACCGGTGTCTCGCCGGATGCCGCCGGCGTGATCATCGGCAGGCTACGCCCAGCTCGTAACCTATACCCAATTGCGACGCATACGATGCGGGCTACGCCGCATCGTGAACGTCTGGCTGTTTGGGGCGGGCCCGGTCATCCGGCCTGGTCACCGGTCACGCCGTCGCGGGGCGCGTCCATCGGCTCCGGCGAGCACGGCGCTCCCTCGGCCGCGGCGTTTGGCGTCGTACATGGCGAGATCGGCGGCGCGGATGATCCGCAACGGGTCGGGGTAGGCGGTGGAGAGCGCGGCACCGATCGTCGCGGCGACCGTCAGTACGGCCACCTTGGTCCGCAGTGGCTGGCGCAGCGCGGCGAGGATCCGCTCGGCGAGCTCGACGAGCTCGCCCTCGTCCGTGTTCGCGACGAGGATGCCGAACTCGTCGCCGCCGAGCCGCGCCACGGTGTCCCCCGCCCGGACGGTGGCTTCCAGCCGCAGCGCGACGATCTCGAGAACCTCGTCGCCGGTGCCGTGGCCGTAGATGTCGTTGACGGGCTTGAAGTTGTCCAGATCGACGAACAGGACGCCGAATGGCGAGGCGCCCGTCTCCCAGGCACATCGGGAGGGCGACGCGCCGGCGGACGCGGTCGGGACGCCGCTGCCAGCCTCGGGTCCGGAGCCGCCGGCGGCGAGATCATGCCCGTCTGGCCGCTCGGCACACCGCCTGGCCGCCCGCAGGACGGCCTCGTCGAGACACCGGTCGAAGGCGACCCGGTTGGGCAGGCCGGTGAGCGGGTCGCGGTACGCGGCGGCGGTCAGCTCGTCCTGCAGCGCCTTGCGCTCGCCGATGTCGTGACAGGTGATCAGGACACCGGACACGTCCGAGCCGGGCGCCGTCGTCAACGCCGACGCGGTGACGTCGAACCACCGGTGCCGGCCGTCGGCGGTACGGAGCCGAACGTCCTGCAGAGTCTCCGGACCGGGCCGCCCGGCCCCCGCGGCCGGCGACGGCGCCGCCGCGGAGGGCGGTGAGGCCGCCGGGGCACGAGGCGAGGCGGGCGCCCCGGTGGGCGGCGGCGGTGGTGGCAGCCTGCCGGCCGTGGCCCGGACGAACGTGCACAGCCGCGCCGCGTCGTCCGGATGGGCGAGGTCGGCGACGTCGTGGCCGGCCCAGTCGGTGGTCCGCTGGTCGAGGAGGCGGGTCACCGATGGCCCGACGACGCTGATCCGGCCGTCCGGGGCGGCGACGGCGACGATGTCGTGAGCGCCGCGCAGCAGCGCCTCGAAGCGGTCGACATCACGGCGCAGCACCCGCCGGCGACGGTCGTCGGACGCGGCCACGGCGATCAGCGTGAACGCGACGATGCCGAGCAGGAGCCCGAGCCCGGGCAGCGAGCTGCCGAGGTCGTCGAAGACCGCGGCCCGGTCTCGTTGCAGGAGCGTGTAGTAGCCGGGAATCCGGCCCGTCGGCATCGCGAGCGAGATCAGGCCTGGGTCGGCCGAGCGCACGGAGGTCGCCTCGCCCTCAGGGGGGAGCCGGCTCAGCGTCGCGGGGTCGACGACGCGACGCCCGATGAAGGTGTTGTCCGAGCCGAAGCCGACGCGTCCGTTCTGGTCGACCAGTTCCAGGGAGCCCAGCGAGGCGAGCGACTGGAAGATCACCGTCGGTAGCCCGTGGTGCGCCGAGCGGCCGATGGCCAGTACCGCGACGGTCCTGCCATCGCGGATCACCGGCTCCAGTCCGTACACCCGCTCGGTCCCCGTGGAGTCGGCGGTGACCGGGGTCCACTGAGCCTGGCCCGCCACGACCGAGCGCCACAGCGTGCCTCGGGTGTCTACCGGCATCGTCGCCTTCGCTGGAAGCGCCGAGAGAATCTGACCGTCAGGCGAGGTCAGCAGCAGATCGGTGTCCGGGCCGCCGATGGCGGAGGCCGCGAACCGGCGCAGGATCTCGCGGTCGATCGTGGGGTTCGTGAAGGTCCACGGAGCGGCCGAGACGAGTGGCACCAGCCGCCCTGGCTCCAGGATCGTCGCCGCGGAGTCGTTGAACGCCGCCGCCACGGCACGGTTCTGGGCGAGGGCGGCGGCGCGCGCGGTGCGCTGGGCATCGGCCTCCTGACGCAGGCCGATGCCGAGGATGCCCAGCAGGAGCGCCGCGACCGCGAGAATCGGGGCAAGGGAGCGCAGCCATCTGGGCCAGGCCCGCCGGCGGCGACCGGCCATCGGAGCGGCGAGTCTGGCGCGGCCCGCGGCGGCCCGGCGCGGCCCGCCTCCGCGCGCGGAGGCGTCGTCCCGCGGCGCCGGGCCCGCCGTGGCCGGCGCTGTCTCCGCGGCCCCGGCCGCGGCCCGCCGCGACACCGTCGCCGGCCGCGCTGACGGCGCCGACGGTGGCGCCGAGCCGGCCCGCGGCGACGGCTGAATGGCCGCCGCGGCCGCCTCGGAGAGGGCCGCGGCGGGGCCGGTGATGGGGGCGAGATCCGGTGCGAACACCGTGCGCGGTCCGTGGCCGGCGCGCTTTGCCTCGTACATGGCCTGGTCCGCGGCCCGCAGCAGCGCGTCGGCATCGGCGGGGGAAGCGTGGCCGTCGAGAGACGGCGTGCTCAGCGCGACACCGATGCTGGCGCGGACCTGCACGCGGTCGGCCTGGTGCGCCGAGGCGACGCCGGCCCCCGTGTCCGGCGGGGGCAGGCTGATCGGCCGGGCGATGGCCGTGGCGAGACGCTCGGCGATCAGCCGCGCGGTCGCGGGTTCGGCCTCGCGCAGCAGCGCGCCGAACTCGTCCCCGCCGAACCGACAGGCAAGGTCGTCCGGGCGCAGGGTGGCGACGATGCGCTGGGCGACGACCCGCAGCACGTGGTCGCCGACGGCGTGGCCGTGCCTGTCGTTGATGGGCTTGAAGTCGTCGAGGTCGATGAACAGCAGCGCGTCCCGCGTGCCGTCGACGGCGGACGTCGTGAGCGCGCCGGCGAGGTGGGCGAGGAAGGTCGCGCGGTTGGGCAGGCCGGTCAGGGGGTCGTGCCGCGCCTTGTGGGCGAGGCGGTCCTGAAGGGCCTTGCGCTCGCCCACCTCGTGGCATGTGATGACCACCCCGCCCAGGTCGTGGGCACCGCGTTCGTCGACGGCGGTGAGATCGAACCACCGGAAGTGCTCCGGGTCGGTGTCCGTGGCCGCCTCCGCGCCCGAGGCCGCCTCCGCGCCGGTGGCTGGCTCCGCGCCGGTGTCGTCAACCGGGGCGGATCCGTGCTCGGCACCGTTCGTGGCGCGCAGCCGGACGTCGACGAGCGTCGTTTCGCCTGGCGAGAGGCACGCGAGCGATGCCGCCACCCGGTCGCGGTCGTCGGGATGGACGAGGTCGAGCAGCGGCCGGTCGACCCACTCGGCGTCGGCCTGGCCCAGCAGCCGCCGTGCCGATGGGCTCATGAACACCACGGTCGAACCGTCGCGGACGAGCACGATCACGTCATGGGTGTTGCCGAGCAGGTTGTGCAGCCGGGCGCGGGCCCGGCGGGCTCCTAACTCGCGTAATGCGCCGAAGAGGACCAGCCCGAACACCGACCCCCCGAGCACGCCGACGAGCGTGTGGTTCCGGCTGGCCTGCTGGTCGCGCAGGTCGCCGTAGAGCTGCTCGTTCGAGGCCTCGAACACGGTCACATAGCCGGTGGTCAGCTGTGCGGCGGCGATCACGGTTCGTTCGTGGCCGTCGGCGCCGCGCGTCTGCCAGACCTCGGAATGGCCTGGTCGCAGGCCCGTCAGCCGGGCCGGGTCGACGATGCGTCTGCCCACCTCGGTCGGCGCCCACGAGGAGATCGCGACACCGTCGCGGTCCACCTGGGACAGCCCGCCCGCGCCGGCGCCGTTGCCCAGCACGCCGAGGCGCTCCTGGAACCGCTCACCGGCGGTGTCGATGGACAGCGAGACGAGCACCGCTCGCGGCTCGCCCTTCCCAGCCGCGAAGCCCTCGGTGGGGCTGCCGCCGGCGTGGGCCGGGGCGAGCGCGGCGCGGACCTCCTGGCCATCCACGTCGAATGCCGAGGACCAGCCGGGCTCGCCGCGCAGCGCGTCCCCCCAGGCGGAGCCCAGCTGGGCGGTGGGGATCGCCGCGCCGTCCGGGCGCGCCGCGATCACCCGTCCCGACGTGTCCAAAAGGGCGACGGCCACCGTCGGGTTGCCGGTTGGCGTGAGGTCGAAGGCCGCCAGCAGATCGGCGTCGTGGGCCGGATCGGTCAGGCTGAACCCGGCGCCGTCGACCATCGTCTGGAGAGTCGCTGGGTCGTCGGTCTGCGACCGGTAGTTCGCGATGCTCTCGACGAGGTCGACCCGGTTGGCCCGGCGGCCGTGCTCGGCGTTGCCAAGCTGCCAGCGCCCGACCAGCACGGCGGTGAGCGCGAGCAGCAGGGCGAGGACGGCACCGGTGATGAGGGGAACGGCCCGGCCCAGCCGGCCCGCCCGCCACGGTCGGTTCCGCCGCCACCGACCCGGGTGGTCATCCTCGCCGAATCGGCCACCCGCACCGCGCTGGGCGCCGGTGCCTTTGCCGGTGCCGTCATCCGTATGCCACCTGCGCGACAGTGACGTCGCGATACGTGTCCATGCGGGGGCCGTGAGCCTCGCGTCGGCGGGCTTCGCCGACTGGCTAGTCGAGACCATGCGGGTCGAGGCCGTGCCCCCTCCGATTCCGGAGGCGCTGGACGTCCACGTTTTCATGGAGATCGCTGCCTGTACGCGAAGGACTACATCAAGTTACGGGAATGCGTACCCTCAGGCAAGCTCGGCGACCCTCGGGACAGTTCACCGGCCGGGCACCCCGACGGCACGTAGGTCGTCGCGACCGGGACCGGGGACCGGGATCGAGACTGGGACCAGGATCACCGGCCGCCTTCCCGGGATTCTCCAATGAGGCAATTAATCTCATGGCCGCCATCGCCCGCTATGCCGCCATGAAAGCCTCCGGCCGTAACAGCCATATCCGACGTGGGGCGGCGAATATGCCCGCGGAACATCGGAAACTCGGAACGATGGAAGCCACGGAACCGGTGGCCAGGTTTTTTCCGGCGGCGCCGGGCAGGAGTCCGGCAGCGTCGGGGTCGGGGCCGTCCCCGAGCCGAGGTGACCGGGGGACTTCTCTTGAGACTCGTCGTTGACCTCACGCGCTGCCAGGGATATGCGCAGTGCGCCTTCCTCGCGCCGGACGTGTTCCACATGCAGGGGGACGAGGCGCTCTGGTACGACCCGGAGCCCGACGACACCCGGCGAGAGCAGGTTCTCCGGGCGGCGGCCGCCTGCCCGGTCCAGGCGCTGCGGGTCGAGCCGATCCGGGTGCGCGACCGCGTCGGCGCGGGTCCGCCGCTTCGCGCTGGCGCCAGCGGTGGCACTGCCACTGGCGGCCGCACTGCCACTGGCGGCCGCACTGCCACTGCCGGCCGCACTGCCACTGCCGATGCCGACGGCGATGCCATGAGGCGGGCCGCGCGAATCGTCGTCGTCGGCGTCTCGGTCGCCGGCCTGCGAGCCGCGACGGCGCTGCGGCGGGAGGGCTTCACCGGCCCGCTGACGCTGATCGGAGACGAGCCGTGCGAGCCCTACGACCGGCCGCCCCTGTCCAAGCAGGTCCTCGACGGCTGGGTGCCGGGCCGGCGGACCGCCCTGCCTCGGCCCGATGACCTCGACGCAGAGTGGCGGCTCGGCGTGCGCGCGACCGGCCTCGACCTGGCCCGCAAGCGGGTCCTGCTCGCGGACGGCGAGGAGGTCGAGTTCGATCGGCTGCTGATCACCACCGGTGCGCGGGCGCGACCGTGGCCCAATCCAGCCGAGGCGGCCCTGGACGGCATGTTCGTCCTGCGTGGCCGGGACGACGCCGCCGGCCTGCGCCAGCGGCTCGCCGCCGGGCCTCGCCGGGTGCTGGTCATCGGCGCCGGCTTCACCGGGTCGGAGGTCGCGTCGTCGTGCCGTGGGCTGGGGCTGCCGGTGACCGTCGCCGAGCGGGGCCCCGCGCCGCTCGTCGGGGCGCTCGGGCGAGCGGTCGGCGCGGTCGCCGCGGACCTGCACCGCGACCACGGCGTCGACCTGCGCTGCGACGTCACGGTCACGGCGCTGGAGGGTGACCGGGCCGGCCGGCTTCGCCGCGCCCACCTGTCGGACGGCACGTCGCTCGACGTCGACGTGGCCGTCGCCGCGCTCGGCAGCGTCCGCAACGTCGAATGGCTCCTGGACTCGGGGCTCGGGGCCGGGCCGTGGGGAGTCGGCTGCGACACCGGGTCGCGGGCCTTCACGGTCGACGGCATGGTCTGCGACGACGTCTTCGTCGCGGGAGACGTGGCACGGTTCCCGCACCCTCTCTACGACTTCCAGTTCCTCGCGCTCGAGCACTGGGGCAACGCGGTCGCGCAGGGCGAGATCGCGGCTCACAACATGATCAGCCCGCAGACCGAGCGCTGGCCGCACCTGGCCGTGCCCAGCTTCTGGTCGACCCAGTTCGGTACGGAGATCAAGTCCGTGGGCGTCCCCACCTTCGCCGACGAGGTCGTCATCGCGCAGGGCTCGACCGCGGACCGCCGGTTCATCGCCGTCTACGGCCACCGAGGCCGGGTCACCGCCGCGGTCGCCTTCGACCAGGGGAAATGGCTGGACTTCTACCAGGGCCTGATCGAGCGGGCAGCGCCGTTCCCGCCGGACTTCCGCCGCGTCGACCAGCCCGCCCGGCGGCCCGTGCCGGCGGAGATCCCCGACCGGCCGGCGCTCATCCACGAGGCCACGGTCATGGTGACCGGACATGACCCGTCCGCGCGGCGCGCCCGGTTCGTCCACGTGGGCCGCTGAGTGAGCCGGCCGCACACCGTCGACAACTCGGAGGGCCGCCCTATGGCTATGGCGCCGGTCAGCGTCTTCGACCAGATTCTCGACCACAGCAACCGTGCCAATCCGTACCCGCTCTGCGCCGAGCTGCGCCGCACACCGGTCAGCCGGGCGGATGACGGCGGCTTCGTCGTGAGCACGTACGCCGAGATCGTCGCGCTGCTGCACGATCCCCGGCTCAGTTCGGATCTTCGCAACCGCGCGGACCACGCGGCCGTGGCCCAGGACGAGGCGGCAGGGCCGCTGCCGCCGTCGTTCATCGCCCTCGACCCGCCAGAGCACGACAGGATCCGGCGGCTGCTGACCCGGCACTTCGGGCCGCCGCACAACCCTGGACGGATCGTCCGGCTGGTCCCCGAGATCGCCGAGATCGCCGGCGGCCTGGTGGACGGCCTCGCCGGGCGCGGCCGGGTGGACCTCGTCGACGAGTTCGCCTACCCGCTCCCGGTCACGGTCATCTGCCGGCTGCTCGGAGTGCCCCGCGAGGACGAGCCGCGCTTCCGCGTGTGGGCCGACGCCGTGGTCGAGGCCACCGACCCGGCCACCGGCGACCTGGCCACCCGGCGAGGCCGGCGCACCAGGGCTCTGGCCGAGCTCGGGGAGTACCTCGGCGACCTGGCCGACGCCCACCGGCGCGACCCCGGCGACGACATCCTGTCCGGGCTGGCCACCGACTCCGACACCGACGTGGGGGGCCGGCTGTCGCGCGGCGAACTGATGGTCAACGCCGCGCTTCTCCTCATCGCCGGCCACGAGACCACCGTCAACCTCATCGCGAACGGCATGCTTACCCTGCTGCGCCATCCCGACGTCGCGCGCAGGCTGGCCCGGCAGCCCGACGTGGCCGGCCGGGTGGTCGAGGAGGTGCTGCGCCACGACCCACCGGTGCAGTTCCTGGGGAACCGCGGCGCCCTCGACGAGATCGAGGTCGCCGGCACCGTCATTCCCCGCGGCGCGCCCATCACCCTGGTGCTCGCCGCGGGCAACCGCGACCCCGCCCACGTCGCCGACCCCGACCGGTTCGACCCGGATCGGCAGTACATCGAGCATCTCGGCTTCGGCGGGGGAGTCCACTACTGCTTCGGCGCCCCGCTGGCCCGGCTCGAGGCACAGATCGCCCTGACGGAACTCGCGCGCCGGCTGGAGAATCCCCGGCTGGCCGCCGACCCGCCGCCCTACCGGCCGAGCCCGCTCCTGCGCGGCCCTCGCCATCTGCTGGTCACCGTGGACGGCGTCACCCCGGCGCCCCCGCCGGCGGGCGGAGCCCGGTCAGCCGGCCGGGCTCGCCCTTCGACCGCTTCGCCGGCGGCCGTCCGGTGATCTTCCGCGCCGAGGTCGGGCGAACGTTGCCGGGGACGGCGTCAGGCGCGCTCGCCGCCGGTGCCGGCGAGGGTGCGACCGATCCGCTCACCTGATGCCGCGTGCCGCGTGCCGCTGGCCGGTGAGCCGCGGTGCCCGCATGGCCATCGGCTGCCGGGTTGTCCGCCGGCGCGACGGTGCGTCAGAACTCCGCCCGCCCAGAACTTCTATGGCATCCTGTGACATTCCTTGACATCCTCGAGCCGAGGAGCTGGACGGCGTGGGCGGCAGGCGGCGGGTGTTTCTCACCGGGGCGACCGGAAACTGGGGCCGCTGCGTCCTGCGTGAGTTCGCCGACAGGGCCGACCGGTTCGACGTCGTCGCCCTGGTGCTGCCGACCCGGCGTGAGCGAGAAGTCATCGGCGAGTTCGCCGGCATGCCCAATCTGCGGGTCGCCTGGGGCGATCTGACGGACTACGGCGCCGTCGAGCGGTGCGTGCGCGGCAGCGACCACGTCCTGCACCTGGGCGCCGTCGTCTCGCCGCTGGCCGACGACCATCCCGAGCTCACGCGCCGGGTGAACGTCGGCGGCGTCCAGAACATTGTCAGGGCGGTGCTGGCTCAGGAGGACCCCACGGCGATCGGCGTGGTCATGGTCGGGTCGGTCGCCGAAACCGGCGACCGCAACCCCCCGCACCACTGGGGCCGGGTCGGCGACCCGCTGCGGGTCTCCCGGTTCGACGAGTACGGCCAGAGCAAGATCATTGCAGAGCGGGTGCTGATCGAGTCCCGCCTGCCGCGCTGGGTGTGGCTGCGCCAGACGGGGATCTTCCATCCCGGGGTCCTGGAGATCCGCGATGCCATCGTGACCCACGTGCCGTTCGCGGGGGTGATGGAATGGGCGTCGGCCGAGGATTCCGCCCGCCTGGTCGCCAACATCTGTGAGGACGGCGTGCCCGAACGGTTCTGGAGCCGGGTGTACAACATCGGCGGCGGTGAGCCGTGGCGGCTGACCAACTGGGACCTGCAGGTCGGCCTGGCCGGTGCGCTCGGCGTGAAGGACTTCCGGCGCTGGTATGAGCGCAGCTGGTTCGCCACTCGCAACTTTCACGGCCACTGGTACACCGACTCGGACGACCTGGAGAACCTCGTGCCCTTCCGGCGCGACACCTTCGACGGCGCGCTTGCCCGCGCCCTGGGTGCCGCCCCGCGCACGGTGCGCCTGGCCGGGAAGGTGCCGGCGGCGATCGTGAAGAACTTCGTCATCGGTCCACTGACGCGGCAGCCCAGGGGCACCATGACCTGGATCCGGGACAACGACGAGGCGCGGATCCAGGCCTATTTCGGCTCCCGCGCGGACTGGGACGCCATCGGCGACTGGTCCACCTTCCAGCCGCCGGCCCCGGACCGGACCCCGCGTCTGCTCGACCACGGCTACGACGAGACGAAGGACCCGGCCGCGTGGAATCGCGCCGACCTTGCCGCGGCCGCCGACTTCCGCGGCGGCGAACTACTGTCCCGGACGGTGACGACGGGCGATCTCTCCACGCCACTGCGCTGGCGCTGCGTCGACGGGCACGAGTTCGCGGGCAGCCCCCGGCTCATCCTCACCGCCGGGCACTGGTGCCCCGAATGCGTCAGGGACCCGGCCGGCTACCCCAGGCAGGCGGCCGCCAACCGCTTCCTCGCCCAGATCGAGCCCACGCCCTAGAGCCACGCCAGCGAAG
Organism: Pseudofrankia coriaricola; assembly: GCF_001854805.1. Taxonomy (GTDB): domain Bacteria; phylum Actinomycetota; class Actinomycetes; order Frankiales; family Frankiaceae; genus Pseudofrankia. Next base: position 59,993 of record NZ_MBLO01000114.1, read on the forward strand.
GGCCTGTCCGGCCCTCGATCATTCATGATCGCCACGGCGTGTTGTCGCAGTCGTAATTTGGCCCGATCCACGACTGCGGCGACACGGTAGTGGTGATCTACCAGTCATTGGCGGAGGCGGCACCGGGGCACGTCGCGTGTGCCCGGCCTGATCTCACTCATCAGGTATGAACTGGGTGTGGACGACGCCCCGCGGCCGTACCGGGACACGGCCGACGAACGCTTCGAAGGCTGGATCCGACGCCGGCGTCAGGCCGGTGCCGACCTCACCGACGACCAGCTCTGGAGCGCGGTTTCGTGACCCTTGTCCTGAATCCCGTCGACATAGTCGCCGAGGCGGAGCGCTCCGGTGCTCCCGGCCTGCTGGGATGTCACGAGGCCTGGAGGCGTGTCCCGCTGGCGGACGTGGCGGATGTGCGGAACGGTTTCGCCTTCAAGGCGGGCCTCTTCAACCATCATGGCCATGGCATGCCGCTGATCCGTATTCGAGACGTCGGTCGGCTCGCCAGCGACACCTATTATTCGGGTGAGTACGAAGAGGGATACACGGTCCGTACCGGGGACATGGTCGTCGGAATGGACGGCGATTTTCGGGTGGCCGTCTGGCGTGGCCCCGAGGCGCTTCTCAACCAGCGGGTATGCAAGATCTCCGTTCGTGATCCCGATGTCTATGACCCAGGTTTCCTGCTGCATGTGCTGCAGGGCTATCTCGACGCGATATGGGCGAGAACCTCGTCGGTCACCGTCAAGCACCTGTCGTCGCGGAGCGTTCAGCAGATCCCTCTGCCCCTGCCTCCGGTAGGCGAGCAGCGCCGCATCGTCGAGGCCCTCGAAGACCGCCTCTCCCGCCTCGACGCGGCGGTCCGCGAGATCGAGAACGCCCGCCTGAAGACACGCTCGCTGCGGAAGGCCATCCTGCTCACACTGGTGCCGGAGGACCCGCCGGCGTCGTGGTCGGTGACGACGACGGGCGAGGCCGGAGTCATAGAGCTCGGCCGGCAGCGCCATCCGGCCCGGCACCACGGCCCCGAGATGCGGCCGTACCTTCGGGTCGCCAACGTGTTCGAGAACCGGATCGACACCGCCGACGTCAAGGAGATGGATTTCTCGGGAGTCTTTGCCAAGTACCGGCTCGAGCCGGGCGACGTGCTCCTGAACGAAGGGCAGAGCCCGCATCTCGTCGGCCGGCCGGCGATCTACCGGGGTGTCCCCGAGAACGTCGCCTTCACGAACAGTCTGCTCCGGTTCCGCGCCCGCCCCGACGTGCTTCCGGAATGGGCACTGCTGGTCTTCCGCCGGCATATGCACTCGCTCCGCTTCATGCGCGAAGCCCGAATCACCACGAACATCGCCCATCTTTCCGCGAAACGGCTGGCCACGGTAGAGTTCCCTGTCCCACCGCTCGACGAACAGAAGCGTCTCGTCGGTGTCTGTGACGAGCTGATGAGCGGCGCCGACGCCCTGGACCGCGCCGTGCGGAGTGGTCTGAACAGGGCGGCCCACCTTCGGCGGTCGCTCCTTGCCAGCGCCGTCAGCGGCCGGCTCGTGCCGCGGGACCCCGCCGACGAGCCCGCCCCCGAGCTGCCCGCCCGGATGGGCGACGGGCACCGGGCGGTGACGCGCGGCCGACGGAGAGCCGCCGCCACCGCGCCACGATCGATCCCCGTTCCCCAGGAGATTCCACTGTGACCCCCGCATCCGCGATCCCCGCATCCGCCACCCAGGCGCGTACTCGGACGAACGCGCTGGTCGCGAAGCTGTGGAACTACTGCAATGTGCTGCGGGACAACGGGCTGTCGACGATCGAGTACATCGAGCAGCTGTCGTACCTGCTGTTTCTGAAGATGGCCGACGAGATCGCCTCCGACCCGTTCACGGAGGAGGAAGCGATGGCTGTCGTGCCGTCCGCCTACGACTGGAGGTCGCTGGTCCGGCTACAGGGCGAGGCGTTGGAACAGCATTACCGGGACATTCTCGGGGCGCTCGGCAAGGGCACGGGTACGACGCTGTCCACGATCTTCGCGGAGGCGCAGAACCGGATCACCAAGCCGGCGCTGCTGGAGAAGCTGGTCAAGGATCTGATCGGCAGGGATGACTGGACGATCCAGGGGACCGACCTCAAGGGCGACGCCTACGAGGGGCTGCTCGCCAAAGGCGGCGAGGACACCAAGACCGGCGCCGGGCAGTACTTCACCCCGCGGGCGCTGATCGACGCGATGGTCGCCGTCACCCAGCCACGGCCTGACGACACGATCTCGGACCCGGCCTGTGGCACCGGCGGCTTCCTCATCGCCGCGCACCACCACATCCGGGAACACCACCTGGGTGATCTCTCGCGCGACGAGCGGCTCGCGCTCGGCGCCGGGCGGATCCGGGGCACCGAGCTGGTCACCGGCACCGCCCGGCTCGCCGCGATGAACATGCTGCTCCACGGCATCGGCGATGCCGACGGCCCGTCGTTGATCACGGTGGACGACGCGCTCGCGGAGAAGCCCACGCGGCACGCATCACTGGTCCTGGCGAATCCGCCGTTCGGCCGGAAGTCCGCGATCACCGTCGTCGGCAACGACGGCAACGTGGAGAACGAGGACATCGCCTACGACCGCGACGACTTCCGCGCCACCACGACGAACAAGCAGCTGAACTTCCTGCAGCACATCATGTCGCTGCTGGCGATGAACGGCCGGGCGGCGGTCGTCCTGCCGGACAACGTGCTGTTCGAGGGCGGCGCCGGCGAGAAGGTGCGCCGGCGACTGCTCGACGAGTTCGACCTGCACACGATCCTGCGGCTGCCGACCGGCATCTTCTACGCCGGCGGCGTCAAGGCCAACGTGCTGTTCTTCGAGAAGAAGCCGCCGCGCGCGGACGGCGGCCCGAACACCTCGACCGTCTGGGTCTACGACTTCCGCACGGGCAAGCACTTCACGCTGCGCCAGCGCCCGCTCCGCCGGGACGATCTGGACGGCTTCGTCGAGAGCTACCTCCCCGGCAAGCCCCGCGCCGAGCGGGTCGAGTCCGAGCGCTTCCGCCCCTTCACCTATGCCGAGCTGATGGCCCGCGACAAGGTCAACCTCGACGTCACCTGGCTGCGAGACCCCTCTCTCGACGACGCCGACAGCCTCCTTCCCCCAGCTGTCATCGCCCGCGAGATCGTCGAGGATCTTCAGGCGGCACTGGCCGAGTTCGCGGCAATAGCCGAATCGCTCGACAACCCCGTGGGCGGGGCCTCCGAGCCAATCCCCCCTCGGCTGAGTCTCGCTGAGTAGCCGTTCCGAAGGCTGAACGATCCGCGGTGGCACCGCTGGAGCGCTGGCCTGTTCGTCGGCTGGTCGCGCCGTTTATGGCGCGGCCAGCCCGATGAACTCGGAGGAACCTGGGCCCGACACGGCTGTCAGACCGCGAAGGGCGGTGGCAGGGCCGATGCGCGCCGCCAGGCCGCCGCCTGCTGCCGCGGGTATCGCGGTGGGGTGGTGCCAGTAGCCGGTGACGCCGGGACACGCTCAGCCCCTGTGGCTCGGTCTCACAGCCAGTCGTTGCGTTTGAAGACGAGGTAGAGCAGGGCGCTGACGGTGGCCATGAACGCCAGGGCGGCGGGATAGCCCCAGACCTGGCGTAGCTCGGGCATGTGCTCGAAGTTCATGCCGTAGATGCCCGCGGTCGCGGTGGGGACGGCGGCGATGGCCACCCACGCGCTGATCTTGCGCATGTCCTGGTTCTGGGCGACGGAGACCTGGGTGAGGGTGGCCTGCAGGAGGGAGCCGAGCAGGTCGTCGAATCCGGCGATCCGTTCGGTGACGCGGTGCAGATGGTCCTCGACATCGCGGAAGTAGCTGCGCACCTCGGGCGGGACCAGTCCGGCGGCGCCGTCCGGGTCGGCGAGGACGCGCAGCGGGGCGGCCAGCGGCAGCACGGCGTGCTTGAACTCGACGACCTCCCGTTTGAGCAGGTAGACCGCTCCGGCGTCGGGAAACCGGGCCCGGTGATCGAACACGGCGCTTTCGAGCGCGTCGATGTCGGTTTCCATCAGGTCGGCGACCTTCAGATAGTCATCGACGATGTGGTCGGCGATGGCGTGCAGCACGATGGCCGGGCCGCGGGCGAGCAACTGGGGGCGGGCTTCCATCCGGGCGCGCAGCGTCTGCAGCTCGCCGTGCGCGCCGTGACGAACGGTGACCACGAAATCGCGGCCCAGGAAGACCATGATCTGCCCGGTCTCGACGATCTCCGCGGTCGTGGAGACGTTGTCATGGTCGACATAGCGGATGGTCTTCAACACGGCGAACAGGGTGTCGTCGTAGCGTTCCAGCTTGGGTCGGTCGTGGTTCTGGGCGGCGTCCTCCACCGCGAGCGGATGCAGCCCGAACGTGGCCGCCACCGCGGCCAGGTCATCCTCCGACGGCTCATACAGGCCGAGCCACAGGAAGCTGTCCCTCCCGGAGCGCACGGTGCGCAGCGCGGCGTCGAACCCGTGCGGATGCGGGTCGCGCTCGCCGTGGCGGTACACCCCGCACGCCACGACCGCGTCGCGCGCGCCCAAGGGGGGTCCTTCCAGGCTGGACGTGCGACGTCGAGGATGGACCAGCGACACCGGCCTGCGCAGGGCGTCGCCTAACCGCGCGGCACCTTCTCTGACCGTCGTTGCCGGACCCGATATTGGACGACGCGACCTCGGCGGGCGGTCCTGCTCCCAGCTCACGCGGAAAGCCTACGGCGGCCGGCCGGCCGGCCATATCGCCGCGACCGTCACATCCCAGCTTTTACCGGCGGTCATGTCGCGCGCCGCGAGCGCCAATCGACGCCGCGCGGCGCTCCCGACGTCGCACAGCGCCCGCCGACGTTGCCCGCCAACGTCGCCCGCCGACGTCGCCTGACGTCCGTGGATCGGGTCAGCCGAATATCGGGTCAGGCGAGCAGAAGCCGCGTCCGCGTCAGGGTCTCGCGCAGGTTGTCCTCGGCGGCGAGGTCCAGTGCCTCGGGCAGGCTGAGCCAGCGCAGGGGAGTGGTCGGCTTCTCCGGGCTGGCCTCGTCGGGGGTGGCCGTGGCCAGGACGAAGCGAAGGTCCGCGTGCTCATGCGCGGGTTCGCGAGGCGTCCCGGGCACCGAGACCACGACCGCGTGCCGCAGCTCCCCGGTCGGCCAGGGGCGCAGATCCGCGAGGCCCGTCTCCTCGCGGCCCTCGCGCAGGACGACGCTCAGCGGGTCGCTCTCCCCGGGGTCGCCGTGGCCACCGACCTGCAGCCAGCTCCCCATCCTGTCGTGCCAGCGCAGCAGGACGCGCCCGGTCTCGGGATGCACGATCAGTGCCGACGCCGTGAGGTGCAGCGGAACGTCCCGCGACCACGGGTCGGGGGTGCTGGCGATCATCGCCCTGACCCTGGCGACGTCCTTCACCTCGGTCTCGCCAACGGGTAGGTAATCCGCGAGCAGGCCATCCGCGCTGTGGGGGGAGGAGCGCATACGAAGGGAGCCTAGAGGACACCGATCCCCGTACCCCGCCGGCGATCTTCGCGGCATTCGAGGGGTAACCGCCCGCCCCGAGGACCCTTTGCCCGGGCGAGCGGGTTACTCGGACGAGCGGGCCAGCGCGCCAACGACCTCGATCGTGCGGGCGCGGTCGGTGGCGCTGCCGCAGGCGATGATCTGGACCTCGGCCGCGCCGGCGTCGGCGAACTGTCGCAGCTGCCGTTCGACGTCGGCGGCGTCGCCGACGACGGCCGTGTCGGCCGGGCCGTCGAGGCCCTGGCGGTCGAAGATCGCGCGATAGCTGGGCAGGCCGCGTGCCGCGCCGAACGCGTCGTCGATCCAGCGCCGCGCCCCCTCCGGGTCGGCGGTGACGCAGACGCAGACCCCGGCCACCACCGCCGGGGCCGGGCGTCCCGCCGCCGCGGCGGCCCGGGCCAGGGTGGGCAGGAAGTAGCTCTCGAGGAGGCCGGGTCCGGCCCAGGTGGTCAGGGTCCCGTCGGCCGCCTCGCCCGCCAGCCGGAGCATGGCCGGGCCGAGCGCGGACAGCAGCACGGCCGGTTCCTTCGCGCCGGGCACCGCCACCGTCCCCTCGGCCGCCCAGTGCCGCCCCCGGTACGAGACCGGCTCGCCGCGCAGAGCGGGCGTCAGGACGCGCAGGTAGTCACGCAGGTTCGCGACCGGCTCGGCGAACGGGTGGCCGTACCGGGTCTCGATGATCGGAGCGGGCCCCGGCCCCACTCCGAGCACCAGCCGGTTCCCGGTCAGGGCCTGGACCGTCAGCGCCTGCGCGGCCAGCGCCACGGGGTGGCGCGGGTAGCTGCGGATGATCGAGGTGCCCAGGGTGGCGCCGGGCGCCGCCCGGCCGACCGCGGTCAGCAGGGTCAGCGGGTCCCAGCCGTCCCGCTCGCTCAGCCACAGCGAGCCGAATCCCGCCTCGGCCGCCCGCGCGGCGTCGTGCGCGAGGTCCCGCGCCGTCCGGTCACCGTCGTCGAGCCACAGCCCGATCCGCATGTGCTCCTCCGTCTTCCGTCTTCAGGCGTCGGGTCCCGCGCGTGCCAGGACCATCGCCAGTCAACGAGGCGCCGCGCGGCTGACCAAGGCCCGATTAGCCTGGGCAGCGATAACGAACGTTGATGGAGGGGGCGACGGCGTGGAGCTTCGTCAGCTTCGCTACTTCGTGACCGTCGCCGAGGAACTGCATTTCGCCCGGGCGGCCGAGAAGCTGCACGTCGTCCAGCCCGCGGTGAGCCAGCAGGTCGCCCGGCTCGAGCGTGAGCTGGGGGTGCGCCTGCTGGACCGCTCCTCCCGCCATGTCCGGCTCACAGCGGAGGGGGCGCGGCTGCTCGTCGAGGCCCGGTCTGTGCTCGCCGCGGCGGACCGGACGTCGGCCGTGGCCGCCGAGCTGGTCGCGGCCGGCAGGGCCACGATGCGGGTCAGCGCCAGCCCGGGTCTCGGCCCGCGGCTCGAGCGGGCGCTTCGTGAGCTGCGGGAGGCGGCGGGCCAGCGCGAGGTGGCGGTCGAGCTGGTCAGTGTGCGGATCCCGGACCAGGTGGCGGCGGTGGCGCGGGGCGAGGTCGACGTCGCGCTGGTGCGGGCCGCCCGCCCGAGCCCGGGCGTCCGGGTCGTGGAGCTGTGGCGCGAGCCGCTGCGGGTCGCGATGCCAGCCTGGCTCGAGACGGCACCCCGGCCCGCCGTGGACCTGGCCGCCCTGGCTGGCCTTCCGCTACGGATCCCGTCAGAAGCCTGTGACCCGTTCTTCCGGGCGTTCGTGCTCCGGGCGTGCCAGGTCGCCGGGTTCGAGCCCCGGCTGGGACGGCCGTCCGGCAGTGTCCAGGACACGCTGGTCGAGATCGGCGCCGCCCGCCCGGCGGCGACGGCGGAGGGACCGGGCGGTCCCACCTGGACGGTGCTGCACGGCGAGGCCGCGAAGGACCCGGCGGCCCAGCTCCGCTCGGTGGCCATCCGGCCGACCGACCCTCCGCTGGACGTCCCCGGCTGTCTCGTCGTCGCCGAGACAAAGACGCCGTCCTGCGTCGACGCCCTCGCCGCGGCCTTCGCCGCCTAGCGCGGGCCTGCTCAGGGACGGGCGCGCAGCGCGTCCATGAGGAGGTCGAGCAGGCGGCCGGCCTGTGCGCGGTCCTGTCGGTCGGCCGTCGCCAGCGACAGGCCGCTGAGGCTCATCAGAAGGTCGTCGGGCGTCACGTCCGAGCGCAGCGTCCCGGCCGACGAACCTGCTCGCAGCAACGTCGTCACGGCGCCGGTCAGCCGGTCGCGGCTGCGGGAGAAGGGATCGCCGCCGGAGGCGATGAGCGCGCGCAGGGCGTCGCCCATGCCGCGCTTCGTGCTCATGTAGTCGATGAAGTGATCCATCCAGACCCGTAGAGCCTGATCGGGCGACATCGTGGCCAGCAGGTCGTCGACGGAGTCGCACAGCCGGTCGAGCTCGTTGCGGTACGCCGCGTCGACGAGTGCCTCGCGCGTCGGGAAGTGGCGGTAGAGCGTGCCGATACCCACGCCCGCCTCCTTCGCGATCGTCTCGAGCGCGATGTCCGGACCGTCCTGCGAGAAGGCTCGGACAGCGACCTCGAGCAGCCGCTCCCGATTGCGCCGCGCGTCGGCACGCAGCGGCCGTGTGGTGGCCATCACACCTCCCGCGCGGGAAAGATTCGGAGGTTCCTCCGGTTACTGTTCGACGAGCCGGAGGTTCCTCCGGTTGAGCCTACCGAGCATCGAGAGGGAACGCGTCATGACCGATCGGATCATTACCCCGTTCACCGCCGAGTCGACGGCCGCCGAGGTGATCGACGGCATCGACCTCTCCGGCCGCCGGGCCGTCGTCACGGGCGGCGCCTCGGGCATCGGCATCGAGACGGCGCGCGCCCTGGCCGGCGCCGGCGCGGAGGTGACCCTGGCCGTCCGCAACGTCGAGGCGGGCGACCGCACCGCCGCCGACCTCATCGCCAGCACCGGCAACAAGCAGGTCCTCGTCGCTGCCCTCGACCTCGCTGACCAGGCATCGGTCGCGGCGTTCGTCGCCCAGTGGGACGGCCCGCTGGACATCCTGGTCAACAACGCCGGCATCATGGCCCCGCCACTCCTGCGGACTCCCGAAGGCTGGGAGCTGCAGTTCGCCACGAACCACCTTGGCCACTTCGCCCTCGCCACCGGGCTGCACGGCGCGCTGGCCGCCGCCGGTGGTGCCCGGATCGTGTCGGTCAGCTCTAGCGCACACCACCGCTCGCCGGTCGTCTTCGACGACATCCACTTCGAGCGCCGCGAGTACGAGCCGTGGTCTGCCTATGGGCAGTCCAAGACCGCCAACGTGCTGTTCGCCGTCGAGGCCAGCAAGCGGTGGGCTGGTGACGGGATCACTGTCAACGCGCTGATGCCCGGCGGCATCCGGACCAACCTGCAGCGCTACGTGTCCGAGGAGGACCTGGAGCGTCTGCGAGCCGCCGCGGGCGGGGCCGACCTCAAGTGGAAGACCCCCGAGCAGGGCGCCGCCACGTCGATCCTCGTCGCGACGTCACCCCTGCTCGACGGCATCGGCGGACGCTACTTCGAGGACTGCGGCGAGGCCGAGGTCGGCACCCTCAGCGCCCGCAGCGGCGTCGCGCCGTACGCCCTCGACCCCGAGGCCGCCGCGCGCCTGTGGGACGTCACTGTCACGACGCTGGCCGGCTGACAGGGTCTAGGCTTTCCCCCGCGGAGCGCCGGCAACGGCCCGTCAGGCCCGGTGTCGATGGGCCGGGCCTGGGCAGAACCATGCCGCACCGTGACATGAGTGGGCGGTGACACGGAGGGAGGACCTGGCCGTGGCGAAGCCCCCGTTGCCAGAGAAGGTCAGCGAACTGCTGGTGAAGCCGAATCCGAGCGTGATGACGACCATGCGACCGGATGGTCAGCCGGTTTCGGTGGCCACCTGGTACCTGTGGGAGGACGGCCGGGTGCTGGTCAACCTGGACGAAGGCCGCAAACGGCTCGAGTACCTGAGGTCCGACCCCCGGGTGTCGCTCACCGTGCTCAAGGCGGACGACTGGTACACGCACGTCAGCCTGCAGGGCCAGGTGGTGGAGCTGAAGGACGATCCGGACCTGGTCGACATCGACCGGATCGCCACGCACTACACCGGCCAGCCATACCCCGACCGGGTCCGCGGGCGGGTGAGCGCGTGGATCGAGGTGGTGACCTGGCATGGCTGGGTGTCCGGCAGAAAGATGGCCACCTGATCCTTGCCTGGCCACCCGGCGCTGGCCACCGAGTACTGGCCACCGGGTACTGACCGCGATTGCTGACTGATGGCGGCGGTGCGGGCGGTGCTGGTGACGGCGATGTCCGGGCCCCTGGCCGAGTACGGCCGGGCCGGCGCGGCCGCCCTCGCCCTCTGGGCAGAGGAGTTCGCCGGGCCGGACCGGGTGTCTCTCGAGGTGGTTGACGCCCATCCGGATGCGCGCGCGGCGGCCCGCCGTGCCGAAGGCCTGCACCCGGACCTGTTCTTCGGTCCGTACGGGAGCCGCTCGGCCGCCGTCGCCGCCGCCGCCACCCGTCGGCTCGTCTGGAACCACGGTGGCGCCCTGGTTCCGCCACGGAACAACGTGGTGAGCATCCTCGCCCCGGCGGACACGTACTTCGCCGGCACGGTGGAGATGATCCGTCGGGATTTCCCCGGCATCCGGACGGTCGGCGTGCTGCACGGCCCCACTGGATTCGCGCGCGGCGTCGCCGCCGGCGCGGTGGCGCGGGTGGAACGGCACGGCCTCGACGTCCGCCCGGCGGTCCTGCCCGCCGCGCCTCCGCGCGCCGGCGCACTGTTGGTGGCGGCTCGTTTCGACGAGGAGCTCGCGGTCGCCCGCACGGTGGACCGTGCGGGGTGGCGGGTGCTCGGTTTCGTCGCGGCCGGTGTGCGGGAGGTGCTCGCCGAGCTGGGTGACGCGCGGGAGGGCCTCGTGGGCCCGGCGCAGTGGCTGCCCGAGGCCGCGCCCGAGCCGGACGAGGGGCCCACCGCGGCGTCGTTCGTCGCCGCCTACCGGGCCCGCACCGGCTCTGAACCGCCGTACCCGGCCGCGCAGGCGTTCGCCGCGGGCCTCGTCGCCCTGCGCTGCCTGCGGGCGTCGGGTACCGCCGGTGACGACGCTCTGCGGGCGGCGGCCCAGCGCCTGACATGCACGACGCTGTTTGGCCCGTTCCGCGTCGACGCCTCCGGACGGCAGCTCGGGCACCAGGTGCTGACGGTGCAGTGGCAGAACGGGCGACGGGTGGTCGTCTGGCCACCGGAACGAGCGAACGCCTCGCCACGCTGACCCAGTCCCCACATCGATACGCGCCGGCAGGGCGGGGAACACGTGGGCTGGCCGTCAGCGGGAGTGCTGTCCGTCTGTATCCGCCCGGGGCTGGAGGACGGCACCGAGCTGGGCCCGGGAGGAGACATCGAGCTTGCTGAAGATGTGGGTGAGGTGTCGTTCGACGGTTCGGGTGGACAGGAACAGCTCCGTCGCGATCTGGCTGTTGGTCCGGCCGGCGGCGGCCAGGGCGGCGATGGTGCGTTCCCGTGGGCTGAGGGCGTCGTCGTGCGTCCCCTGGCCGGATGCGCCCTGGGATGCGCCGCGCTGAGGCGTGGCCCCGGATCCGGTCCGGACGCCAAGTCTGCGCAGCTCGCGGGCCGCCTCGTCGCGGTAGCGCAGCGCTCCGTAGAGCTCGAGCTCGGTGCGGGCCCGCTCCAGAAGGTCGACGGTGCCTTCCCCGTCGGCGGTCCCACGGACGTTGGTTCCTCCGGGGGTCCCGTCGCCCGCGGTCTTGCGGCCGGCGGCGGCCAGGGCGCGTCCGGCCAGCAGCCGGGCGCGGGCGGCGTACAGCCGGGCGGAGATACGGTCGGCGGCGGCGGCGGAGACGAGCGCGGCCGACGCGGCGGCCTGGTATTTCCCCTGGGCGAGCAGGAGGTGCGCGCGTGCGCTTTCGGTCTCGGCGCGCGGCAGGCTGAACGGCGCGACGCCCGGCAAGGCGGCGTCGAGGCGTGCGATCCACTCCTGCGCGGCTGACAGGCGGCCGCGCTCGGTGTCGGCGCGGGCGAGCAGGTGCCAGGCGCGGCAGCGGTTGGCCCAGGGCAGGCGTTCGGCGTCGGGTCCGCCCGCGGCGTCGAGGACGACGGCGACGCAGCGGGCCGGCCGGCCGGCCTCCAGCTCCGCCTCGCCCAGGATCCAGGCATCGACGGCGGCGAGCATGGTGTGCGGGTTGCGCCGGGTGATCGCGCGGCTCTCCTGCCCGCTGGCCAGCGCGAGGTCCAGATCGCCGCGTGCCGTTGCCACCCAGGTGCGGGCCTGCAGCGCGAAGGCGATCAGGTTGTCGTGGCCGCCGAGCCGGGCGCTGTCGACAGCTTCCTCGGCCGACTGCGCGGCCTCGCTCAGCCGGCCGAGCAGGCGCAGCGCACCGCACTTCATGATGATCGTCTGTACCATGTACTGTCCCTGCCCGGTCGCGCGGGCAAGCGCCACGCCGCGGTCCGCGTGTCGGACGGCCTGCTCGAACTGTTCGAGGTTGAGCCCGGCCCCGGCCAGGTGAAAGGTGATGTCCAGGCGTCCAGCCACCTCGGCGTCGCTCATCGTGTCCGCGAGTGTCGCGGCTGTGCGCAGCGTGTCGTCGGCGAGTTCCGCGGTGCCCATGCCGAACTCGCTGAAGGCGACGAGCGTGAGCGCGGAGGCCTCGATGGCCTGGTCGCCGACGTGACGGGCGACCGCCGCGGCCTCGGCCGCCCAGCGTCGCTCCGCGGGCCAGTCCAGGCTCCAATGAGCGTCCGCGGCAAGTTCGATCATGAGGGTCGCCGCCTCCGCCGAGCGCCGGTCCGCCAGCGCGTCGAGGGCGAGTCGCAGCCGTCGGCGCGCCTGGTCGTGCAGGCCCAGCACGGTCTCCACCGCCGCGCAGAACGCCTGCAGGCGAGCCGCCATCCCCACCTCTCCCGCCGGGAGGTGGGCAAGGGCCAGTTCAAGCGCGCGGTGGCTGTCCTGGAACTGCCCGGCCGCGCCCAGCGAGGTCGCCAGCGCCACGAGCAGATCAAGCCGTGTCCGGGTATCAGCCGGACCCACGGGCAGCAGCCGCAGCGCCGCGTCGAAGCGGCGGGCGGCGACCAGCGGGGCCTGGCTGGCCACCGCGTGACCGGCGGCGGTGAGCGCGGCCACGGCCTCGAGATCACCGGGCTGCGCGCAGGCCTGGACATGATGAGCGAGCTCCACGGCCGCCGCGCCCCGGGCGCGCAGCGCGTCGGCGAGGCGGCGGTGCGCCTCGATCCGCCACCCCGGCCCGGCCGACTCGTACACGGCGCGGCGGACCAGCGGGTGGCGGAAGGCGAAGCGGCGCGGCACGTCGGTCTGCGTGACCAGCCCGACGCTCGCCAGCTGGTCGACCAGGCTGAGGGCGTCCGAGTCGGCCATCCCGGCGGCGAGCGCCGCGAGTTGGATGTCGAACGGTTCGCCGGCGACCGCCGCGCCGTGCACGAGGGTGCGCGCCGCGTCGGGCAGGGTGGCGATCTCCTGTCCGATCGCGGCGATGACAGCAGCGGGCACCGCGCCCGCGGAGGTGCCGCCGGAGACAACAGCGCCTCCTGAGACGACAGTGCCTCCTGAGACGATGCCGCCACGGACGGCGGTCCCGCCGGAGCTGGCGGTCCCATCGCGGTCGGCGGCCCGCGCCAGCTCCAGCAGGTAGAAGGGGTTGCCCCCGGACTCGGTATAGAGGTGCTCGAAGGTTCCGCGGCGCACCGCCGCACCGGCGAGCAGCTCCGCGTCGGCTCGCCGCAGCGGGCCGAGCTCGATCGTCTCGACGTGCCCCGAGAGGTGCCCGCGGTCGAACGCGGCCCGGAGTCGATCCGGCAGGTGCGCCGGCCGGTAGCCGACCGCGATCAACACCGATCCGGTCGGGGGGTGCGCCAGCAGGTAGGTCAGCAGCTCGCCCGACGCGGTGTCGCTCCAGTGCACGTCGTCCAGCACGAGGACCAGGGGTGCCGGTTCAGCCAGCAGGCTCAGCAGCGCGCGGACCGCCCGGTGAATCCGGTACCGCTCGGCGGGCAGGGTGAGCACCGGTCCATCGGCCCGGTGTTCCAGCGCCGGAAAGACGGTTCCGAGATGGGCGAGGACGGCGGGAGCCAGCCGTTGCAGCGCGCGATCATCGAGCCCGGCGAGATAGTCGTCCAACGCATCCACGAAGACGGCGAACGCCAGGTCGTCGTCGAACTCCGCGGCGGCCCCCTCCACGACGAGGAAACCCCGCCGGTCAGCGCGACGGGTCGCCTCGGCGAGCAGCCGCGACTTGCCGATCCCCGGTTCGCCGACGACCCGCACGAACGCGGACCGGCGGGAAGCCCGCGCCGCGGTGAGTCCCCCCAGGACGGCGTCGATGGTGGCGAGCCCACCGTCGCGGCCTACCAGCCGCATAGCCACCTGTCCAGAATAGTGGGCGGATTCCCCGACGATGGCGGACGTCCGCCGCGAACGTGACGGACCGTCCCCCATCCGTGCGGGCATCTGGCGGAGGTCCCCGATGCCGCGACCTCCTACCGGTGCACATGATCGTCGGTATGGCCACCTTCCGGCTCAGCCACCGGCACACCCCGCGGGAGTGCCCGGCGGCGTTCGCCTGCTGGCGCGGCTTCCCGAGTCCGCTGCGCCACCACCCGACCACCGGAAGCTGTCATCTCGACGACCACCAGCTCTGGTGGGACGTCGAGGCAGACGACGCCGACGCGGCGCTCGCCCTTCTGCCTCCCTTTGTCGCGGCTCGCACCACGGCAAGCCCCATCGGAGACGTGCGCATCCCATGAACCCATCCCAGCTTCCTCGGGCCCGTCCGCCGGCTGCCGGACCTTCACTCCAGGCACTTCCAGTCCTCCAGGCTCTCCAGCCGCCGGCGCCGGTGTCGTCGAGGTGTGCCTCGTTCCGCGGAGGCCGGACCGGATGCCAGGTGACCGATGTCCAGTGATGGTGACGGCGACGGTGCGGGCGTGGCGGCAGGGGAACCAGAAATGATCGTGATGCCTGGCGAGCACCGCGTTCCGTTGCGGCCGTTGCGGTCCACGGATCCCCCGATGCTGGGACGCCACCGGCTCGTCGGCCGGCTGGGCAGTGGCGGAATGGGGGTCGTCTACCAGGCCGAAGGCCCGCGAGGCCGGGTCGCGCTCAAAATGATCCGCGCCGAGCTGGTCGACGACCCCGACTACCGAGTGCGGTTCCAGCGCGAGATCCAGGCATGTTTCCGGGTCGAGAGCGCCCACACGGCCCGACTGGTCGATTTCGAGCTGGATAGCGACCGGCCGTGGCTGGCGACCGAGTTCATCGACGCCACGGACCTGGAACGGTGGGTGCGTACCCACGGTCCGCTGCCCGATGCCGCCCAGCGGACCCTGGCCGCGGGGCTCGCCGAGGCGCTCGCGGCCATTCACGCGGTCGGGCTGGTGCACCGCGACCTCAAGCCGTCCAACGTGTTGTGGACGGCCGACGGCCCCCAGGTCATCGACTTCGGGATCGCGGCGGCGGCCGACGCCCGTCCGTTGACCGCGACCGGCCAGTTCATCGGTACCCCCGCCTGGTTCTCCCCCGAGCAGGCGGCTGGCGGCGAGGCCACCACCGCCACGGACGTGTTCGGCTGGGGCGCACTGGTCTGCTTCGCCGCTTCCGGACGGCCGCCGTTCGGCGGCGGCCGGGCCGAGGTGGTCCTGGACCGCGTCCGGTCCGCCGAGCCCGACGTCGACTATGACCAGGTCGCGGCGCCGCTGCGAGCCCTCGTCCGCCGCGCGCTGGCCCGCGAGCCGGCATCGCGACCGACGGCCGAGGCGTTGCGCGACGAGCTCGCCGACCTCGTCGGCGGAGCCGTGGCGTTGACGGCTCCCCACGACGGTCCGACGACCGAGGTCACCCGGGTGCTGCCGCCTGACCTGATGGTTCCCGGCGGATCGACTCCGCCGCCGGCCTGGCCCCGATCTCCGACCCCGGTGCCGACCCCGATGCCGGTGGTGCGGCGGCGTCGGTGGCCGTATGCGGCGGCGGGGGCGCTGGCCCTCACGGTCACGGTGATCGTGGCCGGATCCCTCGCGGGCGGAGGGGACGGCGGCGGCCAGGATGTGAGCAGCACGGCACCAGGATCGACACCATCCGCGACACCGTCGACCGCGCAGACCACGACGCCGAGCCCGGCACCGACCACGCTGACATCCTCCTACCGGGCGGACGCGCCGTGGCGGATCGTCATCCGCAACACGGTCGAGAAGGCCGATCACGGCTGTGTGGTAACGCTGCGTGATGTCGACGCCGACGGCAAGGAAATCGGAAACGCGACGGACCTGTACGGAATGTGGACCTTCCAGATTTCGACCAGTGGCAATTTCCAGTGGGAGGTGAACGACCCCGGTTGCCTGGTGATGGCGATCGCGGGCACAGGTGCGGTCACGCTGCCCTTCACCCAGCCGGCGAACGAGGGCGACACCGCCGCCTTCGCCGCCCCGGCCCGGGTGGCCGTGGAGGTCGTGGACTTCAACGGCACCGGGGACTGTTCCCCCACGCTGCACGACGCCACCAACGGCGAGGAGCTGGATACCCGTGCGGTCCGGCACGGCGACGGCGCCGGCCCGGTGGTCCTGGACCCGAAGGGACGCACACAGGTGTACCTCAACGACAAGAGTGATCACGCCTGCGCCATGCGGGTATCCGCGGCTTCGGGGTGACCGGCGGTCGTTTTGCCGTCTGGACACGTCGCCGGCGACCCTCGATCTCTGTGGCCGAGCCCAAACCGGCTCACTCGTCGATCGACGACCTGAGGTGATGCCCAGGGCTGCGCGAAGGTCGCCTAGCGTAGTGATCGATTACTTTGGGTGGCTAGGAACTGGAGTGCCCGGTTGCGGTCTCCGGCGATGTATTCGAGGGTCTCCTTGATCTTTGTGGCGCTGTGGAGGCGAAGGAGGGCGCGGCGCCAGCGAGTGTGGCGACGACCGCGACAGCGAGTACGAAATAGAGGTCGTACATCTTTCCGCGGGCTGCGCGGAAATCTTTCACCGGGCGCAGCATCTCGAGAAGTCTGCTGGTCTTGTTCTCACCGGTCTGGTGGCGGGACGCGGCGAGGATGCCTTCCAAAGCGGGTCGATGTGTTCGGGCCTATGGTTTGCGGGCTACTCCGGCGTAGGCGAGGCGCCCGCCTTCTTCCGCCTCCGGGCTGTCCACGACGGTTGCGTCGGGACGCCACCGGTGTAGCGGGGTCACGCCGGGGTCGACGACGTCGAGGCCGTCGAAGAACCGCAGGATCTCGTCGTGGGTGCGCGGATGGACCGGAATGTTCTGTGCGCGGTAAATGTCGACGGTCTTGGCGACCTGGTCCGGGCTGAAGTCGGTGGTGAGATAGGTGACGGTCAAGTAGCTACCCGACGGCAGGGCGTCGATCAACTGGCGAACGATGCCTTCGGGGTCGGCCTGCTCGGGGATGAACGGCAGGAGCGCACCGAGAGACAGCCCTATCGGACGGGTCAGGTCTAGCGTCTCCAACAGTTCCGGCGCTGTCAAGATGCGCTGGGGGTCGCGGAAGTCGGCGTCGAGGTACGCGGTTGCGCCCTCGGGACGGCTGGTCAGCAATGCCCGGGCGTGGGCCAGCACGATCGGGTCGTTGTCGACGTAGACCAGCCGCGAGGTCGGCGCGACCACTTGGGCGACTTCGTGCAGGTTCGGGCTGGTCGGTATTCCGGTGCCGATGTCGAGGAACTGGCGCAGGCCGGCCTCGGCGGCTAGATACCGGATCGCTCGGACCAGGAACGCCCGGTTCTGCACGGCCCCGTGGACGACCTCGGGCATGGTCGTGCGTACCTGCTCGGCCGCCTGCCGATCAGCTGGGAAATTGTCCTTGCCGCCGAGGTAGTAGTCGTACATCCGGGCGGAATGGGCCACGTCCGTCTTCAGGTCCACTGGCGTTAGTGGCCCATCGACCGCCGACTTCGGCCATTGCGTGAGCCCCGCCTCCCAGGCGCCACCGTCCGCGACCACTACTAACCCCCTGTAGTCTCATGACCTGTCATGAGGCAGCTTAATTCACCCAGATCATCCCGCGGCTACGGCATGCGGTCCGCCCGGATCGTCCTGCCCGACCGACTTCACGAGGAACGCCGGCGGTCGATGCCAGCGCTGGTCGTGGCCGTGTCGCGATTGGCACCCGGCTGACAGAGGACCCGTCGCCCGTGACCGGCGTGATCGGCCTCAGTGAGGCCCGACACAGGCGAGCAAGGTAAGGTCGCCGCCCCAACCGGAGACGTCTCCCTCCATGGCATGCGGCACCGGCCAGCAACAGTACGCCTGACACCATCGACTGCACCGGGTCGTCGATTGCACCGGGTCGTCGATGAGCAGGAAGCCGAACGGGCTGTCGGCGGTCCGCGCCCGCGGCGGGAACAGCGAGAGCGCGAGGGAGTGCTGTTCGCCCTGGCTCATGACGGCCAGCGCCGGGGCCCGCTCGTCGTCGACGGAGACGTCCATGACGAGCCTGCGGACGTTGGCCTTCTCGCTGCCGTCGAGGCGGACCTCATTCAGGCTGACGTTGCTCTCCTGCCGCGGCTGTTCCCAGATCGCCTGGGCCTGGCCGCCGAAGGCGTCCATCCGCTGGCGACGCTCGCCCGGCTGAGCAATACCGTGATCGACCAGACGCTGCACGGGCTGACCGCCGGGATCCTGGCTCCCGGTCGGCAGGCTCCGGGCCAGCCCACGCCGCCGCGGGACGAAGGAACGAGGAGACGCTGTGAGCACGGTACCCAGTCACTCCCGGACCGCCGCCGACATCTGGTCGGTGGCCGACCTGCTGCGCGGCGACTACAAGCGGCACGAGTACGGCGGCGTCATTCTGCCGTTCACGCTGATGCGCCGCCTGGACGCCGTCATGGCCGAGAGCCGGCAGCCCGTGCGCGACAAGGACGCCTCGCTAGCCAACCAAAACAAGCACCCCCTTCTGGTGAGCGCTGCTGGGCGGCAGTTCTACAACGTGTCCAAGCAGGATTTCTCGACGATCGCCTCCGACTCCACCAACCAGGCAGTGGTGGCGAAGAACCTTCGGGACTACGTGAACGGCTTCTCGCCGAACGTGCGCGCCGTCCTGGAGGCCTTTGGTCTGGATAACCAGATCGGCAGGCTGGCAGGCTCCAAGCTGCTCTGCCAGGTCATCGGTCGGTTCACGAAGATGGACCTCGGCGGCCTGTCCAGCCACGACATGGGCTACGTCTTCGAGCACCTGATCCGCAAGTTCGCGGAGGACTCGAACGAGACCACCGGTGAGCACTTCACCCCGCGTGAGGTCATCGAGCTGATGGTCAACCTGCTGGTTGCCCCGGACGCGGACACCGTCGCCGTGCCGGGCCAGGTGATCAACGTTTTCGACCCGGCCTGCGGGACCGGCGGCATGCTGACCGCCGCCGCGGACCATCTGCGGAACATGAACCCGGGCGCCAACGTGTTCCTCAACGGCCAGGAGGTCAACCCCGAGTCGTGGGCGATATGCCAGTCGGAGATGCTGCTGCGCGGCCAGCGCGGCGACATCGCGCTCGGCAACTCCTTCAGCCAGGACAGGTTCGCCGGCAAGCGGTTCGACTACATGCTCGCCAACCCGCCGTTCGGCGTGGAGTGGAAGAAGGTCAAGGACGAGGTCGAGCAGGAGGCCGAGCTGGGCCACGCCGGCCGGTTCGGTGCCGACCTGCCGCGGATCAACGACGGGTCGTTCCTCTTCCTGCAGCACATGATCTCGAAGATGGAGCGGGTCGAGGGCAAGGGCGCGCGGCTCGCGATCGTCTTCAACGGCTCGCCGCTGTTCACCGGCGCCGCCGAGTCCGGCGAGTCGAACATCCGCCGCTGGATCCTGGAGAACGACTGGCTGGAGGGCATCGTCGCCCTGCCCGACCAGCTCTTCTACAACACGGGCATCTCCACCTACTTCTGGATCCTGTCGAACCGCAAGGCGCCCGTGCTGCGGAACAAGGTGATCCTGCTCGACGCCCGCGACCAGTGGGCGAAGATGCGCAAGTCCCTGGGGGACAAGCGCAAGCTCATCAGCGATGCCCAGATCAAGCACATCACGAGGCTCTACGAGCGGTCCGTCGACGTCGCCGTCAGCCCGGACGACCCCGACCACGGCAAGGTGAAGATCTTTGCGACGCGGGACTTCGGCTACCACCGCGTCACGGTGGAGCGGCCGCTCAAGCAGCGCTTCGAGATCACCGAGGACACCCTGCTCGCCCTGGCCGAGGCGAAGGCCCTCGCCCGATGGGACGGCAGGGAGAGCCTGGTCGAGGCCCTGCGCGGCGCGGTCGGCTCGGTCTGGTGGAGCAAGGATGAGGCGACCGCCGCGCTGCTCGGCATCGCCATGGGCGCAGGCGCCAGCCTGCCCGGCACGGCGGCGCTGCTCAAGGCCGTGTGGTCCGCCGTCGCGGTCTCCGACCCCGAGGGCGAGGTCCAGCGCGACAGGAGCGGGAGCCCGCTGCCCGACCCGGACCTGCGCGACTACGAGAACGTGCCCCTCGACGAGGACATCGAGGCCTACTTCGTCCGTGAGGTCACTCCCCATGTCGCCGACGCGTGGATCGACCGCGAGAAGACCAAGGTCGGCTACGAGATCCCCTTCACCCGCCACTTCTACGTCTACACGCCGCCCAGGCCGCTGGCCGAGATCGACGCCGAGCTCCGCGACCTCGAGGCCCAGATCCAGAAGCTCCTGGGCGAGGTCACGGCGTGAGCGGTCCTCCTGCCTGGAGGTCGACGCGCGTCTATCGCGTGGCGACCGTCAATGCCCGGATCGGCTGGAAGGCGTTGACGGCGAGCGAGTACCAGCCGGACGGCTATGTCTTCCTCTCGACCCCGAACATCAAGTCCGGATCCATCGACTTCGAGAACGTCAACTACATCAGCGAGTTTCGGTACGAGGAGTCCCCGGAGCTGAAGCTGGCGGTCGGCGACGTCCTGCTCGCGAAGGACGGGAACACGCTCGGGATCACCAACGTCGTCCGCGAGCTGCCGAGACCGGCCACGGTGAACGGTTCCATCGCGGTCCTTCGGCCGTTCGGTGTCGGCTCGCGGTTCCTGCGTTACTCCCTGGCCAGCAGCCCGACCCAGAGCCTCATCGAGGAGCTCAAGGGGGGCATGGGCGTTCCGCATCTGTTCCAGTGGGACATCAACCGTCTCCCGGTCCCGCTGCCGCCACCCGACGAGCAGCGCCGTATCGCCGACTTCCTCGACGCCGAGACCGGTCGGATCGACAGAATGATCGGGCTTCACAGGTCCCAGCTCGGCCTGGTCGCCTCGCGGACGCGCGCGCATCTTCATCAGCTGGCCGAGGACCTGAGCCGGGAGCACGGCGTGGTGAAGGTCCGGCATGTGCTTCGGAAGATCGAGCAGGGATGGTCGCCGCTGTGCGAGGAGCGCCCGGTGGAGGGAGAGGAGTGGGGCGTCGTCAAGGCGGGCTGTGTGAACGGGGGCGCCTTCGACGCGAGCCAGCACAAGTCCCTCCCGGCCGGCATCCCACCGGACCCGCGTTTTCGCCTCGCGCCCGGCGACCTTCTCATGTCGCGCGCCAGCGGGTCGGTCGAGCTGATCGGGAGCATCGCCGTCCTGCCGGAGGACCTGCCTCCCAGGCTCCTGCTGTGCGACAAGATCTATCGGCTCCGGATGGATCGCACCCGCATGGCTCACGAGTTCGTCGCGTTCATGCTTACGACGCATCGGGTGCGCGAGCTGATCAGGATTGGGATATCCGGCGCCGATGGCATGGCGAACAACCTGCCGACGGCGACCGTCACCAACCTCCCGCTGCCAGATGTTCCCCTGGCGAAACAGGACGCCGTCATCCGCGAGCTGGCGGCTCGCCGCGGTATGGCGCAGGAGTCCGCGCGCGCCCTGACGCAGCAGATCAACCTCCTGGCGGAACGCCGACAGGCGCTCATCACCGCGGCCGTGACCGGCCAGATCGATGTGACAACCGCGCGTGGGCTGGTGCCAGATCAAAGGAATGCCGCATGACGCCGGGGGCGCACACCATTCGGTAGGCGAGTCCAACGCCTGGCGCCAGGCCGTCGACCGGAAACCGATCACCTTCACGACGCCGTCCTCCACCTCACCGCCGCGGCCCCCTGAGCCGCTCCGGACAGACGGCCGCCCGTCTCGGCGCCGCTGAACCGCGCGAGGATCATGGGCGGCTCGCGAGATCGTCGAGGACGACGGGCAGGGATGCCTCGCACTCGGTGTCGTGGGGGGCGGGCGGTCTGGTCGGGGCGGGCAGGATCGCCAGGCGGGCGCGCAGCAGGAACGCCGCCGCGGTGTAGAGCGCCTCGTCCTCCTCGTCCTCCTCCTCGTCCTCCTCGTCGAAGAGGTCCTCGTCGTCGGACGGGCCGAACAGGTCCTCCTCGCCGTCGAACGGGCCGAACGGGCTGTCGTCCTCCAGGTCGAGGCCGGCGGGATGGACGGCCTCCCCGTCGAGGTCCAGCTCGAGTTCCACGCGGTCATGGTCGGCCCGCGCGGTGAGCGCGTTCTCGGTTCGCCAACGGAAGTCCTCGGCGGTCAACGGCGTGGTGCGCAGCTCGATGCCGTCGGCGCGCGCGTCGGCGCGGATCTCGTCGAGGACACCGTCGATCTCGTCGGCGTCCATCGTGGCGATGTCGATCGCGGCGCCGCAGTCGTCGGGGTCGGCGCTGAGCAGGAACGCGTGCGCCCGGCCGGCCCGCTCGAAGACGCCGGTCAGGACGACCACGTCGGTCGGTTTCTCATCGGTGAGCAGCTGGAACCGCGTCGCGGTCAGCGGCTCGGCCAGGTCACCGGCCCAGCGGGGCAGGTGGGTCCCGGCGGCGGCGAGCCGGTCCGCGGTCGCGCCGAGGGCTTCGCGGACAGGACCGGGCGCGACGGCGCGCAGCGCGAGGGTCACCGCGAGGGCCTGCCTGCTCGGCTTGCGGGCGAAGCGCGGCAGGACCTTCTCGACGACGGTCCGCAGAAGCTCGCCGTCCGTCTGCTCGTCGACCGAGGCGAAGATCGCGCCGAGCATCTCGGCCTCAAGCGGGTCGTCGGTGCGCAGCAGGCTCCTTCCCGAAGTCAGAAGCTGGTCGCCAAGCTGGCGCACCCGGTTCTGCTCCTCCCGGCAGGCCGCGCAGCGGCAGCCTCCGGGTCGCTCCGGCTGGTGCGTCTCCTGGTGCGCACGGACCGCCGGCGACCTTGACGGCCCGGTGCGCTTCCGGGTGCGGCTCATAGATCCAGTGTGCCCGTTGCGGGCGGCCACCAGTCACCGGGCGCGGCCCGGGCAGGTGGGAGACGAGTGCCGCAGTATCCGGTCAGGAACATGGCAGATCGAACTCAGCCGAAGATGCCGGAGAAATGGTTCTCCGTCCGCTGGTCGGACGGTGCGCTGAAGTTCTTCGCCGTCCGGTCGGACCACACCATCAGCCCCGAGCGCCGGCCGGTCCCGTCGTCGGCGGATCAATCACGGCTTGGAGGTGCCGGGACGTCATGGTATGACTGCAATTAGTAGCCAGTTGCAGCTCGGCCTTGAGTGATCATGACGAGCGGCCTGGAAGCAGGATCTTTACCGTCTTGAGGCAGTGCGTTCCCCCGTCCTTCGGCCCCGACGCGGCTGGCCCTCAGGTGGTTCACCGGTCGGTACGGCGTGCGGACAGTCATGCCGGCGGCACTCGGACAAGGCGGTACCGCACTGGAGTCATCCTGATCAACTCCACGTCACCCCTCGCGGCCGACCGGGCGCAGCCGTGGTTGGTCATAGTTGTGGGCGTCGATCGTTATCCGCCCAGTACATTCCCGGCCGCCCCTGACCGTCGGCAGGATCATGGAAATCGAACGGCTGATTGGAGATAGGTATTCTCCTTGCCGCCCGACGTGATCCCGTGATTCGCTTCCACCCGTTCCATCGACAACCGGGGCTTCCGAACTCATTCTCGTCTTGTTACCGACACTGTTGTTGACAGGATTCCTGGTGAGTGCTCCTCGGCGGGCGATGGGCGCGGGCGTCCGTCAGTGGGCACTTCTCGCCCTTCGAACTCGTGTAGCCGAACAACTACGCAAATGTGCGGACCGGTGGCTTTTCCGCCACCGCGACGGGCCCTGACGCCTGGCCGGTCGTGGCGGGCCGGAGGAAACGGCTCGCGCCGACGGGCGTCGGCAGAGTGGCCACCGCCCCGCACTTCCGTCCTGCCTCCGCCCGGAGCGGCGCGCACTCGGGCCGCTCGGCGTCACACCGCTCGCCACCACCGGCAAGGTCGCCACCAGGCAGCCGTGGACCTCCACCAGCAGACCGTGAAGGACGCCCTATGAGTCCCTGTGAGTAGGCAGACCCTCGAGGACCTGGGCCGCGGCCGCGCCGGTCAACCGGATCCCGGGTGGCGGCGCGCGCGGCTCGGTTTCGAGCCGACCCCGCCCGACCTGGCCGTCTTCGACACCACCCTCGCCGCCGCGGCCACCGTGCTGTGCGCCGACGAGGCCGCGGTGGCCGCGCTCGGCCTTCCCCAGGTCGGTGGCCTGCTGGACTTCACGGACGTCGCCAACGCGGCGCTGCACTCCGGGACGGGCACCACACTGCCGGAAATGGCCAGGCGGCTGCTCATGCGGTTCGCGGCCGGCGAGCCCGACCGGTGGTACGCGCCTCTGGACTGGACGGTGGCGGTCCACCAGCCGCCCACCGGCGAGACCCTCCAGATGGCGGTGCCGGATCTGGACGCCGAGGGCGTGGAGCTCCTGGACGACCCGGCCGCCGACCAGCCGCGACCGGTCGTCCCGGATGGGCATCAGGCCGATCCGTACCAGGTGCGGGTCCGGCTGACCGGTGAGCGGTACGACGTCACCGACCGCCGGATCCACGCCGCGTTCGACGACGTTCTCGCGGCGCTCCACGGCGGCGCGGTGCACTACCAGGCGATCGCCGAGCCGCTGCGCGCCGACCACCGGCGGTCCTGGGAACTGGGTGTCGCCGACTGCGTCGTGGCCGGGAGGGTGCTCGCCGACCGGCTGCGGGCCGAGGGATTCCAGGCCAGGGCGCGCCGCGGCTTCCTGCTCGGCCTCATCGGCAACGACCACGGCTGGTGCGAGGTTCACCTCGACGGCCAGTGGCGCCCGTTGGACCCCGTGTTCGCCTACCTCGCGGCCGAGCACGGTCGGGACAGCGCGGCGAGGTTCGAGACGGCCTGCCGCGGCGGCCGTTTCAACCGGGTGCTGCCGTGCGCGGTGGCCGAGTCGGCCGCGCTGTTCCTGTCGCCAGACGGCTCGCCCGCCCCGGCCTGGGCCGTCGCCGCCGTGTCCTCACGCCTGCGGCGCGCCGCCGCGCGGGCCTGAGGAGAATGGTCATGGAGCCGGACACGATGGCGCGGCTGGCCGGGAACTGGGCCGTTCCGCTGGGTGGGGACGCGCTGTTCACCTGGGACTACAGCGCCGGCACCGAGCAGATGCTGGACCTGTACTCCCGCGGCAAACAGCGTCAGTGGGACGCCGAGCTGCGGCTGGACTGGAGCCACGACGTCGACCCGGACAACCCGCTCGGCCTGTCCGACGAGTTCGTCTGGATCGCCGGCTCGCCGGTGTGGGAGCGCCTGCCGGACGCGGAGCGGGTGACCGTCCGCCGGCACCTGGCTGGCTGGCTCTACTCACAGTTCCTGCACGGTGAGCAGGGCGCCCTGGTGTGCTCGGCGAAGGTCGTCCAGTCGGCGCCGGACATCGCCTCGAAGTTCTACGGCGCCACCCAGGTGATGGACGAGGCCAGGCACGTCGAGGCGTTCCAGCGCATGCTGCAGACCAAGATCAAGGTTGAGTATCCGATCTCGACGGCCCTGGGCGGCCTGCTCGAGACCATCATCGGGGACGGCCGGTGGGACATCACCTACCTCGGCATGCAGGTGATGATCGAGGGCCTCGCGCTGGCGTCGTTCAGCATCCAGCGCGACCGGATGCGCGATCCGCTGGCGCGGGCGCTCAACGCCTACGTGCTGCAGGACGAGGCGCGTCATGTCGCGTTCGGGCGGCTGGCGCTGCGTGACTACTACGGCCAGCTCAGCGCCGCCGAACTACGTGAGCGCGAGGACTTCGCGGCCGAGACGTGCTGGGTGCTCAAGGACCGGTTCACTGGCGAGGAGATGTGGCGCAACCTCGACCACGGCGCCGAGGAATGCATCGCGGCGGCCAACCGCTCGCCGGCCCAGCGGGAGTTCCGGCGCCGGCTGTTCAGCCGGATCGTCCCGACGCTGAAGGACATCAACCTGTTCGGTCCCAGGATGCGGGAGACCCTGCGCGCGCTGGGCGTGCTCGGGTTCGGCAAGGTGGACGGGGCGGAGCTCTCCGCCGAGGACGAGCGGATCGCCGACGAGATCGCCGAGGCGGAGCTCGCCGCCCGGCGGCGGGAGGTCTCCTCGGCCGTCGCCCGCGGTGCCGGCCCCGCTGACGACGGCGAGGCCGCGGAATGACCGAGCCGACCGAGGCCACCGACCCGTACGTCACCCCCACCGAGGCCGGCGTGCAGGTGCTGGCGGGCGCGCCGTGGAAGCGGATCGCCGTGATCGGCGACAGCATCTCCGCCGGAGTGCGCGAGGTCGTTCCCGGCTACCAGGACCTGTCCTGGGTGGACCGGATCAGCGCCGTGCTGCGCCGGATCCACCCCGACTTCGACGAGATACGGCTAGCCCGGCGCGACGTGACGCTGGCCGAGATCCGCCGGGCGCAGCTGCCGCCCGCCCTGGACTTCGCGCCCGACCTGGTGTTCCTCTCGGGCGGGGGCAACGACTTCATCAGGCCGGGCTTCGACCCGGTCGTCGCCCGCGCCGAGCTCACCGAGATCGTCTCCGGGGTCCGGGGGAGCGGTGCCGACATCCTCACCATCGGCATGCTCGACATCAGCCGGGCGGGCGTCGTCTCGGAGCGATTCGCGGGACCGATCGGCGAGGCGACGAGGATCCTCACCCGGATCACCCGCGAGGTGTCCCAGGAGCACGGCGCGATCTTCGTCTCGTTCACCGACCATCCGCTCTGCGCCGACCCGGGTCTCTACTGCGGCGACAAGCTGCACCTCAACTGCCGCGGCCAGGCCTTCGAGGCCACCGAGAAGATGTGCGCGCTCGCCGCCCACCTGGCCGCGAGGAGCCAGGTCTCATGATCGACCCGACGACGTCGCTGCCGCCCGGGCCGCTCGAGTGCGGCCCGGCCGCCGCCGCGCAGGCGGCCGCGCTGGTCGCCGGGCCGCCGGGCGCGCTCTACCGGGTGCTGCTGGTCGAGCAGGAGTCCGAGGCGGCGCTGGTGGCCGCCCGCCGGGTGCTCGCCGCGTTCCTGCCGGATGGCGCGGGCCTGGACCGGGATCGGGTGCTCGCCGAGCTGGCCGACGCCCGCGCCGCGATCGCGACGGCCGCCGCGCGGCTGCGCGCCGCGTCGGCGGAGACCCTGGCCGCCGTGCTGCGCGAGCGGGCCCCGCTCGCGCTGATCGAGGGCTGCTGGCTCGACGCCGTGTCGCAGCCGGCGACCCAGCCCGCCGTGATCGTCAACCGGCTGCTCGCCGAGCGACTGGAGATCCTGGGCCATGGCGTCGCCGAACACACCCTGGCCCAGCGCCGCCGCCGGCTGCTGGACGACCACGGCGTGCTGCTCCCCGGCCTGACGTCTCCCGACTTCCTGGCCGGGGCGCGGGCCCGGCCGCTCACCGCGGTGACAGGCGCCTTCTACCTGGCGCTGTCCCGGCTGCCGGCCACCTTCCTGCCGGAGGTGGTCGGCGCGCACTGCGCCTTCCGCGCACTGGGCACCGACACCGGCCTGTCCGGGATGAACGGCCCCGGGTACGACCCCGCGCCGCTGCTGTCGGAGTACCTGGCGCTCACCGAGCGGGCACCCACGGGCCCGGCCGACAGGGCCCGGCTGCTCGCGGCCATCCAGCTCGTCGTGGGCCTGGAACGCGCGCACGTCGCCATGCTCGCCGAGCTCGCCGGCTGGCACGAGAGCCTCTCGCTCGACGACCGCATGGCGCTGATCGTCGCCAGGCACGCGCCGTACGCCGGCCGCCAGCACGACAACGTGCAAATCTCCGGTGTAGCGCTGCGCGATCTGCTCGCCGGCCCGGACTTCGACGCCGCGGCGCTCGTCCACCGCCTCCGCTCCGCCAGCCAGCTGAGACCGTCGCCGTCCGGCGGTTGCCGCTTCACCAGGGCGATCAGGTTCGGCGGACCGATGTTCGGGATCTTCGACGAGGTCGAGGCGCGCACGATCACGCGGTGGGCGTCGGCCGTTGCCAGCGGCGACGAACCACGCGCCACGCTCGCTCCCTGTACCGCGGGGGACGACGAGGCCGCCGCCTGGCGGCGCGCGCTCGTGGCCGCCGCTCCCGGCGACGTCGTCGTCGCCGAGCCGGCGGTTCTCGACGAACGCCGGTTCCTTTACCGCCTGGTCAACGTCGAGCGGTTCCCGGGCGTGCTGGCCGCGGCCAGGACCCGCGTCGAGCGGGTGCTCGCCCAGGCCGAGGCGCTGTTCGAGCTGGGCGCCGCCGGGCGCTACACCGACGCCACCTGGTTCGACTACAGCCCCGTGGCGCTGCGGCGACGGATGGACACCATCTACTGGACGAAGCTCGTCGAGCCGTTCCGGCCGCTGACCGACATCCCACCGCGGGACGAGGTGATCAACAACCAGAAGCGGTTCGCGCTGGGCAACCTCGTCGACGGCGCCTGCACACACCGGATCGGCGCTACCGGCCGTGACCGGCCTGGCGACGCCGCGCTGTTCGCGATCTACGCCGACGAGATGGGCCGCGGAGACGTCGCCAAGAACCACATCACGCTGATCCACCAGGCCCTGGCCAGCATGGACATCCAGCTGCCGCACCTGCGCGCGCGGGAGTTCCTCACCCAGACCGAGCTGCCGGACCTGGGCTACCCCTACGCCACCTACCAGCTCAGCCTGGCGCTGTTCCCGGACTCCCACTACGAGGAGATCCTCGGCTACCACCTCGGCCTCGAGATGTTCGGCCTCGGCGAGCTACGGCTGCACGAGGTGCAGAAGCTGCGCCACCACCGTATGGACACCGCCTACGAGTCGGTGCACCTGTCGATCGACAACGTCTCGGCGGGCCACAGCCGCCAGGCGGCCGACCTGATAGTCGACCACCTCGACCACGTCGGCCGCGCCGCCGGTCCGGCCGCCGTCGAGCCAGCGTGGCGGCGGGTGTGGCGCGGCTACGCCTCGTTCGCGCTCTTCGTCGAGCCGCGGCTGGCCCGGCGCCTGCTCGCGGGGCGGGGGGCGCCGTGAGCCTGGACGCGGAACTGGTGGCGCTGCCGTTCTACGAGCAGCGGCACCGAGAGCTGGCCGAGTCGCTGCGCGGGTTCTGCGACACCCACCCGGAGCTCGTGGTGACGGCCCGCGCCGACGCGCCGGAGAAGTACGCCGCCCGCGTCCTGCGTGCGCTGGGGGCCGCGGGGCTGCTCGACCCCGCCGACCTGCGCAGCCTGTGCCTCATCAGGGAGGCTCTTGCCTACACCGAGGACCTGGCCGACTTCGCGTTCTCCATCCAGGTCCTCGCCGCCTGGCCGATCCGGCGCCATGGCACCGACGAGCAGCGGCGGCGCTGGCTTCCCGGGATGGCGCGCGGCGAGCTGGCCGGTGCGTTCGCGCTGTCCGAGGAGCAGGCCGGCTCGGACGTCGGGGCACTCGCCCTGCGCGCCGTGCCCGAGGGCGACGGGTATGTCCTGGACGGGCACAAGACGTGGATCGCCGGCGCCGCGGGAGCCGACGTCTTCTGCGTGGTGGCCCGCACCGGCGAGGGCCCGGCCGCGCTGGGCCTGACCGCCCTGCTCGTGCCGGCCGGCACACGGGGGCTGCGGATCGAGCCGATCGACCTGGTCGCGCCGCGTGACATCGCCCGGTTGGAGTTCGACGGCTGCCGGGTCCCGGCCGACGCGGTGCTGGGCGCCCGTGGCGGCGGGTTCGTCGTGGCCATGGAACTGCTCGAACGGTTCCGCCTCACCGTCGGCGCCGCGGCGCTCGGCTTCGCGCGCCGGGCCGCCGACGCCGCCCTGGTGAGGGCCCGGCAGCGGGCGGCGTACGGCGGGCGGCTGTTCGACCTGCCGACGGTGAAGGCCACCTTCGGCGACATCGAGGTAAGGCTCAACGCCGCCGCGCTCCTGGTGGCCAGGGCCGCCTGGGAGGCCGACCGGGGCGCCCCGCTGGCGAGGCACTCCAGCATCGCGAAGCTGTACGCCACCGAGGCCGCCCAGCAGGTCGTGGACGCCGCGGTGCAGGTGTACGGCGCGGCGGGGCTGGTGCGCGACAGCCTGCCCGAACGGCTGTACCGGCAGATCCGGTCGCTACGGATCTACGAGGGCGCCTCCGAGGTGCTGCGGCTAGCCGTCGCCGACGCGCTGGGGCCGCGCGGCCGGGACGGTGCGCTCGCCCGATGACACCGCCGGACCGTCCGGACCGCTACCCACCCTGCCCACACCGCTCCCTGCCCACACCGCTCCCTGCCCGTAACACTCCCTGCCCGTAACACCCCTCTCCGTCCGCACCACCCCCCTTCGACGCCGGGTGGTCGGCGAACCCGCCGCCGGTCGACGTGACCGCGCTCGACGACCTGATCTCGCCAGACGCTGAAAGCGAGCTCTACTCATGGGGAGTACGTCTCCGCGGTACCGCTGTGTCGGAATCGGCGCCGGACCAGCGAACCTGAGCCTCGCCGCCCTGCTGCACGGTGACCCGGCGACGCCAAACCTGATCATCGACCGGAAGGCCGAGTTCAGCTGGCACGACGACCAGCTCGTCCCGGGCGCGACCCTCCAGGTGTCCTTGTTCAAGGACCTGGTCAGCCTGTCCGACCCGACCAGCCCGTTCTCGTTCATGGCCTACCTGCACGACCGCGGGCGGATCTACCACTACCTCAACGCGCGGTTCGACAACGTGCCCCGCGAGGAGTTCCGCAACTACCTGCGCTGGGCCTGCGGCCGCAACGAGAACGTCGTCTTCGGCGAGGAGGCGCGGTCCGTCGACTTCGTCGACGACGCGTTCGTGGTGCGAACCGGCCGGCGCACCCTCCGGTCGGACAACGTGGTGGTCGGCGTCGGAACCGCGCCGTGGGTGCCGCCGTTCGCCCGGCGGCACCTGGGCGGCGCCACCCAGTTCCACGTCAGCGAGTTCCGGTCGAAGGCCGTCGGCCTGCGCGACCGGCGGGTGGCGGTGATCGGCGGCGGGCAGTCCGGGGCCGAGGCGTTCCTCGACCTGATCTCCAGGCCGGAGGGCGAGCTGCCTCACCGGGTGTCGTGGCTGTCCCGGCGGCGCAACTACTTCCCGATGGACGACTCGCCGTTCACCAACGAGTTCTACATGCCCTGCCACTCCGACTACTTCGCCGACCTCGACCCGGCGGTGCGGACCGAGTTCAACATCCAGCACGTGCTGACCAGCGACGGCATCTCCGAGGCCACCGCGCGCAGGATCTACCAGCAGGTCTACGTCCACCGGTTCATCACCGGCGCCCCGCAGCTCGCCGGGCTCTACCCCAACCGTGAGGTGGTCAGCGTCGAGGCGTGCTCGCCCGACGGCTGGAGCATCTCCGCCCAGCACAACGACCTGGCGGGCGGGCTGGAGATCTTCGAGGCCGATGTGATCATCTGGGCCACCGGTTTCCGGCCGGCTCGGATGGACTTCCTGGCGCCCCTGGAAGGGCGCCTGGAGCGGGAGGGCGACGAGTACCGGGTCGACGCCGACTTCGCCGCCCGCTGGGACGGCCCGGCCGACCGGAACCTGTTCCTGCAGAACGCCACCCGCGCGCAGCGCGGCCTCGCCGAGGTGAACCTCAGCCTCAACGCCTGGCGCAGCCAGCGCATCGTGGACCGGATCCGTGGCGTCCGGGCCAGGGCACAGGACCCGGCGTTCGTCGAGTGGTCACCGAAGACGGGAGCCCACTGATGGGCCAAGGGGCGTGCGATCATGGCGAAGCCGCGCGCCCGGAGGCCGCCGCCCAGGCGACGCCGACCGTGGACGCCGACATCGTGGTGGTCGGTGCCGGAGTGGTCGGCTGCCTGGTGGCCACCGAGGCGATGGCCCGCGAGCCCCGGCGGCGGGTGACGGTGATCGACAAGGGGCTGGTCGGGGGAGGGGCCTCCCGGTTCTCCGCCGGCCTGCACTTCCCCCGCGGGGCCTCCGCGCGGGTGCGGGCCATGGCCGCCTACAGCGGGCGCTGGTACGAGGAGCTGCGCCGGCGAGACCCACAGATGCCCATCCACCCGGTCGGCATGACCGTGGTCAGCGCCGACGAGGCCTCGGTCCGGGAGCACTATCTCGCCGAGGTCCGGCTGCGCCCGGTCGACGGCGGCTGGGACTGCGACGGGGCGCAGTACGCCGACGTCGGCGCGCTGACCCAGCTGCTGGCCGCCCGGCTGCGCGACCGGGTGACGATCCGTGAGGGCACGGCGGTCACCTCCGTGAGTCCGACCGCGGACGGCGTCGTTCTCACGCTGGGCACCGGCGCGCGGCTCACCGCCAGCCGGGTCGTGCTGGCGCCCGGCCCCTGGCTCGCCTGGCCGGAGCTGCTCGCCCCGCTCGGCATCCGCGTCAAGAAGGTCGTCGCCCTGCACGTCGAACGACCCGCCTCCCTGACTGACCGCGCGACCGTCTTCCACGACGAGGACGCGTTCCTGCTCCCGCTCGCCCACCGTCGCCACTGGCTGTTCAGCTACACCTCGACCGACTGGGACGTCACACCCGACGCGCTGGCCGGCGGGCTGTCCGCCGAAGACCTCGACCGCGGTCGGGCGCTCCTGGCGCACCACGCCCCGGCGCTGCGCCCGCACTGCGTCTCGGGCCGGGTCTTCTGCGACGCGTACAGCCCTGACCGTGCGCCGATCGTGCGCCCGATCACCGCCGACGGCCGGGTGATGTTCGCCGGGGCGGCGGGCGGTTCCGGCTACCGGCTGGCCCCCGCGATCGCCGCCGAGTGCGCCGACTGGCTCGACGAGGAGGACAGTGCATGATCATCGAGCGCTATGACGCCGCCGCGCTCTCCCAGGCCTTCGGGATCGACATGGCCTCGGTCGACGGGCTGGGCTCCGCCGCCGCCTGGGGCCGCGTCGCGCCCCACAGCGTCTCGATGCACCACCGGCACGACGAGACCGAGCTGATCGTCGTCGTCGCCGGCCGCGGTGAGGTCGTCGTGGGCGCGGGGCACCACCCGGTCGAGGCGGGTACCGCCCTGCTGTTCGAACCGTTCGAGGACCACGTCGTGCGCAACACGGGGGACCGGGATCTGGTCTTCCTCAGCCAGTACTGGCGCGACGGCGCCCGCGCGGTGTCCTCGGCCGCGCCGGTGACCAGCGAGCATCGCGGCCGGCCGGTGTTCGTCTTCTCGACGCCGCCCACCCCGAACGGCGACCTTCACCTCGGCCACCTCGCCGGGCCCTACCTGGGCGCCGACGTCTACGTCCGGTTCCAGCGGATGCACGGCGCCCGCGTCTGGCACCTGACGGGCAGCGACGACTTCCAGTCCTACGTGGTCGACCGCGCTCGCCGGGAAGGCAGGTCGAACGCCGAGACGGCGGCGCACTACAGCGCCGAGATCGCGGAAACCCTGCGGCTGATGGACATCTCGCCCGACCAGTACACCGCGACGAGCACCGACCCCACCTACGTCCCCGTGCTGAGGGACTTCTTCACCGGGCTGGTCGAGCGCGGCGCGATCGCCGCGGCGGACGGCCCCGCGCTGTTCGACCCGCGGACCGGCCAGTACCTCTACGAGGTGGACGTCCGCGGCCGCTGCCCCGGCTGCGGCCAGACCACCGGCGGCAACATCTGCGAGGAGTGCGGCGAGCCGAACACCGTGGCCGACCTGGCCGACCCGGTCGCCGCGCCGTCCGGCCAGGCACCGACCGCCGGCACGGCCCGTCGCTACCTGCTCGGGCTGCACGAGCACGCCGGCACGGTGCTCGACCACCACCGCCGGGGCCGCGTCCCGGCCCGGTTGCGGGAGCTCGCCGCGCGGCTGTTCCGCCGGGAACGCATCGACCTCCCCGTGAGCCACCCCAGCGACTGGGGCGTCACCCCGCGCGAGGCGGACGGCGCCGGCCAGGTGATCTGGGTGTGGCCGGAGATGGCCTTCGGTTTCCTGTATGGCATCCAGAAGCTGGGCGAGCGGCTCGGCCACGGCTGGACGGCAGCCGAGCCGGCCGACGACTGGAAGATCGTCCATTTCTTTGGCTACGACAACAGCTTCTACCACGCGATTCTCTACCCGGTGCTCTACCGGCTCGCCCTGCCCGGCTGGACACCGGACATCGACTACCACGTCAACGAGTTCCTCCTCTACGACGGCCAGAAGTTCTCGACCAGCCGCCGGCACGCCATCTGGGGCAAGCAGATCCTCGACGCCGACAGCGTGGACGCCGTGCGGTACTTCCTCGCCCGTAACCGCCCCGAAGTGGAGCGGACGAACTTCACGCTCGCCGACTACGAACACACGCTGTCGACCAGCCTGATCGGTACCTGGCAGTCCTGGCTGAACGACCTCGGCTGGCGGGTCGCCGACCGCCACGGCGGTGTGGCGCCCGACGCCGGCAACTGGACGCCCGAGCACGCCGGGTTTCTCGGCCGGCTGGAGGCCCGGCTCCGCGCGCTCACCGCCAGCCTGCGGCCCGGCGGGTTCTCCCTCAACCAGGCCGCCGCCGAACTGGACGCGCTGGTGGCGGACGCGTCGCGGTTCAGCCGCGCGGAGGATGGGCTGGCGCGGGCCGGCGGCATGCCGGACGAGACGCGCACGGCCACGGCGCTCGAGCTGGCCGCCGCCGCGCTGCTCGCGCGCGGCGCCGCGCCGGTGATGCCGCGCTTCGCCGGCCGGCTGGCCGAGGCCCTCGGCCAGCCGCCGCCCGACCGGTGGCCGAGCACCGTCGAGCTGATACCGCCGGGCAGCAAGCTCACCCTCGCCGACGCCACGTTCTTCCGCCCGACCAGCGGGAACCTCTCGTGATCAACGAGCTCCTGGCGTCCACGCCGGACCGCGGGACCCTGCACATCAGCAGGCTGGCCGGCACCCGCGAGGTCCCGCTCGCCGAGGTCTGGCGGTTGTCCGGTCTGGTCGCGGCCGGCCTGCGTGCCCGCGGCCTCGGCGCGGGCGACCGGATCGGCATCCTCGGCGCCAACAGCCTCGAATGGGTAGTGCTCGACCTGGCCGCCCTGCGCAGCAAGGTCGAGACCGCCGGCCTGGAACCAGGCAAGTTCATGCCCACGCGCGAGCTCATGCGCCGCTACGGCCTGTCCCTCCTCTTCACCGACCGGCCGTGCGACGAGCCCGGCGTCGAGCAGCTCGGGACGCTGCTCGACGACCTGACCGACCTGACCGGCGCGGCGCAACCGGCGCCGGCGACGTACGCCCCGGACGAGGTCACCACGATCAAGTTCACCTCGGGAAGCACCGGCACACCCAAGGGCCTGGGCGCCACCATCGGCAGCGTCGACAGTTCGCTGAACGCCGTCCAGGACATGTTCGGCCATGGCCCCGGCGACAACCTGCTCGTGTTCCTGCCGTTGTCGTTGCTCCAGCAGCGCTACTGGGTGTACTCGGCGCTGCGGTACGGCCATGACGTGACGGTGTGCACCTACGAGGCGGCCTTCGCGGCGCTCACCCAGGTACGCCCGACCGTCGTGATGGGCGTGCCCGGCTTCTTCGAGGGCGCCCGCAGCCAGATCGAGCGCCGCGCCCGGCGCACCGGCCTGGACCTCGCCGAGGTGGCTCGCGACCTGTTCGGCGACCGCATCCGCTACCTGTGGACCGGCTCGGCCCCCGCCGATCCCGCCACCCTCGCCTTCTTCAACCGGCTCGGGCTGCCGATCTACGAGGGCTACGGTCTCAACGAGACCTGCATCGTGGCCAAGAACCACCCGGCGGCGCACCGCGAGGGCAGCGTGGGCCGGGTGCTGCCGGGCAAGCAGGTGATCGTCGACGACGACGGGGTCATCCACGTGCGCGCCGAGCACCCGGTGAACCGGCGGTACGCCTACTGCGAGCCCGGCGACTCCGAACGCGTCTTCGGCCCTGATGGCACGGTCCGCACCGGCGACCTCGGATATCTCGACCCCGACGGCTTCCTTTTCATCCTCGGCCGCGCCGATGACACGATCGTGCTCGACAACGGCAAGAAAGTCATTGTCCGGCAGATCGAGGAACACCTGAAGGCCAGCCCGGCCATCGCGGAATGCGTGCTCTACTGCCCCGCCCAGACGGAGCTGGTGGCGGTCGTCTCGCCCGCGTCGGCGCCGGCGGACACGGCCGCCATTTCGGCGCAGCTCACGGCCACGAACCGCGCGCTCAGCGGTGACCAGTACATCCACCGCGTCGTGGTGGCCGACGAGCCGTTCAGCATCGACAACGGCCTGCTCACCTCGCAGTACAAGCCCAGGCGGAAGCAGATCCGGGCGCGCTACCTGCGCGAGATCGGCGACCCGAGGAAGGGAATCCATGCTGCCTGACCCAGCCAAAGACGCTCCCCCAAAGATCGGCTGGCGCCGATCTTTGGGGACCCCGGCGGCGACAATGGCGAAGCCTTGCGCGGCCGGAGGCGTACCAGCCGACCCAGCCAAAGGCCGCGCGACAATGGCGAAGCCTTGCGCGGCCGGAGGCGTGCCAGCCGACATCGAGGCCGCGGCCCGGGAGAACCTGGCGGCGGTGCTGACGTTCGACGTCGCCCCCGCCGACCTGGCGAGCGACGTCGACCTGACCGGCACCTATGGGCTCACCTCACTGAACAAGGTTCTTTTCCTGACCTCGCTGTGCAGGGACACGGGCGTCGACATCGCGCGCCTCACCGAGGACGATCTGGCGGGAATGCACACGCTGCGCGACTGCGTGGACATCCTGTCGCCGCACCTTCCGGCCGGGACCTGACCGGTGGCCTGGAGCACGGACGGTCCGGCCGTCCTGGGTAACGACCATGTCCGCCTCGCGCCCGTCACCGAGCCCGACCGGGAACCATTGCGGGCGATCGCCCTTGACCCGGACATCTGGCGGTACTTCGTGTCCCGGGTGGAATCCGACCCCGACTTCGACGCGTTCTTCGACGCCACGCTGGCCGATCACCGAGCCGGCCGGCGATGTGTCTTCGTCATCACCGACAGGCGCACCGGCCGGGCCGCGGGCAGCATGAGCTACGGCAACCTGTCCGAACCGGACTCCAGGCTGGAGATCGGCTGGTCCTGGCTCGGCCGCGACTTCCGCGGCGCGGGGATCAACCGGTGGGCCAAGTTGCTGCTGCTGGAGCACGCCTTCGAACGCCTGGGCGCGTTGCGGGTGGAGTTCAAGACCGACGTGCTCAACACCCAGGCCCGGCGCGGCCTACGCAACATCGGCGCCGTCGAGGAGGGCGTGCTCCGCAGCTACAACCCCATGCCGGACGGGCGCCGCCGCGACGCGGTCTACTACAGCGTCCTGGCCGAGGAATGGCCGAGCCTGAAGAAGACACTCAGCGAGCACCCGAAGGTGCGCCCGTGACGGTGCTGGTCAGGGCCGACGGGGAGCCGGCGGAGCTGGGCAGGGCTCACGGGGCGGCACTCGCGGGCCGGCTGCGGTCGTTCATCGACGACGACGCCTGCCGGCTTGGCCGGCTGCTCCCCGAGCCGGTGACGGTC
This sequence comes from Pseudofrankia coriaricola, assembly GCF_001854805.1. Lineage (GTDB taxonomy): Bacteria > Actinomycetota > Actinomycetes > Frankiales > Frankiaceae > Pseudofrankia. The sequence goes on from NZ_MBLO01000114.1 coordinate 97,065, forward strand.
GACGGCCTGCGCCCGACGATCGCCCGGTACCGCGCCCAGATCGAGCGCGCCACACCGCGGCTCGCCGAGGAGGTCGCCGGGCTCGCGGCCGGCGCCGGCCTGGACGAGGACGAGGCCTGGCTGCTCCAGCTTCGACGCGAGATCCTCGGCTACACCAAGATCCCCACCTCGGGAGACTGCACCACCTACGCGCGGGACGCCGGCCCTCTGCTCGCCCAGACCCCTCTGCTCGCCCAGACCCCTCTGCTCGCCCAGACCGTCGACCTCAACGGCGGCCTGGACGACCAGATCGCCGTGCTCGACCTCGCCTCGCCGATCGGCCGCTCGCTCGTGCTGAGCTTCGGGGGCCTGCTCGGATACCTCGGCCTCAACAGCCGCGGCCTCGCCGTCGGGCTCAACCTCGTCCTCGGCGGCGACTGGCGGGCAGGCCTGCCCCCGTACCTGGCGATCCGGCACCTTCTCGACACGGCGGCGAGCGTCGAGGAAGCACTCGACGTCCTGGGCGGTCTGCGGCTGGCTAGCTCGCGGTCGCTGACCCTCTGCGATGCCACCCAGGCCGTCTGTGTGGAGATCCTCGGAGACGAGCAGCGGACCATGCGGGCGCCACAGACCGTGCACACCAACCACTTCCTGCACCCGGACCTCGCCGCCCACGACGAGATCAACGTGTTCGCCCGCAACTCCTCCGTCCGCCGGCTCGAGGCGGCCAGGGCGGCGCTCGCGAGCGCGGGGACGGAGCCCGAGGAGCACCTGGCGCTGCTGTCCGCACCGCCGATCCGAGTACCGGACAGCCGCGACATCCGGCGCGAGCGCACGGTCGCGGCGGCGGTCCTGCTGCCGGGGCTTGGCGAACTACGCCTTCGGCCCGGTGACCCCGCGCTGTCCACGACCGAGACATTCCGGCTGGAGCGGCGGTAGGGGCGGCGCCCCGGCACTCCTCCGGCGCGTCCGGCGCGTCCGGAGGGGTCGCGGACCGTGGCCGACGCGGCCTCGGGCGCGTCCGCGTACGGGTGGGGCGCGGTCAGGTCGAGCGGGGGGCCAGGCGGATGACCGGGAGTTCGCGGTCGGTCTTCTGCTGGTATTGGGCGAAGCGGGGGGAGTTGGCGGTGATCCGCTGCCACGCGTCATCACGCGCCCCGCCGTGGAGCTGCTCGGCGGTCACGGCCACCTTGCGGCCGGCCGTCTCGATCTGGACCTCGTCCGGGTGCGCGGCGAGGTTGTAGTACCAGGCCGGGTTGCGGGGCGCGCCAGCGGCCGACGCCACGATCAGCCAGCTGCCCTCGTCGCCGGGGAAACAGGCGACCGGGGTCTCGCGCGCGGTTCCGGTCCTGCGACCGACGGTGGTCAGGACCAGGGCGTCGGATCCGCCCGCCTGGCCGCCCTTGCGGATCCTCTTCGCCATCAGTTTGTTCGGCAGGTTGACCCACTTGCCGGGCTGCCGGGCGCCGCGGGTGCCGTTCTGCGTGTCGAAGCTCATCTGACTACCTCCACAGGGCCTGTGTCGTCCTGACAAGACCTGTGCCCATCATCACGCGATTCACCGCGCGGCTGTTCGGTGACCTAGGGGATGGCGCGTCGACGGGGCGGGAATGCCCAGCGCGCCGCACGCGGCGGCGAGTGTCGCGGCGCGGACGGCGGTCGGGTCGTCGTCCGGGTCGGCGTGGACAAGCCCGGCCCAGATGGCGCCGACGGCGGCCCGGGCCCTGGCCCGGGCCGCCGTGTCCGGCTCGGCCTGGCCGGACAGCAGCTGCAGTATCCGCCGGGACAGGTCGGCATGCTCGGCGGTCGCGGGGCGGTGGGTGACGGACGGGTCCTGGGTGAGGACACGGATCAGGTCCAGGTCCGCGCCGGCGATGTCGACGTAGGCGGCGAGCAGCGCGCGGCGGGCGGAGGGGGCGGCGCTCAGTGGCGTCCCGGTGACCAGCGCGCGCATCTGCTCGACGAAGGGGGCGGCCAGCGCCTTCAGCAGGTCGTCCTTGGTACGGAAGTGGTAGTACAGGGCGGCCTTGGTGAACCCGAGCCGCTCGGCGAGCTCGCGGGTCGTGGTGGCCGCGAAGCCCTGGGAGACGAACAGCTCCCGCGCCGTGCTGAGGATCTGCTCTCGGGTGCCCGCCGGCGGGGTCACGCCGCCCGTCAGAGCCGTGGCGGCAGTGCTGGCCATACGGGCTTTCTCCTCATCGCAGTGTCCGTCGCCCGGATCATTCGGGCCGGGACGGGGGGCTTGATTGTAGGCGTTGACATCCTCACATTCACTTGACGTGCGCCCGGTCGGACGTCCAGCGCACCTCCGTGGACGCACGGAATCTACTTGACGGGCGCCTAGTAAGTCCCTTGTCGGGCGACAGGTATGCTGCCTTCCGTTGGCGCGGTCGGTTCGACCGCTTCGCGACCCGGGACCGGCAGCCGGCCAGGCACGGCCGGACCTCCCGAGCTCGGAAAAGGAGCCGCACATGTTCGCCGCGCTCGGCCGATTCGTGGTGCGTCGCCGGTGGTGGGTGATCGCCGCGTGGGTCGTGGCGGCGGTCGCGATCGTGGCGAGCGCGCCGAAGCTGAAGTCGACCAGCGACGAGGCGTCCTTCCTGCCGAGCCACTACGAGTCGATCCAGGCGCAGAACGTGCAGCAGGAGGCGTTCCCGCAGGCGGCGACACCGGCGGCGATCGTGGTGCTCGAACGCGCCGACGGCGCGGCGCTGACCGCGGCCGACTCGGCGAAGGTGGCCGAGATCGGCGCGGCGCTGACGGCGGCCAAGGTGCCGAACGTGACCGCGGTCCAGACCGGTAAGCCGTCCCCGAACAAGTTGATCCAGACGATCGGCGTGCAGATGACCGAGCTCTCCGGCGCGAACGACAAGCGCCAGAGCGACGCGGCCAAGGTCCTGCGCGCAGACCTTCAGGACAAGCTGGCGGGCACCGGGCTGAAGGGCGGCATCACCGGCACCGCCGCGCAGGCGCTCGACTCGGAGAAGTCCGGCAACCGGGCCGAGGCGATCATCGGCGTGGCCACGATCGGCCTGATCATCATCCTGCTGCTGGTGATCTTCCGTAGCCCGATCATCGCGCTGCTGCCGATCGTGACCATCGGCCTGGTCTCGCAGATCGCGACCGGGTTCATCGGCTGGGCCAACGAGGCGTTCAACCTCAAGACCGACAGCTCCGTGACGTCGCTGCTGATCGTGGTGCTTTTCGGCGTCGGTACGGACTACATCCTGTTCCTGATGTTCCGCTACCGGGAACGCCTACGCGCAGGCGAGGACCCGAAGACGGCGATGATCGCCGCCGTCACCCGGGTGGGCGAGGCGATCACCTCGGCCGCCGGCGCCGTCATCATCGCCTTCCTGATCCTCAGCCTGTCCACGCTCGGGCTGTTCAAGTCGCTCGGCCCGGCGTTGGCCATCGCCGTAGCGGTCACCCTGCTCGCCGGGCTCACGCTCATCCCGGCCATCGTGTCCCTGCTGGGAACCCGCGTGTTCTGGCCGTCGAAGAGCTGGCGGCGCGAGCCGACCGGTGCCCGCTTCGCCGCGATCGGCACCGCGATGGGCCGCCACCCCGGCCGGTTCGCCCTCGCCTCGGGCGGCGTCCTCGTGGCGCTGTCCATCGCCGCGCTCGGTTTCCACCCGAACTTCGACCTCAGCGGCGGCTCCACCACGAGTGACGCGGAGTCCAGCGTCTACAGCAACGAGCTCCTCAAGGGCCTGCCGGCGGGCGCCACCGAGCCCACCCAGATCTACCTGCGCTCCACCGGGCACACGGCCCTGACCGACACCGAGACCGCCGCCTACCACGACGCGCTGGCCAAGGTCGGCGGCGTCGGCCAGGTCGCCCCCGCCGAGCTGTCCCCGGACAGGACCGTCGCGTACTACCAGGTCACGCTCGCCGACAAGCCCGAGTCGAGCACGGCGATCGACACCGTCGACGGCCCGCTGCGCTCCACCGCCCACACCGCGGCACCGCCCGGCACCACCGCAATCGTCGGCGGCATCACCGCCGTCTATGTCGACATCCAGAAGGCCGTCAACCACGACTACACGGTCGTCTTCCCCATCGCCGCCGTTCTGATCATGCTGATACTCGGCCTGTTGCTGCGCAGCGTCGTCGCCCCGCTGTACCTGATGCTCTCCGTCGGGCTCGGCTTCGCCGCGACCCTGGGCGCCACGGTGCTGATCTTCCAGAACGCCGGCGGGGAGCCCGGCCTGATCTTCATGCTGCCGATCATCATGTACCTGTTCGTCGTCGCCCTCGGCACCGACTACAACATCCTGATGATCGCCCGGCTTCGAGAGGAGGCCCGCGAGGGCCGCAACCCCCGCGAGGCCGCCGCGATGTCGCTGCGCCACACCGGCCCCACGGTCGCCGCGGCCGGAGTCATCCTGGCCGGGACGTTCGCCTCGCTGATGCTCGCCGGCAACTCCACCCTCACCCAGATGGGATTCGCGATCTCCTTCGGCATCGCCGTCGCGGCCTTCGTCATGGCGATGTTCTTCACCCCGTCGCTGACAGCGCTCATCGGCCACGCCGCCTGGTGGCCCGGCCACGCCGACGCTGGCCCGCCCGCCGAGGGCGGCACCGTCGAGATCCCTCACCAGGGCTCGCATCGGCGAACCCGCGTCTGATCCCGGCGCCCGCCGGATGACCTGATCAGCCGTGGTGCACCTACGCATCATGACTGATCAGGTCGGCGGCGCGTTCGGCGGTAGCTCAGGCGTCGAGCTCAGGCTCAGGCCGGTCGGTCCTCGGTGGCTGGGCGGGCGCGCGGCGGATGATCGCCTGGAGCTGCCCGCGCAGCGCCGGGTCGCAGTGCGCGTCGACCGTCCGGTTCAGTGAGACGCCGCCCGCCCAGAGAACCTGGAGGATCTCCATCAGCGGGCCGATCTGCCCACTCAGGTCGTAGGTCGTGTCGTCCTCGGCCAGGGTGAACAGCGCCGGAACGAGCCCGTTGACCAGCGCGCTGCGGGCCCAGTCGATCTGGATGGCGTGCGTGGACGGATCGACGAGCACCACGATCTTTCCGGCGTCTAAGCTCGCCCTGCGGCTCTCGCCGGCGAGCAGCCTGGCCGCCGTGTCGAACGCGAAGCCCGATCCCGTGACGTGCAGACTGACCCTGACCTCCGGATGGCCGCCGGCACCCGTGCCCGTCTCGGTCAGGCCGGTCACCAGGGCGAGCGCCAGCGCCCCCCGCCGATCGGTGATCGTGGACCCGGTGGTCGCCTGCGTCTGGGGAGAGCGCCCGGACATCAGCATGCTCCTGTCTCGGAATTGCGTGTCGTCGGCAGGGACCACAGCTCCGCCGAGTCCGGGGTGACCTCTCACCCGCTCCCGTGCGCTCTGCCCACCGTGCCTGACGACCGCCCGAAGGCTGGAATCGTATCTGTTCGGTTCGTCACAGGCCTTCTTTGCACACCGGCGCTCTCGGTGCTCCGGTTGTGATCATCCGGCCTCCTGTGGGCGGTGCCTCAGCCCGACGGTCCCAGCCGTACCGGCTACCAGACTCACACGTACCCGAGTACCAGTCAGCCGCGGGCGGCAATACCAGTCTCACGCAGCACTCGGTACCAGTTCACCGCACATGACGGTTGGACCGCTACGGGGGCGCGTCTCCGTAGCTCAGTAGCGGACGGCGCTCTGCAGCAAGGGTGGATACACCGTGGAGGTCTCGCCGTCGACGGTGGTGCCGGCGAACTGCAGCATCGCCCGCTGCGCGCCGTGCATGGGTGCCGGGTAGTCCCGGGTAGTCCAGGTCGGGGGCCGAGACCTCGTCCAGCAGGCGGAGGTGGTCCGGGCCGAGCCGCACTTCCAGGCCGGTGAGGTTGGTCTCGAGGTGGTCCACGCGCCTGGCGCCGAGGATGCTCCCGTGCGAGCTGGAATGATCTCGGAAGTGGTCGATGACATCGAAGCGCGAGCCGGGTGTCCCGCGGTAGGCCAATCCGCGCGGCGCCTTGCCTAATCCTCTCGACTTCGCCCGGATCAGGCTTGCCTCGCGGCTGGAGGCCCCGGCCGGGCGGTGGTCGCGCACCACGGCCGGGCTTCCCGCCATCGCGACCAGCGACGCCGATATCGACCTGCTTGACGCCGTGGCGCGGATGCTGCGGCTGCTCGACCACCCCGCGGACGCGTCCGTGCTCGCCCCGCTGACCGAGCGGGAGATCCTCTGGCGGCTGCTCACCGGCCCGCACGGCGCCGTGATCCGCCAGGCCGGCCTGACCGACAGCAGCCTGTCCCACGTCAGCCGGGCGATCCGGTGGATCCGCGACAACTATGCCGAGCCCGCGCGGATCCCCGACCTCGCCCGGCTGGCCGGGATGAGCCCGTCCGCGTTCCACCGGCACTTCCGCGAGGTCACCACGATGAGCCCGCTGCAGTTCCAGAAACGCATCCGCCTCCAGGAGGCCCGCTCCCTGCTGCTCTCCCGCGCGGGCGACGTCGCCGGCGTGGGACATCTCGTCGGCTACGACAGCCCCACCCAGTTCAGCCGCGAGTACCGCCGCCTGTTCGGCGCCCCACCGGGCCAGGACGCCGCGCGCCTGCGCGCGGACACCCACCCGGGCGGCACTCGACACCTGCCCTGACCCGCTCGTGTACCTGCCGTGACCTGCTCCTGTCCGCTCCGCCACCTCGGCCACCCCGCGCGGGAGCCCGCCGGTTGACACGCCGTTTTTCGACGAACGCCACCGGCTCGTAACGACGGTGGCGGAGAGTCGGGTAGCTCCGTGGCCGGATGGCCCCGCGGACGGAAGGAGGTGTGCCGGATGAGGATGAGGATGAGGCAGGACCGTCGCGTGGACGTGCGCCGCCATGTCCACCGGCATGCCTGGACCCGCGGGCGGATCGCGCACGGCGCCTGACGCCGACGACGCCGACGACCAGACCTCCGGTCGGCCCCGTTCCGGGTGCCGCCTCGTCATGCCGCGTCCGGTGCCAGCCCACCAGTCCCTCTTGCGTGCCCGGCGGCACGCGATCCCCGCCCTTCCGAACTTTCTGGACCCTCCGAACCTTCCGAGGCTTCCGATGGCTGACGCACCCGCCGCGCTCGCCGCTCCGGTGACGCTTCCCACTGACTGCTCCTTCGACCCGGACGACTGGGCGATCCTCGCCCGGCAGTGGTATCCGGTCGCGCTGTCCCGCGAGGTCCGCGACCAGCCGGTCGCGGCTCGCCTGCTCGACGAGCGGCTCGTCGTGTACCGGGCCGGCGACGCGGTCGTCGTCGCCCGCGACCTGTGCCCCCACCGCGGCGTCCCGCTGACCCTGGGCAACGGCGACGGCGAGACCATCGCCTGCGCCTACCACGGCCTGCGGTTCGGTCCCGCCGGCGCCTGCGTCGCGATACCCGCGCACCCGCAGGCGAAGATCCCGGCCCGGATGACCCTGACGACCTACCCCGCCGTCGAGCGGTACGGGCTGGTCTGGACCTGCCTACGCCCAGATCCGGACCCGGCCCCAGGCGGACCGCCGGCGGCGGTCATCCCGCGGATGCCGCACTGGGATGACCCCGGATACCAGCGGGTGACCTGCCCGCCCTTCGACGTGGCCGCGTTCGCCGGCCGGCAGATGGAAGGCTTCTTCGACGTCGCGCACTTCGCCTTCGTACACACCGCCACCTTTGCCGACCCGGACAACGCCCAGGTCCCCGAGTACTCGCCCACCCCGACCGAACACGGCTTCGTCGCCGACTACTGGAGCACCGTCGCCAACTACCCCCGCGGCGGCCGGCAAGGTGACCCCGGATTTCGCTGGCTGCGCCACTTCGAGGCCCACCTGCCGTTCACCGGCACGCTCGTCGTGCACTTCCCGAACGACGGCCGCCTTGTGATCATGAACGCCGCGTCGCCCGTCTCCGCCCGGCGAACCAGGATGTTCGCGCCGATCGCGAAGAACGTCGATACCGACCAGCCCGACGAGGAGATCTACGACTTCAACCTGCGGATCTTCGAGGAAGACCGGGCCATCGTCGAAGCCCAGCGGCCCGAAAACCTCCCGCTCGACCCCCGCATCGAGGTCAACATCGCCGCCGACCGCAGCTCCGTCGCCTACCGACGCGGCCTGCGCGCCCTCGGTCTGAGCCACTTCTTCACCGCCTGAACAGGAAGCCCAGCCCTGATGAACCCCAGCCCCGCGTCACCCGCCATCCGCGCCGCCACCGCGCTCGACGTCGTCCTGCCCGCCTGGGTCGACGAGGAGGCCCGCGCCGCCGGCGGCGTGCTCCCCGACGTCGAGGACCGGATGCGCCTCGTGCACCGGCTCGCGGCCCGCAACCACCAGGAAGGCAGCGGCGGCCCGTTCGCCGCCGCCGTCGCCAACCCCGACACCGGCGAGATCTACGCCGCCGGCGTCAACCTCGTCCTCGCCACCGGCGTGTCCGCGATGCACGCCGAGGTCGTCGCCCTCTCCTTCGCCCAGACCCGCCTCGGGCTCTGGGACCTCAGCGCTGCCGGCACCCCGGTCGAGCTCGTCGTCAACTGGCGCCCCTGCGTCATGTGCTACGGAGCCGTCCTGTGGTCCGGCGTCCAGCTGCTGACCATCGCCGGCGACGGCGAGGAGCTCGAACAGCTCACCGGCTTCGACGAGGGACCCATGCGTGACGACTGGGCCGAGCAGTTCGCCCGCCGCGGCATCACCGTGCGCACCGACATCCTCCGCGACGAGGCCCTGAAGGTCTTCGCGGACTACGGCAGCCGCGAGGACGTCATCGTCTACAACGCCCGCCGCGGCGCCGCCGCCGACTAACCCAGCCATCGACCGGAAGCCGGCCCCGCTGACCCAACCACGGCCGTGTCAGCGTTCGATCATCCGCATCTGCTCCTCGTTGTGGTGGTCGCCGGCCGCGGGGGTGAGGCGGTCGAGCCGGTCGATCTGCTCGGGGGCCAGGGTGACCTGGTCGGCCGCGGCGTTCTCCTCCACGCGGGAGACCCGCTTGGTGCCGGGGATCGGGGCGATGTCGTCGCCCTTGGCGAGCAGCCAGGCCAGCGCCACCTGCGCGGATGTGGCGCCCACCTCGGAGGCGACCGCCGCGACCTCGTCGGCGCTGCGCAGGTTGCGGTCGAAGTTCTCGGTGGAGAACCGGGGGTTGTTCCGGCGGAAGTCGGCGTCGTCGAGCTCGCCGGCGGAGCGGATCTGGCCGGTGAGGAAGCCGCGGCCCAGCGGCGAGTACGGCACGAAGCCGATGCGCAGCTCGCGCAACAGCGGCAGCACCGCCGGCTCCGGGTCGCGGGTCCACAGGGAGTACTCGGACTGGAGCGCGGTGACCGGGTGGACGGCATGGGCCCGGCGGATCGTGGCCACACCGGCCTCGGAAAGCCCGATGTGACGGATCTTCCCCTCGGCGACCAGCTCGGCCAGGGCGCCGATGGTGTCCTCGATCGGCGTGTCCGGGTCGACGCGGTGCTGGTAGTAGAGGTCGATGTAGTCGGTGCCCAGCCGGCGCAGCGAGCCCTCGACGGCGGCCCGGATGCTCGCCGGGCTGCTGTCGAGCCCGCCGCGGCCGGTGTGGGAGATCAGCCCGAACTTCGTCGCGAGCACCACGGCGTCCCGCCGGCCCTTGAGCGCCCGGCCCACCAGTTCCTCGTTGATGTACGGCCCGTAGACCTCGGCGGTGTCGAGGAAGGTGACTCCGAGGTCCAACGCCCGGTGAATGGTCCGGATCGACTGGTCGTCGTCGCCCGGCCCGATGTACGCGGTCGACATACCCATCGCGCCCAGGCCGATCCGTGAAACATCAAGATTGCCCAGCTTGGCATGCTTCATAGTCAGGTCCTTCCGCGCCGCCTCGGCCGGGCGGCGCTGTGGCAGGTGTCCGGTCCCGATGGCGTCGGCCTCGGCGCACGGCGCGCCGGGCTTCATCCTGAGTCCCGCGGCGGCGAACGTCCTCGCCGGCTCGTGTCCCCTTGTCCGGGCTCCCCTCGGAGGGCCGACTATCACGGGAGTATGTCGGTGTTCAGGGGCGAATGAGGACCTTGAGATACAGCCGGCCACGGCCCGCACCACCGCGTCGGAGGACTCCACGAGCCGGGCGTCGGGCACGTTCTCGACCCGGACGTCGCCGGCCCCGTACACCACGGTCGCACGTATAGAAACACCTCTTCGCGATACGTCGAATGGGCCGAACAGGCACGGATCGCCAGGAACGGCGTGGCGGCCCGCCAGGCGGTCGCGGTGGGCGAGGCGGTCACGTCACCGACTCTGGCGTCAGCCGCGGCGCCCGGGGAGTGCCTGGCTTTCCAGGTAACGGCGGTACCTCCTTCCGGCCGTCGGGCGCGCCTACCGTGGAGGCATGGACAGCTACGCGGACAACCGGGCCCAGGCCCGCGAGTTCCTCGTCTCGCGGCGGGAGCGGATCACCCCCGAGCAGGCCGGGCTGCCCGCGTACGGCGGCGGCAACCGCCGCGTCAAGGGCCTACGTCGCGAGGAGGTCGCGCTGCTGGCGGGGGTGAGCATCGACTACTACGTCCGGATGGAGCGCGGGAACCTCGCCGGCGCCTCCGACGCGGTCCTCGACGGCCTCGCGACCGCGCTGCAGCTCGACGAGGCCGAGCGGGAGCACCTGTTCGACCTCGCCCGCGCGGCAGCGCCCGCTCCTGCCCGGCAGCGGCGGACGAAGACCACCGGTGTCACCGACGGAATCGAGCAGGTCCTCGACGCCATCACCGACGCCCCGGCCTGGGTCCGCAACGCCCGCCACGACCTGCTCGCCGCCAACCGACTGGCCCGCGCCCTGTACGCACCCGTGCTCGCGGACCCGAGGCGGCCGGCCAACACCGCCCGCTTCGTCTACCTCGACTCCGCCGCGCGTGCTTTCTTCGTCGACTGGGAACGCGCCGCCGACGACATCGCCGCGATGCTGCGCTCCGAAGCGGGCCGCAACCCCCAGGACAAGCAGCTCATCGAACTGATCGGCGAGCTGTCCACCCGCAGTGAGGACTTCAGCGCCCGCTGGGCCGCCCACAACGTCCGCTTCCACCGTGCCGGCCACAAGAAACTCCACCACCCGGTGGTCGGCGCGCTCGACCTCACCTTCGAGGCCATGGAGTTCCCGTCACACCCAGGGCTCACCCTCCTCGTCTACACCGCGCCAGCCGGCACCCCGACCGCGGACGGGCTCAAGCTCCTCGCCAGCTGGGCCGCCACCGCCGAAGCCACCGGTGAACTCGCACACCACTGATCAACTCGCTGCGCCGGTGCCCCCTCGGACGGCCTGCTCGCGCGGCGGGACATCATCGGCGACGGTGTCGACCTGTTAGTGATCCTGGGGACAACGGCCGCCGGGTGTGCGAAGGAAGATCCTTTTCGCACACCCTTTGGCCCGTTAGGCGGCCGCCTTTCCCACGAAATACATGCCGAGCAGGGCGGCTGCCATGAGCACGACCCAGAGATCCGTGAGGCGGCAGAGCAGCGGAGGCGCGTGCCGCACCTCCATGAACTCCCGCATGATGATCCTGACCTTGACCAGGGCGAGGGTGATCGCGCTGACGGTGACGACGGTGCTCGCCGTCGGGGCGCCGCGGTCGTCGGCCGAGCGGTCGATCCAGAGGTAGATCACCGTGATGGCTGACAGGACGAGCCAGACGGCGAGGAGTCTTTTGTTGAATGTAGTTCCCACGGCTCACCTCGCGACGTAGAGCAGAGCGAAGATCAGAACCCAGAGGAAGTCGACCGTGTGCCAATACGTGGCGCAGGTCTCGACGATCTCCTGGGATCGTCTTCTCGGACTTGCGAGCTGATAGGCGAGGACACCGAGAGCGACGAAGCCGATCAGCAGGTGGACGCAGTGAATCGCGGTGAAGAAGAAGTAATACTGGAAGAAGTCGCCGCTGGTGAACGTGTTTCCCATGTGGATCTGCCGGGCCCACTCGATGCTTTTGAGGGTCAGGAAGACCGCGCCGAAGCCCGCGGTGAGGGCCGCGTCCCGCAGTGCGAGCCGGTAGCGCCCGACGCGCGCCGTCTGGACGCAGCGGGCCACCGACCACGAGCTCGTCAGCAGGGCGATCGTGCCGAGGACTCCGAGCCAGAGGTCGAGGTGCGACTGGGCCCGCAGGAATGCGGCCTCGTGCTGAGCGCGGTAGTAGAGATAGACACCGAAGTACGAGGTGAAGACAAGGGACTCGAAGAGGACGAAGAACCACATGCCCGATTCGCCGGGCACCCGCCTTGGCGTCTTCTCCGTCGGCGCGGTCACCGTCTGCGTGGTCGTCATGACGCCACCTCCGCCACCTCCGCCGCGGCGCGCTGGCGCGGTTTCCTCGGCGGGAGGTCAGGTAGCGGACCGGTACCGAAGTCCTCACGGATGATCATATTGCGCAGCAAGGTGATGAAGACGCCGGTGTACATGCCGAAGACGGCCACGTTGATCCACCAGGCGATGGTGCCGTTCCAGGAGAAGGCACCGCGATCGAGGATCCAGGCCGGCGAGACGACGACCTCGGTGAGGGCGTTGCAGAGGTTCAGGTAGCCGAACCACCTGGGGAGGACGCGGTTCTTGTCGAGCAGGATCGCGGCCATCCAGATCAGCGAGCCGACGAGGAAGACGCCCATCGTGCCGGAAAACGACAGGAACCCGAAGTCGTAGAGCCAGTGCTGTATCGCGGGGTCCCGGTCGGGCCGCATGGCGCCGACCGTCATCGCCAGGCAGATGAGCAGAAGCCCGGGGACCGCGCTGACCGCGTACAGGATCAGGTAGGAGTAGGCGAAGGCACGGCTGACCGACATCCGCCGGATCGAGTATGTGATCAGCGCGGTGGACGTCATCGAGAGACCACCCAGCGCGAACATCAGGGCGAACCCGACAAGCAGGCCCTGATGGCGGTGCGCGAACCACGCGGTCGCCTGGTCGGCGTCATACCACGGGGGCGCCGGGGGCTGGGTACGTGTGAGCACGAAGAAGACGACCGTGAACACGTTGTAGAAGATGAGAGTCGCGTACCACATAAGCCACAGCTCGCGCTTCGGGTCCCCGCGCCAGGCGAGACGCTTCATGCGGCGGCCTCGGCGGCCTCGGCGGCCTCGGCGGCGGCGCTGTCGCGCCGCAGTGACCGGCCCAGAACGACGGACATCACGACGATCCAGATCGCGATGGCGACGTTCCTGACCCAGAACGACAGGAACCCGTCCCAGGCAAGCACGCCGCTCAGCGTCAGCCCGGCAAACCCGGCCGGCACAAGCGCGGCCGCGACGAGGACATTGAAGTGCGCGACCCACCGCCGGAACACCGGCTCTTCCTGCTCATCGAGATAGATCGCCAGGGCCAGGAAAAGGCTCTGTGCGACGAGAAAAGGAACGCCGCACGTGAACGTGACCCATCCGAGATCGTTGAAAAGCAGCGTGAGGTCGGGCGACCGATCTGGCCGGAACGCCGCCAGCAGCCAGAAGACGGTCGCGGTCAGGAACGTGATGGGGGCGGCTCCCGCGCAACCGATCATGCAGTAGCGCAGGACCGGGGTGCGGTGAGTCATATCGCGCATCCGCTCCACGATCAGCATCAGGATCGGGACCAACGCCACGCAGAACCAGTTGAGAAGGATCATGCTGTAGCGGACGCGGGCGGTGTGGTCGAGATAGAAATCCGCGACCTCCGCGGCCGGCGCCCGCGGAGACATTGGTGGCAGAAATCCAGGGAAGAGGAAGAACGCCGCGACCCAGATAACCGCCACCGCGGGTAATGTCCAGAAGATGATCGTCTCGCCGGTAGTTCGTCGCATGAGGGGCGAGGATAGCCGATCGGCTACTCTACGGTCTAGCCGATCGGCTATCCTGTCGTCCATGGCTTCGACGACGCCGTTCCGCTCGGGCACGCGCCTGGCAGAGATCAGGCACACCCCGGCCCAGGTGCGCGTGATCACCGCCGCGTTCGGGCTCTTCGCCGAGTACGGCGTGGCCGGAACATCGCTGCAGATGATCGCCGACGCGATGGGCGTCACCAAGGCGGCGGTCTACCACCAGTTCAAGACCAAGGACGAGATCGTCATCGCGACCGCCGACCACGAGCTGGTCACCCTCGAGGCGGCCGTCGAGAACGCCGAGGCGGCGCCCAGCCGCGTCGAGGCGCGCCGGGTCCTCCTACTTCAGCTGGTCGATTTCTCCGTGCGCAACCGCGCGCAGGTCCGGGCCTGGCAGGGTGACCCCGCGATGATGCGGGTCCTCGCGAAGCACGAGCCGTTCAGCGGCCTCACCAAGCGCATGTTCGCCCTGCTCGCCGACGACGACAGCGACACCGACTGGAGCATCCCGGCCGCGATGCTCGCCGCCGCCATCACTGCCGTCGGCCAGCCCGCGCTCGCGGCGCTCGACCCAGAGGTCTTGCGGCAGCGGGTCTTCCACTACGCATGCCGCCTGCTCGACCTGCACGACTGAGCCCGACGGCCGGCGCGTGACCTGGACGCCAGCGGGACAGCCTGTCCGACGGCGTTCCGGGCGGAGCCTCACCTGCGCTGCACAGAGAGTGTTCGCGTGCGCACGGCTGAAACGGCCGTGGAAGGACGACCGCGGCCGGGGCGGGTACTCGCCCCAGTCCGCGCGGCCCGGGACGGGATGGTGTCCGCCGGGGCACCGGCCCAAGCGCGGATCGTGTCAGATCAGCATGTCCCCAGGCTTGCCCATCTGCCACACATCGAAAGGCCCGAGGCGAACTGTGGCGGACTGGCCAGCCTATGGACGTGCCCAGATGCCACGTTCCGGGGTCGGAGGCCGCTCCAGCAGCGGCTGGCACCGCGCGGGACGGTCGTCCAGGAGCGTGTCAGGTGCCGACGAGCGCAGGGGCTGGCGGGCTGGGGAAACACGTCGGTCCTCGTTGCCTGGGGACTCTGGCTCGATCGGAGACTGAACGCCTGCACTGTGCTGGAGCTCCGATTCGGCTTGCCAATGTGCTGGCGCTCGGGCCGAGGTTGGGAGTGCCGGTGTGTGGCGCGTCGTTGGTCGCGCCGGCGCGGATCGTTGGCTTGCCTCGCCGTTTCGACGACCCCCGCACCGGTGGTGCTATTCGCCGTAGCTGGGCCCGGAGGGCTTGGCGGTGAGGGGTGCGTAGGCGCGGACGAAGAGGGCGACGTTGGCGCGGATGGCGGCGTCCAGGCCCGGGGCGTCGAGGTCCGGGGGCGCGGAGAGGGCGAAGGTGCCGAGTTCGGTCATCTGTCAGGAGGCTCCGGTGACCAGGGTGACGAACTGGCCAGCGGCGCGGGCCGGGTCGTCGATGGACAGCGCGCCGGCGTGGGCGATGCGGGCGAGGCTGCCGATAGGGGCTGGCCATACGGGTGTGGCGACGCGAGAACGCCACAGAGCCAGAAGCTGTGGGTGGCGGGGTGCCTCGGTCTGGACGAGCAGGCGTAGGGACGTGGTGCTCGGACTGGCGTAGACCCTGGTGAGCCGGCGGGCGAGGTCGAGGAGGTAGGCGGCCGCGTCGTCGACACCGTCTATCCGGTTGGGGAAAGCGTCCGTCGCGTCGCGCAGCGCGTCGAGGTTCGCCGAGATCCGCTCGTCGACGACGGCCAGGAAGAGCTTCTCCTTGTCGCCGAAGTGGTTGTAGACGGTCTGGCGGGAGACCGGGGTGGCGGAGGCGATGTCGTCGAGGCTTGTCGCCGCATAGCCCTGCCGCGCGAAGACCTCGAATGCGGTCCTCATGATCGCTTCGCGTTTGGCCAGCCGGCCACGGGCCGGCACGGCGGCGCTCGTACCCGCTGTGTCGGTGGCCACGAGCACACGCTACCCTCATGGACTCATGCGGCTAGAAAGTTATACATCAGCGTCTAACTAGATGGACTGGTGAGTCTCGTATGGCCGCGGTTGGTATCCCAGCTCGGTGATTCCCCGGCCGCCCACTGCTCCGCTGGGATGGCATGCCCCACCTGCAGCTCGATCGCACGCGTCGCCGGGCACCGGTCCGGGTGATACTTCGGATGTGGTGCCCCGTTCTCGTCACCTGCTGCGGGCCAGGGACCTCGCCGACGGCCGGTATTTCGAAGCGCTCACCGTGGCGGATCTGGCGCGTGCCGCGGGGCTGTCGCCCGCGTACTTCAGCCGGGAGTTCCGGCGGGTGTTCGGCGAGTCGCCGCACCAGTACCTGCTGACCCGCCGCCTGGAGCGGGCGGCGGCGCTGTTGCGCAACACGGACCGTCCCGTGACCGACGTCTGCTTCGACGTCGGGCTCACCAGCGTCGGCTCGTTCACGACCAGCTTCCGCCGGGTGTACGGCGCCACGCCGACGGCGTACCGCGCGAGCTTCCCGCCCGCGCGCCGCCACATCCGGATTCCGGACTGTGTCGCCCGGGCCTACGGCCGGCCCGAACACCGCACGTTTGGAGAAGCCGGCACCTGACCCCGGCGCATAGCGTCGCGCCCAGCCGACGCGTCGACCAGGGGAGTCCGCAGTGATCAAGATAGCCAACGCGCAGTTCTGGGTGCACGACCAGGACGAGGCGGCCGCCTTCTATACGAAGAAGCTCGGCTGGGAGGTGCGCGCGGACGTCAGCATGGCGGAATGGTCGTTCCGCTGGCTCCTCGTCGGGCCGCGCGACCAGCCCGACGTCGGGCTGGTTCTGATGCCCGTCCCCGGGCCGCCGATGATCGACGCGGGCAGCAGTGAGGCGCTCGCGGAGCTGGTCGCCAAGGGCGCCGGCGGCACCCTGTTCCTGGAGACCGACGACTGCCAGGCCGCCTACGACGAGCTGTCCGCCAGGGGCGTCGTCTTCAACGACCCGCCGACACCGCAGCCCTACGGCATCGACACGTCCTTCCGTGACCCGTCGGGCAACAACGTCCGCCTCACCCAGGTCCTCGAGTTCTCCCCGGACCGACACTGAGACGCCGCACGGGGGAGCGAGTGCGGCATCCATGCCACCGGCCGCTTCCTGAGCGCCACCGACCTCGACTGGTCGTCCGGTGCCGGCCGGCCGCTGCGAGGGCCGGCCGAGGAGCTCGCCCTGGTGCTCGGCGGCCGGAAGCTCCCGAACCCTCGCCTGGTCGGCGACCCTCTTCAGGGCCTAGATCAGGAGTCCTGAGACTCACAAGTCGAAGACCCAGAAGTTCTGAAGACCCGGAAGCTCGGAGACGGCCCGCGGAAGGAGAGTACGTACTCCTCGCCACTCCTAACGTATAGCGCACCGGGGGGCTTGCGGCAAGACCCGGGTCATGCCGCAGAATCGCTGGCCGAGGCCAGGACCAGCGGAAATGGGAGTCGCTAGGTGCGTGTGTTGTTGTCGAAGTATGGGTCGCGCAGGGACGTCGAACCGCTGGGGCGAGCCGCGGTGCGGTCGCGGGCACTTGTCGCGGGCGGCCTTCGACCGGAGCTGATGGCGTGAATCCCCTCGCTACCAGCGCGTTCGACCTGCCCGACCGCCTCGCCGCGAAGGCCGAGCCGGCGCTGATCGCCGGCGACGAGCAGCACTTCGCGGCCATCGCGGAAAGCCTCGAACAGTCGATCGCCGACCTGTCCGACCGTCTCGATGCCGAGCGTCAGGCGCCCGGCGGCCTGGGCCAGGCGGCGATGGACCGAGACCTGGAGATCCACCGGCTGACCGCTCGCCTGCGCGTCCTGCGTCGCTTCGGTCTCGACCTGTGCCTCGGACGCATCGTCAGCGCGGACAGTCCCGAGCCCGTGTACATCGGGCGGCTTGGCCTCACGGACAGCGCGGGTCGTCGGCTGCTGCTCGACTGGCGGTCCCCAGCCGCCGAGCCGTTCTTCGGAGCGACTCACGCCAACCCGATGGGTCTGGCGAGCCGCCGCAGGTATCGCTGGATCCGCGGCCGGATCAGGGACTACTGGGACGAGGTGTTCACCTCCGACGGGTTCGAGGGGCACGCCGCGCTCGACGACCAGTCCGCCTTCATCGCCAGCCTGGGCAGCAACCGGACGGACCGGATGCGCGACGTGCTCGGCACCATCCAGGCCGACCAGGACGCCATCATCCGCGCGGGATCCCGCGGCGCGCTCGTCGTCGACGGCGGCCCGGGCACGGGGAAGACCGTCGTCGCGCTGCACCGCTCCGCCTACCTGCTCTACTCCGACCCCCGCCTCGGCCACCACCGGGGCGGCGTGCTGTTCGTCGGCCCGCACCAGCCCTACCTGGCCTACGTCGCCGACGTCCTGCCCAGCCTCGGCGAGGAGGGTGCGCAGACCTGCACCCTGCGGGACCTCGTCGCCGAGGGATCCGCGGCGGCGATCGAGACCGACCCGGCCGTGGCCCGCCTGAAGTCGTCCGCGGACCTGGTGAAGGCGATCGAGACGGCCGTCAGGTTCTACGAGGAGCCACCCGCCAAAGGGATGACGGTCACGGCCGACGGGTCCGAGATCTCGCTGAGCGCCGGTGACTGGGCCGAGGCGTTCGAGGCACCCGATCCCGGTACGGCGCACAACGACGCGCGCGACCTGATCCTGGCGGAGCTGCTCACGATCCTGACGGACAAGTACGACGGCGACACCCCGGCGCACCTGCTGCGCAGGTCGCTGCTGCGCAACAGGGAGCTGCTCACGACCCTCAACAACGCGTGGCCGCTGCTCGAGGCGGCCGACCTCGTCGGGGACCTGTGGTCGGTACCTGCCTACCTGCGCAAGTGCGCTCCCTGGCTCACCCCCGACGAGGTGCGGGCCCTGCAGCGCCCGGATGCCCAGGCCTGGACGGTGTCCGACCTGCCGCTCCTGGACGCGGCCCGCCAGCGGCTCGGCGACCCGGAGGCGTCCCGACGCAGGCGTCGGCAGCACGCCGCCGCCGCCGCCGAACGCGAGGGCAGGGCCAGGGTCGTCGACAACCTGATCGACGTCACCGGCGACGAATACGGCGTGGGCCTGGTGACGATGCTTCGCGGCGAGGACTTCCAGGACGCCCTGGTCGACGAGACGGCGCTACCCAGCACCGACCCGGACCTGCTCGCCGGCCCGTTCGCGCACATCGTCGTGGACGAGGCCCAGGAACTGACCGACGCGGAGTGGCAGATGCTGCTGCTGCGCTGCCCGTCCCGGAGCTTCACCATCGTGGGGGACCGTGCCCAGGCCCGGCACGGGTTCACGGAGTCGTGGCAGGAGCGGCTCAGGCGGGTCGGGCTCGACCAGGTGAGGCTGGCCTCCCTGAGCATCAACTACCGGACGCCGGAGGAGGTCATGGCGGAAGCCGAGCCGGTCATCCGGGCCGTGCTCCCGGACGCCAACGTGCCGACCTCCATCCGCGCCGGCGGCATCCCTGTCGCCCACGGATCCACGTCTGATCTGGGCTCGATCCTCGACGCCTGGCTCGCCGCGCATGCCGACGGGATCGCCTGCGTCATCGGCACTGGTGACATCGAGGACGCAACCGTCCGGGCGACGTCCCGCGTCCGGTACCTGCCCCCGGAGCTGTCGAAGGGGCTCGAGTTCGACCTGGTCGTCCTCATCGACCCGCAGGAGTTCGGCGAGGGCATCGAAGGAGCGGTCGACCGCTACGTCGCGATGACCAGGGCGACCCAGCAGCTCGTCATCCTCACGAGTTCCTGACATCAGCTGGGAGCTCGCGGGGGCAGCAGAGCGCGCGCCGCCTCGGCGACGGCCGGCGGCACGAGGTACCAGGATGATGCTCGCGGCCGGCGGACGACCAGAGCTGACGACCAGAGAGGACTACCGAGATGACGACGCTGAGTGTCGTGGTGGGCAACCCGAAGGCCGAGTCGCGGACGCTTGCGGTCGCCGAGGCGCTCGCCGACCGGCTCCGCCCGCTGCTCGGTGCCGAGAAGGGGCTGCGGCTGGACCTCGCCGAGCACGCCGGCGACGTCTTCACCTGGCCGCACCCCGGGCTCGACGCCCTGACCGAGCAGGTGGCCGCAAGCCGCTTCCTCGTCGTCGCGAGCCCCACCTACAAGGCCGCCTACACGGGGCTGCTCAAGGCGTTCCTGGACCGGTACCCCACCGCCGGGCTGCGGGGGGTCACCGCGTTCCCCGTGTTCACCATCGGCTCGCCGGCGCACACGCTCGCGGTCGAGTTCACCCTGCGGCCGCTGCTGGTCGAGCTCGGCGCGAGCGTCCCCACCCAGGGGCTGAGCTTCCCGACGGACGAGCTGCCCCGGCTCGACGAGATCCTCGACGGGTGGCTGGAGCGCAACCGGCCCGCGCTGCCCGCGGTCGGCTCACCCAGCCGCTAGAGGGCCAAAGGGTGTGCGAAAATGATCTTCCTTCGCACACCCGGCGGCCGTTGTCCCCAGGATCACTGACGAGCTGACGCGCGCGCCACAATCGCGGCCGGCCGGGCGCTGGCCAGGGACGATGACGCGGGTGGCTGACGCGGGTGGGCTGGGTCGGGCGCGCTGTCCGGAGCAGGACACGTCGCGACCGGCCCGGCTCGGGGCCGCTAGGGTACCGCCACGAACGTGTACGCATCAGGCGTGGCGACTGGTGCGACAGCGCCGTCGGCGGGACAGCGCCGCCGGTCGGCCAGAGCTAAGGGCGGCGGCAGACGTGGGGCTGATGGACCGGGTCCGCGGCGAGTTCATCGACATCATCGAATGGACCGATGACAGCCGGGACACCATCGTGTGGCGCTTCCCGCGCTACGAGAACGAGATCAAGATGGGCGCCAAGCTCACCGTCCGCGAGTCGCAGGCGGCGGTGTTCGTCAACGAGGGGCAGGTCGCCGACGCCTTCGGGCCGGGCATGTACACCCTCGAGACGCAGAACATGCCCATCCTGTCCACCCTCAAGGGCTGGAAGTACGGGTTCCACTCACCGTTCAAGGCCGAGGTGTACTTCGTCAACACCCGGCAGTTCACCGATCTCAAGTGGGGCACGCAGAACCCGGTCATCGTCCGGGACGCGGAGTTCGGCATGGTCCGGCTGCGGGCGTTCGGCGCCTACTCGATCCGGGTGGTCGACCCGCCGGCGCTGCTGCGCGAGCTCGCCGGCACCGACCCGCAGTTCCGCACCGAGGAGGTCTCCGAGTTCCTGCGCCAGCTCATCGTCGGCCGGCTCGGCAACGCGCTGGCGACCTCCGGGGTGCCGGTTCTGGACATCGCCACCCGCCAGGACGTGATCGGCGCGACGCTCGGCGAGGCGCTGACCAAGGAACTCGCCGCGGTCGGCATCGCGATCCCGAAGTTCGTCATCGAGAACATCTCGCTGCCACCCGAGGTCGAGGAGGCCATCGACAAGCGCAGCCAGATGGGCATTCTCGGGAACCTCAACCAGTACACCCAGTTCCAGACCGCGCAGGCGATCGAGGCGGCCGCGAACAACCAGGGCGGAGCGGGCGAGGGCCTGGGTATCGGCCTCGGCATGGCGCTCGGTCAGCGCGCCGCGGGTGGCATGCCGCAGCCCGGCTACCAGCCCCAGCAGGGATACCCGCCGCCCGGCTACCAGCAGCCGCCGGGCGCGCCGACGCCACCGCCCCTGCCGCAGGCCGCGCAGTGGTTCATCGGTGTCGGCGGCCAGCAGCAGGGCCCGTTCGACGCGGCCGGCCTGGCTCAGCGGGTCGCGGCGGGCGAGCTGCGCCACGACACGCTGGTGTGGAAGGCCGGCATGGCCGCCTGGACGGCCGCCGGCCAGGTGCCCGAGGTCGCGCCGCTGTTCGCCAA
Organism: Pseudofrankia coriaricola; assembly: GCF_001854805.1. Lineage (GTDB taxonomy): Bacteria > Actinomycetota > Actinomycetes > Frankiales > Frankiaceae > Pseudofrankia. The sequence continues at coordinate 118,566 of NZ_MBLO01000114.1, forward strand.
CGTCCCGCCGCCGCTGCCGCCGCAGGCCTGACGGCGCCGGCCCGGGAGCCAACACGATGACTGAACCGACGTACCAGCAGGCTCCGGTCGCCGCGACGACCTACCCGTGCGGTGGCTGCGGGGCGCGCCTGGAGTTCGCGCCCGGTTCGACCGGCATGCAGTGCCCGTACTGCGGGTTCCGCCAGGAGATCGCCGCGGGCGGCCGGGAGATCCATGAGATCGCGTACGGGGAGCTGGCGACGCTTCCCCGCAAACCCGTCGGCAGCATCGGGGCGTATGTCTTCGTCTGCCAGCGCTGCGCCGCGAGAACCGAGACGAACGAGACCGCCAGCGTCTGCCAGTTCTGCGGGGCGCCACTGGTGATCGACGCGGCGGCGTCCGGGCAGATCGTGCCCGAGGGCGTGCTGCCGTTCGCCCTCGACCGGGCCAAGGTCCGGGATGCGATGCGTTCCTGGGTGAAGTCGCGGTGGTTCGCCCCCTCCGGCCTGAAGAAGGTCAGCGAGACCGAGTCGATGAAGAGCACGTACGTCCCGCACTGGACGTTCGACTCCCAGACGGTCTCCGACTACAGCGGCCAGCGTGGCGAGCACTACTGGGTGACCGAGACATACACGGACAGCGAGGGCAAGACCCAGACGCGCCGTGTACAGCGGACCCGTTGGCACCCGGCGGGTGGCACGGTCAACCGGGCGTTCGACGACGTGCTGGTGCCGGCCAGCGCCGTGCTGCCGCCCAAGAAGGTCGACGACCTCGCGCCGTGGCCGGTCCAGCAGGCACAGCCCTACCAGCCGGAGTTCCTCGCCGGGCATTTCGCGCTGCGCTACGACGTCGAGCCGGAGAACGGCTTCACCGAGGCGCGGGGCAGGATGGCGCCCGTCATCGAACAGGACTGCCGCCACGACATCGGCGGTGACGAGCAGCGGGTCACCTCGGTCAACACCCGACACAACGACGTCACCTTCAAGCTGATGCTGCTGCCGGTGTGGATCGCGACTTTCATCTACGCGGGCAAGAACTGGCAGATCCTCGTCAACGGCCTGACCGGCGAGGTCCACGGCGAGCGCCCGTGGAGCAGGCTGAAGATCGCCCTCGCCGTGATCGCCGTGCTGGTCGTCGTCGCGGTCGTCGTCTACTTCGTGGCCGGCCACGGTCACGGTTCCGGCAGCGCCGGGACGACGTCCGGTTAGCGGCACTCGAACGGCTCGACGCCGCCCGCTCGCGCGCGGCGTCGAGCCACGCTCGGTGCGTAGGTGACCGGGGCGCGTGGATGATCAGGCGGCCGCGACGAACGTCCAGACCTGGGAATCCGGTGTGGGAGACAGCCCGGCTCGGTAGTCGGCGTGCACGGTGACGGCGGTGAAGCCGGCCTCCCGAAGCAGGGCGGCGAACCCATCCAGGTCGTACCGCTGGAGGCTGAGGTTCTGTAGCTCGGTCTCGACCAGCCGGCCGTCGCGCGAGCGCTCATAGCGCAGCCAGCTGGTCACGACACCCTCGTCCGGATGCGCCGCGGGAACGGCGCTGAGCGTCAGCAGGTCGTCGCCGAGCCACCAGTGGTTCAGCGGCCCCGGGCGAGTCGCCCGCCCGTTTCGGCCGCCGGTCATGCTTCGGCCGTGGTGGCCACGGCGGTTGCGTGGCGGAGCGCCGCGCGAACGGTCACGGCCGGGTCACCGGCGTGGTACACGCGCTCGCTGGGCTCGATGTTGTCCAGGAACTCCTGGTACCGGACCGCGTAGGAGAGGTGGCCGAGGGGCTCGGCGACGGCCAGCGCGCGGGCCGGGTCGCTGCCGGGCAGCGCCGTCCGCCAGGCCGTCACCCACGTGTCGGTGGCGTGCGCCCGTAGCTGGCGGTCGGCCAGGAAGTCGCGGACGCGCAGGCCGTCCAGGACCGGGTTGCCCAGGTGGCTGTCGGCGAAGTCGAGGATGGTCGTGCGCCGCCCGTCCGATCTCCAGTTTCGCGGGTGCAGGTCGCCGTGCACGACGGTGTCCGGCAGCCCGCAGGCGGCCAGCTGGGCGACCAGGTCTGGCAGGTGCCCGGTGAGTTCCCGGGCGGTGGCCAGCTCGTCGGGAGTGAGCTCGTCGGCCGCCTCGCCGTCGAGCAGTTCGGCGGCCTGGCCGATCAGCGCCGGCATCGTCCGGTCCGGCAGGCCGCGGGGTATCGCCGCCGGGTCGCGGGCCAGCACCGCCTGGGCGTTCACCAGCCGGCTCACCGCCGCGTGGATGGCGACCGGCGACTTCTCCCACGTGTCGGCGCCGGGCGCGTGATCCAGCAACAGGCGGCCGCCGACGGAGTCCGCCGCGATCACATCCGGTACCAGCTCCGCGTCCACCCGCCCAAAGGCGTCGATCACGGCGGCCTCGGGAGCGGCGAACGGGGGAGTGGCCTTCAGCCAGACCGGCCCGCGCGCGGTCGGGAACCGGAACAGCCCCGCCAGGTTCCAGGTTCTGACCTGTTCCGCCGGCCCGCTTGCCGGCCGGCCCGCGGCGCGCAGCGCCGCCCGCGCCCAGTCCAGGATCTCGGCGAGGCCGACCGACGTCGCCCAGTTCGCCCGCAGCGGGACCGGGCGGACCAGCTCGTCTGGGTCGCCCGGCCAGGGCGCGAGCCGCCGGGCCGCGGGCCGGCCGAAGGCCTCGACGTGGTAGCGCACATGCCCGTCCCGGGCGCCGTCACTTCCGTCGACGCCCAGCAGGCGCAGCACCATCACCGGCACGCCGAGCTCCCGGCGCAGCCGGGCGACGACCGGCTCGACGTCGGCCCACCACGGCGTCGCTGCCGGGTAGGGCCCGCAGGTCCCGAGGCAGTCGCCGCCCGCGGTCACCACCGCGCTGAACGTCCGCCCCCGTGTCACCGGCCCAGTGTCACGGCTTCCCGATCATCCGGGCAAAGCATTTTCGGCGCGGTGCCATCCTCCGGCCCATGCCGTGACCGTCCGGCACGGCCGGTGTCGCCGATGCCGCTCGCGCAGCCGTTCGCCCGGCAGGACGTGGCCGGTCGTCGCTTGACGTTATGCAGGCAGATACCTGCATAATTGCGGTGTGGATGCGGACATGGTGTTCAAGGCCCTCGCGGACCCGACGCGGCGTCGCCTGCTCGACGTCCTGCACGAGCGGGCTGGCCTGACTCTCGGCGAGCTCTGCGACGGACTGGAGATGCGCCGCCAGTCGGTCAGTGAGCATCTGGGCCTGCTGGAGGCGGCCGGTCTCGTCACGGTCGTGCGCAGCGGCCGGCGCAGGCTCCACTACCTGAACCCCGTGCCCATCCACGACATCCGGACCCGATGGATCTGGAAGTTCGAGGAGTCCAGCCTGGGCTTTCTCGACCAGGTCAAAGCCCGAGCTCAGGAGATCACGATGATCGAACCGGTTCCCGCCTACGTGTACACGACATACATCCACAGCACGCCCGACGATGTGTGGCGGGCGCTGACGAGCCCGGATCTCACCGGCCGGTTCTGGGGCCACGCCCAGGTCTCCGACTGGGCGGTGGGCAGTCGTGTCGAGCACGTGCGGGTGGACGGCTCGGATGTCGTCGACGCCGTCGGCAGGGTGCTGGAGGTCGCCCCGCCGTTGCGGCTCGTGTTCGGTTTCGACACGCCCACGCGCTTCGACGACCCGACCTTCGAGCCGTCCGTCGTCACCTTCACGATCGAGCCGTACGCGGAGATCGTGCGCCTGACCGTCACCCACACGAACCTGCCCGACGCCGCCGGGCGTGAGTCGATCTCCCTCGGCTGGCCGGCCGTCTTCGCGAACCTCAAGACCCTGCTGGAGACAGGCGACGTCCTCCCACAGGACCCCTGGACGATGCACGCCCCTGACCGCGAGAGGACCATGCAGGGCAACTGAGTCCCTGCCGGCCGGTCATCGTCACCTGGCGAGGCCGGGGAAGCGGTGACCGCCGACCGCGAGGAAGGGGCCGGTGTGGAGGGCCGCCGGCGTCAGGAGCGGAGGGACCTCAGCGGAGCCTCCCAGTCGGGGCTGCCTCCGGTGGTGAGCATGCGGACGAGGTGGAAGGCACGCCTGCTGATGCGCCAGCCGTCGGCGGTGCGGACGAGGACGTCGTCGTAGCTGCCGATGACGTCGATGAAGGCGTTCGGGTCGTCCGGGCGGATCATGAGGACGGCGTGCACATAGGAACGGGCGGTCGCCCGGTCGCCGGCCACGTCGATGACCAGGTTCGACAGCTGGTGACGCGTGTCGCCCATGTCCCGGTGGGCCGCGGTCATGTAGTCCGTGATCGCGTCGGCGCCGGAGAGGCGCAGCCCGTAGTCCGCCTCCACGTCGTCGGTCCAGCAGGTCCGGAACAGCGTCCAGTCCCGCTGGTCGATCCCGGTCGCGTACCGGATCAGCACCTCGCTGATCTGCGCATGATCCTCCCGTAACCCGTCCACCGCCCGCTCTCCTTCGGTTCGTGGCCCGCTCGCCCGGCCAGGTCGTCCACCTCGTCGGCCCACCACACTCCACGTGACACCGCGCCGGTCGCAAGCGATATCGGTGCCCGCGGCGCGAGAACCGCGAGAACCGCGGGAAGCGCCAAAACCGCGAGAACCGCAAGAACCGGCCGTCCCGGCCATGGCCGTCTGGGCACGGCGTGGCCGGGACGGCGGGGGCGCACAGTCAGGGCGTGGTCAGCCGCCGATGGCGGGGAGGACCGGGACGCAGATCAGCGGCCTCGGGTGCTGGGGGTCCAGCGCGTTCTGGACGTGGCGCAGCGCCACCCGGTCATAGGCGACCGAGATGTGGTCGGAGCCGTCGAGGATGCAGCTGTCCTGGAGGGTGATGTTCCGGACGTTCGGGCCGGGCAGGAATGCCGAGGTGTAGGGGGTGACGATCTCGTCGTAGCGAGTCTCGATCACGGTGTAGCGCACGCCGGGCCGGGTGCCGCCGCCGGCGTTGAGGGCGGTGAGGAACGGCGAGCCGGCGATCTGCTGGGCGCACGACTGGCAGATCGACTCGATGGGCCCGGTGAGGCCGAAGACGTCGGCGAGTTTCGTCAGGCCCAGGAGCGTCGTGCCGTGGTTGGACGGCGCGAGCCCGATCAGGGCGTTGACCTTCGCCTCTCCGCCCAGGTTGTTGATGTAGTAGCGGGGCAGCATCCCGCCCTGGGAGTGGCCGACGATGTCGACCTTGGACGCGCCGGTGGCGGCGAGTACCTGGTCGACGAAGGTGGCGAGCTGCGCGGAGCTTTCCTCGATGGGCCTGGTCCCCTGGAGGTAGTCGGTCGGCGAGGCGCCGCCGATGTTCGGGGCGAACACGCAGTAGCCGTCGTTCTTCAGCAGCGGCGACAGTGCCTGCCACTCGTTGGTCTTGTCCGCCAGCGTTCCGTGGACGAGGACGACGGGCCGCGGGTGCGCGGCGCTGGGCCGGCAGGAGAAGTCGTTCGCGCCGGGCGGGTCGGCGTTCGGGTGCGCCAGCGAGATGACGACCGCCGCCGGGAAGTTGTAAATGACCGGGAGGGGTGCCGCGGCCGACGCGGGCGCGGCCGTGGCGACGGCGCCGGTCACCAGGCCGGCCGTCAGCAGGGCTGGCAGCGCGGCGAGCGCGGTGCCGCGGGTTAATCGGTTGCGGAGACGGGTGAGCTGCACGGGACTACCTCCTTGGTGCCGCCGCCGGTCTGCTCCGTGTGCCTGCCGGGCCCGGGCCGGCTGAGATCGGAGAGGGCGGGTGGAGATAGTTACCTACTGGTAGGTACGTAATGCGACAGAAACGTCGCCGTTGCGGCTCGACTCTTGAATGCGGTGGCTGCGAGCGCTAAGCATGGTCGCGAGCTGGGCAGGGAAACCCTCCGGTCGGCCATCCCAGGCCCTCTCGTCGCGCAACAGTCATCAATGGATGGCACTTCAGTGCCGGCACCGAGGTGCCGGCCGGTCATCGCCATTGCCCGTGTCCGGGATGGCGACTGCGCCAGAGTTCGCCGGAATGGCGCGGACGAGGTCTCCTCACCGCCGAAGCCGTCCGTCCGCGGCGGGAAGGCCGGGCGCGGATCGGGCCGGTCCGTCAGCGGGTGGCACCGGCGACGAGCCAGCGACTGCCGCGGACGCGCAGGCTGAGGGTGGCGGCGCGGGCGGCGAGGTAGCCGCCCGCGAACGCGCCCATGAGGCAGCCGACGCCCGTCGCACCGCTCGGCCGCCACAGCAGGACCGCTCCCGCCAGCACGGCGAACACGGCCAGGTTGAGCAGACCGGTCCAGGCGAGGTAGCGGTTGTCGCCCGCGCCGATGAGGACGCCGTCGAGCACGAAGACCAGCCCGCTCAGCGGCGCGGTGGCGGCGAGCACCAGCACCGCGGGAACGACCAGTTCGGCGACGTCGGCCGCGTTGGTGAAGGCCGGGCCGATCACCCAGGCCAGGGCCGCGAACACGGCCCCCAGCGCGAGGCCGCCGCCGATCCCCCAGACGACGCAGCGACGCAGCACGACGCGCGCGGCGCCCACGTCGCCGGCGCCGAGCCGGTCGCCGACGAGCACCTGGGCGGCGACGGCGAGGGCGTCGAGGGCGAAGACCGCGGTGAAGTACAGCGTCATCGCGATCTGGAACGCGGCGAGCTCGTTCGAGCCGAGCGCGGTCGCGACATAGGTGACGAGCAGCAGGGCGGCGCGCAGGCTCGCCGTGCGCAGGAGCAGCCAGAACCCGGTATGCGCGCCGCGCAGCACGCCGACGAGACGGGGAGCGCCGCTCGCCCCGACGCGGCGCGCATGGCGGGCGACCATCACCAGGTAGGCGGCGACCATGCCCCACTGGGCGAGGACCGTGCCCACGGCCGAGCCGGCTATGCCCCAGCCCGCGCCGTAGATGAGGGTGCCGTTGAGCACCGCGTTGGCCGCGAAGCCCGCCCCCGCGACGACGAGCGGGGTGCGGGTGTCCTGCAGGCCGCGCAGCAGCCCGGCCGCGGCGTAGACCAGCAGCATCGCCGGCAGGCCGGCCATCGAGATCCGCAGGTAGACGGACGCCTCATGCGCCACCGAGGCGCCCGCCCCGAAGGCGCGCAGCAGCGCCGGGGTCACCCACCAGCCGACGGCGGCCAGGGCCACTCCCAGCGCCGTGGCCAGCCACAGCCCGTCGATGCCCGCGGACACCGCGCCGCGCAGGTCGCCGGCGCCGCGCAGCCGGGCGACCGTCGGTGTGGTCGCGTAGGCGAGGAAGACCATGAGCCCTACGGCAGTCTGCAGCACCGACGCCGCGAGGCTCAGGCCGCCGAGGGCGGACGCGCCGAGATGGCCGACCATCGCGGTGTCGGCGAGCAGGAACAGGGGTTCGGCTATCAGCGCGCCGAGCGCCGGGGCGGCGAGCGCGATGATCGCGCGGTCGAGGCTCCGGTCCCCCCGCCCCTCAAGGGAGCCAACGGAGCCTTCCGACGTCACCAGCGCACCTCCGAGGGCCGGCGAGCGTCCAGCCGCAGCGGTGACCGCCGCCGCGTCCGTCGGGCACGCCGCCCGCAAACCTAGCTCCGCCCGCCGGGACGCTGCCCGTAATGTCCGTCACCCAAGCGGCAGCCGGCTGCGGAGGACGAGATCGCCACGGGCGACAAAAAGTGATATCACTTTAGTGGATGCGGTACGGGCAGGGATCTGGCCGTACGCCTGATGGAAGGAACCGCGCGATGCCGGTGGGATATCTGGTGGCCGTCGTTCTGATCGGGTGCGCGGTGCTGGTCGCGCTCGCTCCGCCGCGCCGGCCGCCGGGCCTGGCCAAGGTGACCTATCTGTGGGGCATCGCCTGGAACGAGCTGCCGGTGCTCGCGTTCGCCTACCTGCTCGTCGTCACGCTGCTCGCCTTCGGGGCGGGGGATGTCGACTCGGTCGCCGCCTGGGTGCGGTCCCGCGAGAACACACCCGCGTAGGCGGCAGCTCAGGCTGTCATCCCGTCGGCAGCGAGAGACCTCTGCCGGCTCCACGGCTCCACGGCGGCTGACTACCGCCGCGTGGGCGCCACGGTGACGGTGCCGTCGCCGGAGTGGGCGTGGATGGTGCGTGGGGCGGAGGGGGCCGTGGGGACCGTGACGCGGGTGCGGCCGTCGCCGGTGGTCGCGTCGACGCGGTAAGGGCCGTCCTCAGGCAGGGCGATGATGATGCCGCCGTCGCCAGTGGTGGCGGACACGTCTGACGGGGCGGTGTCGAAGGTCAGCGCGATCCTGCCGTCGCCGGTACGCACGGTGGCCGACGGCGAGGTCAGGTCGCCGCCGGTGATGCCGCCATTGCCGGTGCGCAGGTCGAGCGAGCCGCTGGACCGCGAGACGTCGATCCCTCCGTCGCCGGTCCGCGCCGTGACGGGGCCGGTGGTGTCGGTGACGCGGACAGAGCCGCCGCCGGTCCGGAGCGAGACAGGGCCAGCCACGCCGGAGACGTCGACGGACCCGTCCCCGGTGCGCAGCGTCAGCCGGGCGCCACGCGGAACCGTCAGGGCGTAGTTCACCGCGCACTGGTCGAAGATTCCGCCTCGGCAATGGGCGGTGAGCGCCACGCCGCCGTCCGCGGTCGCCTCGCCGGCGACAGCCGGGGTGCGCAGCGCGTAGTGCTCGGTGTAGGCGACACCTACCTGCGTGTCGTCGCCGGTTACGACGTGGATATCGCCGGCGCTCGTGGTCAGCGTGATCGGCCCGCCGTTCCAGGAGTAGCGCGCGGTGTGGTGCGCGCTGGTCTGGGCCATCAGCCCGACGAAGTCAGCCGCGTTGAAGGACGCGACCGCGAGCACGACCGGGAGGCCGACGGCGAGTACCGCCGCCCTACCGGCGGTCAGCCGCATCGGCGCGCCGCCCGGGTGGCCGGCGCCGGCGAGCGCCTCGCCCCGCCCGTCCCGCCTGCCCTGCCCGGACAGGAGGCCCCGGCTCATCGCCGCGGCCGCCGCGCCGAAGCCGTACGCAAGTGCCAGGCCGACGATGCCCACGACGAGCCCGGCGACGCACAGCAGCCAGGCCGTCGGTGTGTCGGTGACGTGCAGCAGGAAGAGGTTCGCCCGCTGGCCAGGAACGCGGTGCAGCCAGGCGGGCATCGACAGCAGTGCGAGCGACACCCCCCACGCGGACATCGTCAGCGCGAACGACAGCGTCGCGACCACCCACCGGACCAGTAGGTAGGCGACAGCCCGCCAGGTGGTGGCGTCCCGCAGCCGCGCCCTGAACCCGCGCGGCGCCGCCGGCGACGGCCCGAGCTCGACCCCGAGGAAGAGCCCCAGTCTGTGCCGCTCGAACCCGGCCAGGCCACGAGCGACGACGCCGAGCAGCAGGAAGAACGGCAGCGCGAGCCAGATCAGCGGCACCAGGCCGACCGACAGCGCCAGCAACGGCACCGTCACGACAAACCCGACGAGGCCCACCACCAGGTCGACCGGCGGCAGCACGACTCGCAGCCCCAGCCGCAGTAGGCCGCTCCCCCATGGCCGATCATCATCCTCCCGCGGCCAGCCGTCCCATTCCGTCGTCTCCGCGGGGCCGGCGAGGCCAGTCGGTGCCACGTGCGCGTCCACAACGATCACGCTAGGCGGGAGGCGACCGCCATCCCATCCAGCCGCCCCCCGAACCCGAACGGGGCCTAGGCCCACCTCCAGTCGAAATCCCGCCGCCCCGACGACCGACCCCACCCGAAAATCGACTCTTACGTAAGGGTAGATTTGCCTGCACCGGGCTCGACGAAAGCCCGAGGAGTGCGGGCGGGAGGTGCGACCAGGATGGCTGGAGATCGGCGCGGTGCTGGCAAGGCAGCCGGGCCGGCGGGTGACCGGGCACGCACCATGACCAGCCGCACGGACGGCGACGTGGAGCGCGGGCAGATGACCGGCGGGCCTCCACCACTCGTGCCCGGCCTCGCGGGGCGCGGGGCGCTGGTGACCGGGGCCTCCAGCGGGATCGGGCGGGCGATCTCGCTGCGGCTGGCCCGGGACGGCGTCCGGGTGCTGGCGACCGGCCGCAACGAGCAGGCGTTGGAGAGCCTGGCCAAGGAGGCGGACGGCGCCGGCCTCACGCTGGACCACTTTCCCGCCGACCTGACGGACGCGGACGAGCAGACCGGCCTGCTCGACGCGGTCCACGGCAGCCTCGGCGCGGTGTCGGTGCTCGTGCACTCGGCGGGTGCCTACCGGCGCGGCCAGGTGGCGCAGGCACGGGTCACCGATCTGGACCTACAGTTCGCGGTGAACGTCCAAGCTCCCTACGCACTCACCCAGCGGCTGATCCCCGACCTGGTGTGCACCAGCGGCGACGTCGTCTTCGTCAACTCGACCCAGGGCCTCGCCGCGAGCGCTGGCGTCGGCCAGTACGCCGCCACCAAGCACGCCCTGCGCGCCATGGCGGACAGCCTGCGGGCAGAGATGTCCAGCAGCGGGGTCCGGGTATGCAGCATCTACCCCGGCCGCACCGCGACCCCGATGCAGGAGAAGATCTTCCAGGCCGAATACAGAGCCTGGCGGCCGGACTGTCTCCTGCGGCCCGACGACCTCGCCGATATCGTCGCCCACACCCTCGCGCTACCCGCCCGCGCCCAGGTCACCGAACTCACCGTCTGGCCGACCCAGCGCTCCTGAACCGCACGCGCCATGAGGCCGCGATTGGTTCGGACGGCGTGGCCAGTAGAGGTGAAACCGGCGCATCGCCACGCCGCGGCCGTGCCCGGCGCCGAGGCCCTCCTCGCGGACATCCACCCGCGGCCACGCACAGCCGAGATCGCGCTCCGCGACCAGCGACCCCATGCTCCGGTGGGATTTTCGGCGCCCTGGCGTCGAAGATCCCACCGGATCATGAGCCGAGCCGTGATCTGGTGGGATCGTCGGCACCGTTCCGAACGACGGTCACGAGGTTCCCTCTATGCGCGTGGGTCTGGCGACGTCCAGAGCGCGAGGGCGGCGCGGACAAGGCCGGCGTTGTCGGTGGCGGGGCGGCCGGCGGGGTCTGTGACGGTGTCCTCCAGCCCGATGCGGGTCGGAAGGCCGAGACGCCCGGCCAGGGCGATCATCGGCCAGGTGGCCTGGCCCTCGCCGTGCAGCAGCCGGGGGCCGGGTACGTCCAGGGCGTCGAGCCGGGCCAGGACAGCCGTCGCCACGTTCTCGGCGTCGGCCATCGGCACGTTGATGATCTCCACCAGTAGCCGGGCGCACCGGCCGGCGAGCCCCGACACGGCCAGCGCGTCGGCGTCGGCGACCGACCAGACGCCCGCCTCGACATCGATGCCGCACGCCAGCAGCGACCCGGCGACCGCTTCGAAACCGGGTTCGCTCACGTTCACGGACGCGAATCCCGGCCGCTCGGAGACTGGCAGCCCCGCCCAGGTCTCGACGGCCGCCAGCCGAGCCCCCGGGTCACCGCCGGCGATCCACAGTCCGGTGCTGACGCCGACCGGTGTCCCCGGGCAGTGCCCGCGCACGGCGCGCACCGCCGCCCCCACGTGCGCCGCGGCAAGCGACTCGGCGCCGGAGCGGTCACGTGGGTGCAGGTGCACCGCGTCGGCTCCGGCCGTGGCCGCTCCCGCCGCCGCGGCCGCCAGCTCGCCCGGAGTCAGCGGCACCGCCGGATGCTCGGAGCGCCGACGGCTCCCGTTGAGACACGCCTTGATCCGCCGGATTCGCACAGGCGCCATTGTCCAGCCCGGCTGCGCGCGGCCGACCGTTCGCGTCTGAACTCGAAGATCGGATCTTGTCCTTCTCGCGCCCTGGCTGGAAGCCGGCCGCGCACTGCCCGGCTCCCAGGCCGCTCGTCGCCGTGCGCGGCTCAGGCATCGCGGTGCCGAAACGTCCACCAGCCGAGCAGGGACGCCGTGCCCGCGTAGCCCGCGAACACACCGAGCCCGGCCCACGGGCCGATCGGGGCCCCGCCCGCGGGCTCCACGGTGGCGCGGACGGCGAGACCGGCGGTCATCGGCGCCGACCTCTGGATCGCCTCCAGAACGCGCGGCGGGAACGGGACGATCGCGGCGACGGCCGCGGGGACGAGCAGCAACGCGAGGACCGCCGCGACCGTCGCGCCGCTGTGCCGCAGCGCGGTGCCGACGCCCAGGCAGAGCAGCGCGAGCAGGCAGAGATACAGCGCGGTGCCTACGACCGCCCGCGACGTCGCCAGGTCCGCCGGCCCCGGCGGGGTGACCTCGAGCGGCGCGGCCATGCCGCCGCCGGCCAGGACGGCCCGGCCGGCGAGACACGCGCCGGCCATGGCCACCAGGCCGACAGCCGACACAGCCGCCGTGACGACCGCCGCCCGCGCCAGGTAGACCGTCGACCGGCGCGGGCAGGCCGCGAGCGTCACGCGCGCGAGCCCGGTCTCGTACTCGGCGGTCACCGCCGTCACGGCGAACACGACGACCGCCGCCTGGGCCAGGTAGACGCCGGACAGGCTGAGCGCGGTCGGGTCGTCGGCGCACCCGGTCGCCTCCGGCGCGCAGCCGCCAGCCTCGACCGCCGCGGCGACCAGGCAGCTCAGCGCGACGGCCGCCACGACCGTCGCGGCCGCCCAGGCACCGGTGGTCCTGACCGTGCGTATCTTGGTCCACTCGGCGCGCAGTGCGTCTCTCACCCGGCACCGTTCGTCACCCGACGACGACCGTCCGTCCCCGGCCCGTCCGCCCGCGGCGCCGCCGCGGCGCGCGCGGCCGCGGCGGCCTCGCGGCGGGGCCCCGAACCGCCGGTGCGACGCAGCGCCCACAGCGCCAGCCCCAGGGCAAGCGCAGCGTACCCGCACAGCACGCCGAAACCGGCCCACGGGGCGATTGCGGTGTCGAAGCGGTGGCGGGTCTGCTGAATCGCGAGCCCGGCGATCGGGGTGACACGCTGAACCCATCGGGTGGCGTCGACGGACAGTGCCGAGGTGACCAACTGCGGGACGGTTACCAGAGCGATCACGAGCGTGATCGCGCCGGCGGCGCGGCGCAGCAGGACGCCGACCGCGACGCTGAACACGGCGAGCACCGCCAGGAACAACGCCGTGCCGACCACCGCCCGCGCCACCGGGCCGTCGGCCAGCGACCGGTCCGGGTAGGACGGGGGGCCGAAGCCGCGGGCGTGCTGGATTGGCTGGGCGAGCAGGAACGCGCCGACGCTGGCGACCAGCCCGACGGCGAGCACCAGGCCGCCGACCACGACCGCCTTCGCCGCGAGCACCCGCCCGCGCCGGGGGCTGACGAGGAACGTCGTGTGCAGGGTGCCGGTCCTGTACTCGGCGGTCGCGGCCAGCACCCCGAGCGCGACGACGGCGATCAGGCCGATCTGCGCGCCGACGAGGGCGTTGCTGACGACGTCGTCGTCCCCGGACTCGATCCCGCCGATGCCGATCCCGCCGAGGTCGCCGTTCCCGGTCACCGTGACGGTGCCACCCGCCCAGCGGGAGCCGCCGGGCGGGCTGGCGGCGCCGGCGTTGGGCTGCTGGTCCTGGTCCTCGGCGGCGGCCTGCTCGGCGCCGACGTCCGTGTCGCTCCAGCCCGCGGGGCCCGTGCGGCTCGCCGCCCCCGCCGGCGTCACGCTGACCTGGTCGAAGGTCGCCTCGCCGGGTGTGGCCGTCAGGACGATGTGGGTACTGCCGGGGGAAGCCTCGGCCTCCTGGCTCGCCGGTGAGGTGACGAAGAGGCCCACCCGGGCGGTCGCGGGCAGGCCGGCGACGGTGACCGTGCCGACCTTGTCCCAGGTGACGCCGTCGGCCGACTCGTACCCGGTGACCGCCGTGCCGGCGCGGGCGAGCCGCAGCCATCGCGGCGCGCCGCCGTGGGAGCCGGCCAGCTCGGTGTCGAACTCGGCCTGAAGACGGACACCGTGCCCAGGGGTGACCATCAGGGCGGCGTAGGGAGCGCCGCTGGCGGTGTCCCGCGTGATGAGGAGGCCGGCCTTGGCCCACTCGTGGCTCGGCTGCTGGCCGCGCACCCGGGCGGTGATCGTCCCGTCGCCGGTCAGCGGCTGGTGCACGAGATGGAGCTGGTCGACGAAGTGCGGCCCGTCATTGGCGTCGGTTCTGCCTCCGGCCGCGGCGAGCAGGGAGAGGCCGACCGTCAGCGCGACGGCGGCGACGGCCGTGACGACGGTGGCCCGCACCGACCGCAGCTTCGTCCATTCGGCGCGCAGCGCCTGGCCGAATCCGTCCCGCGCGGGCAAGGCGGCCTGCCGGAAGGTGACGCGCTCGTCTCCGGCCGGCTGGGTCGTGGTCATGGCCTTGCCGCCGCGCCCGCGTGGTACTCGGTGGTCTGGTAGGGGGCGGCGTCCCGGGTGAGCTCCATGTAGGCCTCCTCCAACGACGCCCGGTGCTGGGTGATCTCGGAGAACCGCAGCTGGTTCTCGGTGAGCAGGCCGATGACGTGCTCGGCGGCGAGGCCGGTGACCGTGACGGCGTCGCGGTCGACCGCCGCCACCGTCGCGCCGGCGTTCGCGAGCACCGTCATCGCCTCGGACCGCTGCCCGGTGCGCAGCAGCACGCGGCCGCCGGACGCGGCGGCCACCAGGTCGGCGACGCTCGTGTCGGCGAGCAGCCGGCCGCGGCCGATGACGACCAGGTGGTCCGCGGTGTCCTGCAGCTCGCCCATCAGGTGGCTGGACACCAGCACGGCGCGCCCCTCGGCCGCCATCGTCCGCAGCAGGCCGCGGATCCAGCGAACGCCCTCGGGGTCCAGGCCGTTGACCGGCTCGTCGAACAGCAGCGACGGCGGGTCGCCGAGCAGCGCGCCGGCGATCCCGAGCCGCTGGCGCATCCCCAGGGAGAACCCGCCCACCCGCCGCCGGGCGACCGCGCCGAGCCCGACGGTCTCGAGCACCTCGTCGACCCGCTGGGCAGGCAGGCCGTTGTAGCGGACCATCCAGAGCAGGTGGTGGCGAGCGGACCTGCCCGGATGGGCGGCGCCGGCGTCGAGCAGGGCGCCCACGTGGCGCAGCGGGGCGCGCAGCGAGCGGTAGGGCCGGCCGCCCACGAGCGCGTGCCCGGCGTCCGGCGCGTCCAGGCCGAGGATGACACGCATGGTGGTCGACTTGCCTGCGCCGTTCGGCCCGACGAAACCGGTGACCAGGCCGGGGCGGACCGTGAACGACAGGTCGTCGACGGCGGTCACCCGCCCGTATCGCTTGCGCAGCCCGCGAACTTCGATCGTCCCGTTCATGGCTGGGACGCTAGGAGATCGGGAACGGCCTGTCGTCACGCCCAACGGCTCCTTCCAACACCCCCGCCGGGGTGAGAGCCACAGCGGGTGTCCCTCCACGGAGGGATACGCGCCGCGGCCGGTCACGGGCACACTGGGTCGGGTGAGCCGGCAACGCCCGCGGGCCGACCGGGAAGCCGTCTACCGGGTGGCCATGGCCACGCGGCGGGTCGTCGGCGCGCCGGACACGCCGCTCGTCGCCGCCGGGTTCCTCGGCCTGGTCGCGCTGCTGGAGGTCGTGGTACGGGCGGGCTCGTACTCAGACCGCACCACCGCGGACCTGTCGACCGCGATGCTGCTGGGCCTGGGCGCGACGGCGCCCCTGGCGATGGCGCGAAGCCGCCCCGCCACGGCGGCCGCCGTCATCACGGCGGCGACCGCGTTGACCCTGGCCAGCGGCGAGGCGCCGACGATCGCCGGGACACTCGGGCTGCTCACGGCGCTTTTCCTGGTCGGGCTGCGCCGGCGGCGCGGGGTGGCACTGCCGATGCTCGTCCCGTTCGCGCTCGACGCGGTCGTCCCGTTCGGCGACGCGCCGGTTGGTGGCCGCTACCTCGGGGTGACGCTGCTCGCGCTCGCCGCGGTGGCGCTGGGCGGCGGCGCCGCGCGTCGCGAGCGCGCCGAGACGCGCAGCCGCGCCGCGGCCGACAGGGCGGCCCGGGACAGCCTGCTCGCGCACGTCGCCCGGAGTGAGCGCGCCCGCATCGCCCGCGAGCTGCACGACGTCGTCGCGCACCACATCTCCCTGATCGCGGTGCAGGCGGAGACCGCCCGGCTCACCACAGCCGGCCTGCCGGCGGACGGAGCGCGGCAGCTGAGCGCGATCGGGGACACGGCGCGTCAGGCGCTCGCCGAGATGCGCCGGCTGCTGGGCGTGCTGCGCGACGACGCCCAGGACGCCGAGCGGGCCGAGCACCAGACGGCGCACCCGGACGGCGCGGCGCGCGGCGGGGGCGAGGGCCCGGGCCACCGGCCCACCAGGGAGCCACAACCGGGGCTGGAGCAGCTCATCGACCTCATCGATGAGGCGCGGGCCGCCACCGGCGTCAGCACCCGGCTGATCGTGGCGGGCCGGGTCGAGCCGCTCGACCCCGGCGTCGAGCTCACCGCGTACCGGATCGTCCAGGAGGCGTTGACCAACTCCCGGCGGCACGCCGCCGGCGCCCCGGTCGATGTCGAACTGCGCTACAACGACGGCGCGCTGCTCGTGCGAGTCCGCGACGCGGGCCCGGGGCGGCCCTCCAGTGCCCCGGTGACAGCCGGGCACGGGCTCGCGGGGATGCGGGAGCGGGTCGCCATGGTCGGCGGACGGCTACGCGCCGGCCAGTCTTCGACCGAGGGCTTCCTCATTGAAGCGGAGCTGCCGACCGCCGCCGACCGCCTACAGCCGGCGCGGTTCGGATGACGGCCATCCGGGGCACGGGGGCGATCCGCATCGTCGTCGCCGATGACCAGGAGGTCGTCCGGGCGGGCTTCGGCGCGCTGCTGGCCACCCAGCCGGACTTCGAGGTCGTCGGCGGCGCCGCCGATGGCGCGCAGGCGGTCTGGCTCTGCCGGGAGCGCCGCCCGGACGTGGTGCTCATGGACATTCGCATGCCGGTCGAGGACGGGCTCGCCGCGACCAGGCGGATCGTCGCCGAGACCCCGGGCGACGGCGGGCCGCGCATCATCATCCTGACGACATTCGACGTCGACGAGTACATCTACGAGGCGCTTGCCGCCGGTGCCAGCGGCTTCCTGCTCAAGGAAGTGACCGCGGAACGTCTTTTCGACGCGGTGCGGGTGGTGGCCGCCGGGGACGCGCTGCTCGCTCCAGCTGTCACCCGCAGGCTCATCGGCGAGTTCGTCCGCCTGCGGCCCCACCCGCCTGTGCCGTCACCCGCGCTCGCCGCTCTCACTCCGCGGGAGACGGAGATCCTGCGGCTCGTCGCCGAAGGTCTGTCCAACGCCGAGATCGCCGCGCGTCT
Source organism: Pseudofrankia coriaricola (assembly GCF_001854805.1). Classification (GTDB taxonomy): domain Bacteria; phylum Actinomycetota; class Actinomycetes; order Frankiales; family Frankiaceae; genus Pseudofrankia. The sequence continues at coordinate 135,616 of NZ_MBLO01000114.1, forward strand.
GTCGCTGTCCGGGGAGACCGTCAAGAGCCACGTCAGCCGCGTCCTGGCCAAGCTCGGCCTGCGCGACCGGGCCCAGGCCGTCGTCGCGGCCTATGAGTCCGGCCTGGTCGTCCCGCGCGCGGCCCGCTGACCGGCCCTTCCTCAGGCCGCGGGCGGCCGGCCGGTGCGCAGGCTGATCATCTGGGTTCGGCCGTCGGCGACCACGCCGAATCCGAACAATTCGTCAGATTCCTGACGAACCGTGCGCCGGTCCCGCCGTGCGGGTCTGGGCTGTGCGGGTCTAGGCCGGGCGGGTCTAGGCCGGGCGGAGGGTGACGGGGATGCCGGAGTAGTGGGCCATGCCGGTGATGGGATCGAGGTCGTTCTTGTCGGTGAGGCGGTTGACGTTCGCGGACTGGTGGCCGTGGGGGATGGAGACGGCGCCGCGCCGGACGGCTGGGTCGACGCGGGCGATGCCGGTGATCTCGCCGTGGGTGGCGCGGATGACCACCGGCTCGCCGTCGCGCACGCCGGCGGTGGCGGCGTCGTCGGGGTGGACGAGGATCTCGGCCTGGTCGCCGAGGAAGTCGAACTGGGAGTTCAGGTGCCGCTTCTGCCGCCGCGGCACGAAGACGAGCGGCGCGGGCTCGGTCAGGGTGGCCAGCTGGTCGACGAGCAGCCGGGGCGCGAGGCGCCAGCCGCCGAGCCGGTCGAGGTGGCGCTCGACCCACGGCGCGGGCAGCTGCCGGTCCGTCTCGGCCCACTGCCGGGTCGTCAGGTCCTCGCCGAACGTGCCCCGGGGGACGACCTTCGCCAGCCTGGCTCCGTCCGTGGCCGCCTCGCCTGACGTGGCCGCGAGGTCATGGCCGAGGCGGCGGCCCAGCTCGGCGAGCACCCACCAGGTGGAGCGCCGGTCGCCGACCGGCCCGACGACCGCGGGCGTGTACTGGGTCGCCACCCGCGGCATCAGGTTGTCCCAGAGCGTGATGTCGGCGCGCTCGAGCTGGTCCTTCGTCGGCAGGACGTGCGTCGACAGCGCGGTCGTCTCGTTCGCGATGATCTCGATCGTCGCGAACACGTCGAGCTTGCGCAGCGCCGGCACCAGCGTCTCGGTGTCCGGGAAGGCGGTCACGAGGTGGCCGCCGAGGTTCAGCACGGCCCGGATGTTGCCGGCCTCGATCTCGTCGGCGAGCACCGCGCACGGCCACTCGCCGAGGAAGGAGTGCGTCTCGGGGCGGCTGCGCGGCCCGGGGCCGAACGAGCCGTCCGCCGGCGAGACCGGCAGCTGCACGTTCTCGAGCCGGCTGGCGAACCCCGGGTGGAACCAGGCGCCGCCCGGCTGGTTCATCGACCCTGTGATGATCATCAGGGCCCATCCGAGCCACTGGGTGACGTTCGCGCTCGCCGACATGGTCACGCCGGTGCCCGTCTCGACGGCGACCCGCTCCGCTCGGCGGACCGCGGCGAGCAGGGCGGCCAGTTCGTCCGCCGGGACGTCGCACACCGCGGCCGTGTGCTCCAGCGTGAAGGGCTCGACCGCGGCGGCGAGCGTGTCGGCGTCGACGCAGCGGCTGTCCAGGACGTCCTGGCGTGCCCCGTCGCGCAGCACTTCGCGGACCAGGTAGGCGAGTACGGCGTGGTCCATCCCGGGACGCGGCGCGAGATGGCCGGTGGCCAGTTTCGCGGTCTCGGTGTGCCGGGGGTCGACGACCCAGATCTCGCCGCGGTCGCGCAGCGCCCTCAGCGTCCCGATCGGGTTGGGCATGGCGACGGTGTGTCCGTGGGACACGACCGGGTTGCTGCCGACGAACAGGACGAACGTCGCCGTCTCGTAGTCGGGCCGGCCGGCGAGCGCCGGCGTGCCGCCGACGAGGTCGGAGATGAGCACCTTCGCCGTGCCGTCGATGGTCAGCGGGCTGAACTTCGCCGGCGTCCCGATGGCCCGGTGCAGGGACTGCGCCACCTTGTAGCCGGCGGCGTCCATCCCGACCCCGCTGCCGAAGAAGATCCCGACGGCCGACGGCCCGTGCTCGTCGATGATCGCCCGTACCCGGGAGCCGAGGTCGTCGAGGCATTCCTCCCAGGTGGTCGGGCGGAGGCCGTCGCCGTCGCGCAGGAGCGGGTGTTCGAGCCGGTCGGGGTGGTGGTGCACGCCGGGAAGCGCCCGGCCCTTCGGGCAGGTGTAGCCGGCGGACATCGGGTGGTCCCGGTCGCCGCGCACCCGTAAGACCTGGTCCCCGGAGGTCTCGACGAGGATCCCGCAGACCGAGGTGCACACCCGGCAGAAGCTGCGAACCGTCCTGGTGGCCGCCGCGCCGGTGCCCGCCGCCCGAGCGCCTGCCGCGTCCGTGACCGCCGTGTCCGTGCCCGTCACGTCGGTACCTGCCACGGCCATACGGTCTCCCACCGGCGTCAGGGGCTCACGCCCCGCTCTTGGCCGGGCCGTCGTCGGCGGAGGCGCACAGCGGCCCCGCAATCCGCGCGGCCCGCCGACTCGATGTCGAAACGGCCTTGCCTCGTGCCGGAAACCGTACTCTCGCGAGGCGAGACGCACAATCCACCTTGGGCGCTGACAAGGGCATTCGGCCGCGCCGGCCGGCCCGCCAGCCGCCGTTTGAGTGGCGGTACCGGCGCGGCTCGGGCATGGCGCGAGCGCGCCCAGGTGACCCGGCTCAGGACGCCTTGCGCCGCCTGGCCCGGTGGTGGTCGAGGACCGTGACGGTGGACAGGTCGGGGACGGCGGGCTGATGCGGCCACCGCAGCCAGGTGCCGCAGCCGGCGCACTCCCACAGCGGGCCGTGGCCGGTCGCGAGCAGGACGCTGTGCCGGGCGCACTCCTGGCAGTACCGGACGATCTCCTGCCGGTCCGGGAGCGCCTCCACGCCCACAGCTGACCACACGGCCCGGCGCGGGCGGCCACCCGGACCGATCGGGCGTGTCGGCGTTGATGCCTGCGTGGGCGTGGCATGGGCGTGGGTGTGGTCGCGGGCGTAGCCGGGCCACGTCGGATGCGGTGCCGGATGTGAGAATCGCGCTGTGGCCGACACGGTGCCGCGTCCGGACGGCCTGCCGGAACGCGCGGAGACGCTGGTCAGGGCGGCGTGGGTGCTCACCGTCGGCCCCGAGGGCGACATCGCCGACGGCGCCGTCCACATCCGCGGTGGCGAGATCGTCGCGGTCGGTGGGTACGAAGAGCTGCGGGCCGGGCTCGCCGACGTCCCGGTCGTCGGCGACGGGACGGGGCTGCTGATCCCGGGTCTCGTCAACGCGCACACCCACCTGTCCGAGGCGCTGACGACCGGGATGGGCTCGGAGCTGACGCTGTTCGAATGGGGGGAGCGGATCGTCGGGCCGCTCGGCACGGTCCTGACGGAGGAGGACGCCCGGGAGGGCACCCTGCTGCGCGCCGTGGAGCTGCTGCTGACCGGCGTCACGACCGTCAACGACATGTTCGTGCACAGCAACCGCGACGAGTTCGCGAGCCTCGGCGTCGTCGACGGGCTGGTTCGTGCCGGCCTGCGCGGCGTGGTCTCCTTCGGCGCGGAGGACGCCTACGACCCGGGTGCGCCCTGGGCGGACGTCAAGCGGATCATGGACGAGCAGGACGACCTGGCGGCGGCCGTCGCCCTCGCCGCGGCCCACGGCGCGCCGGTCGGCTTCCGCTACGGCGTCGGCACCCTGCTCGGGCAGAGCGACGAGCTGCTGGAGGCGGGCGTCGACGCCTGCCGCGCCAGGAACTGGGCGGTGCACACCCATCTCGCCGAGGTGCGCGAGGAGCTGGTGGCGGCCAGCGCCCGCTGGGGCCGGCGGACGATCCCGCACGCGCTGCGCCTCGGCATGTTCGAGCGGCCGCTCATCGCCGGCCACGGGGTGTGGGTCACCGAGGCCGACGTCGAGATCCTCGCCGGCAACGGGGCCGCGATCGCCCACAACCCGGTCGCGAACATGATCCTCGGCTCCGGGGTGTGCCCGGTTCCCCGGCTGCGCGCCGCCGGCGTCACCGTCGGGATCGGCACCGACGGCGCCGCCTCCAACGACAGCCAGGACATGCTGCAGGCGGTCAAGATGGCGGCGCTGCTGGCCAAGGTCCACGCCGTCGACCCGGCGGTCCTCGACGCGCCGACCGTGCTGCGGATGGCGACCCTCGACGGCGCCAGGGCGCTGGGCCAGGGCGACCTGGTCGGCAGCCTGGAGCCCGGGAAGCGGGCCGACCTGGTGCTGCTGCAGGACTCGGTCTGCGTCTCGATGCTGCACGACCCGTGCGGCCAGCTCGTCTACGGCGCCTCCCCGCGGGCCGTGCGCGACGTGTGGGTCGACGGGCGCCGCCTCGTCGTCGACCACACCTGCGCCGTGGTCGACGAGCGCGACCAGATCGAGCGCGCCCGCCCGCTCGCGCGCCGCCTCGCCCTCGCCTCCGGCCTCGCCGCCGCTGGTATCTCCCGCCTCGCCGGCCCGCCGGACTGGGCACCGCGCACCCCGGACCGACGCCGTTCGTGGGAGGACCAGGCCGAGCCGGACGAGTGAGCCCGGCTCAGCCCGCCCAAAACCGCGGGCCGCGGGCCGCGTGCTTAGCCCCAGGTCATGAGGTTGCGGCCGAGGCCGCCGCTCGGCGGCGGGACCAGCCCGTAGCTGATCCGGCGCGGGTCGGCGCTGCTCGCACCGGTGGGCTTCGGGCGCAGCGACTCCAGGTCGGTCGGCGACGCGGGGCCCCGCGCGGCGGCTCGCCAGGCCGCGGACTGGTCGGCGTGGCGTCCCAGGAGCGGCGGGCCGTCCGGGTCGGCGGCGGCCATCGGATCGACGAGGTCGTCGGGGCCGACCGGGTCCTCGGTGTCGGTCGGCAGCCGCAGGGGGAGCGGCGCCCGCACCGGCATCGCGCGGCCGCCGCGGATCACGATCGTGCCGCGCAGCACGTCGTCCATGAGCGACTCGTCGCGTGGGGTGGAGGCCGGGCCGGTGACCGCGGCCTGGAGAAACCAGCGCGGCCCGTCGATGCCGACCAGCCGGACAGGGCCGGCCAGGCCGGAGAGGGCCGCCTGGCCGGAGGCGGCGCCGAGGGCGGGGAACGGACCAGGGACGGGGAACGCCACGTCGAGCTCACCAGGAGACTCCGCCGGCGGTGCGTCGGGCAGCACGGCCGGAGCCGTCGGCACGAGCAGCAGCTCGGGGCCGAACCGGCCGTACCCGGCGGCGACCTCGACGGGGCCGCCCACCCACACCGGACCCGTGAGAACAGGCACCGGCGAGGCGGGCATGGCGGGCGCGCGGGGTGGACGCGGGCCGCCTGCCGGGCCGGGCAGCGCGGCCGCCAGCCAGATCTCGGCGCGGATCTCGTCCCAGACCCCGCGGCTCTTCGGCGCCGCCAGCGCCGTGAGCTCCATCATCGACCGGCCGGCGAGCGCGACCACCGCGCTCACCCGCTCGCCGTCGAGGCGCAGCCGGTAGTCGACCCCGTCGAGCAGCGGCACCAGCAGCGCACCCAGATCGAGGCGGCGGACACCGTCGCTCGGTGCCAGGCCGAGGTCGTACGGGCCGCCGGGCGTGAGGTCGTCCACCTCGACCTCGACCAGCCCGCCGTCGTGCGGGCCGAGGCCGGCTCGGAAGGCGCCCGCGCCCGGTCCGGCGCGCCGGGACCACAGGGACCGTACCCATCTCAACACCCGACCGCCCCCTGCCCTGGCAGCCACCCGGTCACCCCGCGGAACAGGCCGGCCGGCCACCCGCCACACGCACGGAACGTGCCCGTCGCCGCGGCGTCTCCACCGACGCTACGTGCCCCCACCCGGCCGGACAACCGGGTTGTGCGTCATCTCCCGTTGGCCTCGGGATGGCGGAGATGTCCGGGTGGGTGTGGGTCTGGGACAAGGAACAGGCAGACTGACGGACGTGGGTGGAACCGACAAGGACGAGCAGATCGCGGTGCGGCTGACGGGCGAGACGGCGGAACTGGTCCGCTCGGCCGCGGAGAGTCTTGGAGCGACGCTGGAGGACTTCGCCGTCGAGGCGATGCGGCGCTATGCCGCCGACGCGATGGCGGACCGCCGGGTGTTCGGCGCCACCGACGCGGCGTGGGAGGAACTGGCCGCGCTGCTCGGCGGGCCGGCACCGGACGAGGCGCCGCGGCTGCGTGACCTGCTCGAGGACGGCCCGGACGAGGAGAGCCGGTGAGTCCTCGCTCCGCGGGGCCGCCGATCAGGCTCACGGCGCAGCACGATGTCCGAGGCTTCCGCAGCGGGCACGACGTCCTCGACAGCTGGCTGCGCCACCATGCCCTGGAGCAGCAAGAGGAGGGCGTGACGACGTTCGTCGTGGCCGACGGCGGCCGGGCCGTCGGCTACTACTGCCTCACCCGCGGCGCGGTCGAGCACGTCCGCGCCGCCGCGCCCCGCCGGTGGGGGCGGCGCGCCGCCGGCCCGGCGGACCCGGTGCCGGCGCTCCTGATCGGCCGGCTCGCGGTCGACGAGACGGTCCAGGGCCGCGGCGTCGGCGCGCGGCTGCTGCGCGACGCGGTCATGCGGGCGGCGACCGTCTACCGGACGGCCGGGACGCCGCTGCTGCTCGCGCACGCCGTCTCGGCTCCGGCCAAGGCCTTCTACCGGCACTTCGGCTTCACCCCCATGCGGCTCGACCACTATGTCGTCGCGCTGGCGCTGCGGCATGCCACCGCGGGGCCGGGGCCGGGGCCGGGGATGCCGTTCCGTGACTGAGCCGGCCGCGGCGCCCGCCGCGGCCGGCAGAACCAGCCCAGCCAGCCCAGCCAGCTCCAAGGGCCCTGAAGGCTCCCGGCTGCGCCGGCTCGGCCGGCTGTTCACCGCCGACCTGCGCCCGCTGCGGGAATCGCCGTCGTTTCGCCGGTTCTGGCTTGGCGAGCTGGTCAGCGCGACCGGCACCCAGGTCGTCGTCACCACGGTGCTGCTGCAGATCTACGCCGACACCGGGTCGAACTTCGCCGTCGGTGCCGTCGGCGCCGTCACCTTCGTCTCGCTGGTGGTCTTCGGGCTCGCCGGCGGCACGATCGCGGACGCCGCCGACCGGCGGGTGCTCGCGCTGCTGACCTCCTCCGGGATGATGCTGGCCTCGTTGGCACTCACCCTGCAGGCGCTGTTCGGCGCACCGGTGTGGGTGCTCTTCATCCTGATCGGCTTGCAGGCGTCGCTGTCCGCGCTGGACTCGCCGATCCGGCGGACCTTCGCCGCCCGGCTGCTCACCCCGGACATGATGCCGGCGGTCGGCGCGCTCGAGGGCTTCTCGATGACGCTCGCGCTCACCGGCGGCCCGCTGCTGGCCGGCCTGCTGGTCTCGACGGTCGGCTTCCGGGCCGCCTACGCCGTCGACGTCGTGTCCTACCTGGGCCTGCTGTGCGCGACCTGGCGGCTGCCGTCGATGCGGCCCGAGGGCGGCGGCACGCGGGCGGGGTTCGCCAGCGTCGTCGACGGGTTCCGGCTGCTATGGCAACGGCCGGTGCTGCTGATGACGTTCCTCGTGGACCTGGACGCCATGATCTTCGGCATGCCGCGGGTGCTGTTCGCCTCGATGGCCGTCGCCCAGTTCCATGGCGGCCCGCGCACCACGGGCGTGCTCTACGCGGCGATGTCCGTCGGCGGCACCCTTGTCGCGGCGACCGGCGGCTGGCTGTCCCGGATACGCCGCCAGGGCCTGGTGGTCGCCGTGGCGATCGCGGTGTGGGGCGTCGCGGTCGCGCTGTTCGGGCTGGCCGGGTCGCTGCCGGTGGCGATCGGCCTGCTGGTCATCGCCGGCGCCGCCGACACGGTGTCCGCGGTGCTGCGGATCACCATTCAGCAGGTCGCCGCACCCGACTCGGTGCGTGGCCGGATGGCCGGGCTGTTCATGGTGTCGGTGGCCGCCGGGCCGAGCCTCGGCGACCTCGGCCACGGCACGTTCGCCGGCTTCACCTCGCCGGGACTGGCGGCGTTCGTCGGCGGCGCCGCGTGCCTCGTGGGCCTGGTCGTGCTGATCGTGGCCGTGCCGTCGTTCATCCGCTATGACGGTCTGGCGGCGGTCCCGGCGGTCCCGGCGGAATCGGCGGAATCGGCGGTCCCGGCGGGACCGGCAGTTCCGTCGGAACTGGTCCCGGCGGAGGGCGCTCGCCCCGACAGGCAGGCTCCTTAGCGTCTTATAAAAGATCCTCTTTACCGATATCGGCCCATCGGGTGCCATTGCCTGGCGGCAGCTGCTCGTAATAGGTAGTGCGGGACATCTTGTACGCGTCGCGAGCGCGAGCTCGGACGTCGGCTCCAGCTCGGTGTAAACCTCGCCTGGCGGGGAGCCGCGCGAACACGGGCGTCACGGGATGTCGTTGTCCAAATAGGCCGCCTTAGTTTCCGGCCCGAGGAACCGGGGGAGGTTCTGACTCACCACCGCTACCGCTTCGTCGTGGCGTCACGACGTCTCTGCGCCTGACGTTCGTACACGTATCGAGGCGGCGGCCGCGGGACTCAGATCCTCTACGCGCGGGTTTGCCGCGGCACGCGGCGAGTGCGCGTGTGAATGTGGCCGGCCCGTGGCTCGGGAGAAACGAGGGTGTCGCCAATGGCGAGTATGGCCGGCCGCGGTCGCGCGGCCCAGGACAGCCCAGGATTCGCGGCCCGCGAGGGCCGCGGCATGAAGGGCGCTGATCTCGGAATCATCGGACTGGGGATTCTCGGCCTTATTTTCAGCTTTCTGCCGTGGTTCGGTGTCCGGTACTCCGGATACAACGCGTATGGCCAGGCACAGATCTGGCGCTCCAACCTGAACGCGTGGCAGTCCGGCGCCCTCGCCTGGGTGCCGATCGTGTTGATGCTCATCGCCGCGGCGCTCGCCGCGGCGTACCTACTGAGCCGTGGCAAGATGACGGGGCTCGGCTCGGTCCCGCTGTCGACGGCGATCGCGACGGCCAGCATCGTGGCGCTGGTGCTGATCGTCGTGCGGTGGATCAGCCTGCCGCGCGTGCACGGCAGCTACCTCGGCTACCCCGGCATCTCGTCGGGCGCGCGCTACGGCCTGATCCTCGGCCTGATCACATCGATCCTGATGACGCTGCTCGCCCTGCGTCGCGTCAAGGCGAGCGGCGAGGCCGGCCACGGCCGGGTGGCGGGTCGCGAGCGCGGACCGGCCATGGGCGGCTACACGGGCCGTGGCGCCGAGCGTGGCCGTGCCGTCGACCGTGAGCGCGAGTACTCGGGCGGCGAGTACCCGGGTGGCCGGCGCGTGGGCGGCCAGGACGCCGGCCAGCCGGTTGACCGCGGGGTCGACCGCGGGCGCCAGGAGGGTGGCTACACCGAGCGAGGCGTGGACCAGCCCTATCCGGAGCGCGGTGTCGATCGCGGTGTCGATCGCGGTGTTGATCGTGGTGTCGACCGCGACCAGGGTGACCGGTTCACCGATGACCGCTGGGAGCGCTGACCCGGCACGTCGAACGAGCCTTCGGGCGCGCGCATGGCCTGGCCACTGCGCGCGCCCGCTGGCCTTGGGCGGGGGCCAGCCGCCTGCCCGGCCGCTCGGCGGTCGGCGGGCAAGGCGGACCCCCGCCCTGCCTCAGCCGGCTCCGTCGACCTCGCCGCGGTTCCCGGCGCTGGTCACTCCTGCGAGTCTGGCCGTCCCGTCGCCCCCCGCGCCGGCGACCTCGGCTCGGTCGGGCCCGCCGGCGAGGCCTGGCCGCGGGCCGGCGGGCGCGGCCGGCAGGTCGAGTACCACCAGCAGGCCGCCCGACTCTGCCTCGTCGAGCCTGACCCGGCCGCCGTCGGCCACGACCAGGGCGTGGACGACGGCGAGGCCGAGACCGTGCCCGCGCCGGTCCGCGCGCATCGCGCGCTCGGCCGGGCGCTCGGCGCGGAACCGCTCGAAGGCGCCGGCGCGGGCGGCGGCGGTCATCCCCGGGCCATCGTCCGCGACCGTCAGCCGGATCGTCGGCGCGGCGCCGCTCGCCCGCGCCTGGCCGCCCGCCTCATGAGCCCGGACGGCCCCGAGAACGCCTCCGCGCCGGCCGCTGCCGCCGTTGCCACCACTGCTACCGCCGTTGCCACTGCCGCTGGTGGTGACGGTGTCCGGGCTGGCCAGCGCCGCGCGGACGACGACCCGCCCGCCCGAGGCGGTCGCCTCCAGCGCGTTGGACAGCAGGTTGTCGAGGACCTGCTCCAGATGACCAGGGGTGAGCAGCGCGCGATCGCTGGCCGTCGTCTCGTCGAGCAGCTCGACGTGCGCCGCCGCGGCGACCGCGCACCAGGTCGCGACACGCTCGCGGACCACCCGGTCGACGCGCACCGAAACCCGGACCGACGTCCCGCCGCGGGCCTGGGTGCGCGCCATGGCGAGCAGGCCGTCGACCATCCGGGACAGCCGGTGCACCTCGGCGATCGTCCCGCCCACCTCGCCGGCGGCGGCCGGGTCGTCGGCCAGGTCCTGGCCGAGCAGCTCCAGGCGAAGCCGCATCGCGGTCAGCGGGGTGCGGATCTGGTGGGAGACGTCGGCGAGGAAGGCGCGCTGCCCGTCGACCAGCTCCTCGATCTGCCCGGCCATGGCGTCGAAGCTCGTCGCGAGCTGGCGTACCTCGGCGGGCCCGCCGACGGCCCGGGCCCGGGCCGACAGCTCGCCGTCGCCGAGCCTCGCCGCCGCCCGTTCCAGCCGGCGCAGCGGCCGGTTCACCCAGCGGGCGAGCAGCACCGACAGCGCCAGCGCCACCAGGTGCGCCACGCCGAAGCCGACGATCAGCCGGACCCAGCGGTGCTGGATCTGGGCCCTGGTAGCGCTGTCGGACCTGGCCACCACGAGGATCGTGAGCAGGCCGCCCGAGTTGTTCACCGGCGTCACGACGACCTGACGGTGCCCGTTCGCGCCAGATGGCGCGAGCTCGACCCGTCTCTCGCGGGCGGCGGCGATCTGGGCGGCCGTCAGCGGAATCGGCTGGCCCGAGGACGCGGTGAGGCGGCCGTCCGGGCTGTAGAGGGCGAGGTCGTCGTCCGGTCGGACGACCTCGGACTGGCTGTCGCCGGGCTCGCCGTACTCGGAGTAGGCGCCGGAGCCGGCGTCCGCGGACTGGTCGGGCAGCCGGGGCGCGTCCGTGCCCAGCCGGCGCCACTTGACCTCGGCCGCGTAGGCATCGGCGCTGGCCGCGGTTCGCAGGGCGAGCAGGGTCCGGTCGTGCTGGGCGGCGTCCATCCCGAGCGGGATGCACACACAGATCATCAGCAACGCCGTCAGCAGCAGCTGTATGGCCAGGATCCGCTTGCTCACCGCGCGCCGCCCGCCCTCCCCGGCTCGACGGCCGGGTCGGCGAGGCGGAAGCCGACACCGTAGACCGTCTCGATCAGCTCCGGCCGGCCGAGCTTGCGCCGCAGCGACCCCACGTGGACGTCGAGCACCTTCGTCGAGCCGAACCACGGCCCCCACACGGCCTGGAAGATCTCCCGCCGGGTGCGCACCCGGCCCGGATCCGCCGCGAGGAAGGCGAGCAGGTCGAACTCGCGCGCGGTGATGGCGAGGCGCCGCCCGTCCAGCTCAATCCGCCGTGTCCGCCGGTCCACCAGCAGCCCGCCGTGCCGGACCACGTCCCCCGCGCCGCGGGACTCGGCTCCGGCGGCCCCCCTGGCACCCTCGCCGGCTACCGCAGCCTCGGTGGCGTGGCCACCGGTCCTGTTCGAGGCGCCGTGCGCCGTACCGGCATGGCCGTTCGCCGCGCCGGCGGCACCCGCGGCGCGGACGGCGTCGGCACGGGCGGCGTCCGCGAGCGCGGCGACGCGGGCGAAGCGGCGCCGCACGGCGCGGATCCGCGCCAGCAGCTCCTCGAAACCGAACGGCTTGACGAGGTAGTCGTCGCCGCCCAGGTCGAGCGCCTCCACGCGGTCCGACTCGTCGGCGCGCGCGGTCACCACGATCACCGGGATATCGCCGAGCTCCCGGATCCGTCGGCAGACCTCGGTGCCGTCCAGGTCTGGCAGCCCGAGGTCGAGCAGTACGACGTCCGGCGGCTCGTCGCCACCGACGGCCATGAGCGCCGCCGTCGCCGTCGCCACCCGTCGCGCCGCGTAACCGGCCCGCCGCAGCCCGCGTACCAGCTGCGTCCCGACAGCGTCGTCGTCCTCGACGACCAGTACCAGGGCCCCGTCCGCCTCCGGCGCTGCTGACCCGTTCCCCGGCCTGTCGAGGCGCGGCACGCTGCCCGCCGTCATGCCCGCGGCCCGGTCGCGAGATCGAGCTTCGCGAGGCCTTCCGGACTCCATGACCACTCCACGGAGTCGAGTACGTCGGCGATCTCGCGCAGCGGCAGGTCGAGCAGACGGGCCTGGAGAAGCTCATGCACCCGCAGGGGCAGGACGGACTCGATGACGGCCCGCGCGTCCCGTTTCGACAGCGTCGTGCCGTGCGCGTCGCGGACGTGGCCGACCAGGGCCTCCCGCCAGACGTTGCCGATCCGGCCGTGTGCCCGATCGAGCAGGAAGCGCAGCCAGGTGTCCGTGGGCCCGTCGAGCTCGGTCGAGGCGACCGCCGCGAAGGAGAGCACCCAGAGCCGGTGGGCGTCCGGGGTGCCGCCGACGCGCGTCGGCGGCAGGAGGCGCCACTTGGGGGCCGCCTGCCCGAGCACGAGAAAGCCCAACGGCCCCAGCGGCGACGCGTCTGGCGCGCGGCCGCCGGGCAGCGGCATGGTGGCCCGGACGGCGGCGGCGACGGCTGGGTGGTCGGAGTGGACGACCATGGCCACCGCGTCCGCGTTGACGGCCAGCAGCAGCCGGGGCAGCCAGCCGCCGGGGTCCTCCGTGAGATCGGCGGCGACCGTGACCGGCCGGCGCGCCCTGGCCGCCGGCGGCAGGCCCTGCGCGAGCACCGTCGCGAGGCGGACGTGCGCCACCGGCCGGTCCCCGCCGGTCTCCGCCGGGAGCGGCGCCTCCCCGACGAACACCAGCTGGCCAGGGGGCTCCGCCGGGAGCGCGCCCTCGGGCTGACGGTGACGAGGCGTGACCGCCTCCAGTGCCTCCGGTGACAGGGGCCTCCGGAGGTGCGAACGAAGAGCATTTTCGCACCTCCTTTGGCCCTCTAGAGCCGCGGTGACCAGGGCGCGCGCCGCCGGCTCGGGGAGCAGGTCCCGCGGGGCACTTTCCAGCGACGCCCGGCCGCGGCTGTAGATGGCGGTGCCGGCGGTCAGGGGGCCGATGGCGCGGTTGACGTGGCGCCAGGTGTGGCTGGTGGGGCGGCACACGTAGAGATCGGCGCGGGCGCCGACCGCCTCGGCACCGTCGTAGGCGTGGAAGGCGGGCAGCATGGCCTCTAGGGCGAACCCGGCGTCGGAGAGTGCCCGCTGGGTCTTCCAGCCGAGCGTCGGCGTCCGGTCGGAGAAGCCGTAGGCGAGCAGCACCCGGCCGTGGTCGCGGTCGCGCAGCCCCTCGGCGCCGCGGGCGCAGAACAGCGCCACCCCCTCGGGGGTGTAGGGCGGGTCGGTGAAGGCCAGGTCGGCGGACCCGGCCACCGACGGTGGCAGGCCGAACCGCAGGTCGGCGAAGTAGGGCCGCACGTTGAGGCCGCGCGAACGCTCCTGGCCGTACAGGAAGGAGAGCAGCTCGTCGTCGACATCGACGACGGTGACCCGCAGCCCGGGGATGACCGCGGCCGCGGCGAGCGAGGTCAGGTCGTGGTCGCCGACGCAGAGCAGATGCCGGCCGGCGAGGTCATAGGTGGCCGCGAGCCACAGCGCCCGGCGGACCACGGTCTCGGCCGTCGCGGCGACATGGTCCAGGTCAGCGCGGGGCCGGGGTGCCGCGGCGATCAGCTCGCCCATCGTGGCCACCAGGTCCGCATGCGCGCCAAGTGGCCCGGCCAGCGGGTCAGCCGGCCTCGCCGCGGCGAGTCCCGTCTCGGCGAGTCCCGCCGCGTCGACCAGCTCGCGGTAGCCCGCCGCCAGCTCGGGGCGTATTCGAGGCCCGGCCACCGGGTCGTCGTCGACGTCGCCGCCGAGCGCCGCGAGCACCTCCTCGACGGTGCGCCGCGGCAGCCCGGCCGCCCGGACCAGCCGCCCGGCCGCATCGGCACCCCTCGAGCCGCCGCCGGCGGGGCCGCCCCCGCGCGGCGCCGCGTACTCGGCCGCCAGCCGGGCGACCAGCGCCCGCAGGGGCCGCCCAAACGCCCCATAGGCCTCAAGCAGTGCCGCGAGCCGCGCCTGGCCGTCCGTCCCGGGCCGGCCCGCCTGCCCGTTCCGCCCGGTCACATCGGCGGCGCGGGGACTGGCCGGCTCGTCGGTCGGCCACGGGCCGTCGCCGGAAGTCACCATCCCAGCCTGCCACCTCGCCGTCACAAGAAGGACCGTGGGCCGCCCCGCGGCTCCTGGGCGCCGGCTTCTCGTCCGCCTCGCGGGCGGGCGCCGCTCCCGGTGAGAGCCGTGAACCCTCAGGACAGATGGGGTGAACCGGCACGATGGCCACCGGGCCGTCCCGGCGTGAGTCGGGTACCGGACAGGGCCGCGCGACTGTCCTCCGATATCCGCCTTGTCCGTCATGCCCGGGCCGGCGGGGTAGCCGAAATGACTGGAGGAGGCCGGCGAACGGGGCAACTGTGTGATATTGCGGCGCGCGGGGAGGACGATTCGCGCGCGACGGCCGATACTCTCATGGCGTGTGGAGAAGGCTGGACCTCCGCGGTGAGGCACTGACAGCGCTGTCCTCGGCCGAGATCCGTCGGCGGCTGCCGCGCGCCGCGACCGACGTCGACGTGGCGCTCGAGGCGGTCCGGCCGATCTGCGACGACGTCCGCGACCGCGGCGACGCCGCCGTGCTGGACGCCACCGAGCGCTTCGACGGCGTCCGCCCGGCCACGCCGCGCGTACCCGCCGACGCGCTCGCGCGGGCGGCGGACGAGCTGGGCCCGGCGGTGCGCGCGGCGCTCACCGAGGCGATCCGGCGCACCCGGCTGGTCCACCGGGCGCAGCTGCGCGAGCCGGTGACGATCGAGGTCGCGCCAGGCACGACGGTCACCGAGCGGTGGGTCCCGGTAGACCGGGTCGGGCTGTACGTGCCGGGCGGGCGGGTCGCCTACCCGAGCAGCGTGGTGATGAACGTCGTCCCGGCCCAGGAGGCCGGCGTCGGCTCGCTCGCGGTTGTCTCCCCGCCGCAACGTCACCGGGGGCGCAACGACGGCGCGGGTGACCTTTCCGGCCCCGGTGGCACCCCAGGGCCGTGGGACGGCCTGCCGCACCCGGTGGTGCTCGCCGCCTGCCAGCTGCTCGGCGTCGACGAGGTGTACGCGGCCGGCGGCGCGCAGGCGGTCGCGATGCTCGCGTACGGCACCGAGAGCTGCCCCGCCGTCGATGTCGTCACCGGCCCGGGCAACGTCTACGTCGCCGCGGCCAAGCGCCTGCTGCGGGGGGTCGTCGGCATCGACGCCGAGGCCGGCCCGACCGAGATCGCCGTCCTCGCCGACCACACCGCCGACCCGGCGTTCGTCGCCGCCGACCTGATTGCCCAGGCCGAGCACGACCCGATGGCGGCCTGCCTGCTGGTCACCCCGTCCGTCGACCTCGCCGACGCCGTCGAGATCGAGCTCGGCAAGCAGGTGCCGGTCACCCGCCACCGCGAGCGGGTCGAGGAGGCGCTGTCGGGCCAGGGCGCGGTCGCGCTCGTCGACGACGTCGACGCGGGGCTGCGGGTGGTGGACGCCTGGGCCGCCGAGCACCTGCAGATCCAGACCGCCGACCCGGCCGCCGTCGCGGCCCGGGTCCGCCACGCCGGCGCCGTGTTCGTCGGCCCGTACGCGCCCGTGCCGCTCGGCGACTACCTGGCCGGCTCGAACCACGTACTGCCCACCGGCGGGACTGCCCGCCATTCGAGCGGTCTGTCGGTCGCCGCGTTCCAGCGCCAGGTGCACGTCGTGGCGTGCACGCAGGAAGCGCTCGCGGACGTCGCGCCTCACATCGCCGCGCTCGGCGCGGCCGAGGACCTGCTTGCCCACGTCGACGCGGTGGAGGTGCGCTCTCGATGATGAGGCGCTCGGTCAGATTCAGAGACGCTGACGATGCCAGAGGGGCCGGCGGTTCCCGGCCCGCCGCCGGTTCCCGGCCCGCCGCGGCGGTGACCAGATGAGCGAACAGGGCACCGGAGTCTTCGGGAACGGCGCGTCCGGCCGGCCCGTGGTCCGGGTGAGCGCGCGGCGCCCCGACGAGGCGATGACGTCGGCCCGGCCCTGGCGGCCGGTGACGCTCGACGACCTGCCGCTGCGCCACGACCTGCGCGGCCGTTCGCCGTACGGCGCGCCGCAGCTCGACGTCGCGGTGCGGCTGAACACCAACGAGAACCCGCACCGGCCGTCCGCCGAGCTGGTGGACGCACTCGGTAAGGCCGCCACCCTTGCCGCCACCGAGGCCAACCGCTACCCGGAGCGCGAGGCCGAGGCGCTGCGCGCGGACCTCGCCTACTACCTCACCCCGGACGCCGGTTTCGGTGTGCACACCAGCCAGGTGTGGGCGGCGAACGGCTCCAACGAGGTGCTCCAGCAGCTCCTGCAGGCGTTCGGCGGCCCGGGCCGGCGCGCGCTGGGCTTCGAGCCGTCGTACTCGATGCACCGGCTGATCTCGCTCGCCACCGCGACCGAGTGGGTCGCCGAGGACCGGGCCGACGACTACACCCTCGACCCCGTCGCCGCGGCCGACGCGGTGCGCCGCCACCAGCCGTCGGTGGTGTTCCTGTGCTCGCCGAACAATCCGAGCGCGACCGCGCTGCCGCTCGACGTCGTCAAGGCGGTGTGCGCGGCGGCCGAGGAGATCGGCGGCTGCATGGTCATCGTCGACGAGGCGTACGCCGAGTTCCGCCGTGCCGGGGTGCCGAGCGCGCTCACCCTGCTGCCCGAGCAGCCGAAGCTGGTCGTCACCCGGACGATGAGCAAGGCGTTCGCGCTCGCCGGCGCCCGGGTCGGCTACCTGGCGGCCCACCCGGCGGTCGTCGACGCGCTGCAACTGGTCCGGCTGCCCTATCACCTGTCGTCGTTCACCCAGGCGGTGGCGCGCACCGCCCTGGCGCACGCCGACGAGCTGCTCGGAACGGTCGAGGCGGTCAAGGCGCAGCGCGACCGGATCGTCGACGAACTGCCGGCGTTCGGCGTGCGAGTGGTGCCGTCGGACGCGAACTTCGTGCTGTTCGGCCTGTTCCGTGACCAGCACGCGGTCTGGCAGTGCCTGCTCGATCACGGGGTGCTGGTCCGCGACCTGAGCCTGCCCGGCTGGCTGCGGGTCACCGCCGGCCTGCCGAGCGAGATCGACGCCTTCATCGGCGCGCTGCGCTCCGTGCTGGCCGACAGCCCGTCGGCGCTCGAGACAGACCGCCGGCCGGCAGGCAGAGCCCGGACGGGCGGTGGCCTGGACGGGCAAGGCCCGACCCAGGACGCCTGAAACGCAACCAAGAACGCAACGTACCTAGACAGACACAGGAAACCAGGGGATATGGCACCGGCGCGGACCGCCCGGATCGAACGCAAGACGCTGGAGTCGGACGTGCTCGTCGAGCTGGACCTCGACGGCGCGGGCGTGTCCACCGTGGAGACCGGGGTGGGGTTCTTCGACCACATGCTCGCCCAGCTGGGCAAGCACGGCGGCTTCGACCTCACCGTGCGCACCCGGGGCGACCTGCACATCGACGCCCACCACACCGTCGAGGACACCTCTATCGCGTTCGGGGAGGCGCTACGGGCGGCGCTCGGCGACAAGGTCGGCATCCGCCGGTTCGGCGACGCGATGGTGCCGCTCGACGAGGCGCTCGTCCAGGCCGCCGTCGACCTGTCCGGCCGCCCGTACTGCGTGCACGTCGAGCCGGACCTCGCCCCGATGATCGGGACCTACGACACGACGCTCACCCGGCACATCTTCGAGTCGATCACCTCGGCGGCCCGGATCGCGCTGCACGTGCGGGTGTTGTCCGGCCGCAACGCCCACCACGTCGTCGAGGCGCAGTTCAAGGCGGTCGCGCGGGCGATGCGGGACGCGGTCGCGTTCGACGCCCGGGTGTCCGGCGTCCCATCGACCAAGGGCGTCCTTTAGATGGCCGGGAGCCGGCCGAAGGTGGTCGTGCTCGACTACGGGTCGGGCAACCTGCGCTCGGCGCAGCGGGCCGTCGAGCGGGTCGGCGCGGACGTCACCGTGACCGCGGACCTCGCCGCCGCGGCGTCGGCGGACGGGCTGGTCGTGCCCGGCGTCGGCGCGTACGCCGCCTGCATGGCCGGGGTCGAGCGGATCGGCGCCGGCCCGGCGATCCGGGACCGGGTCGCCGCCGGCCGGCCCGTGCTGGGGATCTGCGTCGGCATGCAGATCCTCTACGAGCTCGGCGACGAGCACGGCGTGCGCACCCAGGGGCTCGGGCTGCTGCCGGGCGAGGTCCGCCGGCTCGCCGCGCCGATCCTGCCGCACATGGGCTGGAACACCGTCGCGCCGCCGGCCGGCTCGACGCTGTTCGCCGGCCTGCCGGCGGGGACCCGGTTCTACTTCGTCCATTCCTACGCCGCCAAGGCCGACCCGGGCGCCGGCGACACGGTCACCGAGCACGGCGAGCCGTTCGCCGCCGCCGTCGAACGGGGTCCTCTGTGCGCGACCCAGTTCCACCCGGAGAAGTCCGGCGACGCCGGCGCCGAGGTCCTCACCAACTGGCTGCGGTCTCTCGGCTGACGCCCGCGGTGAGCGCCGCCGCGCCGACGCCGGTGGTCACCCGGGCCGCCAACACCGTGGCGGCCGCGGAGCCGGCGGCGACGAGCAGCGCCGCGGCGGCGAGCGGTCCGCGCCTGACCGGCCGCACCCGCCGCACCCGCCGCTGTCGCGCCCGCGGGCCCGTAGGGTGGGCGAGTGACGTTGACGTTGTTGCCCGCGGTGGACGTGGCGGACGGGGTGGCCGTTCGGCTGGTCCAGGGCGCGGCCGGATCGGAGACCTCGTACGGCGACCCGCGCGACGCGGCGCTCGCCTGGCAGCGCGACGGCGCCGAGTGGATCCATCTCGTCGACCTGGACGCCGCCTTCGGCCGCGGCTCCAACCGGGAGCTGATCGCCGAGGTGGTCCGCTCCCTCGACGTCGCGGTCGAGCTGTCCGGCGGGATCCGCGACGACGACTCGCTGGACGCGGCGCTCGCCACCGGCGCGGCCCGGGTGAACGTCGGTACCGCCGCGCTGGAGAACCCGGACTGGGTGCGGCGGGCGATCGACCGGGTCGGCGACCGGATCGCCGTCGGGCTGGACGTGCGCGGCACGACGCTCGCCGCCCGCGGCTGGACGCGCGACGGCGGCGAGCTGTTCGACGTGCTCGCCCGGCTCGACGCCGACGGGTGCGCCCGCTACGTGCTTACCGACGTCCGCCGCGACGGCACGCTCACCGGCCCGAACCTGGAGCTCCTCGCCGCGGTCACCGCCGTCACCGACCGGCCGGTTGTCGCCAGCGGCGGGGTGTCGTCGCTCGCCGACCTGGGGGCGATCGCCACCGTCCCCGGCGTCGAGGGCGCGATCATCGGCAAGGCGCTCTACGCCGGCGCGTTCACCCTCCCGGAGGCGCTCGCCGTCGCCGGCGGCGAGACCGCGGCGGGCGCCCGGCGATGAGCGTCGCGGTCCGCGTCATTCCCTGCCTGGATGTCGACGCCGGCCGGGTGGTCAAGGGCGTCAACTTCACCGGCCTGCGCGATGCCGGCGACCCGGTCGAGATGGCCCGCCTCTACGACGCCGAGGGCGCGGACGAGCTGACCTTCCTCGACATCACCGCCTCCAGCGGCAACCGGGAGACGACCTACGACATCGTCCGGCGCACCGCCGAGCAGGTCTTCATCCCGCTCACCGTGGGCGGCGGGGTGCGCGCGGCCGACGACGTGGACCGGCTGCTGCGCGCCGGGGCGGACAAGGTCGGTATCAACACGGCCGCTGTCGCCCGCCCCGAGCTGCTGCGCGAGTGCGCGCTGCGGTTCGGCAGCCAGTGCGTCGTCCTGTCCGTGGACGCGCGGCGCTCGCCCGGCCAGGACGGGCCGCGCTTCGAGGTGACCACCCACGGCGGCAGGCAGGGCACCGGCATCGACGCCGTCGCCTGGGCGGCGCGCGCGGTCGAGCTCGGTGCCGGCGAGATCCTGCTCAACTCGATGGACGCCGACGGCACCCGCGATGGATATGACCTCGAGATGATCGCCGCCGTCCGCGCGGAGGTGGACGTCCCGGTGATCGCCAGCGGCGGCGCCGGCGGGCTCGCCGACTTCGCCCCCGCCGTCTCGGCCGGAGCCGACGCCGTGCTGGCCGCCAGCGTCTTCCACTTCGGCCACCTCCGGATCGCCGACGTCAAGGAAGCCCTGCGCACCGCCGCCGTCCCCGTTCGTTAAGCCCCGGCCACTTGACGGCCACGGGAGTACTCGGCCTGTTTCAGGTGTTGCAGGGTGGATGTCACGCACCTGTCACCGGGCTGTAGCGAAACAGCGGCCGGGGGCGAGCGCATGCGCACGCGCGCTGTCGAGAGGAGAGAGGTGCCCGCACCTGGTGACGCCCCGGACGGACCGCCGAGCCCCGGCGGCCACGTCGACCACCTCAACCCTCCCGGGTTCGCCCAGTCGGCGCGCGCGATCGACGGGACCCGCTCGGTCATCTGGCGCGGGCTGCGGATCCTGTGGCTCGCGGTGCGCGAGGAGCGGCGGCTGTTCGCGCTGTCGGTGTTCGGCAGCGCGCTGTTCGGCCTCGCGACGGTGGCCAGCTCCTACGTCCTCGGCGAGGTGACCCAGCGGGTCATCGTCCCTTCGCTGCGCGACGGGCACGCCGCCTGGGGGAGCGTCGTGTCCGCCGCGTTGCTGGTGTTCGCGGTCGGCGCGACCCGCGCTGTCGGGATGTTCTTCCGCCGGTTCGCGGCCGGTGTGCTGCAGTACCGGATGCAGGCCCACTACCGGCGCCGCGTCACCCGCCAGTACCTGCGGCTGCCGCTGGCCTGGCACCAGCGGCACTCCACCGGCGCGCTGCTGTCGAACGCGAACGCCGACGTCGAGGCGCTGTGGGCGCCGATCGCGCCGTTCCCGTTCGCGGTCGGCGTGGTCGTGATGCTCGCCGCCGCCGTGGGCCTGCTGGTCGCGACCGACCCGCTGCTCGCCGCCGTCGGTTTCGTCGTCTTCCCGCTCGTCGGCGTCCTCAACCTCACCTACTCGCGGCTGGTCTCGCCGCTGTTCGCCCGGGTGCAGGAGCTGCGTGCCGAGGTGAGCACGGTCGCGCACGAGTCGTTCGACGGCGCGCTCGTCGTCAAGACCCTCGGCAGGGAGGCCGACGAGACCGCCCGCTTCCGCCGGTCCGCCGAACAGCTGCGAGACGCGATGATCCGCGCGGGCCGGGTCCGCGGGGTCTTCGATCCGCTGATGGAGGCGCTGCCCAACTTCGGCGTGCTCGCCGTGCTCGTGGTCGGCGCGCACCGGATCGGCTCCGCCGACCTGTCGGTCGGTGACCTGGTCCGGGTGGCCTACCTGTTCACGCTGCTCGCCTTCCCGATCCGGGCGATCGGCTGGGTGATCAGCGAGATGCCCCGCTCGGTGGTCGGCTGGGGCCGGGTGTCCGCGGTGCTGACCGCCGAGGGCGAGCAGCAGTTCGGCACGGAGCACCTGGCCGGCACCGGCCCGGCCACGCTGCGCCTCGACGGCGTCGGCTACCGGTACCCCGGCCCCGATGGCGCCGCGGGCGGCGCGGAACGGCCCGAGGGCGACAAGGAGGCGGTGCCGGCCGCGGCACTCGCGGATGTCGCCTTCGAGGCGCGCCCAGGCAAGGTGCTCGCGGTCACCGGGCGCACGGGCGCCGGGAAGTCGACGCTGGTGAGCCTGCTCGCCCGCCTCGTCGACCCGGACGAGGGCACCGTCCGGGTCGACGGCGCCGATCTGCGCGACCTCGCCGCGGGCGGGGTGACCTCCGCGGTCGCCCTCGTCGCCCAGCAGGCGTTCCTGTTCGACGACACGGTCCGCGCGAACATCACCCTCGGCCTGGACCTGCCCGACGACACCGTGTGGGACGCGCTGCGCCTCGCGCAGGCGGACCGGTTCGTCGAGGCACTGCCGGGCGGCCTGGACACCGAGGTGGGGGAGCGCGGCACGACCCTGTCCGGCGGCCAGCGCCAGCGGATCGCGCTCGCCCGCGCGCTGGTCCGCCGCCCCCGGCTGCTCGTCCTCGATGACGCGACCTCCAGCGTCGACCCTCGGGTCGAGGCGTCGATCCTCGCCGGCCTGCGTGCGCTCGGCTCGGCGGGGTCGTCGACCGTGGTCGTCGTCGCCCACCGGCGGGCGACGATCGCGCTCGCCGACGAGGTCGTCTACCTGGAGAGCGGCCGGGTCGCGGCGCACGGCCGGCACGACGAGCTGCTGGTCGGCTCGCCCGGCTACGCCGAGCTGCTCACGGCCTACGAGCGCGCCGCCGCCGACCTCGAGGCGCCGGCCGGGCTGGACGCGCCCAGAGACCTCGGCCTGGACACGGACGGCCCCCGCCACGGCGATGCGTTCGACGAGGAGGTTCTGTCATGACAGCCGCCACCCCGCCCGTCAGTGGCGACGAGCGGCCGGCGGCGGACGGACGACCCGTGAGCACGTCGGCCCTTCCCGCGCCGGCCGGCCCGATTCCGCCACAGCGCGGCGCGGCGGCGACCGCTCCGCCCGGCGGCGATGCCGCGGCCGGCGGCGACGCGCCTGACGTGCCCTCGGCGAGGGAGGGGCTGTGGAGCACCGCCCGACGGCTGCGCCGGCTCGCTCCGCAGGCGACGAACGGGATCGGCGTGACGCTGCTGCTCGCCCTGATCGCCACCGTCGGCAAGATTGTCATCCCGCTGACCGTGCAGCAGACGCTCGACCGCGGCGTCACCGGCCCGGACGGCGTCGACCTGGGCCTCGTGCGCACCGCCGTCACGATCGCGGCGGTCGCGATCGTGATGACGGCGGCCGCCACGTACGTGATGAATGTGCGGCTCTACAAGGTCTCCGAAGGAGCGCTCGCGACGCTGCGGGTGCGCGCGTTCCGGCACATCCACGACCTGTCGATGCTCACCCAGGCGACCCAGGCTCGCGGCGGCCTGACCGCCAGGGTCACCACCGACGTCGACCAGATGTCGCAGTTCCTGCAGTTCGGCGGCGTGATGCTGGTCGTCTCCGTCGGCCAGATGATCGTCGCGACCGTGCTGATGCTGGTCTACTCATGGCCGCTGACGCTGCTGGTCTACGTCTGCTTCGTCCCGATGGTGTTCGCGACCCGTGGCTTCCAGCGCCGGCTGTCCACCCGCTACGCCCTGGTGCGCCGGCGGGTCGGGGACATGCTCGGCGCCGTGTCCGAGTCCGTGGTCGGGGCCCACGTGGTGCGCGCCTACGGCGCCCAGCGGCGCACCGCCACCCGGGTCGATGACACCGTCGAGGCCTACCGCTCGGCGCAGAGCCGGGCGCAGGTGCTGGTCGCCGTCGTGTTCTCGGCGGGCGAGCTGGTCAGCGCGGTCGCGCTCGGCGGTGTGGTACTGCTCGGCGTGAGCCTCGGCGTCGGCGGCCACCTGTCCACCGGCCGGCTGGTGGCGTTCCTGTTCCTGATGACGCTGTTCGTCATGCCGGTGCAGATGCTCACCGAGGTGCTCAACGACGGCGCGAACGCGCTGGCCGGCCTGCGCCGCGTCCTGGACATCCTGGACACCCCGAGCGACGTCCGCGACCCGGCCGAGCTCGACGTCGACGGTGACGCTGGCGGCTCCGGGTCCGGGTCTGGCGGCCGGGACCTGCCGCCCGGCTCGCTCGACGTGACCTTCGACCAGGTCATGTTTCGCTACCGGACTGGCCCGCCGGTCCTGCACGGCATCGACCTGCGGGTCCCGCCCCGCGCCCGGGTCGCCGTCGTCGGCGAGACCGGGTCGGGCAAGACGACGATCGCCAAGCTGCTGACCCGGCTGATGGACCCCACTGAGGGCGAGGTCCGCATCGGCGGTGTGCCACTGACCGAGGTGCGCTTCTCGTCCCTGCGCGGCCGGGTGGTCATGGTGCCGCAGGACGGCTTCCTCTTCGACGCGACGATCGCCGACAACGTCCGCTATGGCCGGCCCAGTGCCACGGACGCGGAGATCACCGCCGCCTTCGGGCGGATCGGCCTCGCCGACTGGCTCGCGGGCCTGCCGGCCGGGGTCCGCACGGCGGTGGGCGAGTCCGGCGGGCTGCTGTCGGCCGGCGAGCGCCAGCTCGTCGCCCTGGCCCGCGCCGAGCTCGCCGGCCCCGACCTGCTCGTCCTCGACGAGGCGACTTCCGCCGTCGACCCGGCGACGGAGGTCCGCATCGGCCAGGCGCTGCTTGAGCTCACCCACGGCCGCACCTCTGTGACGATCGCCCACCGCCTGTCCACCGCCGAGACGGCCGACCTGGTCCTCGTCGTCGACGCAGGCCGCGTCGTCCAGCGCGGCACCCACGCCGACCTCGTCGCCCAGCCCGGCGTCTACCAGCGCCTGCACTCCTCCTGGTCCGCCGGCATCGCCGCCCTGTGACGCGACCGCGCGAACCCGCTCAGTGGGTGGGGGCGCGGCTTTCCTGGACGAGCAGGACGTGGCTGGTGGGCCCGGGGAGCTGGCGCCAGCGGTGGGGGAGGACGCCGGGGTAGTAAAGGGTGTCGCCGGGGCCGAGGGCGAACAGGCCCGCGGCGGCGACGTCCACCTCGATCCGGCCGGCCATCACGAAGACGAACTCGTCGCCGGCGTGGGTGAACGTGTCGCCGAACTCGGTCGGCGCGCCCTCGAAGAGCACCGGGTACATCGCGCGTGCGCCGGACACGAGCGAGCGCGCGATGCCGACCGGGTTCTGCGCCAGGACGCCGCCGCCGGCCCGCACCAGGCTCACCTGGCGTCCGACGGACGTCGCCGCCGCGCCGTCGGCATCGTTGGCGTCACCCTCGGTGTCCATCGACATCAGCTCGAGCTGCGTCGTGCCGAGGGCCTCGGCGATCCTGTGCAGCGAGGCCATGCTCGGCCGGGCGAGGCCCCGTTCCAGCTGGCTGAGGAACGGGTGCGACAGCTCCGCGAGCACCGCGAGCCGCACGAGCGTGAGCCCCCTGCGCCGCCGCAGCGCCCGGATCGACCGCCCGATCTGCTCGCGCACCTCCAGCTCGCTCGCTCCGGCCCGCGCCTGCCGGCCGACCTCTTCCGTGCACATGGGCGTCATCGTCCCATTTGTGTCGACGCTTCGGTTCGCGACAAGCCGCCGGGCGGCGGTGCGCCGTCCATCGGGGGGATCCGGATGGCCCATGCTGGCGGATCGTGTCGGCCCATGCCCCGCTGGTCAGACCCAGGCGGCCGCGGCGCGGGCGGCGAGCGCGAGCAGCGCGTGGTCGGTACCGGGCGCGCCGACGAGGGCTAGGCCCACGGCGCGACCGCGTACCCGCGGGAACGGCAGGACGACGACCGGGAGGCCGGCGAGGCCGGCGGCGCAGGTCAGCGTCAGGGTGGCGGCCCGCAGGCGGTCCTTGGCGTCGACGGCGAGGTCGATCGCGGGCGCCGGGCCGCTGGCCGCGGGAATGACCAGCACCGTACCGCCGCCCAGGGCGGCGCCGAACGTCGCGCGGACCTGGGCGCGGACCGCGCGGGCCGTTGCCAGCTCCTCGCCGGTGACGGCCGCCGCCCCGGCGAACCGCGCGGCGATGCCGGGGCCGAGGACGCCGGGGTGGGCGGCGACCCACGCGCCGTGGGCCTGGTTCGCCTCGAAGCCCTGCCCGTGGCGGAAGGCGAGGAACCAGTCGTGGAGCCGGCCGTCCGCGATCGCCGGGACCTGGCGGACCGGTAGGTCGAGGGCCGTGGCGAGCGACGGGACCGCGCCGGCCAGCGCCGCGGCGGTCGCGGGCTCCGCGAGGGCCACGAGGTCGTCGGCGACGAGCAGCGCGGCCGGCGGGGGCAGCGCCGGATCGGCGGGCGGCAGCAGTACCGCGCCGACCTGGGCGAGCGTGGCCGCGTCGCGGGTGAGCCACCCGACGGTGTCGAAGCTCGGCGCGAGCGGAATGACCCCGGTGGCCAGGACCGCGCCGTGTGTCGGCCGGATGCCGAACAGGCCGCAGTAGGACGCGGGCACCCGCACCGAGCCACCGGTGTCGGTGCCGAGGCCGATGTCGGCCAGGCCGAGCGCGACGGCGCTCGCCGGGCCGCTGCTGGAGCCGCCGGGGATGACGCCGGGCGCGGTCGGGTTTGGCGGCGTGCCGTAGTGGACGTTTGTCCCGGACAGGCTGTACGCGAGCTCGTCGGTCTGCGCGATGCCGGCGACGTCGGCGCCGGCCGCGAGCAGCGCGGCCACCGCGGGCGCGTGCTCGGCCGCGGGTGCGGCCTCGGCGAGCCAGGCCGGGTTGCCCGCCCCGGTCCGGTGTCCGGCGACCGCGAACAGGTCCTTCACGGCGACCGTCAGGCGCCGCAGCGGCCCCTCGTCCGCCCCCGCGACGAGCGGTCTCCCGCGTACCCGCCAGACCGCCGCCATGTCGGTCTCGGCCCCGGTCGTGCCCTCCGCGGCGGCCGGGGTGGCTGGGGCGGGTGGCGCGGGTGGCGGCGAGCCGCTGACGTGCGCCGCGGCGACCCGCCAGCGCGGCTGGCCACCCTCACCGGGCTGGGAACCGTCGGGCCGGGACTCGTCGGGAACGGCCACCCAGACCTGGGTCTGCAGGCCGCGGCCGCCGTCGGCGCGGGCGATCTCCGCGACGAGCACCACGCAGGCCGGGCCGTGCGCTTGGACGTGCAGCCGCTCGACCGTGCGCGGCCCGGGCGGCCCGCCCCGGGTGCCTCTGGCCCGGCGGAACTCGCTGATCTCGGCGTGCCCGACGAGCACACCGGCGGCGTCGGCCCGCAGCGTCGCCGGCCCGCCGAGGAACAGCTCGTCCAGCGCGTCCAGGTCGTTGCCGAGCAGCGCCCGCTCGTACCGCCAGAACGCCTCCTCCAGCCCCGCCCGCCAGGCCGGGTCGTCGACGGGCACCCCGGTGCCGTGGGATGCGTCAGGGGACTGGCTGACCGCGTAGAAGCGGACGTCGCGGGACACGGGCAGCTCCTTCGGCCACGGCGACAAGCGGCGGCAGGCCACAACGGCGGCCGGCGACAGCGGTGGCTGCGGCAGACTGTGGCAGGCGACAAACCGCCTCAGTAGACCACCTGGCGTGGCGCGAGGCGGGGCGCGACCGGGCCGCGAGCGGGGCGTAACGGGTGGGTGATGACGTCGAAACACCCGCGCGGCAGTGTTCGTGGCATCAACACCGTGGCGAAGGGAGTGCGATGCGCGTCGGCGTGTTTCTCTTCGGGGCAGTCGAGATGGGTGACACCATCGGCGCCGGCGGCACGGAGCCGACCGCGCGCCGCCACACCCAGGCCGACTTCCTGTCGGCGACGCGCCGCATCCTGGACACCGGGGTGCTCGCCGACGAGCTCGGCTACGACGCGTTCTGGCTGACCGAGCACCACTTCCAGCACGAGGGCTACGAGGTCGTGCCCAACGGCCTGCTGTTCGGCGCGTTCCTCGCCGAGCGGACCCGCCAGATCCGCATCGGCACGATGTTCAACGTCGTCGGCCAGTGGCACCCGCTGCGCCTGGCCGAGGACTTCGCGATGCTGCACAACCTCTCCGGCGGCCGAGGCATCCTCGGTGTCGGCCGGGGCACCGTGCCGCGCGAGATGGAGCCGCTCTCGCTCGGCCGGATGTCGGTCGGCTCCAGCGACAACCCGGACGCGCTGGCCGCCGACACCGTGAACCGCGACGTCACGAACGAGGCGCTCGACCTGCTGCTGACCGCGCTGGACAACGAGACGTTCCGCCACCGCGGCAGCTACTTCCAGGCGCCCCCGCCGGGCATCCCCGACCGCGGCGGCGAGGTGGAGTCGCTCACCCTCATCCCGCGCCCGGCCTACCCGTACGAGGTGTGGCAGGCGATCAGCAGCCCCGGCTCGCTGGCGGCGGTGCCCGCGCGCGGCTTCGGCGGCGTGTTCTGGCTGGCCAGCCGCTCGTTGCTGCGTGCCCGCTGGGACCGCTACGCCGAGGTCTACGCCGACACGCACGGCGGCGCGGCGCTCGCCCCCGGCGAGAAGCGGATGATCGTGCTGAACACCTGCCTGGCCGACACCCGCGAGCGGGCGATGGAGCTCGCGCGCCCCGGCCACGACGAGTTCTGGCGCTTCCTCGGCCCCTATGGCTGGAACCGGGCCTACCTCGGTCCTGACGGCGGCATGCCGCCGGCCGGCTGGGTGCCGACGCTGGAGGACTCCGTCGAGCAGGGCGTGTGGGCGGTCGGTACCGCCGAGGACGTCGCCGAGGCGATCCTGCGGCTGCGCGCCGACCTGGGCGGCCTGGCCGACCTGACGATCTTCCCGACCGGCCCCGGCGAGAGCTACGACGCCACCGACGAGCAGCTGCGCCGCTTCGCGCGGGATGTCCGCCCGCTCCTCGACGCCTCCGAGCCCGTCCCTGCCGGCTCCGTCGCGGCCCAGGCCGCCCCGGCACCGGCCCCGTTTCACCAGGCTCCCCGCACCCGATCATGATCAGTGGATCTGTAGCCAAATCCGAGCCGCGCCCGCGCCGGGGCTCGGATCTCGATACACAACTGGCGATCATGGAGACCGGCCGGAGGTGCCTGACCCCATGACCCCTGACCCGATGACCGTGGACAACCCGGCGGTGCCGCTCGGCCCGACCGCCGTCAACAGCTGGCGGGTCGGCCCGGGCGCGGTGGACCTGCGCCGCCCGGCCCAGCCCGAGCGGGCTCTCACCGTGGCGGCCGTGCCCCAGCGGCTCACCCTCGACCTCGCCCGCACCGCCATCGTCGTGATCGACATGCAGAACGACTTCTGCCACCCCGATGGCTGGCTCGCTGGCATCGGCGTCGACGTCACCCCGGCGCGCGCGCCGATCCCGGTGCTCGCCGAGCTGCTGCCAGCGCTGCGCGCCGCGGGCGTCCCGGTCGTCTGGCTCAACTGGGGCAACCGTCCCGACCGGGCCAACCTGCCGCCGGGCGTCCTGCACGTCTACAACGGCGACGGTGCGGGCACCGGCATCGGCGACCCGCTGCCGAACGGCTCCCCGGTCCTCACCGACGGCGCCTGGGCCGCGGCCGTCGTTGACGAGCTGCCGATCGAACCGGGCGACGTCAAGGTCTCGAAGTACCGGATGAGCGGCTTCTGGGACACCCCGCTGGACACGGTGCTGCGCAACCTGCGGGTCGACACGCTGCTGTTCGCCGGCGTCAACGCCGACCAGTGCGTGCTCGCGACGCTGACCGACGCGGCCTGCGCCGGCTACGACGTCGTCATGGTCGAGGACGCGGTCGCGACGACGTCACCGGAGTTCTGCATGCGGGCGACCGTCTACAACGTCCGCCAGTGCTTCGGTTTCACCGTCACGGCCAGCGACCTGGCCGACGCCCTGAAGGTGCTCGCGTGAGCGCCGCCGCGGCCGTCCCACCGCCCGTGGTCCAGCCGCTGGCCGAGGTGACGGCGCACCGGATCTCGCCCACCGACACCGTCCGGCTCGCCGTGCTCAGCGGCCCGGCGCAGGGCTCGCCGGCCACCGTGGTGTTCGAGATCTGGGAGCCGGGCGGCTCGCAGCCGCCGAACTCGCACCCCGTCTCGACGGAGACCTTCGTCGTGCTCGTCGGCACCGGCCTCGCCCACAGCGACGGGCACACCCGCCCGATCGGCCCCGGCGACGTGCTCGTCCTGCCGCCGGGCTCCGTCCACCGCATCGTCAACACGTCCGGCACCGAGCGCCTCTACACGATCACCGTCATGGCGCCCGACGACGGTTTCGCCGCGCTCATCGAGCGCGGCCCGGTGGCCGGCCTGGACCCCGAGGATCTGGCCGTCCTGCGGGAGAACGCGGCCGGCCGGCAGGCGGGGCCGGAGGCGAGCAGCTGATGGCCGGGGAGCCGACGGCGGGCCAGGACCCCTGGTTCGTCACGCGGAAGCTGCGCGACGGCGTGTGGCTGGTCGCCGAGCCGTGGCACGTCTACTGCTTCCTCATCACCGGCGCCGAACGGGCCGTGCTGGTCGACACGGGCACCGGCATCGCGGACATCTCCGCCCCGGTCCGCCGGGTCACCGGCATGCCGGTGCTCGTCGTCAACTCCCACGCGCACGACGACCACCGCGGCGGAAACGTCTTCTTCGACGAGGTCGCCGCCCACCCGGTCGCCGTCGAACGGCTGGCGCGTCCCGTCCCCGCCGACCGCGTCGGCGCCTATCTGACGGTCGCCGCCGAGCAGCTCGCCGCCTACGAGACGGCGCTTGCACTCGACGACCGCTACTTCCACCTGTTCACCGCCGACAACCGGCCCCGCCCGCTGCCGCCCGGCACGGCCGCCGCCGCGGCCGCCCCGATCGGGGCGGGCCCGGCGGCGCGCCCGCTCGCCGACGGCGAGGTGATCGATCTGGGCGGCCGGACGCTGCGCGTCCTGCACAGCCCCGGGCACTCGCCGGACTCGCTGTGCCTGCTGGACGAGCGCGACGGCCTGCTCTTCGTCGGCGACACGCTGATCACCGGCGACTTCTGGGCGCACACCGACGACACCGACCTGGAGGCGTTCGTCACCAGCCTGCGCCGCCTCGATGGCGAGCTCGCCGGCCAGGTCAGCCGGGTCATGCCCGCGCACACCCGCTCCTGCGAGGCCGGGCCGCACCTGCTGCGCGACGCCGCCGACGCGATCGAGGCCGTGCACACCGGCCGCAGCACCGGCGAGCCGGGCCTCGACCTCTACGGCCGCCCCGTGCTACGCCACCGCTTCGCCGAGTTCAACATCCTCCGCCCTGTCGCATAAAGAAGTTCGGTTCGTAACGGTCAATCGTCACGCAACCGGGCTGGCCCGGAGGCGCGCCTCCGCGGAGGCCCGGCCACGAGCGAAGCGACGTGGTTGGGCCGCAGCGGAGGTCGCCGGAGGGCACGTGAGCGGAGGAGGACGGCGCGCGGAGGTCCCGTGGGAGCGAAGCGAGTACGGGGCCGGAGTGCGCCGCCCGCACGGAGCGAACCAGAAACACGGCAGAATGGGCACGGTGAGCGTGACCTCGTCCGGGCTCGATCCCGCGCTGGCCGGGCGGCTGAAGCGGGACGCCGCCGGACTGTTCCCCGCCGTCGTCCAGCAGTACGACACCGGCACCGTGCTGATGGTCGGCTGGATGGATGACGAGGCGCTGCACCGTACGCTGACCACTGGCCGGGCCACCTACTGGAGCCGCAGCCGCCGGGAATACTGGGTCAAGGGCGACACCTCCGGCCATGTCCAGTGGGTGCGCTCGGTCGCGCTCGACTGCGACGGTGACACGGTGCTCGTCCAGGTCGACCAGGTCGGCCCCGCCTGTCACACCGGCTCGCTCAGCTGCTTCGACGGCCGCGCGCTGCCGGCGGCGCACGGCTCACCGGATGGCCCGACGCAGCCGACGGGAGACCCCGATGACGACCGGTGAGATCTCACCCGACCGTGCCGAGTTCCGCGCGCTGGCCGCCAGTTACGCGGTCGTGCCGGTCACCCGCCGGCTGCTCGCCGACGGTGAGACGCCCGTCGGGGTCTACCGCAAGCTCGGCGGCGGGCCGGGCACCTTCCTGCTGGAGTCCGCCGAGCACGGCGGCATGCGGTCCCGTTACTCGATCATCGGCGTGCGCGCGGCGGCGACCCTGACGGAGGTGGACGGCGAGGCCCGCTGGACCGGCGGCACGCCGCCGCCGGGGGTGCCGACCGGCGGCGACCCGCTGGCTGTGCTGCGCGCCGTGGAGCGGGCGCTGCGCGCGCCGCGGCTGCCCGGCACGCCGCCGCTGATGGGCGGGCTCGTCGGCTATCTCTCCTACGACTTCGTGCGCCGCATCGAGCGCCTGCCCGACCACGCCGTCGACGACCTGCGCACACCCGAGCTGCGCCTGCTGCTGTGTACCGACCTCGCCGTGCTCGACCACGCCGACGGCTCGTGCCTGCTCGTCGCCAACGTCTTCACCCGCGCGCCCGGCGCGGACGGCGCGCCGGGCGACGCGCCCGCCGCGGACGGAACCCACCCCACGGTGCCGCTCGACGAGGCGGCGCTGGACTCCGCGTACGACGACGCGGTCGCGCGCCTGGACGTGATGACCGCCGAGCTGCACAAGTGGACCGAGCCGACCGTCGCCGCGACCGGCGCGCTCGCCGCCCTCGACATCGCGCGGTTCACCTCCGCGATGGCCCCCGGCCAGTTCCAGCAGGCGGTGGAGCGCTCGATCGAGGAGATCCGCGCCGGCGAATGCTTCCAGATCGTGGTCTCGCAGCGGTTCGAGCGGGCGACCTCCGCCGACGCGCTCGACATCTACCGGGTGCTGCGGGCGTCGAACCCGAGCCCGTACATGTACCTGCTGCGCTTCGGCGACTTCGACGTCGTCGGCACGTCCCCCGAGGCGCACGTCAAGGTGACCGGCGACCGGGCGCTGCTGCACCCGATCGCGGGCAGCCGCCCGCGTGGCCACACGCCCGAGGCCGACGCGGAGCTCGCCGCCGAGCTGCTCGCCGACCCGAAGGAACGGGCCGAGCACGTCATGCTCGTCGACCTGGTCCGCAACGACCTGGGCCGGGTCTGCGTGCCGGGGACGGTGCGGGTCGTCGAGTTCGCCACGATCGAGCGCTACTCGCACATCATGCACATCGTCTCGACCGTCATCGGCCAGGTCGCGCCCGAGCACAGCGCCGTCGACGTGCTCGCGGCGACGTTCCCGGCGGGCACCCTGTCCGGGGCGCCGAAGGTACGGGCGATGGAGGTCATCGACGAGCTCGAGCCGACCCGGCGCGGCCTGTACGGCGGCGTCGTCGGCTACCTCGACTTCGGCGGCGACCTGGACACCGCGATCGCGATCCGCACCGCGCTCGTCCGCGACGGCTGGGCGTACGTTCAGGCCGGGGCCGGCATCGTCGCGGACTCGGACCCGGACATGGAGGATCGCGAGAGCCGCACGAAGGCCGCGGTTGTGCTGCGCGCGATCGAGATCGCCGAGTCCCTGCATTCCCCCGGCTGAGGCGGGGCGCTGGGCGCCGGGGCGCTTCGCGCCCTCCGTACGTGATCGGGAGTCCAGCCAGATGAAGCAGAAAACCAGTGTCGACGGGGATGAGGCGACGGTCGGCGCGGCGGCGACCGTGCACGCGGACGCGCAGATGCACGTGCACGACGTCGGCGGCGGCCACCCCACCGGCCGTCCCGCCGGCCGCCGGGCGGGGCTGACTGGCCGTGGGGGTCTGGCCGCCGCCATGATCGCCTGTCTCGTCGGCGCGGCGCTCACGCTGTTCGCCAGCTCCGCGACGTGGGCGCGTACCGAGGTGCGCGACGCGGCGTCGGCCGCCGGCGGCGGTGCGATGAGCACGCCGCTCCCGGTCGCCCTCGGTGGTGGCGACCTCGCGCCCGCGGTGAGCGCGCTCGGCCTGGTGGGCCTGGCCGCGGCGGTCGCGCTGGTGGCGACCAGGGGCGTCGGCCGGCGGGTCGTCGGGGTGCTGGTCGCCCTGGCGGGCGTCGGCGTGATGGTGGTCGCGGCGCGGATCGGCTTCGCCCCCGAGCCGGCCGTGCGCGCGGCGCGCCACGTCGTGGACCTCGCCCCCAGCGGGCATCCAGGGATCGACCGGGTCCGGCTCACGGCCGCGCCGTGGGCGGCGGTGCTCGGGGGCCTCGCGTTCACCGGCGCGGGCGTGCTGGCCGCCGCGCTCGGTCCCCGCTGGCCGGGCATGGGCGGCCGCTACCAGACGAGGACGCGCCGCCCGCTGGACGACTGGGAGGCGATCGAACGCGGCCACGATCCGACAGCCTCGTCGGGCTAGGTCCTGGAACACGCTCTGACGCCCGGATCGTCGCGTTGGACCCTGCGTGCGGGATCGGCCCGGAACAACGAATGATGCGCGGGATGGCGTGTCCGACGATGCGCCGGGCCCGCGGCCGGGCAGGCCGCTCCCCGGTCTCGTCCCACGGCCGGACGCTGTCCGGTCGCTGTGACTTTGCCGTCAACGACCCTGTGGGCTCCCGGCGGATGGGCCCGGGCCCGTCGGCGAGCCCCGAACGTGTGGGATCCCTCGGTGGGGAAGGAAGAGCAACAACGAGACAACGACGCTGCGTGTCTGCCGAGACGACCGCCCATACTGGATATGGCCTGGTCATCCACTGATTGTCAGCGAATGTCCAGTCCTGACAATCGCCGAGCAACTACGGACGGTCAAGGCTTCGACGCGGCGATGGGGGGCCATGTGCGTTCCCGGTGGGTGGGCCTACCATCGGCGCCATGGCAGCGAGAGCCAGAGGAGCCCGGCTGTGACCGTCCTCGACGAGATCATCGCCGGTGTCCGTGCCGACTTGGCCGAGCGCGAGGCGCGCACCCCGCTCGACCTGCTCAAGCAGCGGGTCGAGAAGGTTCCCGACCCGCGCGACGCCTTGGCGGTGCTGCGCGCCCGCCGCGTCGCCGTGATCGCGGAGGTGAAGCGGCGCAGCCCGTCGAAGGGCGAGCTCGCCGGCATTCCCGACCCCGGTGCGCTTGCCGGCGTCTACGAGTCGGCCGGCGCCGCCGCCGTCAGCGTGCTCACCGAGCGGCGCCGCTTCGGCGGGTCGCTGGCCGACCTGGACGCCGTCCGCGTAGCTGTCGACGTGCCCGTCCTGCGCAAGGACTTCATCGTTTCGCCGTACCAGGTCTGGGAAGCGCGGGCGCACGGCGCGGACATCGTGCTGCTGATCGTCGCGGCGCTCGACCAGCCCCGGCTCGTGGGCCTGCTCGAGCGGATCGAGTCGCTCGGCATGACCGCGCTGGTCGAGGTCCACGACGAGGCCGAGACGGTGCGCGCGCTCGACGCCGGCGCCAGGCTCGTCGGCGTCAACGCCCGTGACCTCAAGACGCTGGAGATCAGGCGCGACACGTTCGCCCGGCTGGCCCCGCTGGTGCCGCCCGGCGTCCTGAAGGTCGCCGAGTCCGGCATCCGGGGCCCGCACGACCTGCTCGCCTATGCCGAGGCCGGCGCCGACGCGGTGCTGGTCGGGGAGGCGGCGGTCAGCGGCTCGGACCCGCGCCAGACCGTGGCCGACCTCGTCGCCGCGGGCGCCCACCCGGCAACCAAAGTCGGCCGCTAGGACGTGCCCCAACCGCCCACCACCGTTTCCCGCCCCGAGCCACCCGCGCACCGCTGAACTGCTATGGCCCTCGAAACTGCTATGGCCCTCGAACCCAACCCGGCCACCCACCCTGGGATGGGGTCAGCGTGACGTAACCCTGAGGGGTGACGGCGCCTTTAGCGCAGCGTCAACGCAACCGCCATCCCGACCCGAGACCGGCCTGGCCACCGTCCTGTACACAGGCCCGGTACCAGCGCCGGAGGGCGCCCTGACGCCCGACACGGGGCGGGGACGTCCAGTCACCCGCCCCGATAGAGTCGGGGCGTGAGCGCTAGCAGTGCCGGGGCTACCGGTACCACCGTCCCGCCTGTCCCGCCGTCCCTGGACGCGGAGCCCGGCGCGTGGGAGAGCGTGCCGGACGCGCTGGGGCACTTCGGGCCGTTCGGCGGGCGGTTCGTGCCCGAGGCGCTGATGGCCGCCCTCGACGAGCTGTCCGCCGCCTACGAGCAGGCGCGCGCGGACCCGGCCTTCGTCGCCGAGCTCGACGGCCTGCTCGCCAGCTACGCCGGCCGGCCGACCCCGGTCACCGAGGCGCTCCGGCTCGCCGAGCACATCGGCGGCGCCCGGCTGCTGCTCAAGCGCGAGGACCTCGCGCACACCGGGTCCCATAAGATCAACAATGTTCTCGGCCAGTGCCTGCTGACGAGGCGCATGGGCAAGACCCGAGTGATCGCCGAGACCGGCGCGGGCCAGCACGGCGTCGCGACCGCGACCGCCTGCGCGCTGCTCGGCCTGGAGTGCGTCGTCTACATGGGCGAGGAGGACACTCGCCGCCAGGCGCTCAACGTCGCCCGGATGCGCCTGCTCGGCGCCGAGGTCATCCCGGTCACCTCCGGCAGCCGGACGCTCAAGGACGCCATCAACGAGGCCCTGCGCGACTGGGTCGCCACCGTCGAGCGCACCCACTACTGCATCGGTTCGGTGATGGGCCCGCACCCGTTCCCGATGCTGGTGCGCGACTTCCAGCGGATCATCGGCGTCGAGGCCCGCGAGCAGGTGCTGGCGCTCACCGGGAAGCTCCCGGACGCGGTCGTCGCCTGCGTCGGCGGCGGCTCGAACGCCATGGGGATCTTCCACCGCTTCATCCCGGACGCCTCCGTCCGGCTGATCGGCTGCGAGGCCGGCGGCGACGGCCTCGCCACCGGCCGGCACGCGGCCGCGATCGCCGGCGGCTCTTCCGGCGTGCTGCACGGCATGCGGTCGTACTTCCTGCAGGATGACGACGGCCAGACGAAGGTCTCGCACTCGATCTCCGCCGGCCTCGACTACCCGGGCATCGGGCCGGAACACTCCTGGCTGCACGACACCGGCCGGGCCTCCTACCGCGTCGTCGACGACGCGGCGGCGATGGACGCGCTCGCCCTGGTCGCGAAGACGGAGGGGATCCTGGTCGCGATCGAGAGCGCGCACGCGTTCGCCGGCGCGTTCGACGTCGCCCGCGAGCTCGGCCCGGACGCGACGGTGCTGATCAGCTGCTCGGGGCGGGGCGACAAGGACGTCGACACGGCGGCGCGCTGGTTCGGCGTGCTCCCCGCCGACGGCGGCGAGCCCGCCCACGGCTGACCCGGGGCTGGCGCCAGCGGGGCGGCGGCACGGGCGGGTAACCGTCAGATGACGGCGCCGCTCCGGCGATACGTGCGGGAAATCACGGTGACACGACAGAACGAACCCGGGGCTCGCCAGGCCGGTGCCGGCGAGCGACCGGCGACGGGCGCCCTGACAGACAGCTCCGACAGACACCCCGACAGACACCCCGACAAGCATGCGGACACGGACGGCCCGAGCCGGCCGGGAGACGGACAGCAGGTGCAGGCACAGGGCACGCGCGGGCGGCTCGCGGACACGTTCGCGGCGGCGCGCAAGGAGGGCCGCTCGGTCCTGGTCGGCTACCTGCCGGCCGGCTACCCGACGGTGGACGGCGGCATCGCGGCGATGCGCGCCATGGTCGAGGCCGGCGTGGACGTGGTCGAGGTCGGCCTGCCGTACTCGGACCCGACGATCGACGGCCCGGTCATCCAGGAGGCCGTCGACGCCGCGCTGCGCGGCGGGGTCACCACCGCCGACGTGCTGCGCACCGTCGAGGCGGTCGCCGAGACCGGCGCGCCCGCCCTCGTCATGACCTACTGGAATCCGGTGGAGCGCTACGGCGTCGAGCGCTTCGCCGCCGATCTCGCCGCCGCGGGCGGCGCCGGGACCATCACCCCCGACCTGCCGCCGGAGGAGGCCGGTCCATGGCTCGCCGCCGCCGGTGCGCGCGATCTTGACTCGGTGTTCCTGGTCGCGCCGAGCTCGACCGACGAGCGGATCCGGATGGTGACCGAGATCACGGGCGGCTTCGTCTACGCCGCGTCGCTCATGGGCGTGACGGGTGCCCGCCAGTCGGTCGGCGCCGCGGCCGAGGGCCTGGTCAAGCGGGTCCGTGCGGTGACCGACCTGCCGGTGTCGGTTGGACTGGGCGTGCGTGACGGCGGTCAGGCGGCGACCGTCGCCGCCTTCGCGGACGGCGTGATCGTCGGCTCGGCCCTCGTCGGCGCCCTGCTCGACGCCGAGCGCTCGGGCAGCGGGCTCTCGGCCGGCCTGGACGGCATCCGGACGCTCACCGCCGAGCTCGCCGCCGGCGTCCGCCGCCCCGCGTAGCAGAAGTGACGCCTGTCACAATTTCTGGTCGGTTGTGCCGTAGAGTTTAGCCACTTTTACTCTGCGTAGATTTTCTTGGGCCAAAGTTGCCCGCGGGGTCCCCGCCGATTGGCTGCCGGGCATGCGGACGGGGGCCGAACCTACGGAAGCCAATTGGTGGGGGAGTAGGGCGGCGCGGTGTCGCTGGGTAGCCTTGCGCCGTGGTACTAGCCGCGATTCCCAGCCCATCCCGAGGCGTCATCCACCTCGGGCCGCTGCCGCTGCGCGCCTACGCCTTTATGATCATCATTGGCGTCGTCGTCGCGGTCTGGCTGACGGGGCGGCGGCTGCGCGCCCGCGGTGCCGACCCGAACCTCGCGGGTGACGCCGGTGTGTGGGCGGTGCTGTTCGGCATCATCGGCGCCAGGCTCTACCACGTCATCACCAGCCCCGACGCGTACTTCGGGGCGGACGGGCACGTCGCCGACGTCCTGAAGGTGTGGAACGGCGGCCTGGGGATCTGGGGTGCGGTCGCCGGCGGCGCGCTCGGGGTCTGGCTCAAGACGAGGCGTTCGGGCGTCTCGTTCCTGCTGTTCGCCGACGCGGCCGTGCCCGGCATCGTCCTCGCCCAGGCGATCGGCCGGTGGGGCAACTACTTCAACCAGGAGCTGTTCGGCCGGCCCAGCACCCTGCCGTGGGCGCTGAAGATCGACGCCGCGCACCGGCCGTCCGGGTATGAGCAGTTCGCGACGTTCCACCCGACATTCCTGTACGAGTCGCTGTGGTGCCTGGGCGTCGCCCTCGTCCTGCTCCTCGTCGACCGGCTTCACCGCCTCGGCCGCGGCCGGCTGCTCGCGCTCTACATCATGCTGTACACCGTCGGCCGGTCCTGGATCGAGGCGCTGCGCATCGACGATGCGAAACACATCGCCGGCCTGCGGCTCAACGACTGGGTCAGCGCCGTCGTCTTCGTCGGCGCCCTCGTGATGTTCATCCTCCTGCGCAAGCCGGCGGACCGCGCCGGCGAGCAGCCCGCGGGGGCCACCGCCGGCGAGACGGCCGAGACGGGTGAGACCAGCGAGACCGGCGGCGCCGCGGCCCCGGCCGAGCAGAACTCGACGACGGACGCCAAGCCGACGGAGACGGCGGCGGGCGCCGCGGCGGAGCCCGCGGACCTGACGCCAGCGGACGCGGCATCGGCGGACGGGACGCCATCGGAGCCGAAGCCGGTGGAGACGACGCCCGTGGACACCGCCGCGCCGGCGGCCGTCCCCGCGCCGGCCACTGTCCCCGCCCCGGCCAGCGCGGACTCCGCGCAGAAGGGCGAGGTCGTCACGGCCGGCGCCGTCGCCGCGCGGGTCGGCCTGGACAAGGCGAGCGGCGTCGCGGCGGCCGGCGACGGCGACGGCAGCCCCGCTGGCGGTGGCCCGCGCGATGCCTGACCCCCACCCGGGGCCGCCCTCGGGCGGCTCCGGGCCGGACGCCGCCCGAGGCAGAGGGGAGGGCCCTCCCGCGCGGGAGGGGGCCCGGTGGGGCCACCAGCACCGGGACACGCATCGCGACATCTCCGGTGGCTGGCTGCGCCCGGCGGTGTTCGGCGTGATGGACGGGCTGGTCAGCAACGTCGCGCTGCTCTCCGGCTTCGCGGGTGGCGACTCGTCGCGGTCGACGGCGGTGCTCGCCGGGCTCGCGGGGCTGGCGGCCGGCGCGTTCTCGATGGCCACCGGTGAGTACACGTCGGTCATGTCACAGAACGAGGCGATGGCCGCCGAGATCGAGGTGGAGCGCCGCGCGCTGTCGGACTTCCCGGCGGACGAGCGCGCCGAGCTCGCCGCCACCTACGCGAGGAAGGGCGTCGACCCGACGCTCGCCGAGGCGGTGGCCCGCCAGCTGCACGTCGACCCGGAGGTCGCGCTCGCGATCCACAGCCAGGAAGAGCTGGGCGTGACACCCGGCCGGTTGCCGAGCGCGCTGGTCGCCGCGGGGGCGTCGTTCGCGGCGTTCGCCGTCGGAGCCCTGATACCCGTCCTGCCGTACCTGCTCGGCGCCGACACGTTCCTGGCGAGCGCCGTGCTGGCCGCCGTCGCGCTGGTCGCCGTCGGGGCGGCCGTCAGCCGGTTCACCGGCCGTCCGCCGCTGCTGTCCGGCGCCCGCCAGCTCGCCCTCGGCGCGCTCGCGGCCGGCGCCACCTACCTGGTCGGCGTTCTTGTCGGCGGTGTCAGCTAGCCGGGCCGCGGGTCGGCCGGGACGGCCGGGACGGCGGGTACATACAGCCCGAAAGAGGGGGACGAACCGGGCGGCCCAGAGTAAGACGGCATTGTGTGGAACACA
This sequence comes from Pseudofrankia coriaricola, assembly GCF_001854805.1. GTDB lineage: Bacteria > Actinomycetota > Actinomycetes > Frankiales > Frankiaceae > Pseudofrankia. Next base: position 175,584 of record NZ_MBLO01000114.1, read on the forward strand.
ACTGTCACATTCATGTGACCTGGCGGACACTGACGATCTCAGCGAAACGGGCGGCCACGTGGCACACTCGTTGCAGCGTATGACGCGACTGGCTCACCGCGCCCTGCCCCAGCCGACCTGGTCCCACCTGCTCGGGTCCTAGCTGCTCGGGATGGGTCTTCCGCGCCCCCGGAAGACTCCGAGGCGCGTTGTGCCCAGGGCACCGTGCCTCGCGCCCGGTGCCACCAGGCCGTCGTCGCGTCACCCGGACAGCGTCGTCCGCACCCCTTCAGGCCCTGAAGACGGACAGGACACCTCCGGATGCCGACTAAGCAAGGTCTCTACGATCCCTCCCTCGAGCACGACGCCTGCGGCGTCGGTTTCGTCGTCGATGTGCACGGCCGGCGTAGTCACGAGCTGGTCGACCAGGGCCTCACGGTACTGCGCAACCTCGACCATCGGGGAGCCTCGGGTAGCGACCCGGACACGGGCGACGGAGCCGGCATTCTCGTCCAGGTCCCGGACGTGTTCCTGCGGGACGTGGCGGGTTTCCCGCTGCCGGCCGCTGGCCGGTACGCCGTCGGCATCGCGTTCCTCCCGCAGGTGGCCGGTGACCGTGACGAGGCCGTGCGCACCATCGGCCGGCTGACCCGGCAGGAGGGCCTGCGGCTGCTCGGCTGGCGCGAGGTGCCGGTCGTCAGCCACATCGTGGGCCACGCCGCGCGCGAGGTCGAGCCCCGGATGCGTCAGCTGTTTGTCACCCTGCCCGGTGTCGCGGTCGCGCCGGCCGTCGGGGCGCCGGTCGAGGACGACACGCCGTTCGACGTCATGGAGCTGGAGCGGCGGGCGTTCTGCCTGCGCAAGCGGATCGAGCGGGCGACCGGCGTCTACCTCCCGTCGCTGTCGGCGCGCACGCTGACCTACAAGGGGATGCTGACCACCCATCAGCTGTCGGCCTACTTCCCCGACCTCGACGACCCGCGGTTCGCCAGCGCCATCGCCCTGGTACACAGCCGGTTCTCGACGAACACCTTCCCGAGCTGGCCGCTGGCGCATCCCTACCGGCTGATCGCGCACAACGGCGAGATCAACACCGTCCGCGGCAACCGCAACTGGATGCGCGCCCGCGAGGCCCTGCTGGCCAGCGACCTGATCCCCGGTGAGTTCTCCCGGCTGTTCCCGATCTGCGCGAACGGCGCCAGCGACTCGGCCAGCTTCGACGAGGTCCTCGAGCTGCTGCACCTGGGCGGGCGCAGCCTGCCGCACGCCGTCCTCATGATGATCCCGGAGGCGTGGGAGAACCACGCGGAGATGGACCCGAAGCGGCGGGCCTTCTACAAGTTCCACGCCACGCTCATGGAGCCGTGGGACGGCCCGGCGTCGATCGCCTTCACCGACGGCACGATGATCGGCGCGGTGCTGGACCGCAACGGCCTGCGCCCGTCGCGCTACTGGGTCACCGACGACGGCCTGGTCGTCATGGCCTCCGAGGTCGGCGTGCTCGACATCCCGCCGCACCGGGTGATCCAGAAGGGCCGGCTGCAGCCCGGCCGGATGTTCCTCATCGACACCGCCAAGGGCCGGATCGTCAGCGACGACGAGATCAAGTCGGAGCTCGCCTCGGCGTCGCCCTACGGGGAGTGGCTGCACGCCGGCGTCATCGAGCTCGCCGACCTGCCCGCCCGCGAGCGGGTCGTCTACAGCCACGCCTCGATCACCCGCCGCCAGCAGGTCTTCGGCTACACCGAGGAGGAGCTGCGGATCCTCGTCGCGCCGATGGCGCGCGCCGGCGCGGAGCCGATCGGCTCGATGGGCACGGACACCCCGATCGCCGTGCTCTCCGAGCGGCCGCGGCTGCTGTTCGACTACTTCCAGCAGCTGTTCGCGCAGGTCACCAACCCGCCGCTGGACGCCATCCGCGAGGAGCTGGTCACCAGCCTCGGCAACTACCTGGGGCCCGAGGGCAACCTGCTCGAGGCCAGCCCCGCGACCTGCCGGGTGATCCACATCCCCTATCCGGTGATCAGCAACACCGAGCTGGGGAAGATCATCGGCATCAACGACGACGGTGACATGCCCGGCTTCGCCGCGGTAACCGTCCGCGGCCTCTACGAGGTCGCCGGCGGGGGCGCCTCGCTCGCGGCCCGGATCGAGGAGATCTGCGCCGGGGTGAGCGCGGCCATCGCCGACGGCGCCCGCGTCATCGTGCTGTCCGACCGCGACTCCGACGAGCGGCTCGCCCCGATCCCGTCGCTGCTGCTCACCGCCGCCGTGCACCACCACCTGATCCGGGAGAAGACCCGCACCAAGGTCGGCCTGATCGTCGAGAGCGGCGACGCGCGTGAGGTGCACCACATCGCGCTGCTCGCCAGCTACGGCGCCGCCGCGGTCAACCCGTACCTGGCGTTCGAGAGCGTCGAGGACCTCATCAGCCACGGCGAGATCGAGGGCGTCACCCCGGAGCAGGCCGAGAAGAACCTCATCAAGGCGCTCGGCAAGGGCGTCCTGAAGGTGATGTCCAAGATGGGCATCTCCACCATCGCCAGCTACACCGGCGCCCAGGTCTTCGAGGCGATCGGCCTGCGCTCCGACGTCATCGACCGGTACTTCACCGGCACCGCCTCGCGCCTCGAGGGCGTCGGCATCGACGTGCTCGCCGCCGAGGTCGCCGCCCGGCACACCCGCGCCTACCCGCGGGTGGCCACCGAGCTCGCGCACCGCAGCCTCGAGGTCGGCGGCGAGTACCAGTGGCGCCGCGAGGGCGAGCTGCACCTGTTCAACCCGGAGACGGTGTTCCTGCTGCAGCACGCCACCCGTACCCGCCAGTACGAGGTGTTCAAGCAGTACACGTCCAAGGTCGACGAGCTCTCCAGGCGCAACGCCACCCTGCGCGGCCTGTTCGAGCTGCGGCCCGGCCTGCGCCGGCCCATCCCGATCGAGCAGGTCGAGCCGGTCTCCGAGATCGTCAAGCGGTTCGCCACCGGCGCGATGTCCTACGGCTCGATCAGCGCCGAGGCGCACGAGACGCTCGCGATCGCGATGAACCGCCTCGGCGGCAAGTCGAACACCGGCGAGGGCGGCGAGGACGCCGAGCGGTTCGTCCCGGACGAGAACGGCGACCTGCGCCGCTCGGCGGTCAAGCAGGTCGCCAGCGGCCGGTTCGGCGTGACCAGTGAGTACCTCGTCAACGCCGACGACCTGCAGATCAAGATGGCGCAGGGCGCCAAGCCCGGCGAGGGCGGCCAGCTGCCCGGCCACAAGGTCTACCCATGGATCGCGAAGACCCGCCACTCGACGCCGGGGGTCGGCCTGATCTCGCCGCCGCCGCACCACGACATCTACTCGATCGAGGACCTCGCCCAGCTCATCCACGACCTGAAGAACTCGAACCCGAAGGCGCGGGTGCACGTCAAGCTGGTCGCCGAGGTCGGCGTCGGCACCGTCGCCGCCGGCGTGTCCAAGGCGCATGCCGACGTCGTGCTCATCTCCGGCCACGACGGCGGCACCGGCGCCTCGCCGCTGACGTCGCTCAAGCACGCCGGCGCCCCGTGGGAGCTGGGCCTGGCCGAGACGCAGCAGACGCTGCTGCTCAACGGCCTGCGCGACCGGATCGTGGTGCAGGTCGACGGCCAGCTCAAGACCGGCCGCGACGTCGTCATCGGCGCGCTGCTGGGCGCCGAGGAGTTCGGCTTCGCGACCGCGCCGCTGGTCGTCGCCGGCTGCGTGATGATGCGGGTCTGCCACCTCGACACCTGTCCCGTGGGCGTGGCGACCCAGAACCCGGCGCTGCGCGCCCGGTTCACCGGCAAGCCGGAGTTCGTCGAGAACTTCTTCACGTTCATCGCCGAGGAGGTGCGCGGGTACCTCGCGCACCTGGGCTTCCGGACGCTCGAGGAGGCCGTCGGCCGGGTGGACCTGCTCGACGCGACGGCCGCCGTCGAGCACTGGAAGGCCGAGGGCCTGGACATCAGCCCGCTGCTACACACCCCGGAGACGCCCTTCGGCGGGTCGCTGCGCAACTCGGCGAGCCAGGACCACGGCCTCGACAAGGCGCTCGACAACTCGCTCATCCAGCTGTGCGAGGGCGCGCTCGAGGACGGCCGGCCCGTGTGGCTGGAGATGCCGATCCGCAACGTGAACCGGACCGTCGGCACCATGCTCGGCTACGAGGTCACCCGCCGTTATGGCGCGGTCGGCCTGCCGGACGACACGATCTCGCTGCGTTTCACCGGCTCGGCCGGCCAGAGCTTCGGCGCGTTCGTCCCGCGCGGCATCACCCTCACCCTGGAGGGCGACGCCAACGACTACACCGGCAAGGGCCTGTCCGGCGGGCGGATCATCGTCTTCCCGCCGAAGGAGACGCCGTTGCGCGCCGAGGAGAACACCATCGCCGGCAACGTGCTGCTCTACGGCGCGACCGCGGGCGAGGCGTACTTCCGCGGCGTCGTCGGCGAGCGGTTCTGCGTCCGCAACTCGGGCGCGACCGCGGTCGTCGAGGGCGTGGGCGACCACGGCTGCGAGTACATGACCGGCGGCACGGTCGCGGTGCTCGGACCGATCGGGCGCAACTTCGCGGCCGGCATGAGCGGCGGCGTCGCCTACCTGTACGCCCCGGTGGTCACGCGGATCAACACCGAGATGGTCGACGTGGAGCCGCTTGACGCCGAGGACCGGTCGCAGCTGGTCGGCCTGCTCACCCGCCACCGCCGGGAGACCGGCTCGACGGTCGCCGCCCGGCTGCTGGCCGGCTGGGAGGACGAGCAGGAGAAGTTCGTCAAGATCATGCCCCGCGACTACAAGCGGGTACTGACCGCGATAAAGCAGGCCAAGGAGCAGGGGATCTCCGCCGAGGACCTGATCATGGCCTCCGCGCGCAGCTGAGGCGGGGGGGGCTGGGTTGGGCGACCGTGTTCGCCGCCAGACTCGGCGGAAGCCCGCAGCCCTTCCACGAGTGAGGCGAGCCGGGGACCCGCCAGGGGTAACCCAGGTGGGGAACGGTCAGGATCCCGGAGTAGGGCGACGCAGAGAGCTGCCAGGGGCAACCCTGGCAGGGAACGCTCAGGATCCCGCGACTGAGCTGGGCGCGGAGGCGCGCCCACGAGCGAAGCGATGTGCCCCCGCGGCGGTGTGCTGTGGTCTAGCAACGCTCAAGCGGGACGCAACCGAGCTGGCGCGAAGGCGCGCCTCCGCGGAGGCCCGGCCACGAGCGAAGCGAAGTGGTTGGGCCGCAGCGGAGGTCGCCGCAGCGCCCGTGAGCGTAGGAGGACAGCGCGCGGAGGTCTCGTAGGAGCGAAGCGAGTACGAGGCCGGAGCGCGCTGCCCGGACGAAGCGAACCAGAAATAAGGAGCGGCATGGCTGACCCGACTGGGTTTCTCCGGCACCACCGGGAGCTGCCGGCGCGCCGGCCCGTGGACGTGCGGATCCAGGACTGGCGTGAGGTGTACGAGGAGTTCCCCTCGCCCGCGCTGACCGCGCAGGCGGCGCGGTGCATGGACTGCGGCATCCCCTTCTGCCACAACGGCTGCCCGCTCGGCAACCTCATCCCCGAGTGGAACGACCTCGCCCGCCGGGGGGAGTGGGGGGAGGCGATCGACCGGCTGCACGCGACGAACAACTTCCCGGAGTTCACCGGGCGGCTGTGCCCGGCGCCGTGCGAGGCGGCCTGCGTCCTCGGGATCTCCGACGACCCGGTGGCGATCAAGCAGATCGAGGTCTCGATCATCGACCGGGCGTTCGCCGACGGCCGGGGCGTCGACCCGGTGCCGCCGTCGACGCGCACCGGGAAGAAGGTCGCCGTCGTCGGCTCCGGCCCCGCCGGGCTCGCCGCCGCCCAGCAGCTCACCCGGGCCGGGCACGACGTCACCGTCTACGAGCGCGCCGACCGGATCGGCGGCCTGCTCCGGTACGGCATTCCCGAGTTCAAGATGGAGAAGGCCGTCCTCAACCGCCGTCTCGAGCAGATGGCGGCCGAGGGGACGAGGTTCGTCGCCTCCTGCAATGTCGGCGTCGACATCAGCGCGGACGAGCTGCGCGCGTCGCACGACGCGGTGGTACTGGCCGGTGGCTCGACCATCGGGCGCGACCTGCCGGTGCCCGGGCGGGAGTTCTCCGGCGTCCACCAGGCGATGGAGTTCCTGCCGCTGGCCAACAAGGTGCAGGAGGGCGACCTCGCCGAGCCGCCGATCACCGCGGCGGGCAAGCGGGTCGTCGTGATCGGCGGTGGCGACACCGGCGCCGACTGCCTGGGCACCGCCCACCGCCAGGGCGCGGTCTCCGTGCACCAGCTGGAGATCATGCCCCGCCCGCCGGAGTCCCGGCCGCCGGCGAACCCGTGGCCGAGCTACCCGCTGGTCTACCGGGTGTCGTCGGCGCACGAGGAGGGCGGCGAGCGGGTCTACGCCGTCTCGACCGAGTCCTTCCTCGGCGACGACGAGGGCCGGCTGCGCGCGCTGCGGATGCACGAGGTCCAGATGGTCGACGGGAGGTTCCAGAAGGTCGAGGGCACCGACACCGAGCTGCCCTGCGAGCTGGTGCTGATGGCGATGGGTTTCGTCGGCCCGCAGCGCGAGGGCCTGCTGGGCGACCTGGGCGTCGAGCTGGACGGGCGCGGCAACGTGGCCCGCGACGCCGGCTGGCAGACCTCGGTGCCCGGCGTGTTCGTCGCCGGCGACATGGGCCGTGGCCAGTCGCTCATCGTCTGGGCGATCGCCGAGGGCCGCTCGGCCGCGGCCGCCGTCGACCGCTACCTGGTCGGCACCACCGACCTGCCCGACCCGATCACCCCAACCCGCCGATAGGGCGGTCGCCAGGCTCGGCGTCCCGCGGTTCCATTGCTTCTACATTCCTGTGGAAATTCCCGTGGCCGGTTGCCGTGTCGAGTGACACGGCAACCGGCCATCGGCATTCGTAGAATGTGATTTGCTTCTCTGAGAATGGGATTTTCTTCGTAGTCCCGGGGGCTATGGCCGGGCGGCTCGCGGTCGGATCTCCGCCGCCATGGGCGGCATGGAAGCGGATGGAGCCAGACGGCCCAGGGCGCCGGAAGACATGCGGCGGGCCATGGGCCACGGCCGGGTGGACGTATCGCGACGCTGACGGATACGCTGCCCGGGCCCCGGCGGGGCTGACGGCCTCCGGGATCGCCAGTGATTCCCGCAACGTTCCGAATGTGCCGGGTCAGGTTGCTTACAGGTCATCCATGTTTATGGGGGTTTGGTGCGGGGTAGGGTCCATTCGGTGAGAGTCGTGCTGCTCGGACCGCCGGGCTCAGGCAAGGGGACGCAGGCCGCCCGGATCGGCTCCCGTTACCGCGTCCCGGCGATCTCTACCGGTCGGCTGCTCGATGCCGAGATCGCCGCTCGTTCCCCGCTCGGCCGCCGCGCCGAGGCGTTCGTTCGTGCGGGCGAGCTCGTCCCCGACGAACTGGTACTCGACCTGGTCGCCGACCGCCTCTACGGCTCCACCGCCGCCGCGGTGGTCGACCACGTGCCCGCGACCGCGCGCGCCTCGATGGACGCGGCTCTCGGCGCGTCGTCTGACGCCGGTGCGGCCGCTGGCGCTGGTGCGTCCACGCTCTCCGGCGACACCCTGACCGCGGCGCGGCCGGCCACCCCGGCCGCGGACGTCTGCCAGGGCTTCCTGCTGGACGGCTTCCCGCGCACGCTCGCGCAGGCCGAGGCGTTCGACGCGAGGTTCGCGGCCGCGGGCTGCGCGCTGGACGTCGTGCTCGACCTTGACGTCGACGAGTCCACCGTGCTGGAGCGGATCAGGCACCGCGCCCGTTCCGAGGACCGGCTGGACGACGACGAGGAGACCGCCCGGCGGCGCCTGAAGGTCTTCGCCGAACGCACGGCCCCGCTGCGCGCCTACTACGCGGCCAGCGGCATCCTGCGCACCGTCGACGGCTCCGGCACCCCCGACGAGGTCGCCGCCCGCCTCGAGGCCGTCCTCGCCGACGTCACCCGCGGGTAGCCCGACCCGATCATCCGCCACGCGCCTCCGGTCCTTCCTCGGCCGGGGGCGCGTCGCCGTGTCTGGGGTTTGTAGAGGTTGTATCCGCCTTGCGGATTGGATACTTTATGCCTGCTACGGCGCTGACGCCTGGCTGGCGTCCGGTGTGCGCCCGTCGCCGCCTGGGCGGCACGCGTTCTCCACCCTCTTCCGGGACGGATTGGTACCCTCCTCGCACGTCCCGGTGTCTGCTCAGGAGTGCGGATGGTCGAGTTCAACCCGTACGACCTCGCGACCTATCGCGACCCGTACCCGGTCTACCGGGCGTTGCGAGATGAGGCGCCTGTCCACCACAACGCCGAGCTTGGCTTCTGGGCGTTGTCGCGGCACGCCGACGTCCTGGCGGCTCACAACGACTGGCAGACCTATTCCAGCACCGGCGGCGTCACGATCGAAGGCCGCGAGGCCGGCGCCCCGATGATCATCTTGAGGGACCCGCCGGAACACCGCTGGCACCGCAAGATCGTCAGCAAGGTGTTCTCGCCGCGCCGGATGCTGGCCCTCGAGCCCTACATCCGCCGCCGCGCCGGCGAGCTGCTCGACCGGTTCCTCGACGCCGACGAGTTCGACGCCGTCCGCGACTTCTCTGTCCAGCTGCCGCTGGACGTGATCAGCGAGCTGCTCGGGATCCCCGAGGAGTACCGGCAGACCATCAACGAGTGCAGCGACCGCATGCTCGCCCGTGGCGAAGGCGTCGATTCCGAGGCGGAGTTCGTGGCCGCCAACATGGAGATCATCAACATCTACCTCTCGCTGGCGGCCGAACGACGCCGGAACCCGACGGATGACCCGATCAGCCTGCTGATCACCACCGAGGTGGAGGACGACGAGGACGGCTCGACCCGGACCCTGCCGGACGACGAGATCGCGTTCCGGTTCCTGGAGCTGGGCACCGCCGGCCACGAGACCGTCGCCAAGGCCATCCCGAACGGCCTGATGGCCCTCACCCGGTTCCCCGACCAGCGCCGGCTGCTGCTGTCCGATCCCTCCCTCTACGACCGGGCCGCCGGCGAGACCCTGCGTTTCGACGCCCCCTCGCAGCTGCAGGGCCGGACCACCACCCGCGACGTCGAGCTGCACGGCGTCACGATCCCCGCCGGCCAGCGGGTCATGCTGATCACCGGCTCGGCCCTGCGCGACGAACGGGTCTACGAGAACCCCAACGCGTTCGACCTGAACCGCCACGACGAGCCGTCGACGGTGTTCTTCGGCTTCGGCATCCACCGCTGCCTCGGCGCCCACCTCGCCCGACTGGAGATCAAGATCGCGTTGGAGGAGGTCCTGAAGCGTTTCCCCGACTTCGTGGCTGATCCGGGCCGGGCCGTCATGAAGGTCTCGTCGAACGTCCGCGGCGCCGCCAACCTGCCTTTCGTGACAGCGGGGGCCGCCGTCTCACCCGTGTAGCGTCCAGCGCGGCGTTGGCGGCGTTAGCTTCTGGGTGCCTCCCGCGTCACGGTGCCGCGGGCGAAAACTCTCATAACCGCGGGATATAGGCGTCGGATGTGCGATACCGTTCGCGCTCATCGAGTGACGAACGGTGGCTGTCGCGTCGGGGATCTCGCTGCCCGGGAAGCCAGGTCCTGATCATCGGGACGGCGCACTTCATGCCCGGTTGGGCGGATTCTGATCCGGATCGGATCCGCCGACGGTCGGCGCGACGGTGCGTCAGCTCGCCCGGTGCGAGTCGCTCGGTGCGGATTGCCCGCCCGCGGTCCCGAAGTGGTTCCCGACCCGGTCACCGCGGTCACCGGCCAGGTCGCCGGACGATGCGTTCGGGGTGGGAGGACGCTGGGATGAGCAGCGAGTGGCAGGCAGTCGGTCTGGCCGCGGATCCCACTCCGGGTGACCCGGAGGCGGTGCGGGCGCTGGCTACC
>NZ_MBLO01000115.1 GCF_001854805.1 Pseudofrankia coriaricola
GGCACCCAGTCGACGACGTGAAGCCGGCCGCCGGCCGCTGGCGACGCGACGGGAGCGGCTCCGCGTGCCGCGGCGGCGACCGTGTCCGCGTCGGCCGGCCGGATCAGCAGCGACGCGACCTGGGCGACCGGGAGGCCGACGCAGTCCGCGACGTCGATCGTCACGGTCTCGGGGCCGAGCCGGCGCAGCCGGGCACGCACCCGCGTCGCGCCGGACGCCGTGACCCGGGCGCCGGACCAGGCGAACGGCAGCGCCGTGCCCGTGAAGATCCGTCCGTCGCCGGCGCCCACGAAGGCGGCGTGCAGCACCGCGTCGAGCAGCGCCGGGTGCAGGAGGTGCGCGCCGGCGGCGGCCGCGGCGTCCCCGGTCAGCTCGGCCTCGACGAACGTGTCCGCTCCCCGGCGCCACAGCTCCCGCATGCCCCGGAAGGCCGGGCCGTAGGCGAAGCCCGCCGTGGCGGCCGCGGGGTAGAAGCCGGCGAGGTCGACCGGCGCGGCGTCCCGGGGCGGCCAGGCCGCCAGCTCCGCCGCGTCGGCGTGCGCCGGGCCCGGCTCTGGCGGGGCCATCGCCAGCCGGCCGTGGGCGTGCCGGGTCCACGGCGCGTCGGCGCCCGGCCGGGAGAAGAGGCTCACCGAACGCCCGCCGTCGCCGTCCGGCGGGCCGACGCTGATCTGCACCGTGACCGGGCCTCGCTCGGCCAGCGCCAGCGGGGCGGCCAACGTCAGGTCGTCGACGACGTCGCAGCCGGCCCGGTCCCCGGCCAGCATGACCATCTCGAGCAGCGCCGTCCCCGGCACCAGCACCGAGCCGAAGACGGCGTGGTCGGCGAGCCAGGGGGCGTCGGACCGCGACAGGCGGCCGGTCAGCACCAGGCCGCCGCCGTCGGCCAGCTCGACGACCGCGCCGAGCAGGGGATGGCCGGCGCCTTCGAGGCCAACCCGGGTGACGTTCGCGCCATTCGCGTCCGCCGCCGGGTCCAGCCAGTGCCGGTCCGGGGCGAAGGCGTAGGTCGGCAGCTCGACGCGGCGCGGGGCGAGGCCGTCGAACGCGGCCGCCCAGCGCACGCCGACGCCGTGCACGTAGGCCTCGGCGAGCGCGGTGAGGAACCGTGTCCGGCTCCCGTCGTGGCGGCGCAGGGTGCCCAGTGCCACGGCACCGGAGGCGGCGTCGCCCAGCGCGTCGAAGGTCTCCTGGAGCCCCACCGTCAGCACCGGGTGCGGGCTCATCTCGACGAAGGTCCGGTGCCCCCGCCCGGCCAGCAGCCGCACGGCCGCCTCGAACCGGACGGTCCCGCGCAGGTTGCGGTACCAGTAGTCGGCGTCGAGCGCGCCGTCGCCGACCGGCTCGCCGGTGACGGTCGAGCACATCTCGACGGCCGCCGGTCCTGGCGTGACCGGCCCGAGGGCGGCGAGCAGGTCGTCCCGGATGCGTTCCACGTGCGCCGAGTGCGAGGCGTAGTCGACGGGGACCCGGCGGGCGTCGACGCCGCGCCGCGCGCACTCGGCCAGCAGCTCGTCGAGGCCCGCCGCGTCGCCCGACACGACGGTGGAGCGCGGCCCGTTCAGCGCGGCGAGCCCGATCCGTCCCGGCCAGCCGGCCAGCAGCTCCTCGGCCGCCTCGCCGGCCAGCGGCAGCGAGACCATGCCGCCCTGCCCGGCCAGCGCGATCAGGGCGCGGCTGCGCCTGGCGACGATCCGGGCCGCGTCGTCGAGGCTCAGCGCGCCGGCGACGTGCGCGGCGGCGATCTCGCCCTGGCTGTGGCCGACGACCGCGGCCGGCTCCACCCCGTGCGCGCGCCACAGGGCGGCCAGCGACACCATCACCGCGAACAGCGCGGGCTGCACGACGTCCACCCGGTCCAGCGGCGCCGCCGGCGCGTCCCCGGCCAGCACCTCGGCCCACGTCCAGCCAGCCGCGTCGCCCTCCGCCTCGCCGGCCGCGCCATCGACGACGCCGCCGATCTCGTCACCGGCCGCCTCGCCACCGGCCGCCTCAGCACCGGCGGCTACGTCGACCGGCGGCTGGCGGGGCTGGCTCCAGGCGACGTGCGGCGCCAGCGCCGCGCGGCAGGCCTCCATCCGGTCGCGGAAGACCGTGGACGCCGCCATCAGTTCGAGGGCCATGCCGGCCCACTGGGCGCCCTGGCCCGGGAAGACGAACACGACGCCGGCGCCCGGGCCCGTGCGCCCGGCCGCGCCGGCCCGCACGACGGTGGCGGAGGCGAGGGCGTCCGAGGCGCCGGGGCTCAGGCTCGCCGGCCCGGCGGGAGCGCCCTCGGCCTCCGCCAGGACGCTCAGCCCGCCCAGAAGCTGCTCGGGGCGAGACCCGAGCAGGACGGCCCGGCTGGGCAGCGCCGCCCGGGCCGTGGCGAGGGCGTGGCCGACGTCGGCGGGCCGAGGAGCCGGCCGGGCGACCAGGAAGCCGCGCAACCGGTCGGCCTGCGCGGCGAGGGCCGCGTCACCCGTGCCGGAGATCACCCACGGCACGACCGGGTAGGCGGGCGCCGTCGGCGCGGCCGCGACGGCCGACGCGGCGAGCTCTGCCGAGGCCGCCGGGCCGACGGGCTCGGCCGCGGTGGGCGCGTCCGCCGGCTTCGCCGGCGTCTCGATGATCACGTGGGCGTTGGTGCCGCTGATGCCGAACGACGAGACCCCGGCCCGGCGGGGGCGGCCGGTGTCCGGCCAGGGGCGGGCCTCGGTGGCCAGCTCGACCGCCCCGGACTCCCACTCCACATGTGAGGACGGCGCGTCGACGTGCAGCGTCGGCGGAACCAGGCCGTGCCGCATCGCCAGCACCATCTTGATCACACCGCCGACCCCGGCGGCCGCCTGGGTGTGGCCGATGTTCGACTTGAGCGACCCCAGCAGCAGCGGCCGGTTCTCGGGACGGCCCTGCCCGCAGGTGGCCAGCAGCGCACCGGCCTCGATCGGGTCCCCCAACGTCGTCCCCGTCCCATGCCCCTCCACCACGTCCACATCGGCACCCGACAACCCGGCCGACGCCAACGCCGCCCGGATCACCCGCTCCTGCGACGGACCATTCGGCGCCGTCAGACCATTCGACGCACCGTCCTGGTTCACCGCCGAACCCGACACCACCGCCAGCACCTCATGACCGTTACGCCGCGCATCCGACAGCCGCTCCAGCACCAGCAGACCCACACCCTCCGACCAGGCCGTGCCGTCGGCGGCCTCGGCGTACGCCTTCGCGCGGCCGTCCCGGGCCAGCCCGCGCTGACGGGAGAACTCCACGAACATGCCGGGGGTGGACATGACCGTCACCCCACCCGCCAGCGCCAGCGAGCACTCCCCCGCCCGCAGCGACGACGCCGCCAGATGCAACGCCACCAACGACGACGAGCACGCCGTGTCGACCGTCACCGCCGGACCCTCCAGGCCGAGGGTGTACGCGATCCGGCCGGAGGCGACGCTTCCGGCGCCGCCGGTCAGGACATACCCGCCAAGGCTGCTCGGCGCCTGGTGCAGCCGGGGGCCGTAGTCGCCGGCCATCGCGCCGACGAAGGTGCCGACCGGCTCGCCGGCCAGGGAGAGCGGGTCGACACCGGCCCGCTCCAGCGCCTCCCAGGCGGTCTCCAGCAGCACCCGCTGCTGCGGGTCCATCGCCGCCGCCTCGCGCGGGGAGATCCCGAAGAAGGCGGCGTCGAACCGGGTCGCCCCGGCCAGGAAGTAGCCGTCACGGACGTAGCTGTGCCCGGCCGCCGCCGGGTCCGGGTCGTAGAGCTCCGCCAGCTCCCAGCCGCGGTCGGTGGGGAAGCCGGAGATCCCGTCGGCGCCGCGCGCGACCAGGTCCCACAGGTCGTCCGGCGACGCCACGTCGCCCGGGTAGCGGCAGCCCATCCCGACGATGACGATCGGGTCGTCCGCGGCGGCCCGGCCGGCGCCCGGCCCGGTGGACGGCCGGGACGGCCGCGGGGCCAGCAGGTCGCGCAGCCGCCGGGCGAGCGCGGCCGGCGTCGGGTAGTCGAACAGCACGCCGGAGCCCAGCCGCAGGCCGGTGGCCGCGCTCAGCAGGCCCCGCAGCTCCACCGCCATCAGGGAGTCGAAGCCGGCGTCGCGGAACGGCCGGCGGACGTCGATCTCGCCCGCGCCGCCGCCGAGCACGGCCGACATGGACTCGCGGACGACCTCCAGCGCCACCCGGGCGGCCTCGGCCGGGGCGAGCCCAGCCAGGCGTCGGCCCAGCGCCGTGTCCGCCCCGGTCGAAGCCTGCCCGCCGGCGCCGGCGCCCGCTGATCCGTCCGGTCCCGCCGAGTCGGCCGCGGCGACGGCGGCCACGCCGG
>NZ_MBLO01000116.1 GCF_001854805.1 Pseudofrankia coriaricola
GCTCCGCGCCGAGGTCATGGCCGCCGGCCACCGCGCCGGCACCGCCGACCTGGTCGCTCCCGGCCAGCCAGTACCGCTCCCGCTGGAACGCGTAGGTCGGCAGCGAGACGTCGCGGGCCGCCGCGCCGCCCACGGCCGCCCAGACCGGGGCCCAGTCGACCGCGCCGCCCCGGGTCCACACCCTGGCCACGCTGGTCAGGAACGCCCGCCACGAGCCGTCCCCGCGGCGCAGCGTGCCCAGTGCCACCGCGTCGCCGACGCCCGCGAGCGCCGTGTCCCCGGACGCCGTCTCCCCGGACAGCGTGTCCCCGGACAGCGTGTCCCCGGACAGCGTGTCCCCGGCGGTCTCGTGATCGGCCGCCGCGTCGACGGCGGCCCGCGCCGCGTGCGTCTCGTCCGCGACGGCGTCGATCGTCTCGGTCACGCCGACGACGAGCACCGGGTGCGGGCTGACCTCGACGAAGAGCCGGTGCCCGGCCGCGAGAAGCGCGCGGATGGCCGTCTCCATCCGGACCGGCTCCCGGAGGTTGCGGTACCAGTAGTCCGCGTCCAGCAGGGACCCGTCGATCCGGTCGCCGGTGACGGTCGAGTAGAAGGGCACGCCGGCCGGGCGCGGCGCGACCTCCGCGAGGTCGGCCAGCACGGTCTCGCGGACCCGCTCGACCGCCGGCGTGTGCGAGGCGTAGTCGATCGGGACGGTGCGGGCGCGCAGCCCGTCGGCCGCGCAGGCGGCGGCGAACGCCTCCAGGTCGGCCGGCGCGCCGCCGACCACCGTCGAGGACGGCCCGTTGACCGCCGCCAGGACGATCCGGCCGTCGAAGGCGGCCAGCCGGGCGGTCACGTCCGCGGCCCCCAGCGGCACGGACAGCAGCCCGCCACTGCCGGCGATCTCACCCAGGGCATGGGTCCGCCGGACGACTGCCCGGGCCGCCTGCTCCAGCGACAGGGCGCCGGCCACGCAGGCCGCCGCGAGCTCGCCCTGGCTGTGGCCGACGACGGCGGCCGGCTCGACGCCGACCGATCGCCACAGCGCGGCCAACGAGACCATCACGGCGAACAGCGCCGGCTGGATGACCTCGAGGCGGTCCATCGCCGGCCGCCCGTCGATCTCGGCGACGTCGCCGCGCACCACCGCGACCAGAGACCAGCCGACCAGCGGGTCGATCACCGCGGCGCACTCGTCCAACCGGGCCGCGAAGACCGGGCTGGACGCGTAGAGCTCCCGCGCCATCCCGGCCCACTGCGAGCCCTGCCCCGGAAAGATCATCACTGGCCGGGCCGGCGCCCCCTCCGGGACGAGGGCGGCACCCGCGACGGCGCCGGCCGAGGGCAGGCCGTCGGCGAACGCGTCCAGGCCGGCCACCAGCTCGTCCCGGCTCGAGCCGACGACGGCGGCGCGGTGCTCGAACGTGACCCGGGTCGTCACCAGCGACCGCGCGACGTCGGCGAGCGTCGGCCCGTGCGCGCCGGCCAGGTGGTCGCGCAGGCGGCGGGCCTGCGCCCGCGCCGCCGCGGCCCCGCGGCCGGACACCGTCAGGACGTGCGGCCCGGCGGTGGCCTCACGGGCGACCACGGCGGCCGGCGGGGCCGGCTCGCCCGGCCAGTCGGCCACGACCAGGTGGCAGTTGGTGCCGCCCATGCCGAACGACGACACGCCGGCGACGCGGCGGCCGCCGCCATCCGGCCACGCGCCGAGGCCGGTCTGGACCCGCAGGCCCAGCTCGGCCAGCGGCAGGCCGGGCGGCGGCTCCAGGTAGTTCAGGCTGGCGGGCAGCTCGCCGGCCTCGACGCTGAGGATCGCCTTGAGCAGGCCGGCGATGCCGGCGGCCGCCTCCAGGTGCCCGACGTTCGTCTTGACGGAGCCGACGGCGACCGGGCGCCCGGCCCGGGCCGGGCCGAGGACGGCCGCGAGCGCGCGGGCCTCCACCGGGTCGCCGGCCCTGGTGCCCGTGCCGTGCAGCTCGACGTAGGCGACGTCGTCCGGCGCCGTCCTCGCGTCGGCGAGGGCACGCCGGATGACGTCCTCCTGCGCGGCCTGGTCGGGCACCGTCAGGCCGGGGCCGCCGCCGTCGTTGTTCACGGCGCCGCCGAGGATCACGGCCCGGATCGGGGCACCGTCGGCCAGCGCGTCCGACAGGCGGCGCAGCACGACGACGCCCCCGCCCTCGCCGCGGACATAGCCGTTGGCGCGGGAGTCGAAGGTGAAGCAGCGCCCGTCCGGGGACAGCGCGCCGAGGCGGCCCGCGGCGAGCGTGCTCTCGGCGGCGGCGACGAGGTGGACGCCGCCGGCCAGCGCCAGCGAGGACTCGCCGCGGCGCAGGCTCTCCACCGCGAGCTGGACGGCGACCAGGGCGGAGGACTGCCCGGTGTCGACGCTGATGCTCGGGCCGCGCAGGCCCAGCAAGTAGGAGGCCCGGTTCGCGATGATCCCCCGGTTGGTCCCGGTCAGGGTGTACGGCCCGATCGCGTCGAGGCCCGCGCGGGCGGCGAGGGTGGCGTAGTCGTCGCCCATCGCGCCGACGAACACTCCGGCCGGCGTCCCGCGCAGGGCGGGCGGCCGGATCCGCGCATCCTCCAGCGCCTCCCAGGCCAGCTCCAGCGTCAGCCGCTGACGGGGGTCCATGGCCTCGGCCTCCCGGCGGGAGAGACCGAAGAACGACGCGTCGAAGGTGTCGATCCGGTCCAGGAAGCCGCCCGGCAGGCTGAGGCGGGGACCGCGCTCGCCGTCAGAGGCCGGGCCCGTCCGCCGTTCGGGATCGAGCCGGGTGACGGCGCTGGAGCCGGCCCGCAACAGGCGCCAGAACGCGGCCGGGTCCGGCGCCTGCGGCAGCCGGCAGGCCAGGCCGAGGACCGCGATGGGCTCGGCGCCGGAAGGAACCGGCACGGTCGGGGACACGTCCGTCACGCCTGCTCACCTCGTCGCGCGTCGGCCGGCACGGCTGCCGGCGACCCGCCGTGGGCGGCGGGGGCCGCCGCGGCCAGGGAGGCGGCGAGCAGCGGCAGGAAGGTCTCGGGTGACTCACGGATGAAGAAGTGGCCGCCGGGCACCGGGTGCAGGGCGCACCCGCCGGTGGTGTAGCGGCTCCACTCGGACGCCCCGGCCAGGCCGACCATGGCGTCGTCGACGCCGGCGAAGACGTCGATCGGGACGGGGAGCGGCGCCGGCGGTGGTCGCCAGCTGGCGCAGACCGCCAGGTCGTCACGGACGAGCGAGGTCGCCGCCACCATCCAGTCGGGATAGTCGAGCAGCGTCTCCGACATGCCGCCCATCCCGATCAGCAGCCGGGCCAGCGCGAGGTCGTCCATCCCGTCGACGCTCCCCAGCGCCCGCGGCCGGTGCGGCGCGGCGTGCGCCCCGAGCAGCAGGCGGACCGGGCCGCGCCGCCCGCTCTCGGCCCGGCGGTGGGCGAGCGCGAACGCGACGAGGGCGCCCATGCTGTGCCCGTAGCAGGCGTAGCGGCCCTCGAGGTACGGTCCGAGCTCTCGTTCCAGGTCGTCCAGCAGGGCGGTCATCTCCCGGAAGCGCGGCTCGCGGACCCGGCGCTCCCGGCCGGGGAGCTGTACCGGGAGCACCCGCACCGCCGGGCCGACGGCGGCCGACCAGCCCGTGAAGGCGGAGGCGGCGCCGCCGGCGTGGTGGAAGCACAGGAGGTCCAGGGCGGCGGCCGGGCCGGGCGCCGCGGGCAGGTAGGCGGTCGCCGTGGCCTTCCAGGCGTGCGGCGACCGCTGGCTCGCGATGACGGGAACGACGTCCGGCACCTTCATCAGAATTCCTTCCACACCGGCCGTGCTCCCGGCCGGGCAATACCCATCGCGGGAACGCCCGGCGCGCGAGCAGCGCCGAAAGAATGCGGACCAGTGACCGGTGTCACAGAGGGGAAGAGATTCCCGGAGGACTGGCAGATATCCCTGTCCGCGAGGGGCGCGACGGTGCGACCGGCTCGCGTGGACACATCCTCGCGCAGCGTCCTTAAATCTGCCTAGTACTGCGCTTAATAGCCGTCCCGGGGAGCGGGATACCCGGACCCGACAGGTCAGATTACATTTTACGCAATATTCATCAATCAACGGGGATGACATCACGGTGAAATACTTCGTGTGACGGGCGGCGGCGCAGGCGACCGAGACCAAGAATGGTCCCGGTCTGGGTGGAGGAAGGACCGGCCGGCAACGGAGTGCGCTCTGCCGGGACAGACCGTCGGGCCGACGCAGATCGTCAGGGCCAGCGCAGACCCCAGAGCCAGCCCGGACCGTCGGGGCCCGCGGGGACCGTCAGGGCCGGCGCGCCGGCGGGCCGGCTGAGGGCAGGTGCTCCAGCCCGACCACCCGGAGCAGGTCGAGCGCCTCGGCCGACGCCCCGGGCGACGCGGAATACACGATCACCCGCTGCTCCAGGCCGGGGACGGTCAGCACCTGGCATTCCAGCTCCAGGGGGCCGACGGCCGGATGGATCATCGTCTTCGGACCGTCGCGCCGGGGCCCCACCTGGTGGTCGGCCCAGATCTCGACGAACTCCGGGCTCGCGGCCAGCAGCTCCCTGATCAGCCGGCGAATCCGCGCGTCCCGCGGGTAGCGCGCCGCCGAGACCCGCAGGTCGGCGACCGCCTCGCGCGCGTAGGCGTCCCGCTCCTCAGGGGTGAAACGCATGCGCTGGGGCTGGAGGAAGAGCCAGCGGATGATGTTGCGCTCGGCCAGGCTGAGGTCGGAGAAGTCCCCGAGGAGGACGGCCGCGAGCCGGTTGAAGGCGAGGATGTCGTACCCCGCGTCGAGCACGTAGGCGGGCATGTTGTCGAGCCCGTCGAGCAGCCGCAGCACCACCGAAGGCACGTCACGGCGCGGCGCGGCCGAGGACTCCGACACCAGGCTGGCCAGCCGGAACATGTGCGTGCGCTCGTCGTCCGTCAGCCGCAGCGCCCGGGCCAGGGCGGTCATCACCTGGCTGGACGGCCGAGGACCGCGGGCCTGCTCCAGCCGGATGTAGTAGTCGACCGACATCCCGGCGAGGAGCGCGACCTCCTCCCGGCGAAGCCCCGCCGTCCGGCGCCGGCGGCCGGCCTCGAGACCGACGTCACCGGGCTGCACGCGGGCGCGCCGGTCGCGCAGGAAGCTCGCCAGCTCGGACCGGTCCACGACTGCACAATGTCACACCGGGGAAGCGCGAACGACCAGGAAGGTGGTATCCGCGGTACCACCATGTCCGGCGCGGAGTGGTACCCCGGCCATCTGCCGGCCGCTACGCTGATCCTCACGTCGAGCACCGCCTGGATCCGATTGCGCGCCTCGAGGAGCGGAGCGCTCTAGTAACCGCTCATCCCAGGAGCACCCGATTCCCCGGGGCACCAAGTGCCCGGGGCATCAAGTCGCTTTCGGCACGCCGCGCCTCGGGACGAACTTTCCCGCGCCCGAGGCCGCGCGATGCGGCGCGCCGTTTTTCGCCTCGACGCGCCGATCCGGGCGCATTCGATCGACGTTTCTTTCCCGATCCGCTCGGGCCCAGCGCCGATATCCGTCCGTCACGAAAGGCATCCCGATGTCGAGTCCGGTAACCTCCGAATCCGGCGTCGACGCCGTCGACGCCGTCGGGCCATCTCACGAGCGCCGGCGTAACCCCGCCGTCGCCCTCGCAGTGATCGCCGTCTGCCAGCTGATGACGATCCTGGACGCGACCGTCGTCAACATCGCGCTGCCGACCATCCAGAAGGCGCTGGACTTCTCGACGACCCAGCTCTCCTGGGTGCTCAGCGGCTACACGGTCACCTTCGGCGGCCTCCTGCTCCTCGGCGGGCGGGCCGGCGACATCCTCGGCCGGCGCCGGGTGTTCATGACGGGCATCGCCGTGTTCACCATCGCCTCCTTGGTCGGGGGATTCGCGACCAACCCGGCCTGGCTGCTGTCGACCCGCGCCCTCCAGGGGCTCGGCGCGGCCCTCGCCTCACCCAACGCGTTGTCGCTCATTGCCACGAACTTCGAGGCCGGCGAAGAGCGCAACCGCGCCTTCGGCCTGTTCGCCGCCGTCTCCGGTGCCGGTTCCGCGCTGGGCCTGATCCTCGGCGGCATGCTCACGAGCTGGGCGTCCTGGCGCTGGGTGCTGTTCATCAACGTGCCGATCGGCGTCATCCTGCTCGCGCTGGCCCCGCGGTTCGTCCGCGAGTCGACCCCGCACCCCGGCCGCTTCGACCTGGCCGGAGCGATCACCTCGACGACCGGTATGGCCGCGCTGGTCTACGCCTTCATCCGCGCCGCCAGTGACGGCTGGCGCGACCAGTGGACCATCGGCGCGTTCATCGTCGCCGGCGTCACCCTCACCGCCTACATCTTCATCGAGCTGCGCGCCTCCCAGCCGATCACCCCGCTGCAGTTGTTCCGCGAGCGGGACCGGACGGCGTGCTACCTGACGATGCTGCTGAGCGCGGCCACTCTGTTCGGCATCTACTACTTCATGGTCCAGTTCCTGCAGGAGGTCCGGGGCTTCTCCCCCATCCGGGCCGGGCTCGCCTTCCTCCCGTTCACCCTCATCCTGATCGTCTCGGCCCAGGCGGCCGCGTCGCTCGTGAACAAGGTCGGGCCGCGCCTGCTAATGATCATCGGCGGCGTCTTCGTGGCCGGCGGGATGTTCTACCTCGCCCAGGTGGGGCCCGACAGCGGTTACACCCCCGACGTCCTCGTCCCGCTCGCGCTGATGGGACTGGGCTCCGGCATCGTGTTCGTGCCGGTCACGCTGGTCGCGCTCAACGGCGTCGAGGCGGCCTCCGGTGCCGCCTCCGGCCTGCTCGACGCGACCCAGCAGGTCGGCAGCTCGCTCGGGCTCGCCGTCATGGTCACCGCCTTCGGCACGGCCGGCCGGCACGTCACCCCGCTGCCCGGCGCGTCGGCGGCCCAGCAGCAGGTGCATGTCCTCGGCGAGGCGGTCGGGGACGCGCTCCTCGTCGGTGCCTGCTTCGCCGCCTGCGCGATTCTCGTCGCCCTGCTGGTCTTCCGTGGGCGGGGCGGGCAGCTCGATCTCGACGCCGCCGCCAGCCGCGGAATCGTCGACTGAACCGCGATGACGGGGCGACGGGTGTCCGGAGGTCGCCGTCACACCGCCCATCGGTCGACGTCGAGCGAGCGATCCGAGGTGAGGATCGCCTGCTGCAGATCGGTCAGCGTCCGAGAGGGTTCGAGGCCCAGCTCACGGCCCATCACCTCCCGGGCCGAGCGATAGACGCCCAGCGCCTCGGCGCGCCGCTCCGACCGGTAGAGCGCCACCATGAGCTGGCGGTAGAACGCCTCCCACAACGGGTACTCGGCGACGAGGCGAAACAGCCGACCGACCAGCTCGCGGTGACCGCCGAGAGCGAGCAGGGCGTCCGTCCGTTTTTCCAGCCCCTCCAGGAAGAGGTCGCCGCACGAGGCCCGGAAGCCCGTAACGAGGGGGCCCTCCCCCACCTCGTCGAGCACGGGGCCCCGCCAGAGCGCGAGCGCCGCGTCGAACGAGGCCACCGCCGCGGCGTACGCCCCGTCGCTCGCGAGGGAGCGCCCGGTCTCGATGTGGCGGCGGAAGACGTCCGTGTCGAGATCGTCGGGATGGCGCTGCAACACGTACCCGATGGGCCTGGTCGCGATCGGATTGATCGAGGAGCTCTCCCGGCGAAGGATCTTCCGGAGCTGTGAGACGTAGACGTGCAGCGTCGCGTGCGCCCGGCGAGGCGGCTCATGGCCCCAGATCTCGGTGATCAGCAGATCGCTCGTGACGAGCTGGCCGCCCCGGATGAGCAGCACACCCAGCAAAATGGCGAGTTTGCTCGCGGTGATGCTCTGGACCGTCTCACCGTCGAGCACGCGTACAGGACCAAGGATTTCGTACCTCACGGACGTCCTCTCGGTCAGAGAATGTCGAAACTGGCGGTGTCGGTGGAGACGCGACCCGCTCGGGTATTGCGCGGCTGTCCGGGATTCGATGCGATCGCCGGCCCGGAGCAAAGATCGACAATGCGTCGTTGGAGGATCGACGACGACATCGAGAGACCAATCCAGGTTCCTTTCTCATCACCGCGTTACGCATCGGTTTCGATGATCGCGCCGCTGACCATCGCATCATCCCGTCGCGTCGGGGGCGTTTGTCCCCGGACAGCAGGCGGCAACATCGTACAAGCTCGCGCACGGAACGTCAGAACGTTAGGGCGCGCCGAGCACCCAGATGCTAGCTATCACACACGGCCGGGCGGAGAGGCCCACGAAACCATTATCATGACCGGCCCACCCACACGGCCGGTCAGCCAGCGACAATCGAGCCGATGCTTGGCAGCCAAATGCCGTCTTACCAGCTCAGGGCACTCGCGGCCACTCGCGCCCCGATGCGTGGCCAACTGCGTGCCGTTATGTCAGGTGACGACCGTGGACACCGTTTCGCGCCCCTTCGCCGACACCCGCTCGACGACGCCGACTACCGTTCCGCTGCGCAACCCCACCATGCTCCCGCACTCCCGCCCGCGGTGCGCCGACGCCGGCCGGCCGAACGCCGTCATTCATTCGCTCGGCAACCAAACGGCCGCCCGGATCGCACCAGAGGTCCGGCCACCCGGCGCCTGATCTGAAAGGCCGTACCCAGCCATCACGTACACAGCGGCAGGGGAATGAATGCTCTAGATCAGCTGGCGGGCCGATCGTCGCCCAACGCGGGGCTCCGTTACGCCGCCGACATTCGTTGCCGAGCCCATCGTCTGGGCTCAGAAGGCTCATCAGGTGATCCCGACGGCGGAGCCCGGATGCCATCCGCCGACGTTGTACCTGCCGAAAAGTACGTCCGGGCAGGTCAGGCGGCGTGTTCGTACTCGTGCAGGATGCCGCCGAGGCGGTCGCGTCGGCGGATGTCGAG
>NZ_MBLO01000117.1 GCF_001854805.1 Pseudofrankia coriaricola
TCCGATTAGTGCACAATTTTCGTCGCTGGCGCCGGCGAAGCCGCAGGTCACAGCCTTACGATCTTGCGAGAAGAATCAACGTGAGGGAAGTCAGGGTTAACGCCGCCCGGCGGGTTCGGCGGGGGCCGACGGAAAAGGACCCAACCAGGGCACCTCGCCGGCGGCCTACCCGACTCGGAGGGGGGCCGTCGGAAAATGACCAGGTCAACTGGCACCTCGTCGGCGGCCTACCCTACGTCACGCTGCGATTCTGTGGGGGCCCGGGGGCGAGATCCCCCCGGGCTACCCGGCTCTCAATACCTGGCGTGTCCATGGGGGCAACGATCATGCTGTGTGTGGAATGACGCCGGCCGCTGCGGCCGCGGCGGTGTCAGCGGCGGCGTCAGGCCATATACCCAACGCTCGCGCGTTCGCCATCGAGCGCACGCCTATTCTGGATGATGCGCGCGCGGCCCGAGATGTTCGCGAACTTCATATGCATACCTCGATCACGCGCTACGGCGGCCACGAATAGCGATCGAGACGGCGACCGCGATCAGAAGCGCTAGCCCGTTGAACAGCGGCTCCACCCAGGATTGGGCACCGGCAAGCGTTAGGCCGTTCACGACGACGGCCCCAAAGTATACCGCGATGACCGTGCCGAGGGGGTTGAAACGGCCCGGCTGGATGCACGTCGAGCCGAGGAAGACCGACGACAACGCGACGAGCATGTAGCCCGGACCGGTCTGGGGAGTCACACTGCCATTTTGTGCGGCGATCAGCAGGCCGGCCAACCCGCCACCCAACCCGGTGATGGCAAGCGCCAGGAGGCTGAGCCGATTGACGTCGAGACCGACCAGATGCGCTGCTCTCCAGTTACTGCCGAGGCTCTGAAAGTATCTACCCATCGGCGTGTGGTCCATCAGAAAGTAGACAACGGCCGCCACCGCGGCGAGATACCACACGACTTTTGGCACGCCAAGCCAGGATCCCAAGACCGCATTAGTGACCGAACGACTGAACGGGACGGCGATGGTCGCCGAATCGCTGTACCAGGCGACGAACGCCCCGATGACGGTCGACGTCCCGATCGTGGCGATGAGGGAGTTGATCCGGAGATATGCGACGAGACCGCCGTTCACCGTTCCGATAACAAGCCCCGTCAGCAGTGCCACCGCTAGTACGGCCGGGGTAGGCCAGCCAGCCCGAACCGCGCCGGCCGCAGCCATCGCGGAAGCGCCAATATTGGCCCCAATCGAGAGGTCGTACTGGCCCGCCGATATCGAGGGGATCACGGCAAGTGCCGCTATCCCGATCACCACTTGGTTGGCCAACAGCGTGCGCAGATTCGCGCCGGTGAGGAACGATCCGCCAGTTTGCGGGAGGACGCTGAAGACCACTATCAGCGCCACCAACAGCCCGGGCAGCACAAGACGCTCGGCGGCGGAGGCCCACGGCATTGCGCCGAACCGGCGACTGTCAGCGTCAACGGCCGGTTCGGCCGGCAGTGAAGGCGCCGCGGACTCCTTCACCTCGGCTACCTCGATCCGTTTGGTGATATCGGTCATCGTGCCGGCTCCAAGACTTCGGTGGCGTCGTAAACGGCCCTCGTAATGGTCGAAGCGCTGACGTCAGGGCCTGCCAGTTCCCGGACTATGCGACCGTTGCCCATCACGACGACGCGGTCGCAGCGCCGCGCGAGTTCGTCGTAGTCGGAGCTGGTAGTGAGGATCGCCAGGTCGTCACAGCGAACCCGCGTGCGCAGAAGCTCCCAGATCTCTTCCCGCGCACCAACGTCTACCCCACGGGTCGGGTCCTCGAGGAGCAGCAGCCGCGGCTTGCGGGCCTCCCATCGAGCCAGCAGTACCTTCTGCTGGTTCCCACCCGACAACGCGCGGATCGGGAGTTGAAGGTCCAACGGTCGTACCCGGTAGGAATGCAGGTGCCCCCGCGCCGCTCGACGCTCCCGCCGATGATGGATCCTCCACACACCTGATGCGCGCGTCGATGCCGCCGTAGCATTGTTCAGGATCGGGAGATCCCCGAAGACACCGTCACGGAGCCGGTCCGCGGGAATGAACGCCACACCCTCTCGCATGGCCTGGGCAGGGCGACGGGGACGGTATTCCTTGCCGTCGAGCAGCGCGGTTCCGGCCAGTGGCAGGAGGCCAAACAGCGCCGGCGAGATCTCCTCGTAGCCCGAGCCGGGAAGCCCCGCCAAGCCGACTACCTCACCGCGGCGAACGACGAGCGAATCAGGCACGGTGTGCCTTGCCCGGGCCCAGGAGAGGTCCAACAGGACACCTGCGGAATCACCCGGACCCTCCCGCTCCGGACCCGGCCATCCGGCCGCGACCGCCGCGCCGGCGATATGCCGGACCAGCGTCGGCCTGTCAAGATCCATCCGCGGACCGCCGTACACGATTCGGCCGTCTCGAAGGACCGTTACCCGATCGGCCACATCCAGGATGTCATCGATGTGGTGGGTCACGAGAATGACGGCATGATCGGCGGCAGTGAGCGTTCGGAGCATAGCAAGCAGGCGAGCACTGTCGCGGCCAGCCAGTGCCGCGGTCGGTTCATCGAGAACGATGCACGCCGACGTGTCCGAGTCGACATCCTGTAGGGCACGGGTGACCGCGACCATGGTGTGCTCAGCGATGCTCAGTCCGCCGACCCTTGCACGGGGATCCACCTCGACACCCAACCGGTGGAGTGCACGCCGCGTCCGTTCGTGCGCCTGCGGCCAATGCACCCGGCCGGCGAACCTCGCGCCGTAGCCAGGCCCGATGCACAGGTTGTCGGTCACCGTCAAGTCGTCGAATAGCCCTAGATCCTGATGCACGAACCGCAGGTGCGCCCGTCGCGCCGCGTGCGCGGACCAATGTTCGGCACCGACCCGGCCAGCTGCGGTCACGATGTGCCCGCCGGGGTCGGCGGGCACCACCCCGGCGAGCAGCTTGATAAGGGTCGACTTCCCGGAGCCGTTCCCACCGACCAAGGCGTGAACTTTCCCGCGTTCCACGCCGAGACTGACGTCCGAGAGCACCCGTGTCCGACTGTAGGTCTTCGAAATGCCCTCGACAGCGACCAGTGTTCGGTCGAGCAAATCAGTTGGCCGAGGCATGGGCTAGTTCACACCCCAGATCCTGAGGAAGTTGGCCTCGTAGTCCTGGCGCGGAAGGCCCTTGGCATCTACGTTGCCGTCGTAGAACGTCGTGACGGCCGGGAGGTTGTGGGTGGCATCGATGGCCTGCAACCCCATTCCCTCGTCAACCAGGGGCGAATTGTTGAAGATTCGGTTCAATTCATCAATTGTCTGCCAGCCGACCCACCGGGTCGGGAAACCGGTGGCCAGACTCTGCGGCCCGCCGCTACTGATCTCCTTGATGTTCGCCGAAAGGCCCTCATAGCCCGCGATGAGGACGGGCCTGCCCGCTTGGGTTACACCCGGGCCAATCCCCACGGATACCTGGAAGTCGGTCACGACGGTCACGACGTCGATTGACGGATCCTTGGTCAACGCGGCAGCGGTCTTGCCGCGTAGGTTGCCGTTCAGAGAGTCGGCAGTGTTGAACGAGAACTTGGTGGCCGTGCACTGAGGGCATCCCTCCGCGAGGGCGTTCTGCATTGCGGCCGTAAGGGTTTTACCGAAGAGGGTGTCTGAGTAGTCGGAGATGAGAACGTGCGCCTCCGGGCCTACCTGATCGACGATCCAGTCGACGGTGACGGGATACCGGACGTTTGCGATGTACTCGCTGTATTGCGAACGTTCTGGATCAGACGCCGCCCATGCATCGAACAGCTTAGGTCCGGTCTGCCCCGCCTCGTTGCAGTCCATCGAGAAGGTACCGTAGATAGGGATTTGCGCCTGCTTAGCCTGCTCAAGCGCCCCCCGGACGGCTTGGCAGTCGACGGCAACGAGGACTATCGCGTCCGCATCGTTGGCGATCGCGGATCGGATCCCATTGTTCTGTACCGTTGGGTCGCCCTGGCCGTCAAAGATCTTGACCTCCCAACCGATGCGCCCGCCCGCCTCCGCGACTGCTTTGGACGGGGCCGCGCAACCCTCCCCTGCCATGGCGCAGGCGATCACCCAAACGTTCTTTCCAGGCTGCGGCTTTGGCCCAGAGCTGGGTAAAGCTCGATCCGTTCCCGCGTACGCCAGAGCGAGTCCCTTCTTGGCCTCCGAGAGAACAGCTTCCGTTGATTGCGTGCCCGAAGTAGCCCCGCCCCCACTTGACCCGGGGCTACTACCGCTGCTACACGCCGCGAAAACCGGGGCGACTATTGCAGCCGCAACAACCCCGACGACAGCCTTGCTCCAACGCATAACCAGCTCCGTGTGAGATCCCCGGGCCACTCCCGAGTGACCTCCGCGACACTAGTGGCAACAGATTCGATTGTCAAGACAAGAATCGAGTCATCGGCGCAGAATCCTCGCTGGCTTACCAGGGTGTTTGGGTAACCCGCAGCCGGTGAACCACGACGCGGTGTCCGACCAACGGTGCAACCGTCCATGATCCGTTAGTTGGTGCTGCTGGGGCGATACGGCCAGCGAAGTTGATCGCGAAGGCATTGAGGGCGGACTCCCAGCGGATCGCCCGGCGATCTTCGCTGACCAACTCGAGCAGTGGGTCAGCGACGCCGAAGTCGCCGAGATCCCGTTCACCGCGTCCTTCGGGCGCACCGAGATCGACCGCGATGCCGGCGGCGGCCGGTCCGCGGGGCGGTACCGCCGCGAGGGCAGCCCGGTGCACTGGCGCCGGGCCACGCGAGCTTCGCCCTACGCGGTGGACGGCTCGGCCACCGGCACCCGCTCGCGCCGAGACCGCCTGATCGTGGCGGCGGCACCACTGTCGTGGACAGTCAGCGCGATCACGGCAGCCGCGAGGGCGAGGCCGGCCGCCACGAGGAACGCCACGTGGTAGGCGTGCACATCACTGCGGGGCGCATGCCGGCCGCCGGCGCTGGTCAGCACCGCGACGCCGACTGCGCCACCGAGCTGTCGCAGCGCGTTGAAGATCGTCGAGGGCGGCCGAGGCCGGCCGACGACACGCGGGCGAGAGCCGCCGTCTGCGCGGGAACAAAGCTGTGGGCAATCGCGAAGCCCACCAGGAACAGCAGGACGCGCATCGTCCACAGGTCCGACCGGCCGTCGATGCGGGTCATGAGGATCATCACTGTGGCGAGGGTGGCGAGGCCGCCGGCCATCAGCCGGCGCGGCCCGAACCGCGGGTACAGCACATGCGCGGTGAGCTGCGCACCGCCCATCACGCCGATCGCTTCGGGGAACGTCGACAGGCCGCTGTTCAGGCCGCTGAGCCCGAGGCCGTCCTGGAAGACCAGCGCGACAAGGTAGAGCAGGCCAAGGAAGGCGGCGGTCGACAAGAAGCTCCCGGCGGTCGCCGACCGGAACAGGCGGTCGCCCAACAGGCGCAGGCTGAGCGGGTAAGCATTCACGTGGCTTCTTGATCTTGCTGTGAGTAGCTGGCGGGCGAGCCGGGTGTGGATGTTGTTCGGTGGGGCTGGGTGTCGCGCGCGGCGGGCGGGTGGTGGTGTGGTGATCTGGGTGGGTGCCGCCGGAGGAGATGTCGCGCGAGGAGTTGTTGGGGCTGGTCGCGGCGCAGGCGGGGCTGGTTGAGGAGTTGCGTGCCGGGCTCGCCGAGCGCGACCGGCGGCTGGCTGAGCAGGGCCGGCGGATCGAGGAGTTGGTGGCCGAGGTCGACCGGTTGAAGCGGGCGAGCTCGCGGAACTCGGGGAACTCGTCGTTGCCCCCGTCCTCGGACGGGGTGTTGCCGGGGCGGGCGGCGCCGAACCGGGCGGCGCGGCGCGCCGCCAGTGGTGGGAAGAAGAAACGCGGCAAGCAGCAGAGTGAGGACGGGCGCACGCTGGCCTGGTCGGAGGACCCCGACGAGCGGGTCGAGCACCGGCCGGTCGGGGCATGTGGGTGCGGGCGGGACCTCGCGGACGCGGCGCTGGGGTGGCCCGCTCACATCAGGTCACCGATCTGATGCCGGCGGCGGTGCGGGTCACCCAGCACGACCTGTGCCGGGCCCGGTGTGTTTGCGGGAAGGTCCACGTCGCCGGCCAGCCCGAGCAGGTGTCACAGGCGGCGGTGTCCTACGGGCCGGTGCTGCGGGGCTGGGGGCTCTACCTGCTGGTGCGCCAGCACCTGCCGGTCGAGCGGGCGGCGGAGCTACTGCGGGAGCTGACCGGGCGGGTGCTCTCGACGGGCTGAGCGCACAGCCTGCTGGCGACCGGCGCGAAGGCGGTCGCCAGCACGGTCGCCGTGATCCGGGACCGGATCGCCGGGGCGGGTGTGATCGGCTGTGACGAGACCACGATCGCCGCCGGCCCCGCCGGCCAGAAGTGTTACATCCTCTCGGCGTCCACGGAGCGGTTCGCCGCGTTCTGGCTCGGGGGCCGTGACCTGGGCAGCTTCACCGACTTCGGGATCCTGTCGGCCTGCGCGGACGGGACCGTCGTGGTCCACGACCGGTACCGCAACTACGACTGCGTCGTGTTCGTGACGATCAGCGGGCACCAGCTCTGCGCGGCCCACCTACTTCGTGATCTAGAAGACGTCCGGGAGTCCTACCCGGGCGAGGTGTGGCCCGCCCAGGCCCAGCGCGCGCTACGTGGCCTGATCCACGCCTGGCACCGGGCCCGCGACGCCGGCCTGACGGCGATCCCGTTCACGACCGTCGTGGCGCTGGTCACCGAGTTCCGCGACGCCGTCAAGGTCGGCCTGGCGAAGGTCCCGCGGGCGGCGATGGGCAGGCAGCCGCCCGCCCGCAACCTGCTCGAATGCCTGCGCGACCGCGAGCCCGACGTGCTTCGCTTCGTCGGTGACCTGCGGGTCTGGCCCACGAACAACATCAGTGAGAGGGACCTGAGGCCCTGGCGGACGCAGGAGAACATCTCCGGTCGTCTGACGTCCGAGTACGCCACCCGCGACCGGCTCGCCGTCTACAGCTATCTTGTCAGCGTCCGCAAACACGGCGAGAGCGAACTGAAAGCCATGGTCGACGCCTTCCGCGGCAGGCCCTGGACGCCCCCGGCCGCCGTCCCGACCTGACCTGGCCGGGCCCCCACGCCCACATCCGCCGCGCCGGCCCTGCCGACACGGCCCACAGTCATGCCCACCCACGTCACAGCAAGTAAGACGATCAAGCCACGTGAATGTTTACGGCACAGTGTACTCGATGACGCGGACCGGTATTGCCGAGCTGTCGGGAACGTCGCGGCCGGCGCGGGCGTCGGAAATCAGCTGGGCGCGTTTCTTTGCGCCAATGGTGGGGTCGATGAGAACGGAGAGGTAGGACCCGTCTGGCAGCGGCCGGATGACCGGGAGCGTGAGGTTGGACTTTGACGCACCAGACCAGGTCCGCGCCGGTTTCGAGGGCCTGTTGCCACAGGTCGTGGCTGTAGAAGCCGCGGTCGGCGGTCAGCAGCATTCCGGGTTCGCAGGCGTCAAGCAGGGGGCGGCAAGTTTCCTTTCGTCGCCGTTGCAGGGGCCGAGGGTGGCCGCGACGATCGCGTGGGTTCCGCATTCCGCAAGCGCGACGACCTGGGCCTGGGGCTGGGCCGACGGCTTCGGCCCGGTGGTGGACCGACCGAACCTCTCGGCGTTCTCGGGGGTGTCCTCGAGATCGAGGTAGAAGCCGTCGACCGCCATGATTCGGCGGGAACGCAGCCCGACCCCTTTCGTGCCGAGCCCGGCCATCGGAACGGCGACCTGTTCGAACAGTTCCCTGAGGGGATCGGGGCCGAGCCGTACCCGGGCCTGCGAGATCGCCCCGGTGGTCGGGACCTTCCAGTCGCCTTCCGGGAGCCCAGCCATTTCAGGGCTCCGACGACCTTGCGCATGACTTCTTCGTAGTCGTCGTCGAAGAACAGGCACATCGCCATCGTGAAGTATACGACGACCCGCGCGGGCAGCAGCCGGGTCCGTTTCTCGGTCTTTTTCGTCTCGACGAGGACCTCGTCCACGATGTCGCGGGGGACAACGCGTGCGAGTACCCCGAGGGAGATTCGGTCGGTCAGGCGTTCGTCCGCGACCGCCGGCAGTTCGAGGGTTTCGGAAAGGCGCGCCACGGCGAGATCGTATCGCCGTGCCCGCCAGCACCCGGCGCTGCCTCGTCCAGGCCGGCGTTTAGATCGGCCAACATCGACGTCGAAGACTTGAGCTACAGATGATCATCCGTTGGCGTGTCAACGTTGACCACGACACCACCGCCCAAACTGACCGGCATTGCCCCATGACCCAGCATGCCCGCACACGCGGCGCCCAAAAGCCGTCGCTGCCGCTCGTCGGCAATCGAAAAGAACTCTTCGAACATCGAAGCCATGGCTGCCTCGGTCACGACAAACTCTCGTATACGACAAAAACTACACACCTAATATCGACCACAACCCAAAGAAACAACAGAAAACTGTCAACAAAGTTACATGGGTGTCGTTCTTGCCCAGCCTTTTCGACCGCCACGACAGGTCATTAGTTTGTTGACGGGGCCTTAGCGGTAGAGCGGGCTGAATTGAAGATCGAGCGGCCCACCGATAACGACGACGCCGTCGGAGGCAAGCGCTCGGATCTGTTCGGGGGAGTAGCCGATCTGGCCTAGGAGAGCCTCGGTGTGCTGGCCGAGGCCCGGGGCGTCGGGATTGGGCAGCGGGGGCGTTCGCGAGAATCTAGCGAGCTGGTCCGGCTGGGTATAGGCAACACCTGATCTGGTGACGCGGTGCCGCATCAGGCCGTGATCGTGGAGGTACTCGTCTGCGCAAACCTCGTTAGGCGTGCGGGCCGGGACGGCGGGCACGCCGTTGGCCGCGCACCATTCCAGCGCCGCCACGGTCGAGCGGGTGGTGAATGTGGCAACCGCGTCGAGGTCAACGTCGCCGGGTACTTGCACTCGCACGTATCCGTCGGTCGTTGGATAGAAGCGGTTTGCGGCTGACGGGCCGGGAAAGTCCTCGCCGCCGAGACTGAGCGGTGGTCGGCCGCGGTAGGTGGTCAGGTCGGTCAGTTGCACGAAGGCCGAGGTGGCGGCAAGCGAGGTTGACAGCTGGTGCACGACGCCGAACCGGCACCGATCAAGCAGGCCGAGGACCACGGCTAGCGCGCCCGACGACCGCGGTGGTGTGGTCGTTTACCGGAAGGGACACCACGACCGGCTCGTCGCGGCCGCCCTGCGCCGTCATGATTCCTGCCGCCGCCTGCAGCACCGTGTCGTAACCCGGTTTCTCGGCCGCCGGGCCGGCCGCACCGTAGGCGGTGACGTCGACACTGATGAGCGACGGATTGAGGCTGGCCAGGCGTTTGGCGCCGAGTCCGAGCCGATCCATCACGCCGAGCCGGAAGTTGTTCATGACGACGTCGGTGCCGCGGAGGACATCATCGAACGTCGCTCGCCCCGCGGCGGCGCTCAGATCGATCGCTAGGCTCCGGGTACCGCGGTTGTACACGAAGCCGTTCATCCGCCACGGATCGCCGTCCGGCGGCTCCACCTTGATCACGTCTGCCCCGAGCTCGGCCAGCAGCGCGGCGGCGAAGGGGCCGGCGACGAAGGTGCCAAGCGAGGCGATTCTAAGCCCGTCCAGCGGGCCGCGGCCGACGGGCGGGGTCACCGCGCCCGGGGTGCTCAGGTGTGTTCCATGCGAGGCGATAGGGATGCCGGGCATGCGCACCCGACCCACTTCGGGATGATCGATATCGCGAACCATCCCGATGGCGGCCGAGCTGGGTGCCGGAAAACCAGCTCTCGCGAGTTTCGAGAATCGTCGCGGGGACGTCGGCCGCTTCGAGGACGTCGACGCAGTCGGCCGCTGGCTTCGCGGCGAAGTACTCGGTGAGATGGTTGATCACCCACTCGCGGTTGTTCGCACTCCACAGCGCCTCCAGCCGGCCACCGATACGCGGGTCATCCAGCAGATGCAGCGACCCGGTCGCCGCCAGCGCGGCCCGGATGAACTTCGGACCGAGCGCGCCAACGAAGACCCACCGGCCGTCGGCGGCGCGGTACCGCGTGTAGAGCGGATTGAGGCCGCCCGGGCCGACGGCCCGCGAGGGTTCGGCGATGCCGACTTCGCGCGCGTAGAGAAAGCGCATGAAGATGTTCGCGGCGTGGACCCCGCTCACCTCGACGCTTTGGCCGTGTCCGGACGATTCACGTTCAATCAGGGCAGCGACGGTGCACGTCGCGGCCCACAAGGCGTGCACGATGGTGACGTAGGGGTAGATGAGGTCGATGGGACGGCCCGAATACGATGCCTGGAAGGCGGCGAAACCGCCGTACGCATGGAGCAGCTCGGCCGATTCCCCGCCGCCCGCCCAAGGCGTCAGGTCTCCGGTATAGGGCGGTGTGAGGGTCACGATCATCCCGTCGTGCGCCCCGGCGGGGACGCCGTTCGGCTCGTCCACGAAGCAGATGTCGATTCCGGCGAGAGCCTCCTCCGCCACGCGGGGCCGCTCGTCCGCGGGCACGCAACGTACTAATTTTCGGTGGTCGGCAAACACGAATTGAGGCGAGACCTCGACGCCGTCTTTGGACTCAATCCGCACCACCTCGGCCCCGAACTCGGCCAACAACCCGCTGGCCAAACGCCCGGCAAGACCAGTGGCGAGATCGAGAACACGAAGGCCCTGAAGCGTCTGCACCCTGCACCTTCTTCCGTGAGAGGTCGATTGACTGGCGGACTGGGGTCGAGCACCGCCCCCGGCCGAGGACGTAAAATATTGGAATGACGCTCTAGTATTGCGACCGTTCCGAGTCTGCGTCAACCGGCAAATTTGGCTCGTCTGACCGTCCGTGGGTGTCGTGACCTCGGGTCGGTGAGCCACACGTCGTTCCCGCCTAGCACGGCAGCCGTCGTTTTGTGATCAATTGGGTTCGGTGGGCTGCTGGTGGGTGGCCGGGTCGGCCTGGCCATGCGTCGGTCCCGAACGCGAGGCGGCCACCGAGTGATCGTCGCTGGTTTGTGAGGACTCAGAAAGGTCTACCGGTGGCCGCGGGCCCCAGCATAGACAGTGATCGTTTGCAGGGTGAGCTCGAGTCCTGCTCGGCCGGGTCGGCGGCCGGTTCGCCGAGTGGAGACCCGTCGCCGAGTCGGGTCGTTCCTGCTTGGGCTGGTGGCGGGGCTGGCGAGGACGAACTGTTGGACGCTGGCGGAGCACGCCGACGAGGCGACGCCGGACGGGATGCAACGGCTCCTGGGCCGGGCGGTCTGGGACGCCGACGCCGTGCGCGAGGACCTGCGTGACCATGTCGTGGAACGGCTCGGCCAGTCCGACGCCGTGCTAGACCGAAGTTGCGTGATCTTGATGAAGTCCAGCGCCCTGACCAGCACACTTGCGGCGGACCGTATTCGCTCTACTGGCTACCGTTACTGAAGGTAGTCGATCTATCGCCTGAAGGTAGTCGCGTGGTCAGCGTTTCCGCAGCATACGCCGGCATTGGCCGTGTTCGCGGTGGTCCTCGTGAACCGCAGGCCGTCACGGACCGCGATGGGAGACCGCGAGGCGCGAGCTGATCGTCTTACTGTCTACCGCTCGCCCAACGCACACCAAAGTTCCAGGTAAAGACGATATTGATCTTTGGCGATCCGTAACTTCGGGCTAGACGAGTAAGTCCTATCTCGGGTCAGTGGTCGTAGGCGATCAGGGAGCGGGTGACGGGTGCGGCGGTCTTGTTGTTGTGCCAGATCGCCGTGGCCATCGCCAGCAGGCGTTGGGCGACGCGGATCGCGACGCCCTCGAAGGTCCGCC
This sequence comes from Pseudofrankia coriaricola, assembly GCF_001854805.1. Lineage (GTDB taxonomy): Bacteria > Actinomycetota > Actinomycetes > Frankiales > Frankiaceae > Pseudofrankia. Next base: position 11,747 of record NZ_MBLO01000117.1, read on the forward strand.
CGCCGTGTTGTTCCAGGTCGAGCTGGCCCTTGAGGGTGTCGTTGACCGACTCGATGAGCTGGCGGACCTTCTTGAGCATCGGCTCGCCGTGGCGCTCCGTCTCCTCCTTGCGGTGCGGCCGGAGCAGGWCGATGCGCTGCTCGGCGAGCGCGGCCTCGAGGTCCTTCGAGGCGAACCCCTTGTCGGCGATCAGCAGGATCCGGCCTCGTCCGGCGATCAGGTCGGTGTCGTGTTCAAGCATCGCGGCGAGCACCTCCCGTTCGCCGATCTTCGGGTTGGCCAGGGCCCACAGCACCGGCATGCCGGTTGGGGTGCAGACCAGGTAGAGCTTGAGCCCCCAGTAGAACCGGGAGTGCGACGCGCAGTAGCCGTAGCTGGCCCAGCCCGCCATCTCGGAGCGCTGCACGGTGGGCCGCGACATCCCGCACGGGACCGGGGTCGCGTCCGTGATCCAGTGGTTGTCGAACCAGCTTGCGGGGACGTTGCTGGCTGACCTGGACGGGGTCTATGACCCGGGCGTCTACAACGATCGTCTGTTGCTGGGGTTGAAGGGCACGATGTCCGAGGCCGAGCTGTGGCTGATCCGGCAGCGGATGTGGGCGGGAAGCTGGCCAAGGCCGAACGCGGCGAGCTGGCGTGGGCGCTGCCGATCGGCTACTGGCGCGACCGTGGCGGGCAGGTGGTGTTCGACCCGGACGAGCAGGCCCGGACCGTGGTCCGGCTGGTCTTCGACCTGTTCGACCGGCTCGGGACGCTGAACGGTGTGCTGCGCTGGCTGGTCGAGCACCAGGTGCAGATGCCGGTGCGTTCGCACGGTGGGGTGGACAAGGGTGAGCTGACCTGGCGGCGTCCCAATCGGGAGACCCTGCAGGTCATGCTGCACAACCCGCTCTACGCCGGGTACTACGCCTACGGCAGGCGCCGTGTGGATGCACGGCGCAAGCAGGCTGGCCGGCCCAGCACTGGGCGGGTGGTGCGAGCGATGGATAACTGGCATGTGCTTCTGCCGGGTCGGATGCCGGCCTACATCACCGCCGAATGATACGAGGCGAACCTGGCCCGCCTCGAGGCCAACCGGCAGATCGCCGCCTCGCCGGGGGCGCCCAGGTCGGGATCGGCACTGCTGGCGGGCCTGCTGCGCTGCGGACGGTGCGGACATCGGATGACGGTCAGCTACCACACCCCGGCCAGCCGGTTCCCGTCGCACAACTACCACTGCGGC
>NZ_MBLO01000118.1 GCF_001854805.1 Pseudofrankia coriaricola
CGGCCCCGTACTCGCTTCGCTCCCACGGGACCTCCGCGCGCCGTCCTCCTGCGCTCACGGGCGCTCCGGCGACCTCGCTGCGGCCCCCCTACGTCGCTTCGCTCGTAGGAGGGCCTCCGCGAGGCGCGCCTCCGCGCCCAGCCCGGTTGCGTCCCGCTGCACGTCGCGAGGCCGAAGACGACCGCGTTTGCGGGGCCACATCGCTTCGCTCGTGGCCGGGCCTCCGCGGAGGTCCGCCTCCCCGCACAGCTCGGGTGCGTCCCGCTGTTCCGTCACCAGTCCGAAGCCGCAGTGGCCTTCGCGCCTGATCAGAGGCTTGCCGGCGACCTCCGGGGAGGCGCGTCTCCCATCTACGCGGTGGAGGGGGTCGCTCCGAGGCGTTGGCCGGGACGGCACTCGTACCAGCGCTGCTCGCGTTCCAGCTGAGCGGCGAGCGAGATCAGGAGGCTCTCGCTGTTCGCCGGGCCCATCAGCTGCGCCCCCAACGGCAGGCCCGCCGACGTGAGGCCGGCCGGCACATTGATCGCCGGCCAGCCGAGCACGTTCCATGGCCAGGTGAACGGGCAGGCGGCGACGATCGCCTGGTCGGTCTCCCAGCTCGTCGCCCGGTTGAGCTCGCCTGTCCGCGGCGGCGGCACCGCCGTCGTCGGGGCGAGCAGTACGTCCACCGAGCGGAAGATCCGCCCTATCCGCCACCGCGACACCGGCTCGGCCGCCCGCGAGGCGAGCAGCAGTGGCCGCAGCATCCGGCCGGTGCGCGCGTTGGCCAGGGTCCGGACGTCCAGCAGTTCCGGGTCGGGGACGCGGTGGGCCCAGTCGTCGATCGCCTCGAGCGACCGCGGCAGGAAGATCACGCCGAGCAGGCCGTAGGCGGGCTCGGCTGGCACGACCTCGTGCCCGAGCGCCTCGAGCGCGGTGGCGGTCCATTCCACGGCGGTACGCACCATCGGGTCGAGCCGCGCCGGCATGCCGCTGTAGGGCACCTTGAGTGACAGACCGATCCGCAACCGGCGCGGCTCACGGGAGGCGGAGGCCAGGAACGGCTCGTCGGGGGGCGGCGGGTGGTCGCGGTCGACCGGCGCGCTGCCCGACAGGACGTCGAGCAGCATGGCCGCGTCGGCGACGGTCAGCGCCAGCGGGCCGAACGTCGTCAGCCCGTTGAACTGCTCGGCGACCGGCGCGCTGGAGATCCGCCCGCGCTGTGGCTTGATGCCGACGAGATTGGTCCAGGCCGCAGGGATCCGCACCGAGCCTGCGCCGTCCGAGCCGACAGCCGCCGCGACCAGCCCGGCCGCCACGGCCGCTGCCGCGCCGCCCGACGACCCGCCGGGGGTGTGGTCGAGGTCCCACGGGTTGCGGGTGACGCCGAAGGCCGGCCCCTCGGTGAACGGCCACTGGCCGAACTCCGGTGTATTCGTCTTTCCGACGATCACGGCGCCGGCGGCCTTGAGCTTGCGCACCATCTCGCTGTCGGCGGGTTGAGGCGGGAACTCGCCCCGGGCACCGAATGCCGTCGGTTCGCCAGCCAGGTCGGTGTCATCCTTGATCGCGACGGGAACACCCAGCAACGGCAGCCGTTCGCCCGCCACCAGCCGCCGGTCGGCCTCGTCCGCCTCCGCAAGCGCGGCCTCCGGACGCAGCCGCCGAAAGGCGTTGAGGGTCGACTGAGTCGCCTGAATCCGGTCAAGAGCGGCGCCGACGAGCTCTCTCGACGAAACGCCCCCGGCGGCGAGCGCGGCCGCTTGGCCCCGCAGTCCCAGCAGGTCGTCCGGCACCCCGACCTCCCCTCCGGCACGACCGTGACATCGCGCCCGGGCGCGGCCACCAGCCGACCTCGTCGGCTTCACACCAGCCGAAGGCCGGCTCCGCCGACGAAGAAAACCGTAACCGAACGTGAGCCTCTCGCCACCGCCTTCGCGCGAAACGCGCTGGTCAAGGGATCCGTGCCGCTGTAGCGGGGATCCATACCGCTGTGACACGCCCACCGCGGCCCGCTAAGAGCGAGACCGCGGGCCTTGGCGGGGCGCTCCTCCTGTCGTCTCACCGCCAGAAGGGTGTCGATCTCACGAACAACAGCGGACTATCTCCGTAGCACCATGGGTAACCCACCGAATGTGTACTTGCCGGTCGCGATCCGTCTCGCATAGTCCGCGAGGTTGTGGCGGGGGCGTGGCATCAAGGATCAAGGAGGATCTAGGGTGACCGAACAGAACAGTTCGTCTGACCACGCCGGGACCCAGTTTGGGGTCCCTTCTAGATCGGATGAAGAGATCCAGAAGGTCGGCGGCGTCACCGAACCCACAGACCCCCAACGCGGAGGGACCGAGTCCGCGGCCGCCACCGCCGAGGCCAGCCCGAACGAGCACCACGACGAACATCCCAACGGGCACCATGACACCGCGGCCAGCGTGCTGGCCGGCGCCAGGGACCGCGTCGCGCCAGCGGTGACAACCGTGCGTGACAAGGTCGTCCCCGCGGTCACCCCGGCCGTGACCACCGTGCGCGACAAGGTCGCCCCGGTCGTCACGACGGCGAAGGAGAAGGTCACCCCCGCTGTCACGACCGCGAAGGAGAAGGTCACCCCGGCCGTCACCACGGCGAAGGAGAAGGTCACCCCGGCCGTCACCACGGCGAAGGAGAAGGTCGCCCCGGCGGTCGCGACCGCCAAGGAGAAGGCGGCGCAGAACCCTCGGTTGGCCGCCGCGGCTGAGCGGACCGTCGCGGCGCGCGACCGGGCCGTCGAGAACATGCGCCAGCAGGCCGGCGAGCACCCGTGGATCGCCGCGAGCGCCGAGCGCACGGTCGCGACCAGCGGTAAGACCGTCCGCACGGTCAGCCAGCAGGCACGTCACCACCCGGTGGCCGCCCGGCGCACCGGCGCCGCCCTGGCCGCCGTCGCCGCCGCCGTCTGGCTGCGCCGTCGTCGCGCCGCTCGCGACTAGACCCCAGTTTCCCCGCTGATCCACGAGCCGCACGACCAAGGTCCAGGGATCAGCGGGGAAACGGTCGGCCGTCGGCCTTACGCCAGGTGCTGACACGCGCACGTCAGGCGTTCCGCGAATGTCTCGATCGCGCCGTTACGCAGATCGACGGGGCGAATCCGGTGGTACCTGCGACGGGCGGGTGACCGGACGGCGAGAATGCCTCATGCCCTGGAAGCCGGACCGTGCGCTGATGCTCGGGCTCGCCGTGCTCGCATGCGCCGTAGGCATCGGTCTGCTCGCGAACGTTACCCTCGCCGGGTACTTCGGACTGTCTGCGTTGCTCGTCTCCGGAGCCCGCGGACCACGGCGTACCGCCGCGATCGGCGGTCTGGCGGTGGTCATGGCCGTCCTCTCCGGGATCTGGGACCACCGGCTCGGCCAGTCCCAGCACCTGGCCGCGGTCGGGCTCGTCGTCGCGCAGTCCGCCGTGGCCGTCTGGATCGCGGTGCACAGGAGCCTGCGGGAGTCGGAACTACGCCACCGTGAGTCCGAGCTGCGCCAAGTGCGGGCGGTGGCCGACGTCGCCCAGCGCGCGCTGCTGCCAGAGGTACCCACCACGATCGAAGGCGCCGCCTTGGCGGCCCGCTACCTGTCGGCGGCCGAGGAGGCCTCCATCGGTGGAGACCTGTACGAGGTCGTCGCCACCAAGCACACCATTCGCGTGATCATCGGAGATGTCCGCGGTAAAGGCCTGCCGGCGGTGCGGCTCGCCTCGGTCGTCCTCGGCGCCTTCCGTGAGGCAGCGGTGACCTGGCTTGAGCCGGAGCAGGTGGCAGCGGCCTGCGCCCAGGCCGTCAACCGGCAGGCGGACGCGGAGGACTTCGTCACCGCTCTGCTGCTTGACATTCATCCCGACGGGCGGCTCAGCCTCTGCTCGGCCGGTCACCACCCGCCGATGCATCTGTCCAGGAGGCCCCCCGACGGAGCCGAGGTGATGGGCGGCAAGAAGGAGAGGGCCGGCGAAGAGGTGCGGTTGAAGTCGCCGAGCCCCCCACTCGGGCTCGCCGAACGGTTCACGCCGACGGCCGGGCACTGGGCCGTTGGGGACCGACTGCTGCTCTTCACCGACGGGCTGATCGAGGCCCGCTCGCCAGGCGGCGAGTTCTTCCCACTCCAGGACCATCTCGACGTGCTGCTCGATGGCACGCTTGAGGAGTCGCTCGACCGGCTGACCGAACGCGTCACCCGGCATGCGGGCGGGCACCTGCGCGACGACCTCGCGATGCTGCTCATCGAACGGCGCCCGCTCGCGTCCGAGCCCACGGTGCCGCGGCAGCTGTCCGCCGCGGACAACGACGGCCCACACGCCGGGTCTCACGTCGCCGATCCAGGCGCCGAACCGCCGGCCGTGGCCACGCCAGCGGCCTCGGGCGATCCCGTGCACATCCGCGGCATCGGGCCGGGTGCGTCCGGGTGGCGCCGTCTCCGCGCCGGCCGATCGCACCGCTCGTCGTCCTGACAGCGGCGCGGCCCGCCGCACGCACCTCGGGAATGCGGCCGCCGGCGCAACCGCCCTCGCGGTTGCCGCCGCGTCACCGTTGCCGCCGCGTCGCCGTTGCACGCGCGTCACGGTTACGGTCGTGGCCCGGCGTGAATCCGGCCGGCCAACGTCACCCGATATTTCTGCGAGCTGTCGCGGGTTAGTTGCTGTTGCGGTAGTCGATCGCGCCGGGCAGGTCGATCCTGGAGTCACGACCCCAGCCGTCCTTCGCCCAGAGGCACCAGTCGATGCGGCCGAGCGTGAATCTGACCTGCTTGACGCCGGTACCGTCACCGCTGAACTTGAACGGGCCGAACGAGCTCCAGCCCCGGTAGAACAGACCCATAGCTGCACTCCTGGAAACGGGGCCCGTGACCAGGCCCAGGCGGTTGCGATGTGAATCCGGCCAGCCGGCGGTTTCCGCACGGACGGCGACTTGGAGCGAGGCTAGTCCGACGTGATGGCCAGCCGGTGGAAATGACCGGTAGGCGACTGGCGAGCGGCAAACGTACCGGCTCCGTGATCCAGGTGCTCCGTGTGCGGTGCCCGTATCGCCTCATCGCTTCGAGGTGTGATGCTGGCTGGCCACATCAACAGTGAGATGGCCGGCCGGCGCCGCCGGGTCGCCCTCCCACCAGATTCCCGTCGTGGTCGCGGTCGCGGCGTGGTCACCCCGCCAGCAGGTTGGCGCCCGTTGGATACGAACACCTGATGAACTCCGGGCGGCCACGGCCCGGCCGTCCACAGCGAGCCCCCGCGGCCATAGCCGGACGTCCCCGGCGAACGCCAACCGCCTCCTACTACTGTCAAAGGCCGAGATCTGCCTTCGCGCCACGCGGCACCGCGGGTCCCGCACGCCATCGGATGGCGGGGATGAGCCGTGAGCGCGGTGGACAAACCGCCTGGTCAGGGAGTGGGGCCGATGGTGCGCGCATCCAAGTCGCCGGCATCCTTGCCGGCCGGCGTCGGCTGACGCCGGCCGTCGTGATGGCCTGGCGGCGGGTCGCCGCTTCCTCGCGTTCCTCGCACGCGCGACTCGCGCCCGTGGACCGGACCAGCCGGCGCGCACGCCGGGCTCCACCCCGCGGGCGCCGGAACGGATGGTTTGCCAACACCGTCGCCACCGTGGTGACGCTGGCTGTGGTCGCCGCCGGGACGAGCGCCTGCCTGCCCGGTGGCGGCGGTGGCCCCGACGCGGCTGGCCGGTCATCGCCGTCGGCATCCTCATCCTCGGTCGGAGCCGCGCCGACGTTCGGCGCGGACCCGAAAGGACAGCCACCCGTCGTCGCCACCGCCGGCGGCCTGGTGAGTGGTGTCCGCGCTGGTGAGGTGGATCGGTACCACGCGATTCCGTTCGCCGCGCCGCCCGTCGGGATGCTGCGCTGGGCCGCGCCGGCGCCGCCGAAGCCATGGCAGGGAATTCGCGACGGGAGCCGCGGCGCACCGGCCTGCGCGCAGACCGGCACGCTGAGCATGCTGTCCAGTGAGGACTGCCTGTACCTGACGGTCTCCCGGCCGGCGGGAGCACCGACGGACGGCCACCTGCCCGTGATCTTCTGGATTCATGGTGGCGCGTTCGTCGGCGGGACCGGCGAGCAGGCCGACCCGACCGCGCTCACCACGGGTGGCCCGGCGATTGTCGTCACCACGAACTACCGCCTCGGAGCGCTTGGGTATCTCGTCCTGCCCTCGCTGGCTCAGGAGAGCGGCGGGGACGCCGGCAACTACGCCACTCAGGATCTGACCGCCTCACTGCGCTGGGTCCGAAACAATGCGGCCGCGTTCGGCGGCGACCCGAAGAACGTGACGATCATGGGAGAGTCGGCGGGGTCGATCAATGTCTGCGCGCTTCTGGCCGCTCCTGCCGCGAACGGACTGTTCCAGCGCGCCATCATGGAGAGCGGGCCGTGCGGCTGGAAGCTCCCGACCATGGCGGCCGCATCGCAGACCGGCACTGCCCTGGCAAACCGGCTCGGCTGTGTCGACGCGGCGACGGCCGCGTTCTGCCTGCGTTTCCGTCCGGCGACCGAGATCATGGCGTCGTCGGCTGTTGACGTCTCGATTTTCAATCCGTTCCCGTTTTCACCCGCCGTCGGTGGCAAGACGCTGCCACTCACCCCGTCCCAGGCGTTATGGAATGGGAAACTGGCGAACGTCCCCATGCTGATGGGCACGGTCCACGACGAAGGGCGGCCGTTCACGACCTACTGGGCCAACCAGGGGCCGATCACCGACTTCGGAGTGGACGGCATCGTCCGCGCTCAGTTCCCCGACCGTGCCGAGCGGGTGCTCGCCGCCTACCCACCCGGCAAGGTGCCCGCCCGTGAGCGCCTGTCGCGGATCATCACCGACTTGATGTTCACGTGCCAGACGACCACCTTCGCGCAGCTCACCGCCGCGATCGCGCGAGTGCCGACGTACTTGTACGAGTTCGACGTCCCGGAGCGGCCGGCCGCGAGTCCCGAATTCGGCGCCGGCGCGACCCACGGCGCGGACCTCGACTTCCTGCTGCCCGGCCTCAACAGCAAGCTGACCACGCCGAAGCAGCACGCGCTGTCGAAGACGATGATCGGTTACTGGACCCGTTTCGCGGCGACCGGGAATCCGAACGGCGCCGGCGCGGCCACCGGCTCGGCGGTGGCCTGGCCACGTTTCGACGTCCCAGCGGTCCGTTCCGGCGACGACCGCCTGCTGCTCACCCCCGGCAAGACCGCCCCAGCCGCCGGCACCTGGTCGGCCCATCACTGCGACATCTGGAGCTGAGGCCGCCCGCCGCACGCGCCACCCACCGCGCTCCGGCTTCCACTGGACCCCCTTGCGCGCACGCGGGCGATCGGTTCACCGTGAGGGGGACGGGCGGGGTCTGGTGCCTCGCCGGACACCTGATGACCGGAATGGGCCGCCGGTCCGGCAACGGCAGGGCGGGGGCGGCATGGCCGATGCGATCGCGATGGCGACGGCAACAGGCGAGGCAAAGGGTTTCCTGCCCAGCGAGTCCGCGTTTCGTTTCACCAACCGCTTCCCGCACCAGCCCGTCATCACCGTGCGAGTGCCCGGCGTGGGCCGAGGCATCCCGATCGGCGACGCGAGCCGTGGCCTGTGCGGCGGCATGATATTCGCGGTGCGCGATCTGTTCGAGGCGGGCAGGGAGCCGCCGACGGACGTCACGCCGCCACTCCCGGCATCACCGCTGTACAAATACATCGTCCGCCGTCTGCTCGCGAGCTGGGACCTCCCCCGCGGCGCGCTGACCTATTACCGTCTGCAGCGAACGGCCGACGCGGACGTCGTCTGGGCGCTTGGCCGACGCGCGGGCATCGGCCGCATCACGGTCGTCGACGAGTGGCCGAAGGTCCGCCTCGACCTGGACTCCGGCCGCCTTTCCGCCCTCGGGATCATTACCGTGCATTCCGCCGACCCGGTGAAGCTGGGCTTCAACCACCAGGTCCTGGCCTATGCCTACGAGCAGTCCGGAACCGCGGTCACCCTGCGCGTCTACGACCCGAACACCCCACTGGACCGCGCCGACGACGTCGTCCTCTCCTTCGACACCGCCAACCCCGCCGGCCCCGTCCCCATCAGCCACAACCTGGCCATCTCCGGCCGCCCCGTCCGCGGCTTCTTCCACACCACCTACCGCTGGTCAGACCCCGCCCCAGCGCTGGCGGTACCCGCGTAGGCCCGCCCTGAGGCTGGCTATGGCCACCAGCGCAGTACGTCGGTCAGGGCGTCGACGGTGGCCGTGGCTACGGCTGCCGGGCCGGTGCCGGCCGGGGCGGCGCTGAGCATCGTCGGGAGAAATTCGATGACCTCTGCGCGGCTGGAGCGGGCCAAGTCCGCGAGGGTGGCGGCGCGGAAGCGGTCCCAACCCGCGGAACGGAGGCCGCGTGCCGCCGCCGCCACTGCCGTCGCGGCCGCGGTTGACGAGTCCCGGCGGGCGGTCTCCGCCGCGGCGAGCAGAAGATCCTCGGGAAGGTAAGGAGCGAGGCCGGCCAAGGCCTCCGATCGACCGGGCCCGGTGTCGATCGCGAGCGCGGCGTCGAACGCGCGCCGGGCAAGCTCGGCCGGCAGCCGGGGCGCGAGCCCGGCGATCGCGCGGCCCCGCGTCCCGGGGTGTTCGAGCGACAACGCCGTGGTCAGCGCGACCGGGACCAGGTCGTCGGGCAGATATGGTGCAAGGCCCTTCAACGCCTGGGCCGGTCCCTGCCGGTGGTCGGTGCTGGCGGCGAGCTCGACGGCTCGGCCGAACAGGCCCGCGGGCAGCCTCGCGCCGATCTTCTCAAGGGTTACAACCCGCATCGGCGCGGACGCGGCGCCGATGGCGTCCAGCAAGGCGGAGAACCGGTCGTAGCGCTCCGCCTCGGTGAGCGCGGGCGCCAGCGCGAGCAGCAGGAGGGTCCGGGGATAGAGGCCCCGATTCACGTCGAGACGGGACAGCAGAGGCAGGAGGGCGGCGCGCCGGGCGGGAGCGGCCAGCCGCTCGGCGAGGGCGGCGAGGGTGGTTACCGGCGAGAACTGCAGATCGGCCCCGGCCGCGATCGTGGCCTCCAGCGCGACGGCGACGAGATCGTCGGGCAGGTGGGGCGCCAGAGCCGCCAGCACGGTTCCCCGCTCGGGCCACCTGGTGACGCCGTACCCGACATCCCATGCTTCGCGCAGCACCTCGGCCTGCTGCTCGGCCGGAAGGTACGGCAGCAGCCCGGCCAGCGCCTTCACTCGTGCGACGGGCTCGCCGATCGCCCGTGCCGCGGCGAGCGCCCGCTCAAGCGATGCCGGGTCAAGCTGGGACGCCAGTCGTGACAGGGCGATCGCTCGCATCGCGGGAGTTTCGACGGAACCGGCGGCGGCCAGTGCCGCCTCCAGCACCCTCGCGCGCGGGCCGGCGGGCAGGTGGGCCGCGAGCTCGGTCAGGACCCCCGCGCCATGCATCGGCGGGTCGACGGTCCGGGTGATCGCCAAGGCTCGGGGCAGGAGCCGCTCAGGCACGTGCGGGGCCAGCTGGGCGATGGTCCGATTCCGCTCGTGTGGGCGGTCGAGGGCCGCGGCGGCCGCGAGGGCCTGGTCCGCCAGGGCATCGGTCAGATGCGGGGCCAGCGCGGTCAGCGCTTCGACCCGGCACTGGCCCCATCCGATGGCCGCGGCGACCTCGACCGCCTCGGCAAGCAGATCGCCGGTCAGATGGGGAGCGAGCGCGACGATGACCGAGGCACGCGCGGTGTCGTCCGTGTGGGTCAGCTGATCACCCACGATCCGCCATACCTCGGCTATAGCCGCTTCCCGGTCAGCCGCCGGCAGGTGGGGCGCAAGGACCGCCATGATGCCGACCTGCTCGCGGGCGATGACCCCCGTACCGGACGACGCCGCCCAGGCCCGCTGGATGACCGCCGCGCGTTCATCCGCTGGCAGGTGACGGGCCAGCGAGACCAGTGCCCGCGCCTGCCGGCTCCACCGAGGCGTGTCCGGTAGCCCGGCCCACGCGGCGGGAAAGAGCGTCGCCGGGAGGCGATCAGCAAGCTCGGCGAGCACCCCGGCCTGGTGGAATGGCTCATCGATGGCGAGGGCGATCTCCAGCGCGGCCGGCAGGTGCTCGGCGGGCAGGTGCGGCGCCAGCATTCCGAGGGTGAAGGCACGGTGGAAGGTGTCACCCACGGCGGTGAGGGTGGCCAGCGCGGCGGCGGCGGCGGCGCTGGTGCGCTGGTCCCGCGGGAGGTACGGCATGAGCCGGGCCAGTTCGGCGGCCCGGTCCTCCGGGTCGGTGATGACCAGGCGGCTGTCGACCGCCTCGGTGACCAGGGCGCACCAGCGGTCGGCCTCGAGGAGGTCGCCGATCGTCGCGAGGGCCGCGACCCGCTCCCGGGCGGGGACGCCGGCCGCCACCGTGTCCCATGCCTCATCCACCACCGCGTCCCGCCGGTCCACCGGCAGGAAGGGCACGACCACGGCCAGCGTCGCCGCGCGGCTGGTCGCCGTGGCGAGTGATCGGGCGTACGCCAACGCCCGGTCGACAGGCCACCGCCCGGCCTCGATCAGCCGTCGCAGCAGCGCGCCTGGCAAGTTGCCGGCCCGGCTGACGACGGAGCTGTAGACCAGCGCGTATCGAAGCGCGAGCACATGGAGGCGGGCTGTCTCCGCGTCTGGCGCCTCCCCGTCCGCGGACCCTGCGTCCGCGTACGCTGCGTCCGCTGCCACCGCGGGCATCCCGTCCTGGGGCGCGGCCGTTGCGGTCCGCGTCCACGCGGTGCGTACGTCCGCGAGGTAGGCGCCCGGGAGGTCGGCCTGTTCGTGCAGCACGAACCATGTGTTCTCGGCGGTGCCACCGGGTCCGGGCCACTGGGCCGCGAGCAGCGCGTGCATCTCGTCGTCCAGGCCGGCCGCGACGAGGTGAGCGACGAGCTCGCTCAGTGCGTACCGGTCGGGCTGGCCGATCGCGTCGCGTCCGCGCAGCGCGGCGAGACCGCCGGGCAGGCCACCCCAGTCGATCAGGAACGCCGTGGCGAACCGGGCGTGCAGCTCCTGGAGCTGGCCTGGGCCAAGACTGGTGCGCACGTGATCGAACGCCAGGTCGTGCAACGTCACCGCGCCCGCGTCGAGCTGGACCAGGGACCGGCGCCCGAGCCGGTTGATCAGATCCTTGCCGGCCGCCTCGCTGAACCCGGCGGTGGCGCGCCACAGGCGGACGACCGCCTCCGCCGGGACGGGGCCGCGTCCGGAGAACACGGCGAGCTCCCGGTAGCGGTCCCGTTCCCCGGTAGGCAGCGCGGTGACACTCGCGTCGAGCGCCCGCAACAGGTCCGGGTAGGGGTAGCCGGCGAATCTGGTGGTCAGCGCGGCGAGGTCCGCGCGCCTGAGCCGCTCGGCGACATCGGCCCAGCTGGCACCGTCGGCGACCATGCCTCCGGCCACCGCCAGCGCGAGCACCAAGCCGCCGCATCCGGCCAGCACGCCGTCCGCCTCGGGTGACAGGTCCGAAGGGGCAGTCCCCGCGTAGCTGGCGAGGACCGCGCGGCCCTGCTCGTCGTCAAGGGTCCCGACCTCGGCGATCGGAGCATCGTCGGGCAGCACGTCGCGGCTGCGCGTCGTGACGAGGATCCGGACCGTGGGAAGGCCCAGGTCGAACGCCAGGAGCGCGTCGGCATCCCAGACGTCGTCGAGGACCAGGAGCCGGCGGCCGGTCGTGAGGAGCCGGCGCAGCCGCTCGCGGCCCGCCGCGACGTCCGTGATCGGGCCCGGATCACCGAGCGCCGAGGCCACTCGGGTCAGGCCGGACGCCAGGTCAGGATCCTGGCCGACGCTCACCCACAGCAGTCCGTCGGGGAACGATTCCTGAAGGGCCGGATCGACCAGCAGCGCGCGGGCGAGCGTCGACTTGCCCGCTCCACCCATTCCCACCAGGCCCACCGCCGAACTGGCGCCCGCGGCCACGGGGCCTGGCGCTGGCTGCGGCTCCGGGCGCCCAGCGCCGCCGGGGGAGGGATCGGCCACCAAGAGGGATCGGGCCCTGGCCAGCAGGTCCAGCCGCGGCACGAATTTCTCCGGCAACGATGGCAGCGCCACCCTCGACCTCCACGCCCGACCGCCTCAGCGGCCGGTTAGGCAACCGGTCGACAACCCAGTCAACGCAGCGTACCYGCCGCGCTACGCCCGATGAGCGAAACGCTGGACCCCGTAGGTTGTCCCGCCCTTCTAATAACGCAGAACCAGCCGGACCTCAGGCTTGGTGATGACTTTCCTCCTGTACTGGCAGAGATGGGTGCACCGGTCGGGAAAGCGAGGATCTCTGGATCTGAGGTGCGGTCGTGGTCCCCGGCGTCGATCTGGTCGACGATGGAAGTAGCCGCATGCGTCGCGTGGTGCCCGTGTCCGGCATGCGGAAACAGAGGCACCAGGAAAGTTGGAATCGGACCAGCCCGCCTCTTGCGCGGCGCCGCGGAACCCCGTTTACGGGTCGGGGCCCAAGGACCGAAGCCCGCTGCCGTGGGGTCCGGGGCTCGGCCCCGGGGCAACATCGCGACCTCCGGCGAAGCCGCCAAGAGGGCGGTGACCAGCCTGACCCTGCGCGTGCCCCCAACGGGGTACGCACCAGACCCGTGCAGGACTGACCAGCGGTTCGGCGTCCGGCAGGCTCATCATCGAGGGCAATTTTAAGCTCCCGGTACGGGGAGGCGCTCGATGATCGCGTCCGATGATAGCCCGGCCGATCGCCTCGGCAAGGGGACGAGGAACTCGGCTGCCTCCGGCGTGACCGCGATCATGATGCTGGTCATGGGACTCAGCTTCCTGTTCGGCTTCGGCAACTCCTGGGCCTTTGGGAGTCCGACTCGGCGTCCCGCCCTACGTCGCACCACTAGTGCTGCCCCGCGTAAGTCTTGCTGGGGTTGTCAGGCGGCTTTGAGGGGTTCGCCGGTGTAGGTCCAGCGGTAGGGCTTGGCGGTGCGGTCG
>NZ_MBLO01000119.1 GCF_001854805.1 Pseudofrankia coriaricola
GTCTTCGGCGAGTGCCGGCCCAGTAAGGACGGCGAGAACTTCCTGGCCTTCCTGCGCAAGGCGGTCGCACCGCACGCGGGCAAGGAGATCCACATCGTCGTGGACAACCTCTCCACGCACACCACGCCCGACGTCGAGAAGTGGCTGGCGAAGAACCCCCACATCCACTTCCACTTCACCCCCAAAGGCTCGTCCTGGATCAACCAGGTCGAGACCTGGTTCGGTATCATCACGCGCCAGTCGATCCGGCGTGGCACGTTCAGCTCCGTAAAAGTCCTTATCAAGCAGATCCAGGACTACATCGCCTACTGGAACGCCGACGCGGAGCCGTTCGTCTGGACCGCGACCGCCGACGAGATCCTCGCCAAGGTCAAACTGGTCCAGACCAACATCAAGAAGTTGGTCGACAACAATGGTAAATAAAGGAAACGGAATCACGAGACACTAGGCCATTTCTCGTGGATCATTGAGCCAGGTGAAGATCGCGGCGATCGTGATCTCGTTGCGGAAGTAGTGGGCGCGCTTGGTGTAGCGGGTCGCCAGGGCGCGCCACTGTTTGAGCCGGTTGAAGAACCGTTCAAGGAGCAAGCCGCACTGCGCACATAGGTGAGTCGGGGGCGGGGAACGCCTTCGTGGTTGGGGTTGATGGCCTGTTGGCGCTGGTCGCGGCGGTTCGGCGGCTGCGGGAGGGGCGGGGTGACGGGGAGCACGGGGGTGATCGTGGCGCTGGTGGACGCGGCTGTGCCGTCGTGGGAGGCGTTCCCGGAGGTGAACCGGGAGGCGGTGCGGCGTCTGCTGGGTCTGCTGGGTCTGCTGGTGGAGCGGATGACGGCGCTGCCGGCACCGGAGAGCGGACGGTGTGGCGATGAGCGGGCCGAGCGTCGCGGCTGAGGCGCGGGAGCGTGCGGGTGGCAAGGTCCAGCCGTGGCATCGTGATCGTCTGGTTGCGGTGTATGTGCGTCAGTCGACCGCCGAGCAGGTTGCTGATCATCAGGAGTCGACCCGGTTGCAGTACGGGTTGGTCGAGCGGGCGGTCGGGTTGGGGTGGGCGCGGTCGCGGGTGCTGGTGATCGATGAGGATCTCGGGTGTTCGGCCTCGGGTGCGCAGGCCCGGCCGGGGTTCGCCCGGTTGGTCTTCGAGGTCGGGCTGGATCACGTGGGGATCGTGGTGGGCCTGGAGATGTCCCGGCTGGCCCGGTCCGGCCGGGAGTGGCATCAGCTTCTGGAGCTGTGTGCCCTGTCGGGAACCCTGCTGGCCGACCTGGACGGGGTCTATGACCCGGCCGAGCACAACGACCGGTTGCTGCTGGGGCTCAAGGGCACGATCAGCGAGGCCGAGCTGTATCTGATCAAGCAGCGGATGTGGTCCGGGCGGTTGGCCAAGGCCCGGCGCGGCGAGTTGGCGGTGCCGTTGCCGATCGGGTTCGTGCGCCGGGAGTCGGGCGAGGTGGTCCGGGACCCGGACGAGCAGGTCCAGGCGGTGGTCCGGCTGGTCTTCGACCTGTTCGAGCGGTTCGGGACGGTGAACGCGGTGCTGTGTTTCCTGGCCGACAACGGCATCCAGGTCGGGATACGGCAGCGGGCGGGGCCCGGGCGTGGGCAGGTGGACTGGCGGCGGCCCAGCCGGGCGGCGGTGCACAACATGCTGCGCAACCCGGCCTACGCGGGCATCTACGTCTACGGCCGCAGCAGGCTGGACCCAAGACGGCGGCAGGCGGGTAGACCGTTCACCGGGCGGGTGCGCACCGAGCGGGCAGAGTGGACCGTCTGCCTGCCAGGGGTGCTGCCGTCCTATATCAGCGTCGAGCAGTACGAGCGGAACATGCAGCGGATGCAGGCCAACCAGTCCCAGGCGGCGAGTCCGGGCGCGGTGCGCGACGGCCCGGCCCTGCTGGCCGGGCTGGTGGTCTGCGCCCGCTGCGGGGCGAGGATGACGGTGCGCTACCAGCGCGGGCCCGGGGGACGGCTGCACCCGTCCTACGTGTGCGCCCGGGACAAGAACTACGGCACCGGGCAGTGTCAGCAACTGGCCGGGGACTGCGCGGACGCGCACGTGACCGGCCTGCTTCTGGCCGCGCTGAGGCCGGCCGCGTTGGAAGTCTCCCTCACCGCGGCCGACCAGGTCGAACAGCGCCGGGCACAGGTGGACCGGATCTGGCGGCAGCGGCTGGAACGCGCCGACTACCAGGCAGACCGGGCCCGGCGCCAGTACCAGCTGGCCGAACCGGAAAACCGCCTCGTCGTGCGCCAGCTGGAAGCCGACTGGGAAGCCGCACTCGCCGAACGAGAACGCCTCGGCGAACAGTACGACCGGTTCGCCACTACCCGCCCGCGCACCCTGACCGCCGCCGAACGCGACCAGATCCGCGCGCTGGCCGCCGACGTCCCCGGTATCTGGCACGCGCCCAGCACCACCGACGCCGACCGCAAGCAGCTGCTCCGGCAGCTGATCGAACAGGTCCGCGTCGCCGTGGTCGACACCACCGAGAAGGTCCAGGTCGAGGTCGTCTGGGCGGGCGGGCACCACACCCGCAGCCAGATCGTCCGCCCGGTCGCCTGCCTGACCCAGCTCAGCTACTACCCCCAGCTCGCCGCCCGGGCCCGCGAACTGGTCGAGACGGGGCACACCACCGGGCAGATCGCCGAACGCCTCAACACCGAGGGCCTTCGCCCACCCAAACGCAGCGCGGTCTTCACGCCCGACGCGGTCAACGACCTGCTGCGGGCCCTGGGCATCCAGCGGATCCGCACCCCAGCCCGCCACGCCCGCCCCAAGCTGGACGACCACGAATGGTGGCTGCGGGACCTGGCCGAATACCTCGGCATGTCCGCGATCACCCTCGACGCCTGGGTCCGCCGCGGCTGGGCCAGCGGATACCTCCACCCCCAGGCCCGGCTGACCGTCGTGCGCGCCGACCCCGACGAGGTCGAACGCCTCCGCACCCTGCACCAGGTCCCCCGAGGCCAGCACAACCGCCGCCCCTGGCTGACCAATCAGGCAGCCCGCATCGACAACATCAACAAGGAAGGAACCGGCGACGATGTCGAACAGCCATGGCTATGACAGCACCGGGGCTTGCTCCTCTCGACGACGTTGCGGTGCTTGTACCGCTCCCGGTCGAACGCGGGTGGCCGTCCGCCCGCGGACCCGCGCCGTTTGCGGTTGGCCTTCTGGTCGTCGCGTTCGGGGATCGTGTGGCCGATGTTGCGTCGACGCAGCTCCTCGCGGATCGCCTTCGAGCTGTATCCCTTGTCCGCGAGCACATGATCGGGCCGGGTCCGTGGCCGGCCCGGACACTCGCGCCGCGCCCGGATACTGTCCATGACCTGCACGAACCGGGTCGAGTCGTTGACCTGTCCGGCGGTGAGCACCACCGACAGAGGGCGGCCCTTCCCGTCCACCGCGGCGTGGATCTTGCTCGTCAGTCCGCCTCTCGACCGGCCGAGGGCCTCCGTTTCCTGGGCGGTCTCCCGGGTGTGTCCGTTGATCGGACCGTCCCCTTTTGATCCTTCGGGACAGCGTGCGGGGCACCGGCGGCGTGCTGGTGGGCACGCACGATCGACGAGTCGATCGACACCTCCCACACGACCGCGCCGACCGAGTCGTTCTTGACCACGACGTGTTCCAGGATCCGGTCCCAGGTGCCATCCAGCGACCAGCGACGGAACCGGTTGTAGACCGTCTGCCACGGCCCATACCGCTCCGGCAGGTCCGGCCAGGGCACACCCGTACGTTCCCGGAACAGGATCCCGTTGAGGATCTTGCGATGGTCCGACCAGCGCCCGCCCCGAGGCGGGTTCTTCGGCAACAGCGGCGCGATCCGCGCCCACGCGACGTCGGTGATCTCATGCCGACCAACCATGGATCACGAAGACTATCCAGCAACCTTGATCCACGAGAAACGGCCTAGCGCGTTGACCGCCGCCGGGTTCCCTGGTCCGCCTGTTCGGGGCAGGAACAGCTCCTACTCCGGTGGGCAGGGCGACGCGGCGTCGGTGGCCGGTTGACAAACTGCGACACGGCCTGCACGTTCCCTTCGGGGGACGATTGGCCATCGGCCTGAGCCGCCCGTCCAGCAGGCCGGCCACATCGGCAACGAACCCCGATAACTCACCCCGGAGTCGTTCCGACTCCCTGCCGCCTCCACCAGGATGGTTAGCATGGCATGGGGGTGATCAAAAACTAGCATGAGCCTGCGGCACCGCCCCGCGCATCAATCCTACCGGTCTTCCAGCTGGAGGATTAGGTCCAGGAAGTAGTCCGCGATCTTCGTCGCCGTGAGCTCGTCGTCGACCTCCACCATCTGCAATGCGGCAGCGTGCACGAGACTGGTGACAGCAACGGCACTCGAATTGGGCAGAGGCGGTTTGCGAATCGTCAGGCCCCGAGCACCATGCATGAACCTTGATTCTGCCTCCCGCCGCGCGCTCGCAAAACCGGGCGGCCCGTCGTTGCCCAGCACGATCCGGGAGATCCTTCGCATCCTCCAGCCATCCATGAGATGCGCCTTGGCGCCTGCCACGTAAAGGGCAGCCGACCGGGTCTCGCCGGCGGCGCGTGCCTGCTCGGTCGCCTCCCTCGATGCGGCGGCATGCCTCATCAGTATTTGGTCCGCCAGGGCCATGAACACCTCGGCCTTGCCGCCGAACCGATGGTAGATGCTCCCGACGCTCACTCCGGACAGCTTGACGATGTCGTTGATGCTGGTGCCTTCATAACCCTGCTCGCTGAATAGAACCCCGGCCGCGTCGAGGATCGCGCGTTCGGTATCGGCCGACTTAGGCCGCCGCCGGGCCCTCTTCGCCCGGAGGACGCTCACCTCCCGGGGAAGCTCGAGGCTCAGATCGGGCTCAGACATCTTGGCGAACTCCCACGGTAGGCCCCCTCGAACTCCGCACGGCCTCTGACTGTTCCAGAAGCGCGTTTTAGAGCGTATCAGGCGCGGCGTCGGGGCGCCGGGAATGTCAAAGGACGCCTGAAAAGCTTGCGAGGTTGGGTGTCGTGGCTGCCTCGAAGGTTGTGCTGCGGGTGATCGCATTGCTTGTCCGATCCGCCGTGATCGCCACGCTTACGTTCGATCTCCGGTGGACGGTGTGGTGCAGGTAGTGGCCGCGACCGGAGCTGCTGGCCGGGAAGACGCGGCGGGCGTTGGACTCGGCCGCGCTCGAGTACGCCGTCGTCGCCCAGGACGCGGTGACCCAGCTGCTCGGAGCGATCCGCCGGGTTGGCCGGACGGTGTCCGGCGCGGAGGCGCTGATCAGCAAGCGTTGTTACGGTCATGCCTTCAGCCCGCCGGGTGAGCCGCCGGTCGCCCAGAACATCGCCCCGGTCCGGGTGATCTCCACTGTTGATCCGGGGGCCAGTCATGTCCGCAAGTCCCGCGCGGCCAAGTCGTCGGTTGTAAGGCCCATTTGATCGCAGTACCGACGATGCGATCATCGCCGGCTGCGGGCTCACTGGGTGTGGGTCATGGACGGCGCCGGTATGTTCGGCGCCGTCCTGCTCGGCTCCCGACGATATCACCGCGCCCGTCGAGGTGCCTGCGGCACCGGCGACCTGCTCGCTACGGCCGTCGGTGCCGATCAGTCAACCCCCACAACCAAAGCGCCGAGGGTGGAGCGCAGACTCTTGCGCTAGAGCATGATTCTAGTATCGTGCACTAGTCGGCAGCAGCGACGATCGGAGGAGGCGGTCGTGTCGAGTCCTTGCAGCAGACCAAGAGACTCGCAGCCACGGTCATCAGCGCGGCCAGGACTTCTAGTCGAGCGAGTGCAGCTCGGCGAGCGGGCTGACAATGACGGGTTGGTCAAGATCACCGGCACCGAGGTTGGCCATGCCGACTCGGCGCTGTGTGGCGCCGCCGGAGCCGCACTCACCCCGCCGTATTCGGGCACGAAGGAGCCGGCATCGTCGAGGCGATGGGCAGCGCCGTCACCGGCGCCGAGGTCAGCGACCACGTCGCCATCACCTACAACAGCGGGATGAGCGCGGACGGAGACAGGAGGGAATCGGCGATATGGGACAAGGTGATTCTTCGTGAAAATCAATGCTGATCTGGTCGGCGTGAAACTTGGGCCGTTGCCCGGAAGTTGGGACAGCCGTGACTGTGCCCTCTATGCCCTGGGCATCGGCGCCGGCCAGGAAGATCCGCTGCGGGAGTTGGAGTTTACGACTTACTCCCTCGGTGGGCGCCAGCAGGTTGTCTACCCCACGTTCGGAGTACTCGCAGGCGGCCGCGTAGGGGTTGGGAGCCTGCTCGAGGTCCTCGGGGATGCGGTCGACCCCGGGACGATGCTGCACGGTGAGCAGAAATATGAACAGCTGAGGCCGTTCCCGACCGAGGCGACCGTCGTGATCACCGCCGAGATCACGGCGGTGTGGGACAAGGGCAATGCCACCGTCATCGAGACCGTGTCCGAGATCGCCGACGTGGACGGCGGAGAACCGTATTGCCGGTCGACACAAGCTATGTTCTTTCGTGGCATCGGCGGCTGGGGCGGCGAGCGCGGTCCGTCGAGCAGACCGAAAAACATCGACGGGGCGCCGGATCGCGTGCTGCGGGTGGCGACTCGGCCCGACCAGGCGTTGTTCTACCGGCTCTCCGGCGACAACAACCCGCTTCACTTCGACCCGGAATTCGCCGCGCGGGCCGGTTTCGACCGGCCCATCCTGCACGGTCTTTGTACCTACGGAGTGGTCGGCCGCAAGCTCTTGGCCGAGTACGCCGGTTCGGACCCGCAGCGGTTCGTCTCGTTGAGCGGGAGGTTCAGCCGACCGGCGTTCCCCGGTGACACGTTGCGCATCGATGCCTGGCAGGGCGGAGAGGAGGTGAGCTTCGTCGTAAGGCGGGACAACGGTGAGGTGCTCCTGAGCAATGGTGAGTTCGTTCTCCACGAATAGGCATTTCGAAGCACGAAGCTCGATGAGCGGACGCCGGGGACAATTGGCCCGGGCCACCGCGCCACCAACCAATCCAACAAATCACGGCCCTCTAGTCGACCGGACGATCTTGCAGTGGGCTTGGCCGCCCTCAGCCTTTTGCTGCAACGAGAACCCGTCGTCGTCAGGCTGTTGACAGTAGAGCAGCGTTCTAGTACGGTTCTATCAATGTTGACCGAAGTGCCGATCTGTGAGGAGAAGGAATGTCGACTTACGTCCGGTCCCAGCGATGACCGCCCTGGCCGGGATCAGGGTGCTCGACCTGACATCAAGCAGAGCGGGTTCGTTTGCGGTCAGCCTGCTCGCCGATTTCGGGGCTGACACCGTCAAGACGATTCCGAGGGACCCGCGGTTAAGTCGTCGCTCTCTGTCTTCGGATTGGCTGGTCCTTAACCGGGGGAAGCGGCTAGCGCTCGTCGATCCGGTATCGGCGAGCGACCGCGCGAGCGTGTTGGGTCTGGCGAAAGGCAGCGATGTCATCGCTGCTGATGATCGCCAAGCGCTGACCAGGGCTGGCCTCGATGAGGCGACCGAAACCGAGGAACGGATTGTCGTTCTGACTCCGCCGTATGCCAATAGTGGTGCGCCCTGGTTCGGTGGGGGAGAGTCTCCGGAGTTGCTTCACGCGATCAGTGGCCTGGCCAGTTATCAGGCCTCGTTCTCCGGTGCGCCGGTCGACGCCGTCTATCCGTATCTCACCTACGTGCAAGGGGCCTGGGCTGCCACGTGCACCGTTTCCGCCCTCATTGCGCGTCAGCGCTGGGGTTCGGGGCAAACTGTGGTCGTCGACGGTCTGCACGCGGCTAACGTTTTCGGTGGTGGTGCCTATGCCCGTCCGGTCGGTGAGCCGGACCCGAACCGCGCGGTCGGTCCAGGCGGGCTGAACCCGATGTATACGCGCTATCAGGGATCGGACGGCCGCTGGTTCTACATCGGAGGCCTCGGCCCGAAATTCGGTGCGCTGGTGATCAAGCTGACCGGGGCCGATCATCTCCTCGAAGATTCCCGTGTCGGGGGCGAGCTTGAACGTCTGTGGCATATGGACAACAGCCAGTGGGTGATCGACTATTTCGAAAGGCTCTATGCGACGAGGCCGGCGGACCACTGGATCGACCTGTTCGAGTCCGCCGGAGTGCCGGTGACTCCCTTGTTCGAGCGGGCCGAGTGGTTCGGCGGTGAACAGGTCGTTGTCAGTGGTCAGCGGGTCGAGGTGATCGACCCCGTGTTGGGGCCGGTGGTGATGCCGGGAGCGCCGGTGACCTCGGAACTCACGCCGGCGCGGGTGGCTCCGGCGTCGGCGGCCATACCGGTCGGTGAGCTTCGGTGGCTGGGCCCGTCGACGGTCTCGCGTGGGTCTGGCAAGGTCTCTCCTCCGATGTCGGGGGGTCCGCTGGCCGGTATTCGGATGGCTTCGTTCGGTTCGTATGTCGCGGGCCCGTACGCTGCGTGCCTGCTCGCCGAACTGGGCATCGACGTGATCAAGGTCGAGCCGCTGCAAGGCGATCCATGGCGGCTGCAGGGATTCAGTGGCAACCGCGGGACGAGAAGCCTGTCGGTCGACTTGCGGCGGCCTGAGGGAGTCGACGCGGTTCGCGCAGTGTTGGGTGGTTGCGACGTGGTTCTCAACAACTTCCGGCTGGGGGTGATGGACCGGCTCGGGATCGGTCACGACCAGCTGGCCGCCTTGAACCCCGAGGTGCTGACGGTGGCGGTCACCGCCTACGGGGAGAAGGGGCCGCTTGCCGGTAAGCCCGGTTACGACACGGTGCTGCAGGCGGCCTCCGGGATGATGCTGGCGCAGGGCGGAGATGACGTTCCCGTCACCTACTCGCTGCCACCCAACGATTACACGGCGGCGGTACTCGGCGCTTTCGCCACCGTCGTCGCGCTGCTGCACCGCGACCGCACCGGGCAGGCCCAGCACGTGTCGACCTCGCTGGCCGCTGCCGCGACGGTCCTGCAGGGCCCTGACCTGGCCGACTATCCGGAACGATCACCCGGACGCTTCGGTGGCCGCGACTTTCCCGGCCCCACCGCGACCGACCGCATCTACCGCGTCACCGACGGATTCGTGCGGATCCAGACCGACGAGGTCGACAGTGCGGCCTGGCGGGATGCGGGGCTCGACGTGACAGCCGCCGAATTGGCGGCTGACGCGGCGACGGAGATTTCCCGTGTTCTGTTGCCATTGACCGTCGCGGAGGCGTTGCGCAGGTTGACCGCGGCCCACGTGGCAGCGGTACCGGCGCGACGGTTCTCGGAGGTCATCCACGATCCGCTGCTGCACGAGCAAGGTGTGCTGGGCTGGGAGACAGTTCGAAGCGGTGCCCGCTTCGCGGCCGTCAGCAGGCTGGCGTCCTTCAGCGGTACCCCGCAGACAAACCAGCTGAAGGCGCCGGGGCTCGGCGAGCACAGTCATGAGCTGCTCGCTGCCGCCGGTTACGAGAAGGCGCACATCGACGAGCTGGTCGCCGAGGGAACAGTGCGGACAGGCGGGCCGCTCGACGTCGTGTTCCTGCCCCCATATCGCTAGCTCGAATATCGCCAACTGAGAACGAGTGAGGTCTGATGTCGAAACCACTACCCCGGCCGACCCCGGAGACACAGCGTTTCTGGGATGGCGCCGCGGCCGGTGAGCTGTGGATCCAGCGTTGTGTCACCACGGGCAGGTACTTCTTCTACCCACGCGACTACTCGCCGTTCGTCACCGGCGGCGCGGTGGAATGGGTGAAGGCATCAGGGAACGCGACGCTCTATTCGTACAACATCGTCCACCGTCCGGCGCCGGGATTCGAGGACCGTGCTCCTTATGCGCTCGCGGTGGTCGAACTGGAGGAGGGGCCCAGGATGATGACCAACATCGTCGGCATCGAGAACACACCGGAGAACCTGATCCTCGACATGGCGCTGCGGGTCACCTTCGAACAGCGCGACGGCATGGCGCTGCCCGTCTTCGAGCCGGCGGTGGCCGCATGAAGCCGGGTGAAGTCGCGATCGTCGGCGCAGCCGAGAGCGATCGCCTCGGGGTCATCCCGGACATGTCGGACCTCCAGCTCAACATCGACGCCTCGATCCGAGCCCTCAAAGACGCCGGGTTGACCGCCGGGGACATCGACGGGGTCGCCAGCACCGGGGCGTACCCCGGCGAGATCGCGCACACCCTCGGTATCCGACCCCGGTGGGTCGACACCACCAGCGTCGGTGGCTGTTCGTATTTCCTGCATCTACGCCATGCCGCCGCGGCGATCGTGTCGGGTATGGCCACCACGGTACTGATCTCGCACGGCCAGTCCGGCAGGTCCGGGGTCGGGAGCTCGCCGTTCAGTTTCTCCGCGAGCGGGCCACTGGGCCAGTTCGAGGCGCCCTACGGCGTTGCCGGCTTCGCCACGATGTTCACGGTTCCCGTGCTCCGCTTCATGAAGGAAAAGGGCATCAGCCACGAGCAACTGGCTTCCGTGGCGGTCGCCCAGCGTAAGTGGGCCGCGTTGAATCCCCGGGCGTTCAAACGCGAACCGATCACAGTCGACGACGTGCTCGAGTCGAAGATGATCGCCTATCCGTTCCACATCCTCGAGTGCTGCCTGGTCACCGACGGCGGCGGCGCGATTGTCGTGACCTCCACGGAGCGCGCGGCGGACTTGGGCGCTCGGCCGGTGTACATCCTCGGTTCCGGGGAGAGCTCAGAGCATACGATCGTTTCGCAGATGAGCGACTTCACCAGTTCCCGCGCGTTCCGCGACGCCGGCGCGATGGCGTTCGCCGAAGCGGGTCTGACCCCGTCTGACATCGACCACCTCATGGTGTACGACGCGTTCGCGCACGTGCCGCTCTACGGTCTGGAGGATCTGGGATTCGTCGGGCCTGGCGAGTCCGGGGCATTCGTGGCCGAGGGGCACACGTCGCCAGGCGGGCGCCTGCCGATGAACACCAACGGCGGCGGCCTGTCCTACACCCACACCGGTATGTACGGCATGTTCGCGTTGCAGGAGTCGATCCGCCAGGTGCGCGGCGAGGCTGCCGCGCAGGTGCCCGGGGTGGAGGTCGGGTTCGTCCACGGGGTCGGGGGCATGTTCTCGAACGCCGGGTCGTTCATCTTCGCCAACAGGCGGCCCTAGCCGTCGCAGTGCGCGCCATGAGGACGCCGGCTCCAACGAGGACGGAAATACGCCAGCCGTGCGGCGGCGCTTGGGCGTTAGCACGGCACGAACGGGAGACGGTGCGTGGGGACGGTCCCCTGCGCATCACTCCTCGCTGTTAGCCAGGCGGAGGATGAGGCCGGTGAAATAGTCCGCGATCTTCGTGGCGGTACCTCGGCCGTCAGCCTCGACGATCTGCAGCGCCCCGGCATGCACGAGTGCGGTGACAGCACAGGCAGTCAAATTGGGCAGCGGCGGGTTACCGAACGTCAGCCCCCTAGCGCCATGCATGAACTTCACGCCGGCCTCCCGGTACACGTTCGCATAGCCGGGCGGCCCGTCATCGCCTAGCATTACCCGCGATATCTCGCGCGTCTTCCAGATATCCATGAGATAAGCCTTGGCGCCCGCCGCGTATAGGGCGGCCGGACGGGTCTCGCCAGCGGCACGGGCCCGCTCGGTCGCCTTCTTCGATGCGTTGGCATTCCGGTTGAGTGCCTCGCTCGCCAGAACCATGAACACCTCGGCGTCAGCGCGCGATTCGACGCGAAGTCGCCGCGGGAGTCAATTTGATAG
>NZ_MBLO01000120.1 GCF_001854805.1 Pseudofrankia coriaricola
CGACAACCATATGCGCACGGGCCTGGTCATGGACGCGCTCCGCATGGCGCTCGGCCGCCGGCGACCCCCCAAAGGAGTGATCTTCCACGCCGACCGCGGCAGCCAGTACACGAGCCGCGAGTTCGTCAGGTTCTGCAAGAAGAAAAAGATCAAAAACTCGGTCGGTCGGACCGGGATCTGCTACGACAATGCCGCTGCCGAATCGTTCTGGGCGACCCTCAAAAGGAGTTCATCCACCTCCACGCCTTCGCTGGACTGAAGCAGCTCCGCGCCGGCGTATTCGACTACATAGAGACGTACTACAACCGCAGGAGGCTACATTCGACCATCGGCTATCTGACCCCCACCGAGTTCGAGGCGCAATTTGACACGAAGGCCACAGAAGCAGCATAATTCGTCTGTCTACTAAATCGGGAACGCTTCAGGTAGAGGTGGGTGCGCCGCGGGGGGCCGCACCCACCTCGATCGTCCAGGGATCCGGGGCGCGGCCTGCGCCGCGACGAAACGGAACCGCGCAGGCCGCTGCCTGGGGCAAGGAAGCACTGGCCCAGCCCGCCGCCTTCGGCACCGGCGGGCTCGACGTATACCTGACGCCTGAGAAACGACCGAGTCCGCGACCGATGATCTACAGAGTCTCGCTGACACATGACACCCGGAAAGCGCCGCGCGCCGGCCACGACCGACAGCGGGATCGTCGGGATACTCGCGGGTCCACGCGCGTAGCCACCGGACGACGCGCAGCGCCTCGTGGACCCGCAGGAAGCTTTGGCTGGCGGCGAGCAGAGCGGCAGCGTCGCCCCCGCCGGTTTCGGACAAACCGGTCAAGCGCCGCACCGGTCTCCTGGCTCCGACGGCCACCGCGCGGAAGCCGGCCTGCTCGACGAGCGCGCGCAGCAGGACGTGTGTCGCGGCAACCAACTCCCTGGCCGAGCGCACTGACGAGGCCAGACCCACCACTCGCGCCCTTGACAGCGACTGGGGCAGGTCAAGCGGCGGACCCGCGGGATCGAGCGACAGAGGCCGTGCGTGCCATTTGACCCATCTCCTGACTTCTGCGGTAGTCGCGATCACGCCGGTGCCTCGACGATCGGAGTGTTCTGCGCGGCGGCCAGCCACCACCGGCCGTCCCGCTCGACCAGGGTGTACAGGGCCATCTCGGAGAACCCGTCGCCATCGCGTGCTCGCCGACGGATCTGCGCGATCGCGACACCGGGCGCCGGGGCGCGCACCGCGACGACCTGGAATTCTGAGGGCGGCGCGGTCCCGGCTTCCATAAGTCGACGATGCACGCCGATCAACGTGTCGAAGCCAGTCAGGGTGGCGCCGTAGGGGCTGCCCCACAGCACGTCCGCGGCGAAGGACCGATCGTAGGTGTCGGCGTCGGCGTCGTCCAAGCCCTCCTGCAAGTCGGCCGCGAGACGTGCCACGGCAGCCTCGGCCGCGGCGTGTGCCACCTGGTCGTTGTCTAGCACCGGCCGCATCTCGATTCGACCCATGATCTCCTCCTCCACGGGGGCTTGCGTGGGAGACTAGGAGTTCAACCGAACTTGAGGTCAAGGCTCCGGCGATCGATCACTGCACCAACGAACCGGGCCCTGCCCGCGCTCTCGGCACCTCGCATGATGATCAGCCCGGGTGCTGACAGTGCCGACCCGGCGGTGTTCATGCTGCGCACTGCTACCCGGCGACCGGCGTACTCGCTCCCAGGTAGAGGTCGAATCCCCATCGTGCGCCCACCATCGTGGGAAACGGTTCGACGCGGACGTCGGCGCCTTCATGGGGAGCGTCGACCATCGGCACGCAGCCCTCTTTGCCAGGCTGATGTGAGACACCCCGTGCGAGTGTGGGGTTCCTGATCGAGGGCGGGATGGGAGATCCTCATGGTCGTGTCCACCTCGCCTGACCGGCCGGCGCGGTCGCCGGGTCCTGGTGATTCAGCGCCGCGGCCGTCGCGGCGGACGTTCAGCGTCGAGTACAAGCTGGCGATCGTCGCGGAGTACGAGAACGCGGCGAACGGCGAGAAAGGCGCGATCCTGCGCCGGGAAGGTTTGTATTCGTCGCACATCATCGAGTGGACCCGGGCTCGGGACGCCGGCGGGCTGACCCGCGCTGGCGCGGCGCCGTCGGACCGGCCCAGGAAGTCAGCCGAGCAGGTCGAGCTGGAGAAACTCCGCCGGCAGAACGAGAAGCTGACGTCCGAGCTGGCGAGAACGCGGATGGCGTTGGACATCATGGGCAAAGCGCGCGCGCTCTTGGAGGAGATCTCCGAGAGCGCGGAACGCGACGATCCACCGACGAGGTCCTGACCGGCGCGTTCACCGAGCTGCGAGCGGCGGGGATCGCGGTCCGGACCTCGTGTGTGCTGACGGGTATCTCGCGGGCCAGCCACTATCGGCATGCCGCCGGCGCGGGCCGGCGACACGGCCCCTGGCTGCCACGCACCCCGCCGCCCGCCGCGCTGAGCGGGTCCGAACGGGCCCGGGTCCTTCAGCTGCTGGCCAGCCCGGCCTACGCCGATCTCGCGATCCCCCAGGTCTGGGCCCGGGAGCTCGACGACGGCCGCTACTGGTGCTCGATGTCGACGATGTACCGGATCGCGCGAGCCGCCGGCCAGGTGTCCGAACGCCGCCGCCAGGCCATCCATCCACCCCGCGTCCGCCCCGAGCTGGTCGCCCACGGTCCCAGCGAGGTGTGGTCGTGGGATATCGAGCGCCACGAGGCGCAATCAACCGGACGGGGGAGAAAGACCTTCGTCATCATTTCGTCGCAGCGGAATGGTTGAAGCAGGGGGCAGCCTGAGCCGGGAGACGCCGGCAAGGGTGGACAGCAGCCCCGACAACGCGGGGACGTGTCAGCACTACCGGATGATGCGGGTCCCGCAAGCGAGGCGGGAAGGTGGACGAGAGGAACCAGCGCGGTAAAGCCCCTCAAGAGCGACCACCAGCCCAAACCCGGTGGATATGGGGGCTGGCTGGAATATTTCACCATGTTCTACCCGTCTGTGGTGATCCCCATCGGTGTGCGCATCGATCGCCATCTCATGCGCTGGGCAAAGAGGAAATACAAACGACTGAAACGTAGCGACCGCAGGGCGTGGGCGTGGCTCGGGGGAGTCCGGGAACGGTCCCCTGGCCTGTTCGCGCACTGGGCGCTGCGGTACTGACCGCCCCGTAGGGCGGTGCGGACGCCGACGGTTCGGGCCAACCATCCAGGGAGGAGCCACGACAATCGGCGACCAATCGGGCACCGCTCGTGATGTGCAGCAGGAGCCGGGCGAGTCTACTTCACGCCCGGATCTGCGAGGGCCGGGGGCTGGGATGCCCCCGGCTACTCGACCAGATCCAGTTTTCAGGAAGCTGCGACACCCCCCCAATGATCACCGCAGCGGTGTGACCTCGGTGTCCGCGGCGTGTAGCGGCTCGCCGCAGTGAGAGCAGCGGATTTCGGCGGTTGTGAGGTGGTTGCACCGGCGGTGGTGGAGCAGGGCGGGCGGTCCGGCGTCTGATGTCGTCCACTGGTCTCCCCAGGCGCTGATGGCGAGCAGGATGTCGCACAGCTGCCATCCCTTGGCGGTCAGGATGTAGTCGAACCGCTCCGGCCGGTGGGCGTAGGCGCGCTTGACCACGATTTCGTCGTCGAGCAGCCGGCTGAGGCGCAGGGTGAGGACCTTGCGGGAGACGCCGAGATGGGCGTTCAGGGCATCGAACCGGGTGACTCCGATGAACAGGTCACGCAGGATCAGGGCGGTCCACGGCTCGCCCAGCACGGCCATGGTGCGGGCGATCGAGCAGTCGATGGTCTCGAACGAGGTTCGCGGCGGCACCCTTGCAGCATATGTCAGTTGCTTGGAGAGACTCGCTCGTAGTACGGTCAATTTCTTCGAGATACTCTGGAGGTGTAGTGCCGTCCGTGCCATCCGACGAGGAGTTCCTGGCCTACAACCAGGGCGTCATCAGCGAGTTCCGCGCCAACCACGGCGTGGTCAGCCAGCCGCCGTTCCCGATCCTGCTCCTGACCACGACCGGGGCGCGGACCGGACGGCCGGCGACCGTGCCGCTCGGGTTCGCGGTCGACGGCGACGGACGGGTATTCGTGATGGCCTCCAAGGCGGGCGCCCCGAGGCATCCGGCCTGGTTCCACAACCTGCGGGCCAACCCGTCGGTGACGGTGGAACTCGGCGAAGGGTCCTTCCCGGCCCGGGCCGTCGTCACGGCGGGCGAGGAGCGCGACCGGCTCTACGGCCTGGTCTCCGACGGCGCCTCCGAATACGAGAAGAACACCGACCGCGTCTTCCCGGTCATCGTCCTCGAAGGCGTCCCCGCCCCCGCCTGACCGCCTCACGCGGCACGATGAAGGCCCCCCGTCCTGTACCGGCACCGGCCGTGCGGCCACGTCGCCCCCGCCGCCCCGCGCTGGGAGCACTGCGACCAGCCCATCCGCGCGGACTCCACCGACGTGCTGCCCGGGCCCGTCGCGGCCACGGACGCCGAGGTCAGTCCCTGATGCGGACCCGGTCCCCGGCCCCTGCGCGCGCCGGCACCGACGCCGGGAAGCCGAACGCGGTGACGAGGCCGGGGTCGCCAAAGGCGGTGATCGCCGTGACGCCGCCGACGCCCCGCGATGAGCACGACGAACCCCGTACGGCAGGTACCGGCCGCCCGTCCCGGTAGTAGACGACGGATGCCGGCTGCCCGTTGGCCCGGGTCGGGAACATCCGCCAATGGCCGGGTGAGCCCATGACGTGCGTCGCCAGGTACGGCAGGCAGGTCCCGATGCCCGCGTACCAGGTGCGCAACGGCGGCGCCTCAGCGTCGCGTCCTGGCGCAGCAGCAGTCGAACCCGGGGTCGCCGTTGCCACCCCACACGTACGGCTTTCCGATCTGCGCGCAGGCGAACGCCACGGCCGCCAGCGCAGCGCTACTGAAATCATCGGTTCCGAACTGAAGCGTTGACTGAAAAGTAGGGCACGCTACTGAACTGTTCGGCGTCGGTTCAGAGTACTTGTCAACCGCACCTGAAGGTTTCAGTCGTGCGGCGCTGTTAGCTGGGCACTGAAATCTTGGCGTGCGCCCGTGTGAACGCTTACTTGCGCAGTGGATCTTTCAGTCAGGTGTTCGGTCCGCATGCTTCACCGGCCGCGCCGGGTCGCGGCCATCGTGCTCGATCGTGGACGTCTGGGGCTCAGGTCGGCGACTGAGCGCCGAACTC
This sequence comes from Pseudofrankia coriaricola, assembly GCF_001854805.1. Classification (GTDB taxonomy): domain Bacteria; phylum Actinomycetota; class Actinomycetes; order Frankiales; family Frankiaceae; genus Pseudofrankia. The sequence continues at coordinate 5,209 of NZ_MBLO01000120.1, forward strand.
TCGCTCGCTGGCGAGCCCGGGCTCGCCGTTTGAGATTGGCTCTCGAGGACGTTCGGGCGTCGTAGGTCGCGACGCTATCCGCTGGGCGGGTGGCTTCGGTGGGCTGGCGTGCTCGCGGGCGGTGCTTGCGCTGTTGGGGTGGGCTGCGCCCGTAGTCGGGTGAGCAGATTGGCGGGTCGGCCTGGGTAGGCGGTGGCCAGCAGCATGCGGTCCCATGCGTCGGCGGGTCCGGTCACCTCGACGTGGCCGTCGCGGCGGCCGCGGTCCCAGGTTGTTTCTCCGGCGACCCAGCGGTGCATGAACGCCCGCGTGGTGCGCAGGACCAGGGCGGGGTCGGGTGTGGAGCCGGTTTCGACCGTCAGGCGGGTGCGGTCGATCCGCAGCGAGTAGACGTCGCTGTCGAGGTGCCACTCGTAGGCCTCGGCCAGCGGCAGGTCTGCGGGTACCGCGTAGGACAGGTCGTACTCGGCGGCAGGTGTGTCACCGTCGGCGGCGGGTGGCAGGAGCTCGTCCAGGCCCCACTGGCGGAACTCGGCCAGGGCGGGGCCGAGGCGCCGTCCCCGGTCGGTGAGGCGGTAGAGGACACCTGCACCCACGGCGCCGGGACACGCTCGACGATCGCGTGGGACTCGAGGCGGCGAAGCCGTTCGGCCAGCACGTTCGACCCGATCCCGGGTAGCCGCGAGCGCAGTTCGGTGTAGCGGCGGGGGGCGTGCAGCAGCTCCTGGACGATCACCAGGGTCCAGCGTTCCCCGACGAGGTCGAGGGCGCGGGCGAGCGAGCAGAAGCGGCTGTACCCGTTCCAGGCCGGCATCCCACGATGGTATGCCGCTTGCGGCGATCCAAGAGACTTCGGTACTGTTCCAGTACTTCAATCTCTTATCGAGATAACGCGGATGGGGATCCTGTGAAGTTTTCCTCGAGCGAGAGCAGCTCGACGACGGCGGCTGGGACTTCGACTCCCTGCGCTGTTCCGCCGGCCGGGCGACTCGTCCCCAGGCTTCTCACTCGAGTCCCGTCGGCTCGCGACGCCGCCACACAGGCATGGGAGGACTTCCCCCGATCAGCCGACTGACGCGAACTCCTCAGCCAAGTACACCTATGCGACGCGGTTGCCGCTCAGGGCATCCGCGCGTTGGAGTAGTGGGGCCGCTGGAATGGGTAGTCCTCGGTCGCCCACTGTTGCAGCGCTTCGTGCACCTTGGCGTAGTAGCCGGCCTGGTGGGCCTTCGGCGTGACCCACCAGCTGACGTCGACGTCGTGCTGGGCCAGGTCTGGCGTCAAGGGCTGTCTCACTCCCATCGGGTAGAGGTAGGCGCAGCCGACATAGCCAAGACCATCTGCTCGGAGGATGAAGCTGAAGGACTTGTTGTCGCGGAACTCGCACTCGTGCCAGTACTCATCGACGATAATCTCTTCCTCGGTCACGGCCTCTGTGGGCCATGAACCGCCGCGGGTCTCGCGAATCAAATCGAGGCTCGCATTGATGCCGAGCACGTCCTCGGCGACATCGTCCCGAGTGATCGCACGCGCGACGACGTCGTCGTACCGCAGCACCCTCGGTGGCACGAAGCCTAACGGCAGCACCAGCTTCCGGGCGTACGGCGTCAGGTCCATCGTCACTCCTCCGGAACGTGAATGGGTGGCGCGGCAGACTCAGGCTAGTGGGCCGGGCGGGTGCGATCACGGCCCTCGGGGTGTCAGCCAGCGGCGGTCACGCGGTAGTCGAGGATGACGATCCCCGACTCCAAGGGCGTGCATCGCTCGAGGGTGCACTTGGTGGTGGGGAGCTCTCTATACAGGAGGTCCGCGGGACCGCCCCGGCCGAGGAGGATCGGATGCAGCCAGAGCCGGAGGCGGTTCAGGAGGCCCGCGGACAGCAATACCTGGGTTAGGGCACCGAAGCCGAACTGCACCACGTTGCCCTCTGCCTCGTTCCGCAGTTGGGTGACGTACTCCACGACATCACCGGTGATCAGGTGAGTGTTGTTCCAGGTCGGTGAGGTAAGCGTGGTGGACGCGACGTACTTGGGCATCGCGTTCATCTTGTCGGCCAGCGGGTTCCCCGACATGGTCGGCCAGACCGCTGCGAAGCCGTCGTAGGTGTGTCTGCCCATGATCACGGCGGAGGATCCGAGGACGAGGTCGGTCTGGATCTTGTTGCCCTCGGGACCGAAGCCGCCCATCTCGGGCCAGGTCTCGGGGTGCTCGATGACGCCGTCGAGGGTGAGGTAGGTCGAGTTGATGATCTCGCTCATGAGTGGCCAGTTCTCCTGGTTCTGGGCGGTCAGTGGTGCGCGTTCGGGTGGGGGGCCGGTCCCCATACGCCCAGCTCGTTGCCGCAGGGGTCGGTGAAGTGGAAGCGACGTCCACCCGGGAAGTCGTAGGGCTCGACCAGGACGGTTCCGCCTGCGGCGAGGACGGCGCGGAGGGTGTCGTCGAGGTCGTCGGAGTAGATCAGGACCAGGGGTTGCGTCGGACCGTCTGTGGCCAGTCCTCCAGCTTCGGGTCCCTCGGGGTCCGGGCCACGGATGCCGGTGTACTCGGGTCCGTAGTCGTTGAACTGCCAGCCGAAGGCTTGGGTGTAGAAGGATCGGGCCATCTCCTGGCGTGGCGCCGGGAGCTCGACATAGTCGATGGCGTGGTGGTGATGCGACATAGAGGTCTCCTCGTCTCTGTCAGCGTCGTGTCTCAGGCGGTCGGGGCGACCTGAACGCGGTCATGGTCGTGGAGGCGCTGGAGGGTGCTGACGGTGATGCTGCCGCGCCAGTCGAGCGCCTGTCCCGGTGACCAGTGCAGCCAGTCGAAGTCCCAGCCTCCGTCGTCGAGCTGGTCGGTCTCGAGTCGGTCTAGGTCAGCGGCGATCTGCTCGGTGCTGAACAGACCCCGGCTCCGGGTTCCTGGTTGCGGTGAGAGGTCGAGTGGGGTGACCCGCTCGCCTTCGATCCCTCCCGGGACCGGGATGCAGCCGTCCGCGTCCAGAAGCGGTTTGAGACGCTCGATGGTGGCGCACGCACGGTCGTGGTCGGGTACGGCGTCGAGGAACCGCAGCGCGAACACCACCGTGTAGGTGTGGGGGCGCTCCGCCTGCTCGAGTTCCTGCCAGCACCAGGCAGTAGCGCGCTCCAGCCACGCCGGTCGCACCGTCGTTGCCCACAGCGCCCCGGCCAGGGCGAAGGTCAAGAACGTGGGCCCACCCGGGTTGATGAACGGAGCGTGTGGATACCCGGCGCCGGACGCGCTCATCTGAGGCAGGGTGCCTTCCGGTGACGAGGCGGTGGCGATCCAGTCCGCTGCGGCCTCGATGACCGGGTGGTCGGTGACATCGACCTGGAGCAACGTCTCGAGAGCCAACAGGGCTGCGGACGGCTCGCTGCCGGGTGCTCTCATGTCCGGCTCCAGTGCGTGCCCGAAGCCGCCGTCCGGGTTCTGGTAGGTCCGCAGAACCTCTACGACGACGTCGGCCGACGCCTCGCCCAGCAGATGCTCAAGCCGGCGTCGGTCGAGCAGCCGGGCGTTGGCGTAGACGAACTGCTTCGCTGCCTGAAGGTCGGTGCTCATGACTCCATACCTTGCCCCGCCTGGCACGCACGACTCTTGTACCAATCGGCCACAGGCGACGGAGTGAAGTGGAGGCTCAGCCGGCCGTGATCAGGTCCGTTACCTCGCGCAACACGCGATCCCCCTGCCAGCTAGCGGGGTCACCCCGCTCCTCGCGCAGGCGGTGCGGAGTCGCCCCAGTCAGACGCTTGAGCGCATGAGTCATGTGCGCCTGGTCGGTGAATCCCGGCAGCCGTGGCGAGCGGGTGGTCTTCGCGGTCCAACAGGGGCAGCACCCGGTGCAGGCGACCGACCTGCGCCAACTCGCGGGGCGACAGACCGGTCAGCTGCCGCGTCGTGCGACGCGCCTGCCTCTCCGAGACCCCGATGCGGCGTCCCGTGTGCTCGACCAGGCTGCTCGGGGCAGTCAGCAGCCCCTTGACCAGGTCGATCTGCCACGGCGACGTGTCCACCGCGCGCCAGCACGCCGGCACGCGGCCATGCCACACGGCCTCGGCCACCGCCCGGGCCATTCGGCTCCCGAGCAGATCCTCCAGCGAGATCACCTGGTCACGCAGGTCGCTCGCGGTGGTTCGGAACAGCAGCGGGATCGCCCAGGGCTGCAGACGGAGCCCCCGCAACGAGGTCGATGCATCGAGTTCATGCCGATGAGGGATCATCGTGGGTCCCACCAGGACCGCACTCCCCGACTGATCGACAACCACATCCGCACAGGCGTCCGGCAGGACGGTGGCGCTCGCACCCCGTCGCACCGACCCGAGGCGCCTCCACGTGCATCGGAACACGTCGTGCATCTGGGCGGCAAACTCGGCGTAGCCCGCCTGGTCTGCGTGATCGGCGCCCACACCACGCTCCTTCACCCGTCACGAGGAGACCGACAGCATGTGTCGGCACCTCTTGACGTTAGCCACTCGTCCGGCGCCGAGCGAGACGGCGTCGAAGGCGGAGGCAGCCGACCTAAACCCCGGCTGCCTGGAGTCCTTGCTTTGATCGTCTGGTAGGCCGGAAGCATTTCGCGTTGATTGACTGGATGTGCTCGCCGCCTGGGGAGGACTCGTGGTTAGGTCTCTTGCGTCGGGCTGGCGCTGTCGGCATCTATGGGGGTGGCGCGTCCGACGGGGCGGTGTTGCTGATCGGCTGCGATCGTGGCCAACAGTGTCAGTGCTTCGGCGGAGCGGCTGCCCGGTTCGGCTTGGTAGACGGTGAGCATCTGGCGGTCGGCGCCGGCGAGGTGGAACTTGTCGTAGTGCAGTTCCAGCTCGCCGACCTGAGGGTGTTGCATTCGGTGGACGCCGGTGCCGGCGTGGGGTTTGACGTCGTGACGTGCCCACAGTCGACGGAAGTCGGCGCTTTTGAGGGAGAGTTCGCCGATGAGGTCGGTGAGCTGCGGGTCGTCGATGTCGGGGCCGACCGAGGCGCGTAGGGCGGAGACCACGTTCTCCAGCCTGATTTCGGGGTCGCAGAAGAGGTCGCTTACCGCGGAGTCGAGGAATGCCGCGCGGAGGATGTTGTGGCCGGGTGTGTACATCGGCGATAGAGCCGTCATCAGCGGGTTCGCCGCCAACACGTCCAGGAAGCGGCCCTGGACGAAGGCGGGGTTGGCGGGCCAGGAGTTGAGCAGTTGTCGCACGCTGGGACTGACTTGTTCGGATCGGCGGGCCCGTCGCCGACGGGCGGTGGTCGGGGTGGCCAGCTCGTGCAGGTGGGCGGTGGCGTCGGTGTCCAGGCGCAGCGCGCGGGCGATCGCGTCGAGGACCTGCGCGGACGGGTGGTGATCGCTGCCCTGTTCCAGTCGGGTGTAGTACTCGGTGCTGATGCCGGCCAGCAGAGCGAGCTCGTCGCGGCGGAGGCCGGCAACGCGGCGCCGCCCGCTGTCGGGGATACCGACCTCGTCCGGTCGGACCAGTTCCCGGCGGGCCCGCAGGTACTCACCGATGCT
>NZ_MBLO01000121.1 GCF_001854805.1 Pseudofrankia coriaricola
ACCGGGTCGGCTTCGCCCGAACCCTGCGCCTCGTCCGCCGTTCCGCCACCGGGACGGCGGACATTCCCCCCTGACGACTGGCACGCCCAGCTACCCCGGTTCCACGCCGAGATCACCCGCACGCTCAACCCACCGCGGCGCCACCGCACCTGCCCCCGCGTCGTCAAACGCCCCCGCCACAACAGCTACCGCGTCAAGAAACGCGACGAACCCGCCTCAATCCGCCATCCAGGCCCGCCAACGATCCGGCTCCACCCGCTCGCCCCACGCGCAGCATGACCACATCCCGGAAAGATCAAACTACGCTTCACGGCATTGGCTCCGGGACGGTCGTCGCGACCGCGACCGAAGATCTCGTCGAACATGAAAAGGTCTTCGGCCTGGTAACGGCCACCGCCGCCCTCGGCAACTCGATGGACCGCCTGACCCGGCAGGGGGTGCCGGTCGCCGGGGTCGCCGTCGAACCGTCCTGGGCCGGGCGGGAGAACATGTTCTCCTTCATCTACTCGGCCTCACCCGAAGTCGTCGGCCACTACATCCAGGCCGCTCGCGGTAGCAGGGTCGCCCTCATCACCGCCGACCAGTCGGCGGTGACCTCCGACACCACGACGGCGTACACGCGGGGCCTGAGGGCGGCCGGGATCAGCACGGTCGAGGCGTTCCCCTACGTAGTCGGCAGCAGCAGCCCCGACCAGGTGGCCAGCAAGATCGTGGACTTCGGCGCCGACGCCCTGCTGGGCCTCTCCATGCCGGACGACTTCGCCAAGGTCGTGCAGGCGACGCACACGTTGGGCGCCCACCTCGCGGTCAGCGTCGTGCTCACCGGCTACGACCACAGCCTACTGTCATCCTTTGGCCCGGCGCTCGCCGGCGTGTCGATGCCGGTGTACTTCCGCCCGTTCGAAGCAGGCGGTCCGGCGGTCAAGCGCTACCAGGATGCGATGACCCGCTACGCCCCGGAGTCCGGGAACCCGGACCAGCAGTTCGCGATGTTCACCTACATCAGCACCGACCTGTTCGTGCGTGGGCTCGACCTGGCTGGCCCATGCCCCACCCGCGCGGGCTTCATCGAGGCCCTGCGCGGCGTCTCCGCCTATGACGCCGGCGGCCTCATCGCACCCATTGACCTGCATGACTATTCGGGTAAGCCGCTCTCCTGCTATGCCTTTGTCCAGGTAACCGCCGCCGGCACGGCGTTCGAGCCGGTTCGAGAGCGCATGTGCGCCGACGGCAGCACCAGCTGACGCTGTCGTTCGCCCGAGGCGGGCGTCCTGGACAGCCAGAGTGTGCACGCGACCGACCGGGGCGGGCCGCATGGCTACGACGGTGGCAAGAAAGTTAATGCTCAAGCGTCATCTGCTCGTCGACACCCTCGGCACCGCGTTGGCGGTCTGCGTCAGTCCGGCCAGCGTGGACGACCGCGAGGCGGCGATGGTCATGCTGTCCCGGGCTCGCGGCGCCTTTCGTCCGGCTCCGGCGGAGCGGTACTCGGCCGGCGTGAGGCCGTACGCCCGGCGGAAGGCCCGGCAGAAGGTGGTGGCGTCGGTGAAACCGCACAGTCCAGCGACCGTCGCGATACCGACTTCACGGCGGCGCGGGTCGTCGAGCGCCCGCCGCGCCCGCTCCAGCCGCTGTTCACGGACGTAGGCGGCTGGAGAGGTGCCGAGGTCACGGAACAGCGAGCTGACGTAGCGCACCGATACGCAGTGCCGCTCAGCGATCGTTTCCGGTCCGAGGCGAGGATCGGCGAGGTTCTCCCGGACGAAGTCGCGCATCATACGCAGCAGTGCCTCCCGACCCGCGGCCCGCGGCGCCGCGGTGCCGTCTGCCGATCGGAGAGCCGTGGCCAGCAACTCGCCCGCGGTGTGCGCGAGTTCGGCACGCTGTTGCGTGTCGTGGAGTTCGTCCTCGACATCGCCGAGCTCCCTCAGGAACGCCGACAGCACGCGCAACGTGGGAAGCGTCGATGGCAGCGACCGGGCGCACATCTCACTGGGATCGCCGAACCAGTGCCGCATCTCGTCATGGGACACCTTCAGCACCGTCTGGCCGATCGCGGTGGGCCACCTGAACCGGTACGGGCGCGAGGCGTCCCACAGCACCGCGTGACCGGCACGGACCTCGGCCCACCTCCCGTCCTGTTCCAGCAGCCCGGGGCCGCCCTGCTGGTGCAGCAGCAGCATGTAGTCGGACCTCGGGGCTCCGGTCACATGCCGCCGTGAGCGCAGCACATCCATCGACTGCGAGGCGAGCCGCACCAAGGCTGTCGCGGGCGAGTAGACGGTGACGTCGACGGTTCCGCGGAAATCCGACGCGACGCGGTCGATGCCGCAGGGCGCGAAGCTGTCGCTGCAGATCTGCGCCCATTCGTCGGCGCTTGCGGCAGTCAGGGTGCTCACACCGGCAGCATCCGCACAACAGGTTCCAGCCGGATGAACGACGCGTTGCGCGGACTTTGCGTCACACCTCCCGTGGCTCCTGCCGTGCTGAAAACGCCGACTCCGCGGTGCCTGGAACGCCGGCTCCAGGCCGCTGCAGGCAACTACCTTCTGGCCACGGCAACCGGACCCAGCCGTGGACGGCCCTCGCACACGCAGGAACAGGAGCAACATCGTGAGCAAGCCTGAGTTCTTCGTCACACCCGGCTACGGGGAGAGGAACCTGGAGCTTTTCCATTACTCGCAGGCGGTGAAGGTCGGCAACCGGGTGGAGATCTCGGGGCAGGGCGGCTGGAACGACGACTGGGAGTTCCCCGAGGCGATCGCGGACGAGATCGTTCGCGCTTTCGAGAACGTCGAGCGGACCCTTGCCATGGCGGGCGCTGGCTGGGAGGACGTGATCCACGTGAACTCCTACCATCTGCCGCTGGACGAGGAGACGGTCCAGGTGATGGCCGACCGCTTCCGCCATCACATGCCCGACCAGGCCCCGGTCTGGACGTGCACCGGGGTCCCGGCCCTGGGCGACCCCAAAATGCGCGTCGAGATCCGCGTCACCGCCGTCCTCCTGAAATGAACCCAGCAACGGAGCCCGTCGTGACCGTGCCCCACACCATTGTCTTCGCCACCAAGCGCAAGCCCGGCCTTACCCGCGAGGAGTTCGCCGAGCACTACCACACCGTTCACGCCCGACTGGCCCGCAAGCTCCCCGGCCTTGTCGAATATCGACAGACGCTCTTGCGTGAGGACTACCAATGGCACGGCCAGAGGTGCGACTACGACGCCATCTCCGTCTACGTCTTCGAAAGCGACGAGGCCGCCGAAGCCGCCTGGAAATCTCCCGAGGGCATCGCCGTCGACGAGGACACCGGACTGTTCATCGACTGGGACACCGTCATTGCCTATCCCGGCACCACCACCATCTGCCACCAGCCCTGAGTCCAACCGGCGGACAGCCGACCGCGACGCCGGCATCGGCAGGCCGAGCCAGGGTGCCGTCTGGATCACCCGAATCGAGCGAGGTAGATCACTATGCCAGCTGACGACCCTCCCGCGGACGCAGCCCACCGACCAGCGCCGGCGCTGAGCCTCCGGCACATCAGTAAGTCCTTCGCGGGGCAACGGGCGCTCGCCGACGTGTCCTTCGATGTCCCCCCTGGCGAGATCACCGCTCTGCTCGGGATGAACGGCTCGGGCAAGTCGACGCTGATCAAGATCCTTGCTGGCGTGTACGAGCCTGACCCTGGCGGCACTCTGCACATCGCGGGCGAGCCGGTGGCCCTGCCCCTGCGGCCGGCCCAGGCACACGTCCGCGGTCTGCGCTTCCTGCACCAGGACGTCGGCCTCGTGGAGGCGTTGTCCATCGCGGACAACTTCGCCCTCGTGGACAGGTTCCGCACGCGCGGCCCGTTGCGGGCAATCGACCGCCGGGCGCAGCACGAGCACGTCGCGCGGGTTCTGGCGTTCTTCGGCGTCGACCGGGATCCCGGAACCCTGATCTCAGCCCTGGACCCGACTACCCGCACCATGGTCGGCGCGGCCCGGGCTTTCCAGGACCAGGACGGCTCTACCGAGGAAAGTTTCCGCAGGAACGTACTCGTCCTCGACGAACCGACTGCCTCCCTGCCCGCGGAAGAGGTGGACAGGGTCCTGCGGACCCTCGAGCGGCTGCGGGCCGCCGGCGGCACTGTCATCTACGTCAGCCACCGCACCAACGAGGTACGCCGCATTGCCGACCACCTGGTCGTCCTACGCGACGGACGGCTCGTCGCGGACCAAAAGCTGGGGGGCCTGAGCTCGACGGGGATCGTCTCCCTCATCATCGGCCAACGATTCGCCCAAGAAGCGAACGGCGAACGTCCCCCAAGCCGGGGAAGCGGTGCGGGAGACGCCGTGCTGGCCGCGGAAGATCTGGTCGGCAGACGGTTGACCGGTGTCGGGCTCCGCCTTGCCGCCGGGGAGATCCTCGGCATCGCGGGACTGGTCGGCTGTGGCCGCAGCGAGCTGGTCCGGATCCTCGCCGGCTCCGAGCAGCCCAGCGACGGCCGGATGACGGTCGACGGCCTGCCCTACGCGCCGAGCTCGCCCGCCGACGCCGTTGCCCGGGGTGTCTCCTGCGTACCGCAGAACCGGCACTCCGACGGCTGCGTCCTGCCGATGACCGTGCGAGAGAACCTCTCTCTCGGGCGGTTGCGCACCTTCGTCACTGGCCCCGGCCTGCTCCTCGGGGACGCGGAGAACGCCGACGCGGTCCGGTTGATCGCCGACTACTCGGTAAGGCCCGCTGATCCCACCCGGCCGATCGCCACCCTGTCCGGAGGCAACCAGCAGAAGGTCGTGGTTGCTCGGGCGGCGAGCCGCCGAGGCCGGGTACTGCTGCTCGACGAGCCCACCCAGGGCGTCGACGCGCTGGCCAAACAGGAGATAGCCACCACCATCAGATCGCTGGCGTCCGACGGCACCGCCGTGCTGCTCGCGTCCAGCGACTTCCAGGAACTCGCAGCCCTGTGTGACCGGGTCCTGGTCCTGGACCGCGGCGCGCAGGTCGCCCTGGTCGAGGGCGACGACATCACCGAGGAAAAGCTCACGCTCCTGTCCACCAGGGCGCAAGCTCCAGCCCACCTCAAGGAGCCAGCATGACCACGTCAGCGATGGAGGCGACGACGGAACAGCCCGCGCAGACCCCGACGTCGCCCCGGGACGCAGCCCGGCGCACGTGGCGCAAGGTCGCGGGCAGCGCAATGTCCGGCTATGGGGCCCTGATCTTCCTGATACTGATCGCTGCCACGTTCTCCGTGGCGGCTCCTACGACCTTTCCCACCTGGGACAACGCCAAGGCGGTCCTCGCCGACCAGTCGATCCCCGGGATTCTTGCCCTGGCCGCGATCCTCCCGCTTGCCGCGGGCGAGTTCGATCTCTCCCTCGGCGGGGTGCTCGGCTTCAGCGCGATCTTCGCCACCTGGGCCTCCAACGGGGGTCTCCCATGGCCGCTCGTCGCGCTGCTCACCCTGCTGCTGGGCGCCTGTATCGGAGGCCTCAACGCGTTCCTGGTCGTCAAGGTCAGGGTCAACGCGTTCATCGCCACCCTCGGCGTCAGCACCCTGCTCGCCGGAGGCAATCTCTACCTCACCAACAGCTCGCTGCTGACCCTCGATTCGCATTCCTTCGCCCAGCTGACCATCACTCGCGTCGGTGGAATGCAGGTGGTGCTCGCCTACTTCCTCGCCCTCGCCGTCGTGCTGTGGTTCGCGATGGAACGCACGCCGTTCGGCCGGTATCTGCGAGCCACCGGCATGGGCCGGGACGCAGCCCGGCTCAGCGGAGTCCGCACCGGCCGCTTCCTGACCACCGCCTTCGTGGCCGCCGGCGCGTTGGCAGCGCTCGCGGGCCTCCTGCAGGCGTCGAGGTCTGGCAGCGTGCCACCGGGCATCGGACCGGACTTCCTGCTCCCCGCCTATGCCGCGGCCTTTCTCGGCGCCACCACCATCAAGGCCGGCTACTTCAACGTCTGGGGCACGGTCGTCGGCGTCTTCCTGCTGGCGGTCGGCTCCAACGGGCTGACCCTCCTCGGCGCCCAGACCTGGGTGACCAACCTCTTCAACGGGGCAGCCCTCATCGTCGCGGTCGCGGCCTCCGTCCTACTCACCCGCAGCCGGACCGCCCGCGCCTCGACCTGACCCCAGCGGTTCCTGCCCTGCCAACCGCACGCTTCCACCTGGCCGCCTGCCCTTCCTGCCGTTCCTCCCAGTTCCAAGGAGAAACTCCACATGCCCTTGCCCAGATCCCGCGCGCCCTTGGCCTTGCTCACCGTCGCCACGCTCACCGCGGTGCTGTCCGCCTGCTCCTCGTCGTCGGCCGGCCCATCCGGAGATTTCTCGGCGACCGGGCTCCAAGAAGCCACGACGTTCGTCGCTAAGTACCAGGCCAATCTAACGTCCGCAGGAATACCCGCCTCCAGCCCGCCGGTCCAACCTGGGCGTTTGATCATCACCGTCCCGTGCAGCTACGCGGCCGAGAACTGCAAGCGCGGAGTCGACGCCTTCGCCGAAGCCGCCAAGACCGTCGGCTGGAAGACCAAGATGATCGACCCCGCGGGCGACCCCGACAAAGCACGCGCCGCTGTCGGGACCGCGATACGACTCAAGGCTGACGGCATCTTCTTCGTGGCCGGAAGCGGCGATCAGCTCCAGCCCGCCCTCAACGACGCCCGGGCTGCGGGACTCGCACTCGTGGATCTCGATGGAGGCCCCTTCAAGGAGGGGCAGTTCGACACCACCGTGGAGCCGGACGGCTACGAGTACGGCCTGGTGATGGGCGCCCAGATGACCGTCGCCACCAAGGGCAAGGGCAAGATCATGTTGGTCAACGACCCCGAGTTCCCCTCCGTCGTGCAGTACCACGCGGGCGTGCTGGCGGCGCTTAAGAAGTACTGCCCCGGATGCGAAGTCACCGACGACATCAGCTATCAGATCGCCGGCCTGTCAACCAGCCTGCCCACCCAGTTCCAGGCGGCGCTCACCGCACATCCCAACACCGACATGGTCTGGGCGGCCTACGACGCCGCGGCCAGCGCCATCCTCCCTGTCATCCAGCGCAGTACCAACGGCGGCAAGATCCAGCTCGTGTCCTCCGACGGCAACGCCGCCAACCTCGGCTACATCAAGGCCGGCCAGGTGCAGACCGCCGACGTCGCCGCCCCCACCGAGTGGGCGGCCTACCAGTCCCTGGACCAGATGAACCGGATCTTCAACAAGCAGGACGTCCCGCTTTCCGTGCCGAGCCCGTTCAAGCTGATTACCAAGGACAACCTCACCACGATCCCCTGGGACGGCGACGTGGACTGGCGGAGCGCCTACCTCAAGCTCTGGCAGGCGAAGGCCTGAACCAGACTGGCCAGAAACCCCTTTCCCCTCCTGGATCCCGCACGCTCACGCCCACCCGCGGCAGTCCGCCGCACATTTCCCGCAAGGCGGCCTGCCGCGGGGGAACAGTGACGGCACAGTTCGGCATTAACGGACCGGTCGTCCCGTCGCTGTCGTGATCCTCTTCAGGGTCCTCAAGTCTTGCCGCGACGGCTTCGCCTACGGCGTCGGAAGGCCATTCCGGCCTCCGTCATCGGCATCATGCTCCAGCCGGCGGATCGGCGCTTCGCCGACCGCACCCTTCCCGGGAGCCGGCGCCGTCTTCAAGGAAGGCTCGGGTGGTTCCGGAGACTGTCCGGCCGCCGGTGGGGTAGCCCGGGGGGATCTCGCCCCGGGCTACCCGACCGTTAACTTGACACCCCCTGTGCGACAGAACCGCGCGTCGAACACTCTCCATAGAGTGGGGCGATCTGAATAGAGTGGGGCGATCTGACCAGCGAGGGTTGACGGCATGTTCGGCGATGACGGACGACGCGCTCAGTTCCAGCCGGTGCTCGACGCGTGGGCGATGGCGTCGGGGACGGTGGACCCGTGGAAGCCAATGCGGTCAATCACGGGGCGGAAGACGCCGGGGGCGCGGGCCACCAGGGCGTTCTTCCGCGGACTGACGATGACGTGGGCGCGGCGTTCGACGCCGTTGACGATGTCGTCGACGACCTGGTCGAGCGGGATGGTCTTCCATAGGAATTTCTCATTGCCTCCCCCGAGAATTTCGCCGGCGGGGTCGGCCTTGACCTGGTCCATGAGCGGGGTGCGGAAGAAGGTGGGATGGGCGCTGCCGACGCCGACGCCGAGGTGGCGCAGTTCAAGCCTGGTGGAGTCGCACAGGGCCGCGGCCGCCTACGTCCGGTTCGCTCGGGAACGTCCCCACGAGTTCCGCATCCTGGTCGACCCGCCGGACGAGCCGGAGACACTCGACCGCATCGCTTCACTCATCGAGGAGCAGAACGCCAAGCTCACGGACGTGCTGCGCGACGGCATCGCCACGGGGACGAGCCGCCCCGACCTCGACCCGGATCGCGTCTCGACCGTCCTGTGGGCCACGATGAACGGACTTCTCGCACTGGCCTGGCGGGCCGACAAGCTGCGGCCCGACGCCGACGAACTGGACGCCCTTCTCGCCACCTACGTCGAAACGATCGCCGACGGGCTCCGCCGCAGGGCAGCGCACTAACTAGTCCCACCCTCCTAGTCCCACCCTCGCCGCCGACCGGCGGCGGGAGATCGCAGATCTCCGGACCGGGACACCTAGTGCGGCCCCGCGTAAGTCCTGCGGGGGTTCAGTCGGTGGTGTAGGTGAGGTCTGCGTGGTAGAGCTCGCAGGCGTCGTCGAGGGCTTGGGCGGGGGTGCCGGTGGGCTCGCCGCCGGTCATCCAGGCGGGCTGGTAGCGCCTGCGGTTGTCGTTGTAGAGGGCGTACTCCCAGGCGCCGGGCTGGCTGGTGAGGGTCAGCCGGAACAGCGGGTAGGGCTCGGCGTCGGGTGGGTCGTCGGGGAGGGTGACGTCGATGTAGGCGTGGGCGCCGTGGTAGCGGACCGCGAGCGCTCGCAGCGTCGGCCAGCGTTCGGCGCGGCGCGCGGCCAGCTCGGTCTCGAGGGCCTCGCGGGCACTGTCGGGGATCGTCGCCATGGCACCATGGTCGACCCGGCGGCGCGCCGCCGGGTCGGGCCGGTGCCTGATGGTGCAGATCGTGGTGGGTGGCTGATCCTCACATAACACTGACCGCGTCGCAGCGGGCGCGGCTGAAGAAGCTCGCCCGCTGCGCCCGCGCCGAGTGGCGGCGGGTGAGCCGGGCCCGGATCCTGCTGGACGCCGCCCACGGCCGGCGCCACCCGGACACCGCCCGGCGCAACCGGGTGCACGTCGACACCGTCCGCCGGCTGTGTGCCCGGTTCCGCGCCGAGGGCGAGGCCGCCCTCGGCGACCGGCCGCGGTCGGGCCGGCCGCCGCGTTACGGCCCCGACGCCAGGCTCGCGATCGTCTCGGCGGTGACCGAGGCGTCGCCGGAGGCCGACAGCCACTGGTCGCACCGCCTGCTGGCCGAGCACCTGGCCGACACGGTCGGGATCTCCGAGGCGCAGATCGGCCGGATCCTCAAGGACCTGGACCTGCGGCCGCACCGGGTCCGGGGCTGGCTCAACCGGCCGGCCGACCCCGACTTCGCGGTGAGGGCCCGCGCAGTCTGTGATCTCTACCTGAACCCGCCCGCGGGGGCGGTGCTGCTCTCGGTCGACGAGAAGACCCAGGTCCAGGCGGTCGCGCGGCGCCACCCCGACCGGCCCGAACGGCCCGGCCTGCGGACACGCCGCGAGTTCGAGTACGTCCGGCACGGCACCGTGAGCCTCTACGCCGCGATGGACGTGACGACCGGCCAGGTCCTCGGCGAGATCATCCCCGGCCGGAACGACTCGACGAACTTCTGCTGGTTCCTCACCCAGCTCGACCAGGCCATCGACCCGGCACTGAAGATCCACCTGATCCTCGACAACGGGTCGGCGCACACCTCCCGCCAGACCCGGGCCTGGCTCGCGGCACACCCGCGCTTCACGGTCACCTTCACCCCGAAGCACGCCAGCTGGCTGAATATGGTCGAGATGTTCTTCTCCACCCTGACCCGCCGCCTCCTGCGGCGCGGGAGCTTCACCTCCCGCGAGGACCTCGCCGGCAAGATCCTCAACTTCATCGAGGTCCGCGACCGCGACGCGAAGCCCTACCGCTGGACCTACACTGGCGAACTCCTCAAAGCCACCTGAAACCGACGCAGTCACGACCCCCGCAGGACTTACGCGGGGCTGCACTAGCCAGCCAGCGACGCCTGGCGTGCGGGCGGGCCCTCGGCTTCGGTGCCCTGCCGCGATGG
>NZ_MBLO01000122.1 GCF_001854805.1 Pseudofrankia coriaricola
ACCCCACCGAACTCGTCGGCCACGGACCGATCCCCGCACACGTCGGCCGGACCCTGGCCGCCGACGCACGCTGGCGCCGGGTGTTGACCGACCCCGCCACCGGAACGGTCCTCGACCTGGGGCATCGCCGCGTACCAACCCCGGCACTCGCCCGCCTGGTCCGCCACCGCGACACCCGCTGCGTCTACCCAGGATGCGCGATGCCCGCCACGGCCTGCGACCTCGACCACACCCTCGCCAGAACCACCAACGGCCACACCGCACTCGACAACCTCGGCACCCTCTGCCGCCGCCACCACGTCATGAAACACAGCCCAGGATGGCAACTCCACCAACCCGAACCAGGCACCTTCATCTGGATCACCCCCACCGGCCGAACCCACCACGTCAACACCACCACCAACAACGAAGAAGGCCACCTCCCCCACGAAGACCCACACACCTGGACCACCAACCCCGCCGCCACCACACCCGACACCCAGACCAGGACACGGAACCCGCCGGGCAGCCGGCCTCCGGCCGACAACCGTTGCCCGTTCTAGAACCCAGTGCAGACCACGCCGTCCTCACGGCGTGCCATGCGGAGAGTACTGGCTGTCCGGCCAGGGCAGGATGGGTGTGTTCGCCAGTGAGGGAGCCTGCCGCACGTTCGACTATCAGGCGGGCGAGGTCGGGTACATACCGTTCGCGGTGGACCACTACGTGGAGAACGCGGGCAGCGAGACCCTGCGGTTCCTCGAGATGTTCAAGGCGCCCGGTTCGAGGACATCAGCCTCGCCCAGTGGATGGCCCTGACACCGCCGGAGACGGTACGCGAGCACCTCCGCCTCAACGACACCGTCATGCGGTCGCTGCGCCGCGACTGGACGCCGGTCTTCCGGCCCTGAGAGGGCCTGTCACCAGAAAGCCGGGCCGGGGCGGAGACAGCGGCGGTCGCGTCCGACGCTGTCTTCCGCGCGCAGCCTGGCCAGCTGGCCGCGCAGCTGGTCATTGACCCGCGCCGCCGTCAGCTGGTCGACAAGACCGTTCCCGTCGGCGACGAGCGTTCCCCCGACGTAGACACCGACCAGGTTGCGCGGTCCGCAGGCGAGTGTGTAAGTGCCGTACGGGTCCCATACGGGCCCCGTGTCGGGCCGGGCCGGATCGACCACGAGGAAGTCCGCGTACCTGCCGACGGCCAGGCTGCCGACATCGTGGCCGACGCCGATCAGTTCGGCCGCGCCACGGGTATGCAGCGCGAGGACCTCGGCCGCGCCCAGGCACGTCGGATCGGCATGCGCGGCTCGCTGCATGTACAGGCCCGCGCGCATGTTCGCCCAGGGATCGGACAGGTCGCCGGAGGACTGGCCGTCAAGGCCCATGCCGATACGAATTCCGGCATCCCGGTAACGGGGGATGTCGGCGACGCCGGAGCCGAGGCGCCCGTTGGAGGCGGGCTGCCAGGCCATGCCGCCGCCGGCGGCGGCGGTGGCCTCGATGATCCGCTCGTCGGTATGTATGAAGTGCCCGAACACCAGGGCCGGCCCGAGTGCCCCGGCATCCTGGTACCAGCGGAACCGCGCGCGCTGGAGGCGAGCGGCATGCGCGGTCTCCAGAAAGTGGGGCTGGTTGACCAGGCCGAACTTGCTCATCACGGCGGCCTCCGCCCGCGCCGCCCACGGGCCCCCGGCCCACTGGACCGTGCCGGTGAGGGCCAGGCCGAGGTGTGAGGGGTGCCGCGCCGTGTCGGCGGCGCGCGCCATGGTCTCGTCGAGGTGTGCCCGCAGGGCGTCGTCGTCCTCCGCCTGGGCCAGCATGACGCTGTGCAGGTGCCGAATACCGGCGTCGACCTTGGCCCGCAGCTGCGCGTGCTGGTAGTCGACCGACGGGACGGCCGCCGCGACCCGTGCCGGGCCAGTCGGGCTGGACTGAAACGTGAGCCCGTTATGGCAGAAGTCGTACACCGTCGTCACGCCGTTTATCAGGCAGTCCTGCGCACCATGTCTGGCCATCCAGTAGATGGCCTCGGGCGAGGCGCCGACGGTGAACCGGCCGGTCGTCGCCAGCCAGCCGTCCAGCGCGTCGTCCGTGGCGAGGCCGCGGAGGCCGGAACTGTAGAGGTGACTGTGCGCGGAGACGAAGCCGGGCGCCACGATCCGGCCACCGACATCGAGCTGTCTCCGGTCCGCGATGCCGGCGATTCCGGCCGGAGGAGGGCCATCTCCGCGCGCGGAGATTCGGCCGTCCTTGCCGACTGTCATCCATCCTTCGAAAGGAGGTGAGCCGTCCATCGGCAGGAACAGGCCGTTCGTGACCAGCAGCCGCGGCCGCGCGTCGACCATGGTCAGATCGTATTCATGGGAACGAAGGCCGGTTTCGCCGCCGTGGGCGGGCAGCGGTCAGGGGTGCGTGTCGGGGGTTTCGACGGTGGCCAGCTCGGTCAGCCCGCTGATCCGCAGGGCGGGCGGCCTGACGTAATGATCAACATCGCTCTGGTGCGATCTGGCCGGATCCGCGGCCGCGACGACAGGCGGGTGGTGATCGACCGGCCGCGTGCCGCCGGCGGGCCGCGTGCCGCCGGCGGGCCTCGGCGGGATGGCGGTAGATCTCGGCCCGTCTGTTGACAGGTGTGGCGGGGGTCTCATAACGTAAAGAGCGAAGGATATTTCGCTATAACGAAAGATGTGCGGAGTCGCCGGAGACCGGAAACGGACCGCTGGCGATGGAGCTCGGCTTCCCGCCGCGGGTCCCCGTCTCGGAGCCCGACCCGGCGTCCATATCCAGACCACGCAATCCAGACCACGCACTCGCGGCGTTGGGCCCGAACTCGAATCGGGCCACGCGCGCCGGGCGGCCGAGTACCACGAGCTGGCCGGAGCGGCGCCTGCTCGATGCGAAGGAGTGTGAGAGTGATCGATCTGGGGCTGACCGGGAAGCGCGCCATCGTGTCCGGCGCGGGCTATATCCCCCAGCGCGCCGGGCATGGTCGGTTCACCGCGCTGAGGCTCGCCGAGGCCGGGGCGGCGGTGGCGTGCATCGACATCGACGAGGGCCGGGCGATCGGGATCGTCGAGGAGATCGAGAAGGCGGGCGGCCAGGCCCTCCCGGTCGTCGCGGACATGACGGTGCCCGCCGAGGTCGAGCGCGCGGTCGCGGAGGCCGTGCGCGGGCTCGGCGGCGGGGTGGACGTCTGCGTCGACATCATCGGCCGGGCCACCTGGAACGGCGCGGAGCGGTTCACGCCGCAGGTCTGGGACGCCACCATCCGGGAGAACCTGTCGCAGGTGTTCTACCTGTTCCAGGCCGTCGGCCGGCAGATGATCGAGCAGGGCACGGGCGGCTCGATCGTCGCACTCACCTCGGTCGACGGCATCGTGGCTGCCGGGTACCACGCGCCCTACGGCGCGGCCAAGGCCGGTGTCATCTCGCTGGCGAAGACCTTCGCCGACGAGCTGGGCCGCTACGGCATCCGGGTCAACGCCGTCGCCCCGGGCAACGTGGGCAGCGGCAACGAGGACCAGCCGGCAGGCGAGTACGCGGTGAACGGGATCAACCCGCTCGCCGCACCCCGAGCGCACGACATCGCCAACGCGGTGCTGTTCCTGTCCTCCGCGCTGGCCGAGCGCATCACCGGGCAGACACTGATCGTCGACGGCGGAGCCAGCATCCACTCGCTGTGGGGACTCAACCCCGACCAGTCCAGGCAGTTCGCCGAGGGGGACTACCTGGACGCCACCGGACAGTCGTCATGACGGGCGAGCCGCGGCCCGCGGCCCTGACCGACCTGGCCGGACGTTCGGCGATCGTGACCGGCGCCGGCAGCGGCATCGGACGCGGGATCGCGCAGATGTTCGCGGCGGCGGGCGCCGCCGTGGTCTGCGCGGACATCTCCGCCCCGGCGGCCGAGGAGACGGCCGGGCTGGTCCGCGGAAGTGGCGGCGTCGCCAAGGCCGCGACGGTGGACGTGAGCAGCCGCGCCCAGGTCGCCGACCTCGTCGCGTCGGCGGTGGCCGAGCACGGCCGCCTGGACGTGATCTGCAACAACGCCGGGATCATCATCGACGTCCCCGTGCTCGACCTCGACGAGGCCGAGCTCGACCGGGTGCTGGCCGTCAACCTGAAGGGCGTCCTGTTCGGGTGCCAGGAGGCGGGCCGGGCGATGGCCGCCGCCGGTGGCGGCAGCATCATCAACATGGCCTCGGGTGCCGTCGACGCGGCCGCGCCGGGACTGGCGGCCTACGGCATCTCCAAGGCCGGCATCGTGCAGCTCACCAAGACGCTGGCCGTCGAGCTCGGCCATGACGGCGTGCGGGTGAACGCGATCGCGCCCGGCCTGATCGAGACGAGCATGACGCGGCGCCATTACGCCCGCCCCGACGGCTCCGTCGACGAGGACAGACGCGCCGCCGTGCTCCAGCCGATGCGGAAGACGTCGCCCCTGGGCCTGATCGGGGCACCGGAGGACATCGCGTGGGCGGCGCTGTACCTCGCCTCCGACGCCGCGCGGTTCGTCACCGGCCAGATCCTGCGCCCGAACGGCGGCACCTCCATGCCCTGGTGACGGGCGAAAGAACTGCCCGCCGTCGCGCGGCCGAAGGTGACCGGGGCGGCGGAGAACTCTTCTCTTGTCGCGAAAGGAGCCGGAGTGAAACTCGACCTGTTGTACGAATTCCAACCCAAGGTCGGCCCGTACGCGGAGCCGTTCCCTCTTGGTCAGAAACGCGCTGAGCAGCAGACATACCGCGAGGCGTTAGAAGAGATCGCCTTCGCGGACAAGTTGGGGTTCCAGACCGCGTGGGTCGTGGAGCATCACTTCCGGGAGGGGCGGTCGGCGTCCCCGTGCAACGAGACGATCCTCGGGGCGCTCTCCCAGATCACCGAGAGGATCCGGCTCGGCTTCGGCGTCGTGCTGCTGCCCTCCGGGTTCCAGCACCCGGTGCGCGTGGCCGAGAAGGTCGCCACCGTCGACGTGCTCAGCGGCGGCCGGGTGGAATGGGGGTCCGGCCGCTCGACGCCCAACGAGCAGCTCGCCTTCGGTGTCCCGGCCGACGACCGCTCGCGGGATATGTGGCGGGAGGCGTTCGAGTTCGTCATCGCCGCCTGGACGAACGAGCGGCTGGCCTGGAAGTCGCCGACCATCGACTTCCCGGAGCGTTTCATCGCGCCCCGGCCGTACCAGGACCCGCATCCCCCCGCGTGGCTCGCCGCGGCCAGTGAGCAGTCCGCGTACAACGCCGGGAAGCTCGGCCTCGGGCTGCTGTCATTCGCGCTCATGCAGCCCGTCGAGAAGATGGCGGAGGCCATCGCCACCTACCGCCGGGGCCAGGCCGACTGCGAGGCGCCGCTGCCGAAGTTCAAGAACGACCGGGTGGGCGCCTACACCCTCGTCCACTGCACCGACGACCCCGACGACGCCGAGCGCTACGGGCTCTGGGACTCCGTGAAGTGGTGGTACCAGAACCTCGCCGAGTTCACCCTCGAATGGGAGCTCGCGCACCTGCCCGAAGCGGAGAAGGCACAGGTCTTCCCGTTGCTCGAGCCGACCCTCAAAGGCGACATCGACCTGCGGAAGTACACCGAGCAGGACATGATCATAATCGGGACGCCCGAGGAATGCCTGGAGAAGATCCTGCGGTACGAGGAGGCGGGCGTCGACCAGCTGCTGTGCTACACGCAGTTCGGCACGCTGCCCCACGAGAAGGTGATGCGCAACCTCGAGCTACTCGGCACGAAGGTCATCCCCGAACTGGAGAAGCGCGGGCATCGCGTCGACTACGAGGCCCTCTTCCAGGGGACCTGATCATGGATCCGATCTCAGCGGGGGAGCCGCCCGCGCGCCTGCTTGGTGACGACGGTGGCGCAGGCGCGGACCCGTTCGCCGATGTCGAGGACCTCCCGCCCGGTCAGGCCGGGAGAGAAGCCCGACGCGGTGATCGCGACGAGCACGCGGTGGTCGGCGTCGAACACCGGCGCCGACGCCATGCCCAGGTCGTACGTCCGGGTGGGCTCGACGGTCAGCAGGTCGTAGCCGTCCCGCAGGGAGGCCGACTCCTGCGGCAGGTCGCGGTTGCCCAACGCCTGCCCCAGCGCATATCCCCGCTCGCGCACGGTGGTCAGCGCGAGCCTGGCCCGGTCCGGCTCGAGCGCGGCTCGAGCGCGGCCCAGCCACGCCTCCACCTCGAGGGGATGCGCCCACGCCATGAACACGAGGCCAAGCGGCGGGACGAGCGGTACCCGCTCGCCTTCCCGGAAACCGGGGCCGTACCGGGAACCCGGCCCTCCCACGGCGACGAACACGATCTCCGTCGGCGTCGCGGCCGTCACGACCACGTCGGCGGCGAGCTCGGCGGCGAGCTTGGGGATCTGGTCGGCGGCGGCCCGGATCGCCGGATGCTGCTCGAGCGCCGCCATACCCGCGCTGACCAGCGCCGGCCCGAGCCCGTAGGTCTTGCGGGTCGGATGACGGCTGAGGTAGCCGGTCTGCTCGAGGACGGCGAGGACGGCGTGGGCGGAGCCGAGGCTGCTGCCCGTGCGCCGCGCCAGGTCGGAGATCGTGAACTGCTCACCGCGGTGCGTCACGAGAAGGTCGATGATCTTCAACGCCTTGTCGACGGCGGGGGCCGGTCTCGCCATCCCGTCCTCCCCGGAGCGTGGGCCTCCCCGGAGCGTGGGCCGCGTCGCCGATCACGCTACCTCAATGCCGGCTAGTCTTTCACTTGAGCGAAAAATATTTCGCAGTAGACCTTATCTACCCACGGCGATGCAGAGAGGCTGACCGTCATGACGGCCACCGGCCCCAACCGTGTCCCCACCGCGACGGAACGCGCCGCCTCCACTGGCAGCTGGCTGCTCCCGCCGTTACGCCCGTCCACCATGGGGACGCCGGACGACCTCGCGTCCCGGCGCGCGGCGCTCGGCGCCCTGACCCGGCCCACGCCGGACCCCGAGGTCGCGGTCCAGGACACCTGGTACGCCGGCGTGCCGTGCACGGTGTGCACGCCGCCGGAGCCGCGTGACGTCCTCGTGTACTTCCATGGTGGCGGCTACCGGCTGGGCTCGGCGGCCCAGTTCACGCGCTTCGCCGCCCGCCTGGCCGGCGCCGCCCGCGCCCGCGTGGTCGTCGTCGACTACCGGCTCGCGCCGGAACACCCATACCCGGCGGCCCTGCACGACGCGACGAAGGTCTACGAGCAGGTCCTCGCCGCGTCGGGCACGCCGCCGATCGCCGTGGGTGACTCGGCGGGCGGTGGGCTGGCGGCCGCCCTGGTGGTTGCCTGCGCCCAGGCCGGGGTCACGGCCCCGCGCGGGCTCGTCCTCATGTCCGCGTGGCTGGACCTGCGGTGCGCCGCGGCCAGTTTCCGGTCACGGTCGGCGACCGACCAGCTGTTCTCGCTCGAGGCAGCTCGGCAGGCTGCCGACCAGTACCTCCAGGGCCACGACCCCGCGGATCCGCTGGCCTCCCCGCTCGTCGCCGACGTCGCCGCGTTTCCTCCGGCGCTGCTGTTCGTGAGCGCCGACGAGGTCCTGCTCGACGACACGGTGGCCATGGCGGCGGCGCTCGCGCGGTCCAGGGTGCCGGTGACGACCGTCGTCACCCCCGGCGTGCCGCATACCTGGCCAAGCGTCGCGCCCGACCTCCCCGCGTCGACGGCCGCGCTGGACCTCGTCGCCCGGTTCGTCGATGGGCTGTCGGCAGTCGATGGGCTGTCCGCGCAGGAATGACGGCATCCGCCCGAACTGGGGCGCCAGTGAGATCCCCTCTCGGGGCGCCGACGGCAGCCGTCGGCGCCCTTCTGAGGTCGATGGTGGCGCGCCCGGCGTGCTCCTACCAGGCGAAGTGCTCGGGTGCTGTCCGGTAGCCGGGGAAGATCTCGTTCAACCGGTCGAGTGCCTTCTCGTCCAGGTGCACGTCGAGTGCCCGGACGGCGTCGTCGAGCTGCTGCCGTGTGCGCGGGCCGACGATCGGGGCGGTGACGGCGGGCTGGTGCAGCAGCCAGGCGAGCGCGACGTCACCGGGCTCGTGGCCGAGCTCCGTGGCGAAGTCCTCGTAGGCCTCGATCTGCGCGCGCTTGGCGTTGAGGGTCTGCGCGGCCCGGCCTTCGAGGCGCCGCAGGCCCTCGCGCTCCTTGCGCAGCACGCCGCCGAGCAGTCCGCTCTGCAGCGGCGACCACGGGAGGAGGCCCAGACCGTAGTGCTGGGCGGCCGGGAGGATCTCCAGCTCGATGTCGCGGGTGATCAAATTGTAGAACGGCTGCTCGCTCGACAGGCCGACCAGCCCATGCTGGGCCGCGGCGGCCTGTGCCTGGGCGATGTGCCAGCCGGCGAAGTTGCTGCTGCCGACGTAGAGGATCTTGCCGGCGGTGATGGCGACGTCGATGGCCTGCCAGATCTCGTCCCACGGAGTCGCCCGGTCGACGTGGTGGAACTGGTACAGGTCGATGTAGTCGGTCTGCAGGCGGGCCAGGCTCGCGTCGAGGGCGCGGCGGATGTTGAGCGCCGACAGCTTGCCCTCATTGGGCCACTCGCCCATGTCGCCGTAGACCTTGGTGGCGAGCACGGTGCGCTCGCGGCGACCCCCGCCCTCGGCGAACCAGCGGCCGATGATCGACTCGGTGGAGCCCACGCCGTCCCCGAGGCCGGAGACCCCGGCCGAGCGCAGACCGTAGACATTGGCGGTGTCGAAGAAGTTGATGCCGTACTCGTGCGCCGCGTCCATGATCGCGTGTGCGTCGACCTCGTTGGTCAACGGACCGAAGTTCATCGTGCCCAGGCACAGGCGGGATACGGACAGACCGGAACGGCCGAGCTGAGTGAACTGCATCCTGAGCGGAATCCTCTCTGAGGACGGGGACCGGCCGACACCGCAGTCGGGCAGCCCCCGCATGGCACCCGGCCAGTCTCCAACTTCGAGCACGCTCCAGGTCAAGCCCGAGACGTGCCCATCCAATCGGAAACGCGGACCCGGTGAAGGTCGCCGTTTCTCGCCGCGCGAAACCCGACTGGCGGGTCAGCCTGGCGGGTCAGCCGATCCAGACGGACTTCTGGTTGCAGAACTCGCGGATCCCGACGGCGCCGAGCTCGCGCCCGTAGCCGGACCTCTTCACCCCGCCGAAGGGGAGCTCCGGGTAGGAGGTCGTCATGCCGTTGATGAAGACGGCGCCGGCGGCGAGCTCGTCGGTGAAGCGGTCCTGCTCGGTCGGGTCGTTGGTCCACGCGTTGGAGCCGAGCCCGAAGGACGTGGCGTTGGCGATCTCGAGAGCGGCGTCGAGGTCCGGCACCCGGTAGAGGGTGGCCAGCGGGCCGAAGGCCTCCTCGAGGTGCAGCCGCATGGCCGGGGTGACGTCGGCGACGACTGTCGGGGGGAAGTACCAGCCCGGGCCGTCCGGCGTCTTCCCGCCGCAGAGCACGGTCGCGCCCTTGGCGATGGCGTCGGCCAGCAGCTCCTCCAGGTCGACGCGCCCCTGCTCGGTGGCGATCGGCCCGATGTCGGTGCCGTCGGTCATCGGGTCGCCGACCTTCAGCGCGGCCATCTTCTCGGTGAACAGCCGGGCGAACTCGTCGTAGGCGGCGTCGTGGACGATGAACCGCTTGGCGGCGATGCAGGACTGGCCGTTGTTCTGGCAGCGGGCCGTCACGGCGACCGTGGCGGCCCGTTCCAGGTCGGCCGAGGGCATGACGACGTAGGGGTCGCTCCCGCCGAGTTCCAGCACGGTCTTCTTGATCTCGTCGCCGCAGATGGACGCGACCGACTGGCCGGCGGGCTCGCTCCCGGTGACCGCGGCCCCGGCGACCCGGGGGTCGCGTAGCACTCCCTCGACCTGGCGGGCGCCGATCAGCAGGGTCTGGAAGGCGCCGGGCGGGAAGCCGGCTCTGGTGAACAGGTCCTCCAGGTAGAGGGCGCACTGCGGCACGTTGGAGGCGTGCTTGAGCAGGCCGACGTTGCCGGCCATGAGCGCGGGTGCGGCGAACCGGGTGACCTGCCACAGCGGGAAGTTCCATGGCATCACGGCGAGCACGACGCCGATCGGCTGGTAGCGGGCGTATGCCCGGCTGGCGCCGATGGCGGACGGGTCGTCGAGTGGCTCGTCGGCGAGGAACGCCTCGGCGTGCTCGGCGTAGAAGCGCATGCCCTTGGCGCACTTGGCGGCCTCGGCCTCGGCGGAGG
>NZ_MBLO01000123.1 GCF_001854805.1 Pseudofrankia coriaricola
AACCTCTCCCAGGTCGAACGAGTCTTCCGTACGATCAAGACGACCGACCTTCAGGTGCGACCGATCTACCACTACCTGGAAAACCGGGTCCGCGCACATCTCTTGATCTGCTCCCTCGCTGCCTACATCACCTGGCACCTGAGGAAACGGCTCGCCCCCCTCACCTTCACGGACGAGGAGCCGCCAGGCCGCACCGACCCGGTCGCGCCCGCTCTCCGTTCCGAGGCCGCCAACCGGAAATCCACACGCAAGGAACAGCCCGACGGAACGCCTCTTTACAGCTTCCAGGGCCTCCTCGCGCACCTGGCCACCCTGACCCGCGACGAGATCCGCATCAGCGGCGGCGGCAGCCTTCAGCTACTCACGAACGCCACCGAAACCCAGAGAAAGGTCTTCCAGCTAATCGGCGCGCCTATCTCCAAGACCGTTGGTAGTCAGTAAGACGATCAATGGCTGCCGCGAACCCGCAAGTCACGAGCCCGCAGTGCGTCCTAGATCAAGTAAGTTCGGCTTAACGATCCGGCTTCGCCACCAGGGCGTCACGTCGTTGACCCGATGCACGGCAACCGAGGACCGGCCCGACGGATCGGAGATCTCGGCGACCGACGGACTGTCGTTCTCCCGAGACGACGCCGGAGTCGTTATCGAGCTGACGCGGCACGACCTTCGACCCAACCAGTTCGTGACGCTGCGATGGGACACCGCCCATGCGACTCCGTGACGACATCGAGCGGACGCTACGAGCGTGGGACGCCCACGAGACCGCGCGCAAGGCAGCCCCCGTCATCGACTTCGACTGCGCGCCGAGGCCGGGCACGGTGACGGCCGCCCCGAGCCGCCTCGACGTGTACAGCACGCTCACCGAGCTGTCCGCACGGGCCGAGGACGAAGGCGACCAGGTGTGCGCCGAGCAGCTCCGCGCGCACCTGGCCTACCTTGGCGCCGTACTCGGCGAACGGCCCCCACTGGACGACTACCTGACCGCCACCCAGGGATGCCCCGCCGCCGGATGGCCCGACGAGTACGTGACCGCCGTAGGCGAGCGCGCCCACGCCGCACTGGCCGACATCGGCATCCCCTGGGACGCCACCACCGACAGCCAGCTACGCGAAGCCGAAGGCCCGATCGACGCCACCGACGCACCCGAGATGATCCAGGCCACGGCCAGCGAAGCCGAGCCAGCCGTCCGCGTACTCGCTGATACCGACGCCCCGTACGCCCTGGAGATCACGACCGCCGACGTTGACGCCTACTGGTCCTACTGGCTCGACGGCACCGGCCAGAACGTACGGCTGCGATTCAACCTCCGGAACGCCACCTTCACCAAGGCGCGCATCCCCAGTTCGCCCTACACGAGATCCTCGGACACGCCCTCCAGAGCGCCAGCTACACCGCCGCCGCCAGCCGCGCCGACGTTCCCTGGCCCCGCCTGCTGTCCGTCCACGTTCCCTACCAGGTGCTCCTGGAAGGCATCGCCCAGGCAATGCCGCTGTTCATCACCCCCGACGACACCCCGGTGACCGCCCGGGTCCGCCTGGACCACTACCTACAGCTCGTCCGCGCCGAGCTGCACCAGGCCGTGAACGCCGGTTCGCCGGTCGCCGAATGCGCCCAACATGCACGCGCCCGTGTCCCGTTCTGGACCGAAAGCACCATCGCCGACATCCTCACCGACCGCGGCAACGACCCCCAGCTACGCAGCTACCTGTGGGCCTACCCCGCCGGCATCGACTGGTTCGTCAACCTCGCCGACACCGCCGACACCGCCACCGTGGGGAAGGTCTTCCGTGCCGTCTACGCCCAGCCCCTCACCCCGCACCAGCTCACCCAGCTCTGGCCGGCTGGCCCCCGCATCGGCGGACCCGGCGCCCCTGTTCGTCTTCGGAAGCCTTCTCTTCCCTGACGTCCTGCGCGTCCTCATCGACCGCGACCCCCACCGCATCCCGGCCACCATCACCGGCTGGCGCGCCATCGCCCTACCCGGACGGATCTACCCCGGCCTCATCGCCGACCAGGCCGCCACCGCCACCGGACACCCGCTCGACGACCTCACCCCCACCGAATGGGAAACCCTCGACACCTTCGAAGCCGACATCTACACCCTGGCCCGCGTCCACCTGGACCACGGCCAACACGCCTGGGCCTACGTCTGCACCAACCCCGCCGAGTTCCTCCCCGCGACACCGTGGAGCCCCGACGAGTTCGCCCGCGACCACCTACCCGCCTACGTCGAACGCTGCGCCGCATGGCGCCGCCGCCACGAGTCGAGTCCGTAGCCCGCTGTCCGTAGCCCGTACGCTGCCGAATTGCTCGTTCTGAGTTCAAGCGCGGTGCGGGGCCGCGCCGCGCGACGGCTGCGCGCGGCTGACCCGGGGCACGCCGGTCGGAGGTACTGCCGCGCTGCCTCCGTTCCTCGGCGCCGCGCGCCTGCGGTACGGGTCGGCTTGTCAACGAGACACATGAAAGGCGGACAGCGAGCCATCTTGACCACCAAGGCAAAACCGACTCTAACTTTAGGTATTGGGGGCGTCCCGCCCGGTGAGTACCACCTCTGTGTACGGAAACCCGGCCGGATTCCGAATTACCGACACAGAGAAGTTTCCGTTCGCAACTATCGTACCTGCGCCATACTTCCCATTTCCGATGTGAGCGTCGACGCCGACTGGAATTCGAAAAACAACAAGGTACGTTCCAGAACAGGAGGCGTCGGGAAGCCTGCAATCGCGTTCGCCATTAACGTGCACGGTTTCGTATTGAGCGGTATCATCCGGAATGTGCGGAAGGAGAAGTTTCCCGGCGCCCGAATAAGAGGACATGCTCGCGTCGTCGGCGCACCACTGCGCGACATCAGAATAGTGACAAATGACGTCAGAAAGTCGGACCGTCGTCTGATCGTTTGTCGTCAAGTACTGGATAAAGGCGTGGGCTTGAGCGCGTGTATTGAGATCTCCGCTGAACGACTGTGCGCGTTGATTCCCGGAGCCCCCGTAGTAGTGCCAAATGGTCGCAACAGATGCAGTTGCCGCCAGCACTCCGGCGACCGCAGCCCACACCGTTTTCGCCCTGCCAAGATGACGGTCGATCCGGTGACGCGAGTCCCGGCGGTCCTCCTGCGACATCATGTCCGAAATGCCCCCGTATGCATCGATGCCCAGACGACTCACCGCAGCCAGTCGGCGGAAGTCCAAGCCAATCTAGCCCATATCGCACAAGAACCATCAAGGCTGTAGGACGAGTGACGTCGAGCGGGGATGGGTGACCGGTTCGAGGCTGACATCGACTAGGGCGATTACGTGGCACGTCGCACGCGGCGCGCGGCTAGGAACCGGCGACCGTCGCGCAGCCGGCCGCGTGTCGCGCGTCGTACCGCGTAGTAGGCCACGGACGACGTTCACCGCAGGGGACTTGCTGGACAAGTGCATCGCTGCCGCGCCGCTTCCGTTCCTCGGCGCTGGCGCGCCTGCGGTACGGGTCGGCTTGCCAACGAAGATCCGGAGCCGGCGGCCGTGCCCGGTCGGGGGCCAACAATGGATGGTCTGCCCACAGGCGTGCCCGAGACTAGACCACGGGGTGGATGGCAGCCACGTTGGCAGCCAGGGCGGTGGACGGTGCTGGACGGGCGTGGACGTCTGCAGAACCCTTTCGGCGCGTTACCTAGACTGGCGGACGTCGGCGGACGAATACAGACGAGTATCTGACGATCGCATAATCTCCTGGTGTGTGAACCGAACTAGGTGTCGAGGAAGTCCCACTCGCTGCCAAGAACCCAGCGGAGGGCCGATAGTTTTCCATGGACAAATCCCCAGGTCCAGTCGTCCCAGGGTCCGAGGTTCTCCCGGCCGTATCGGTCCTCAATGGCTCCCCTTGCGGCGTTCCTCTGATCTTCAAGGTCTCGACCGATAGGCTTCGACTCACCCCGCTCAATTTTTTCGTCAAGAATCGAGCTGCGAACATACCAAATCTTGTCGAAGTACTCTTTCTCGGCGCCCAAGATTTCGACAAGAGTCCGCGGTTCCTCGTGCAGCGTGTCCGCCTCATCGGCGATCTCATGGAAATCCGCGCCAAACCAGTCCGCTAGCGCATTCTCCAGCCCGTCAACATCGTAGATGTAGCGAGACGCAGCCGGGTTGAAGAGTGGAGCCAAGTCGGAGTGCGGGCGTCGACGATCGCCGTTTGGCTCGGAAAAATCCTCAAAGTTGCACGTCGCAAATCCAAGCAAATCTGAGTCATCTGTAACCGCGGCAAGCTGCGAATGATATAGCTCGATCAATAGGGCATCTGCAACGCTGTTCTTGTTGCGATGCAGGGGAGCCGACTTACTCAACCCTCGCTCGACCACGCGGCGATGCTCTGCACCAGTTACCTCAAGCCGCGCACCGCTCCTCAACAGGTCCGCGATCTCTGCAAAGTTCTGTAGTGAAGACGAGCTGACAAGCGGGACGTGGTAAGCCATCTCCGCAAGCCACTCTTGCCGACCCGCGCCGGCCCAATCATGAAGATCTTTGCGGAGGAGTCGGAATCTCTCTGCGACTGCGGCCGTAACGGCGGCTTCGGCTCTTGGTCGATTTCGCTCGAACTCGTCGACGACAAGTTGAGGAACAAGAAGGCGTAGCCTCGACTGGAAGTGAAAAACTCTGAGTGGCACGA
Source organism: Pseudofrankia coriaricola (assembly GCF_001854805.1). Lineage (GTDB taxonomy): Bacteria > Actinomycetota > Actinomycetes > Frankiales > Frankiaceae > Pseudofrankia. Next base: position 4,648 of record NZ_MBLO01000123.1, read on the forward strand.
TCCACCGTTGGCCGTCGCGACGTTTCGCTAGGTCAAGCCACAGGGACGTATCAATAAAGAGGTGGATCACGCGCAAGCCGCCCTGATCTCTTGCAATGCCACGATCTGCGCTCCCCTCTACACCTTCGCCAGAATTTGATCATACTGGTAAGTGTGCGCCTTTGGGCCGCCAGGCTGAGCGGGACGATCCGTAACTGGCCCAGGGAGAGGTCTACGGATCTGAAGGTCGTGGCCGGGGCCGCGCAGGCTGACAGCCAACCTGACAGACGAGCCGGTGGATGGCGGCGGACGGACGCGGACCGCCAGGACTGCGTCCGCCGCCCGTGCCTGCTCAGCGGACCTCTGTGGACCTCCCCGGAGGATCCAGATCAAACTACGGATCACATGCGGCGCTGCATCGGCCCTGTAGCCACATGCGCAAAGAGGTCGCGGGCACAGGCTAATCCAAGTAGGCAAGTTTTATTATTGACTGCCGGCCGCATCAGTAATATCCGACAGCTTCCTTATTCGCTCAACCGGAGCCGGAAGGTCGTCGCCGATTGGTCCGTCCTCCGGGTGGTGGAAGATCCAACGGTGACAGTTCGCGGCCACGACGGCGCGAACATAGTTGGCGTTTCTTGTAGTGCCAAGGATCCTCTGCCCGTCGCGAAAACCTAAGTCAGGTCGAACCAGCAGGAGGGCAGATTGCCGTGAGAGCGGGACGACGATATTCTCTGCCGTGAATAGACCAATTCCGTCGTCGGCATTCGCGTCGACAGTCTGAGACCATAAACTCACCGGACTATCGCTGGTTATGATCGTTCTCCTGCTCCAGGTCACGAGACCAGTTGGATAACTCATCAAGCGGCGCGCGAGTGAACCAAGATGCGTAGCAACGAACTTCAGATGCTCATTCGCATTGGAACCCAAGTAGTATTCAAGAAGGCCACTTTTTGCCTCCTCCCATGCGGGCGCAACTAGCTCGTCACCGGGGTCAATGCCAAATTTTCCCTCAACATTGGACCTTATCTGCCTAATCGCTTCCCCGTCGTCGATGCCCGCGACGATCAATTCGCCGATCTTTCTGTTTAGGGCCCGCACCAAAGGGGTTCGGAGAAATTGGAGTGCCACATATCCGGCCAGTATCTCGCGATCGGCGCGCGAAGTAGGGAGACTGCTATTGCTGATCGCGGAGTCAAGTACTCCAGCAATCTCAGATTCGATAGAAGATAGCTGCTTCTCGAAGTCTGCTGAACGTCGACCGTCCGCCAAGGTTATCGAGTAAAACCAGTTCTCCGTCGCGGCTTTATTGACCGACAGGACAAACGATTTTCCGCCACCAGCCCTGTCCGCGGCGCCGATGTTTCCATTCGGATCGGCGAAGCGTCTCAGGTGAAGCTTCGGTACGTAGTGATGACTTTTCGGCTCGGCTTGCACGGCTACCATGATCTCACCACGCAGCGTCTGGGCTTCGAGGCGTTCTGCTGAGCGGTGTGCCACCGTCCGGCAGCCGGGTGACAGCCAGACCGTCAGGTCGTCCGCGGCGCGATCCTCCCGACGCTCCGTCACCTTCGCCCGGTGCTCGACCGTACTGCAGTCGTACTGCAGCGGGGACGGACGCCGGTGGACGGCCATGGGCATCACCGAGCCCACGACCTGTACCGATGGACGCCAGCGGACGTCTGTGGACCCCCTGCCGAGATCTACGGAACAGAAGGTTCCGTTCGCCAAGGCCCCCGCGGCCGGAGAGCGGTCCGCCGAGGCCCATCAGACGCGGCCGGCACTGCACCCAACTGTGTACCCGAGCCGGCGGACGTCCATGGACAACGGTGGACATCCACGGACTCCCTGCGCTGACCGGGCGGACGCCCGTGGACGTCCGCGGAGGGCTCGCCCTCTCCTCTTCACCCGCTGGTCGGCATGGTCAGCTGTTCCGGTCGTACCGAGCTGCCTGGGCGGCTTCATACAGCTCGCTGCCATCCGTACAGTTGAGGCAGCGGACGTGCGGACCGGCCTCCCGGTGGATGTCCTACACCCAGACAAGGCGCGCGAAGGGGCTGGTAAGTTACACCACGTAAGATCCAGCTCATGGGGGGCGAGTGGGAACCTGTACCAATACATTAACGTTCAACATCGCGTCGACCGCGGGCCTCTACTCTGAGGTCTCCGGACTTCTTGCCGGATTTGCATTCGCGACGATGACGCTTCTTGTCGCGCCTTATATCATCCCGGGAAATAGCAGTGCCACTATTCCCCTGGGCGACTTGGCGCGGATCCTGATGAGCACCTTCATTATTCTGGTCCTCACGAGTATTGGTTACGCCGTATTGAATGGAGAGTCGATACCTGCTGGGCGCGCCGCCACGGAGGAGGGTGTGCTAGGAACGGCATTTGGTGTAGCCTTAGTTCTCATTGTCTACACGATCGTTCTCGTTTTCGACGAAGTGGAAGCCGCCAATCCAGGCAATGATATTGGAAAGGCGGCAAAATTTGCGCGGATCATTCTAGCTGTACCGATGACATGGCTCGTGTCAATTTACATATGCGCTGGTCTGGGCGATTATGAACATACGCGATTCGGCCCCGACGGTGCGGGATGGACTTTCGAGATCGTCGCGTTGGCGGCTCTCGGGTTGCAGCTTTTCTTCAATATTTATATATACTTCTTTTGGTCGCCCGTTCCATGGTCGCCCGGGGCCCGCGCGAAGGCGTTAAATTTGTTGGCCTATATATCCCTGGGCGTAGTCGCGGCCGCCGCCCTAGGGGTCGGGGTTCTGGGCAGCCTCGCAAATAGCCCCTGTGTAACTCCTCCAATGGTATTTGAATACGTCATTCTCTTTCTTAATATTGGGCTTATGTCTACGATGACGTTCTATCTTGTGAAGTCTCGCCGGTAGAAATCCCAAGTTGGATGTTCCTGCGTAGCCTTCAGTTGAGTCCAGCAACCGCTAGCTTGGCTGCCCTAGCCGAGGAGCGGTGCCTGTATCCAGTGCAGTTGGCCATGCGGGCGGCCGACGGGCAGCCAGGCCGGCAGTCCACAGCGGGCAAGTTGGTCGTGCGAAGTGATCGTCAGGTCCGTGGCCCGTGCTAGTGGACGGCGGTGACGGACAGCTGCAAGCGCCATTTGAAGATCAAAGTAAAATCACGGATTGGTAGGTCTGGGCCAGGAACGCGGCGGAGGGCACACCTGCGCTGTACAGCCATTGGCACAGCCAGCCCACGGACGCCGGCGGACGAGCATGGACGTCCACGGACACCCCGGGCCGATCTTGTAGTCGGGTGGTGACGGTAGAATGCTGCCGCGTGGCTTCCGTTTCTCGGCCTGGCGGGTCTGCGGTACGGGTCGGCTTGCCGACGAAGATCGTCGGCTTGGCCTCCGTGGGTGGTCGGTGTCAACGCCTGACCACCGTGCCCGTAGCGACGCCGAGCCAGGCCGGGCCGCCGGTGAATGACAGCCGGGTTGGCAGCCAAGCCAGCTGACAGCGACGGACGAGCGTGGACGTCCATGGAATCCGGACGGCGCGTGACCTGCACCAGTGGACGTCTACGGACATTGACGGACAAATTACCAAGATCTCTTAATCTGCGGGTTCGGGTTCAAATGCCTTGCGGCGTACCTCGTAGCAAGCAGTCGGTATGACGCAGAGTCACTGACTGTTCTTGCGTTCTGTACTCAAGTTTGAACTCCAGAGGTCATGGCCTATGAAGATCGCCGAGGTCGTCGACACCCTCACGCAAGGGATCAAGGGATCAAGGGATCAAGCGCCGCGTCGCCGCGTCGGCACGCTCCACGCAGCTTGGCACCCGCGTTCGCGGACGCATCGCCCCGCGTGGTCGACCTCGTTACGTTCATACTCGCCACACGACGCAGCGATTGATTCGTGGCCCGTTTGGGCACGCGAACTGGGCGGTGGGACACTCGCCAAGTGAACAGCACCCCTGAAACGCGGCAGGACCAGCTTGGGACTGTCGCAGGCGCACTCGCGGGCCGACTCGGTTGGGCGTGGATCGCCGGCGCCGCTTCCCTTTTTCTGCTTTGTATTCGGACCCTATCAATCACGGGAGGGAATACCGATCTCGCCGTAGCCGTTTTGACGACTGCCTCGCCTACACAGCTCATTTTATGGCTTCTATTGCAAGCTACTCCCGTCGTAATCGTTAGTATTTTCATGTATTACGGGTCGGGCCGCTCACGCATCGATCTTCTGATAGCGGGCGCAGCTTTCCTTGGTATGCTTGCGCTGGTCCCTATATATGTGGTTATTCTTGGGCTACCCTTTCTAGTGCTCGGCCGCTTTCTGCGTGTGGGATTGCAGCTCAAGAACCACGCGCTCAAGGCATCACCAGACGGCGAGTCTCCACAGGAAGGTCGAGCCGAGACCGTGGATGAGGCCGACATTCCTCCACGCGGCGACTCGCCGACTCCTGATGAAGAGCGGTTAGCGCGGGATTACTACCTGATCTCGAAGGCGATCACAATCGGTGTGGCTCTAATTGTTTCTCTGGCGCTCAGCGCTAGTTTTTTATTTGCCGGTACGTTCTGGCTACCGAAAGAGAGAATTGAGGACGGTCAGAATAAGAGGGCGGCGACTGGGTATGTACTCGATTCTACTCCAGCATGGACCAAAATGCTGGCCACACAGCCATTGCGAATTGAAATTTTTCATACGTCAGAGATTTCGAAGCGAACCACCTGCGGGAATGCCGACAACAGGTGGAATGCTGCCACACTCCCGTCGCTTCTAACGAAGCGAAAGGTCAAATTTGACTGCTGACTCTCATGAACTTGCCGGCGGCGATAATCTTGCTGTCACGAGGCCTCCGTCCCTTACCTCTTGGCGTGCCGTCGCCAAGACGTCAACGACCGGTCGTGCGGTGGGCCAGGCCATCGAACCTGACAGCCAAGTTGACAGCCGAGCCCGTGGACGAGAGTGGACGTCCACGGGCGCCGGTGGACGCGCCACCCGAGGTGAGCAGACGCGATGGACGTTCCCGGACGCTAGTGGATGATCCAACTCAAACTACGGATGAGATGCTTGGTACGACGTCCGAGACGGTCGAGAAGTGGCCGGCCTGCGCGACGACAGCGTGTAGTCCAACCAGGCGGCCGCAGCGCGAAGCCGATCAGGCGCCGGCAGCCAAGCCGGCGGATAGCGGTGGACGAGCGTGGACGTCCATGGAACCCGGACAGCGCGTGACCTGCGCCGGCGGACGTCCACGGACATAGACGGACAAATTACCAAGATCTCTTAATCCGTGGGTCGACTCGTCTCAACGCTCCGTAGCCGCCGTTGGCGGGATGCCGCACGCCAGTCGTCCTGCAACCTGACTTCCCTCACGTTGATTCTTCTCGCAAGATCGTAAGGCTGTGACCTGCGGCTTCGCCGGCGCCAGCGACGAAAATTGTGCACTAATCG
>NZ_MBLO01000124.1 GCF_001854805.1 Pseudofrankia coriaricola
CGCCAGGTGCAGGTAGCGGACCGGGCCGGTCTTGGACTGCCGGGTCGTCGTCTTCACATACATGTCTCTAGCCAGAATACAGGAAACCCCAACCAACCAGGCAGATCCTTCCTGGCCGTTTCTCTAGGACCCTTCGACTGTGTGACCAGGCCACACCGTCCTGACCAGCCACTTCGCCCAGCCAGTGTCTCTAGGCCCCCCGAATTACGCGGAACGCAGGCCGAACTCGCCAGCGAACTGCGCGGGCACGCCGCTTTGCTTCTTGGTGCGTACAGGCCCGGGGAATACGCCGGTCTCATCGATCGCGAACAAACAGGTCACCGCCCGGCGCTTGAACCGCTGCCACGCCGTCAACGCCCTCACGTCCGCGCCGTCGTCGATGAGGAACATGGCGATGTGGTCCGGCACCGGTTCCACGACGCCCACACGGTCGCAGAACCTGCCGAACGCTGCCCACACACGCCGGTAGTCCTCGACCGACGTCTCCGGGCGCCCGCTGCCGGCCAAGAGCCGATCAGCCCGCCCGATCAGAACCCACACGCCACCCGCCACCTGTGACCACCGCCTTCCAGAGACCGGACAAGACGGCAACCACGCAACACCCGACCGTTATGTCGAGCGACAGGCCCCCTAAAGCGGCTCCACCAGCGGGAACACCGGTCGGCCTCACATAACCGATCGCTTCACATAATTCGAATAGCCCGACTCGCGGAACCCGTCGCCCTGGTCGGTCTCGAAGTAGAGCGTGGTCACGTCGTAGAGAACGAGGCTGGCCGGTCCGAGCGCCGCGTGCGCCGCGCAGGCCGCGGCGAGGCGCCGCCGCCAGGCGTCGGTGGCGTATCTCGGCAGGGCGCGTTCGATCGTCGCGTAGGAGGCCGCGCGACGCCGGTCTCCTCCAGGACGCGCCGCGAGTCGAGCTTGCTGGTCGGCTCGATGATCCGCGCCAGGACCAGGTCACGGAACACCCGGTCGGCGCCGGTGGCCTCCCCGAGGCCGACCGAGTCGTAGGCGCGGCACAACGCGTCCCACAGATGCCCCATCCGCGAGGCGACGATCGGCAGCGGGCCGCCCGCCGCGCCGACCGTGTCCAGCCCGAGGTCGAGTTCTCCCTGCCCGGCTGCGAGGCGCTGGTTCGCGACTGCCCGCAGCGCCGCCAGCTCCGCCTCGTCGTGCGCGGACCCGATGTGGTCCATCGCCCGCGACCCGCGCCGGATCGAGTACACGATCTGCACCGCGGTCGCCCCCGACGCGGTCTTCACGGTGCGCACATAGGCCACGGACACCCAGGATAGGGCCCGGCTTAGTGCACAAAATCCGGCACCCCAGCGGACGATTCCGCAGGCCAGAGACTTTCGATCTTGCCGAGACGATCAACGTGAGGGAAGTCAGGTTGAACACTTGGGGGTCCGTGTACTTCGGGTTACGCAGCGGCACGCCGACCCGACCCCGATCGATTCCTGCTCTGGGAGTTCGGGTCTTGCGGGATGACTGTCCCTCGCCGGCGTGGGACAGCGCGTACTATCCCGATGCGGGGCTTGTGAGTGCCGTTTCCACCCGGTTTCTGCCGCCGCTTTTGGCGTGGTACAGCGCGGCGTCGGCGAGATCGATGAGTGCTTTCGGTCTGGCCTTGGGAGTGGGGATGATCGACGTGGTGCCGATGCTCACGGTGATGATCTGGTTGGGGGCCATCGAGTGTGGTTCGGCGATCTCCTCAACGGCGGCGCGGATTCGTCGGGCGATTCGGGTGGCGGTGGCGATGTCGGCGCCGGGCATCACGACGGCGAACTCCTCGCCCCCGTAGCGGGCGGTCAGATCGGTGTCGCGGGTGTTCTCGGCCAGGCAGGCGGCGACCCGTTGGAGGCATCGGTCGCCGGCAGTGTGGCCGAAGTGGTCGTTGTAAAGCTTGAAGTGGTCGATGTCGACGATGGCCAGCGCGACGGGTGTGGCGTTGCGTTGGGCTCCGTGCCATTCGGCGTCGAGGACCTGGTCGAGGCGTCGCCGGTTGGCCAGGCCTGTAAGCGGGTCCGTGATCGAGAGCTGTCCGAGCCGCTGGTTGGCGGTGGCCAGTCGCTGGTTGGCGGTGGCGAGTTGCTGGGTTCGCTCGGTGACCTTGTGTTCCAGTGATGCATAGACGAGGGCGTTGTCGAGCGAGACCGCTAGTTGCCCGGCGATGAGCATGATTCCTTCGAGGCGTTCGGTGGTGAACGCGCCGTGGATCATCCGGTTTTCCAGGAGCAGCATTGACCGTAGCTCGGCTCGGATCATGATGGGTATGGCTAGCAGGGAGCAGCGGTCCAGGTCGGTGAGGTATGGGTCGCGGCTGAAACGGTCGTCGCGGGTGGCGTCGTCGACGACGACGGGTTCGTGGGTGCGCTCGGCGTACCGGATGACCGAGGGTGGCAGGAGGCGCCGCCGGCCGGCCTCATCGAGCGAGACGGTGTCGTGATCGTCCAACGGCACCGACCAGCTGCGCTGCTCCCGGTCGTGGAGGAGGAGGTGGACGCTGGTGGCGCCGGTCATCGCGGACAGGATTTCCACGACTCTGTTCCGCAGGCCGTCGATACTGGTTTCCGAGCTGAGGACCTGGGAGGCGGCGGCTACACCGAGCAGGTCGATGGTGCCGGTGGTGACGCGGGCGGCGGACTGCGCCTGTGGCCGCACGAACGGATTTGTCCCGGAGGGCTCGGCCCCTAGCTTCGAGTGGGCCCAGTCGAGCCGGCTGACCTTGGCGGTGGCGCCCCAGGCCGCGTAACGGTCACGGGCTTCGGCGAGCAGCGCGTGGCCGGCTCGCTCCATGCTGTGAGCCAGGTAGAACCGTGCGGCGCGTTCCAGGATCAGCGCCTGGTGCCACGGGCGTGCCTGGGCGGATGCCTCTTCCTGTGCCACGTCGAAGGCATGCGCCGCTTCGCGGAAGTCGCCCACGGCCCAGGCCCGCTCGGCCTCCGCCCAACGGAGCAGGTGCAGGAAGTTGACGGGCGCGTCGGCAGCACGCGAGGCCAACCACTCGACCAACGAGTCCAGCTCGGTCAGTATGGCGTTGCGCCGGTCCGGTTGTCTCGTGCAGGCCTGCCCTGCCAAGGCCAGGATCCGCAGCACACGCGCCACGACTGCCCTGTACTGGGCCTCGGTGGCTGACAGCAACGGCATCACGGCCGCCGTGTGCCGGGCCAGCTCACCTGGGTGGTCGAGGATGGCTGCGGCGAAGGCCCGGCTGAGGTGCAGGTCGACGACGGCGATCGGGTTGGCGGCCAGCATGTTCAGCTGAGCCGCCTCATCGGCCGGCGATTCGGTGCTCTCACCTCGCAGTGCCCTCGCCAGTTGGCGATACTGCCGGAACGCCTCCTCGGCTCGGCCGTTGCCGGTACGAATGGCCAGTGCCAGCGCTTCGTCGACCTCAGCGACGAAGCTGTCAAGCGACGGCGCACAGTCCAGCAGGCCGCTCAGCAGCACGTAGTGGTTCCAACATGCGTACTGCGGTTCAGCTCCTTGGATCAGGCCCTCCAGCACGCGGCGCGCCGCCGACAGGTTGTCCTCGAGGGGGTCGAACCAGTGACCGACACTGATCACGTACATAAACTGCGCCTGCCATACCTCAGGCTCATACCCGCGGGCCTGCGCGACAGCGAGGATGCGCCGCACGATGCGATACCCAGTGCGGTAGTCCCGCCTGCGGGCGATCGTCACATTCGCGGCGCCGCTGGCTGGACCGACCAGGGCACGATCCGGGCCGCACCGTTTCCACATCTCCACCGCCTGCAGGCTCAACCAGGTCATCATCTGCTCGTCACAGAGGTACGCCGGGTGCGTGAGCCGGTCGATGAGCTTCATGGCGTCGAGCCGCGAACGGTCGGTGATCTTCGGTCGTCGCAGGTCGTCGGCTTCACTGGTCTGGTCAATCCACTGATAGAGCGCGTCGAGCCCGCGGTCGATCTCCGATTCCAGACGGTCGCGGTCCGGGACGGCGAAGCCGAGCTGTCGCAGCTGGTCGAGGCCGAGCCGCATCGCCTCGCCGGCAGGCCCTTGGTTGGTGAGGCTGCTGACCTGCACCACGGTGGCGGCCGTCCGCCCAGCCGGGCGGGTACACAGCCGGCAGATGGACTGGTAGACCTCGTTGGCCTCCTCCAGGTGGCCAAGGCTGTACAGAGCGGCGTGACGGCCGGTATGGAGCGTGATCAGCTGGTCGGCGTCGGCCGGGTCGACGAGCGCCACAGCCGCCGCCAGGAATCTCTCCACCAGCGAATAGTTACTCACCAGCTTCGCCTGGTCGGCCGCTTGCCGGAAGAGCCTTGCCATCAGCTGCCGCTCCTGCGCGGAGTGCACAGCGTCGGCCACCCGCAGGTACTGCTCCGCCGCCACGGCGAAGAGCTCGGGCCGCCCGGCGAGGCGCCGGGCCAGCCGCAATCGCGTGGCGCGCTGCGCCTGCGGGGTGAGGCCGCTCAGGATTGACTCCCACGTGCGGTCGTGATGGAACCGCACGCTGGCCTGGCCGTCAGACTCCAGCACCAGGAGACCGGCGGCGAACGCGGGAGCGAGCCGCCGCTCGATCTCATCCGCCGAGAATCCGGTCGCAGCCTCCAGGTGGTCCAACTCCATTCGGCCGGCCAGGCACGCCATCACCTCCAGCATCTCCCTGGTGGCGGGCGGCAACGCGGCCACGCGGACGGCCAGCAGCGTGGCCACGTCCGCCGCTGCCATCCAGCGACTCAACGCCGCCCGGTCCCATCGCCACCCACCCTCCCCGACGGCTAGGACCCCGTCGTGGCGCAGCGCGCCCAGCAACTCCACCGTGTCGTACGGATTACCTGCCGTGCATGGCGCGATCAGCCCCGCCAGCTCCGCGGCGGACTCCGGGGCCAGACGCAGCAGGTCGGCCACCATGGCCGCCTGGCCGTCCGGCGTCAGGTTGGCCAAGCGCACCTGGTGCGGCCCGGCTGGCCGCCGACGCCACCGGGCGAGCATCGGCGTCAGCGGATGAGCAGCGTCCACCTCGCTCTCCCGGTAGGCGCCGACCAGAAGCAGCCCCTCGATCTGTTCCGCTCCGCCGAGGATCAGGTCGAGCAAGCCCAGTGGTGAGCGCCCGGCCCACTGCAAGTCGTCGACGAACATCACCACCGGTCGCTTCCGAGAGGCAACCGCACGCAAGACCCCGATCCCGATGCGCTGTCCTCGCAGCTGCGCGGTCATCGGATCGCCTAGAGCTGGGGGGACCCTCAGCAGCGTCGCCAGCTCCGGCACGATGGCGGTCGCCAGCCCGGCGTTGGCTCCCAACGCCCGCAGCATCCGCTCCCGCACCGCGACCAGATAGTCCTCCGGCTCGGCCAACAACAGCCGGCCCAACGCCCGGAACGCCTGCCAGACCCCGTCACTCTCCGGGTCACGACGATTCTGGTCGAACTTGCCCGCAACGAACCAGCCGTCGACACCAGCCACGATCGGCCGCAGCTCATTGACCAGCGCCGTCTTGCCAACCCCCGGAGCCCCGCCAACGAGCAGCCCGCCGCAGCGGCCCATCATCGCCTCGGCGAACACGGTGGCCAGCTCGCCGATCTCCTCCTCGCGCCCAGCCAGCCGGGAAGGCGTCAGCGGCCGCCGGGGGAGATCGTGCTCGCCGGGATGCGCAAGGTCGGCGCCCTGACGGACCAACCTGAGATCGTGTATCAGCCCGTCGGCACCCTGGTAACGATCGTCCGGCTCCTTCTCCAACAGATGCATAATGATCGCCGACAGACCGGCCGGCACCGCCGGGTTCATCTCCGCCGGCGGTACCGGCACCCGCGTCAGATGATCATGAATGATCCGCGGCGGGTCCCCTTCGCCGAAGGGCGCCGTGCCGGTCGCCAACTCATACAGGGTCGCGCCCAACGCATACAGATCGGCCCGCTGGTCGACCGGACGACCAGTCCGGCCGGTCTGTTCCGGCGCCAGATACGGCACCGTACCGACAATCTCCCCGGGGGGGACGAAGCCGGACTGAACCGTCGTGAAGGTCGTGGCGAGCGCGAAATCGCTCAGATACGGCGCGTCCAAGTCGCCACTTACGACAATGTTTGCCGGGTTGATGTTCCGATGTACCACGCCTCTGGCGTGCATCCCCCCCATGGCCCACGCAATCTGTTCGGCCAGCTTGATGAGGTCAGCCGGCTCCAGCGGAGAGCTCCACTCGGACACCGCCGTTCCGCCGACATCGGCAAGCAGGATCGACCCCGGATCCGGCGAAACTCCAACCGCCAGATGCACAACCCCCTCGACCTCGGACAACCGACTGAGGATCTCCACCTCATGGCGCAACCGTTGCGGCGCCCCAGGCCCCAGCGGTTCCTTCCGGATCACGCTCCCCGTCAAGAACACCAGCCGAGCCACCCGAGACCGCTCCGTCTCATGCAGCAGCATCACCGCCGCCGGCGGATCCGGGCCCCGTGTCATCCTCGGGGATTCCATATGTCGATCCTTACATCACGTCACAGATTGCTTACACCTCCCACCTGCCCACACTGAGCCGCGCCCGAACCGGTCCTTGACAAACCGCTCGCGACCACCGCGATGTGGGCGATCGCGTAGTTCGGTTTTGGCGACGATCACGTGACGGCCTGGTCCGCGAGTTGTCTGATCAGTACGCGCTTGCGGAGCAGGCCGAAGTTCGCACGTCCGTACATTTGCCGTTTCAGCATTTTCCGGTTCGCGGTGCCCTCGACGGGTCCGGAGCTGTGCGGCAGCGTGAGTCCGGCGACGACGGCGTCGTAGTCGTTGCGGAGGTGCCGGGCGAACGAGACGAGCGCGGGCAGGGTGTCGCGGTCAACCGCGTCGATCCAGGCGTCGAGGTGCTAGCCTTCGAGCTTGGTGACCATGCGGGCGAAGTCCGCGACGTGAGTAGCGAGGTCGTCGAGCTCCGTGCTTCTGGCGAGGACCGTCTTCAACGCGAGCTGGTCGTCGGGGTCGAGCCGGTCGGGTCGGGTCATGATCCAGCGCACCGTCTCGCGGACCGTGGGCGGAACCGGACCGGGCGGCGGGGCGGTACGGCCGTCGCGGAAGCGGCGCAGGTAGCGACGGACCGCCTGGTCGGAACCGCGGTAGCCCAGCTCGGTGATCTCGCTGGTGAGGTGGGCTGCGTCGGTGACGCCCTCGTTCCACCGGCCCACCGGCGGTGCAGGTGCTCCTTGTACGGATCGATCTTGCTGCGGCGTTCGACGGACTTCGCGATCAGCTCGTCGACGCTGGTCGCGTCGGCGAAGCGGCGCACGGTCTGGATGTCGAGGTGCAGGGTGCGGCTGACCGACGCGCGGCTGTGGCCCTGAGCGAGTAGTCCCTGGACTTCGGCGTACCGGCGGCGCGTACGCGTGACGATCGGCTTCTCGTGCGTGTGGACGACTGGCGGCGGCTCGCTCGAGACGGGTGCCGGTACGGTGGCCGTCTCCTCGACCGTCGTCGGTGGTTCGGCGAGCGCGCTCCGGTAGGCGGCCACGGTTTCTCGACCGCCTCGCCGAGGTTCTGCCAGAGGTGGAAGCGGTCGGCGACCTGGACGGCGTCGGGCGCGCCGGCGCGGGCTCCTTCGGCGTAGGCGCCGCCGCGGTCGCGGCAGACCACCTCGACACCGGGGTGGGCCCGCAACCAGTCGGCGAGCGGGTCGGCGTCGCGGCCTTCGAGCAGGTCCACAGGCCGGTGGCTGTCCATGTCGACCAGGACGGTGCCGTACACGTGCCTACGGCGCAGCGCGAAGTCATCCTCCCCGAGCACCGCCACCGTGCCGACCTCAGGGTCGGGCAACCCGCGCACCCTGTTCAGCAGCGTGTCGCGGCCGACCGTGATCCCGAGCTGCGCCGCCAGGCGCGCCCCGGCGCGGCCGGCCAGCGCCAACCCGATCGCCTCGCACGCCCGCCGCGCCAGCGGCGTGTACCGGGCGTACGGACTCGTCAGCCCCTCGACCTGCTCGGCGAACGTCACCGCCGGACAGTCCGCCACCGCGCAACGGAACCGGCGCACCAGCAGGTCACGACGACCCGGACGCCCGCGACCGCGGTGTCCACCAACCGCCGCCGGTACCGGCCGTGCACCCGCGTCGAGACCACTCCACAACGAGGGCAGCTACCAGACACCGCCCGCGGACGAGCGACCAACCGCAGCAGGTCGTCGACCCGCTCCACCCGATCCACGACCACGTCCGCCAGATGCGGGAACAGGACCCCGAGGTCAGACAGGCACCGAACACACGATCGCAGCAGCGCCCACCTGGTCCGCCAGGGACCAGGCCGTTACGTGATCGTCGCCAGAACCAGTGATCGCTCTGGCGATGCGTTGGTGCCTGCGTTGCGCCCTGTCCCACCGAGATCAGAACCCAACCTGATCACGGCATGAAGGATGGAGGTTCGTTATCGACCCGTTCTCCCAGTCGACACCGCTCTGGTATAAGTAGAGGCGTGTCAGCTGAGGAAAACCAACTCTCGCCGGCCAGCACTCAACCGTGTTCGCAGGCGGGTCGCAGCAGTTTACAGCGACGGCGTCACAACTCGGGCGAGGGATACCAGCTCCGCGCGGAAATCACAAGGGCCGCCATGCGCCTACTTGAGACGACTCCGTCCTCCAAACTCACACTACGCGCCGTAGCGCGTGAAGCCGGCATATCGGCGCCAGCGATTTACCTTCAGTTCTCTGGCCGCCAGGAAATGATCCTCCATATCGCCAACCTCGCCTGGCGAGAGTTGGCCGCGGAGATGGAGCACGCCGATGGGCGAGTTCAAAACGACGAGCCCTACAAACAACTTCAGGCCCAAATTCGAGCGTACTTGCACTACGCGCTAGCTAGCAAAACTCGCTACGAACTGCTATTCGGCGTCGATCCCGGAATTGAGCTGGAAATGGATGACGAGCGCCTACCCACTCGACCCGTCTATATTACCCTTAGACGCGTCATCGAAAGGTGCCGAGAGGCAGGCTACGTTTTGCAGCTCGACAGTTTGGATGACATGACTGTTCTCGTCTTTAGCGTCGCCCACGGAAACGTCGCGCTCGCCCACGCAATGAATTCTCCGTTAACCGGACCCGCGCAAATTCACAGTTATGTCGATCGCGTCCTGTGTACGTTGGTCACAGCACCGCCCGAGGCCATAGGTAAGGGGCGCTGAATGGAATAGCCCACCTCGCACCACGACACACGTCGCGCCGAGCTCGATCTCCCAGGGTTGTCCTCGAGCCCGCGGAAGCCGATGTGGCGATCCCCTGCCTGACGGACCCGTCGGTAGAGAGCGACGAACCGGTCCTAGTCAGGCCCTCCGGACGCGAACATCATGCTTTCCGCGATCGCGGTGCTGACGAATTGGATGCGATGTTCGGTAGCAGTCGCGCCAGCGAGGCACCGTCGCGTGCCGCAGGGTGCGATCGGGGACTAGTGTCTCGTGATTCTGTTTCATTTATATGGTCGTTCGGCTAGAATGGCGAGGTGGAGCTAACGGCGGATATGCGGTCGGAACTGCTGTCCATGGTGAATGACAGCGACGTTCCTGCGAATGT
>NZ_MBLO01000125.1 GCF_001854805.1 Pseudofrankia coriaricola
GATCTGCTCCCTCGCTGCCTACATCACCTGGCACCTGAGGAAACGGCTCGCCCCCCTCACCTTCACGGACGAGGAGCCGCCAGGCCGCACCGACCCGGTCGCGCCCGCTCTCCGTTCCGAGGCCGCCAACCGGAAATCCACACGCAAGGAACAGCCCGACGGAACGCCTCTTTACAGCTTCCAGGGCCTCCTCGCGCACCTGGCCACCCTGACCCGCGACGAGATCCGCATCAGCGGCGGCGGCAGCCTTCAGCTACTCACGAACGCCACCGAAACCCAGAGAAAGGTCTTCCAGCTAATCGGCGCGCCTATCTCCAAGACCGTTGGTAGTCAGTAAGACGATCAATGGCTGCCGCGAACCCGCAAGTCACGAGCCCGCAGTGCGTCCTAGATCAAGTAAGTTCGGCCTAGACTTGACGGTGTGGCCGCAGAGGTCTATCGGCAGTCGATGACATCAACGAGCACGGCGCCCGTCCATGCGGCGCCGGCTTCCAGCGCGCTGGCCTCCGATGCACCGGCCGAGGTCTCGGCCGCCGCCGAGGGGCGGGACGGCTGGCAGTCACGGCTGCGCGGTCGTGGGTACCGGCTGACACCGCAGCGCCAGCTCGTGCTGGAGGCGGTCGCGAGGCTCGGCCACGCGACGCCGGAGGCGATCGTCACCGAGGTGCGCCGCACCGCCACCGCCGTCAACATCTCGACCGTCTATCGCACGCTGGACCTGCTCGAGGAGCTCGGGCTGGTCTCCCACGCCCACCTCACCCACGGTGCGCCGACCTACCACGTCGCCGGGCGGGACCGGCACATCCACCTGGTGTGCGGCGGCTGCGGGACGATCAGCGAGCTGTCCCCCGACCGGCTCACCGGGCTGGTCGACGCGCTGCGCGAGGAGCTCGGGTTCACCGTGAACGTCGACCACGTCGCGCTGGCCGGCCGGTGTGCGGACTGTTCCGCGCGCGCCCACGGTTGACTACGGACATGAGCAGCTCCCAGGTCGATGCCACCGCCGACTCCGCCGCGGCGACAGCCGCCGGCTACCGCTCCCCGCTGCTGGGCCTGCCCGGGGCGGTCGCCGCGGACGGCCCGGACGCCGGAGTGGCGGCGCACTACGGTGACCCGCTGCGCGAGCAGCGCCGGGCGGCGGCCGGCGCCGCCCTGGTGGACCGCTCGCACCGGGGCGTGCTGCGCGTCGACGGTGCCGACCGGCTGACCTGGCTGCACAGCCTGACGTCGCAGCACCTGAGCGCGTTGCGCCCGATGCGCGGCACCGAGGCGCTGCTGCTCTCGCCACACGGCCACGTCGAGCACCATCTGGTTCTCGCGGATGACGGCGCCACCACCTGGATCGACGTGGAGCCCGGCTCCGGCGCCGCCGGCGTCTCCAGCGAGGCTGGCGCACTGCTGGCATTCCTGGAGTCGATGCGTTTCCTGCTGCGGGTGGAGCCCGCGGACGCGACGGCGACGACGGCCGTGCTCTCGGTCCTCGGCCCGCGCGCCGCGGCGGCGGTCGCGGGCGCGCTGGGTGCCGACGCACCGGGCGACAAGGCCGGCGACGGCGACGTACCGACGGACTGGGCCGCAGCGCCGGCCGGGGGCGCGGCCGGCCTCCCGACGGAGGCGGGTCCCTACCCGCTGGCCCGGTTCGGACCCGGCGTGCTGGCCCGGCGGATGCCGTACGGCGTGGACCTGCTGGTCGAAAGGACCCAGCTCGGGGACGTCGCGGCCCGGCTGCGCGCCGCCGGCGTGGAGCCGGCCGGCGTCGAGGCCTTCGAGGCCGAGCGCGTCGCCGCCCACCGGCCGCGGCTCGGCGTCGACACCGACCACCGCACGATCCCGAACGAGGTCGGCTGGCTCACCAGCGCGGTGCACCTGGACAAGGGCTGCTACCGCGGCCAGGAGACGGTCGCCCGCGTCCAGAACCTTGGCCGCCCGCCGCGCAGGCTGGTGCTGCTGCACCTCGACGGGGCGCTGGCCGCGCCCGGCTCTCCCGTGACGGCCGCCGGCCGCCAGGTCGGGTTCGCCGGCTCGTCCCGGATGCACGCCGAGCTCGGCCCCATCGCGCTGGCGATGCTCAAGCGCACGGTGCCGGACGACGCCGCCCTCGTCGTCGCCGACCCGGATGGCCACGAGGTCGCCGCCCAGATCGACCCGGGCTCCGGTCCCGTGCGCCCAGACCGTCCCGCCGGTCACGTTCTGCGCTAACGGCACAGACGGAACCGGCGACGGAACACCGCTGACTGGCGCGGCCCGGCTGGCCGCCGTCCGTGCCACGGGTCATTCCTTCCGCGGGCCTTCCGCGGGCCTTCCGCGGGCCTTCCGCGGGCCTTCCGCGGAACCCCTGCTTTGATCACGGATCGTGACACTGGTCCCGGCGGACATATCTGGCGACTGCCGGTGACCGCCCACCGAAACCGGAGGATCGCCTCGGCCGATCTCCAGCTAGTGACAAGTGGCCCGCGAGTGCCGCCGCGCCCGAGACCGCAGTCAAGCGGTCCTTCGGCCCCGTGCAGTGACCACTTGGGACTACACGGTCTCGCCACGCCACCGAGCACCCCTCGGCGAGGCCGATCGTGACACCGTCTGGCCCGGTCAGCGGCCTGGAGGCCGGCGCCGGCCTACTGGGCGCTCAGCACCCCTTGGCCGGGGGTGTGCAATACAGACCCCCGAGTGGGCTCCTTGCAACACCAATGCACGCATCGCACCACGCTCAGCGCTATCGATGACAGATGTCGCGACATAGCGTTGCCATGCGCCTACGAAACGTCCATCGGGCGACAGACAGCGACCGTCACGGAGCGCATGCGTTCCTGGCTTCGGACGGTCGCGGGAGCGGACAGGCCGACGGCGTCCTGCCTGCCCTTCAGCACAGCTGTCGCCAACGGATAACCGTGCACGCATATCCGAGGAGATCGTCGATGCTGACGGAGAACGCTCAGGCCTGCGCACACCCACTGGCCTTCGTCCGCGCCCAGCGAGGCTGGTCGTACCAGAAGCTCGCTCGCGTCGTCGCCAAGAGGGCTCGTGACCTGGGCGTGGCGAACATGGCCGCTGAGCGGCAGAAGGTATGGCGCTGGGAGCACCGCGGTGTCGTCCCCGACAGGGTGTCCCAGCTGGCGCTCGCCACCGAGCTCGGCGTGCCCACCGAGCGGCTGGAGTCCCACCCCTGGCCGTCCTGGCTTCCGACCGGTGACAACGTGCGCACCGACTACCCCTGGACACAGGCCGGCAGCCTGTCCGCGCTGACCGACGTCGTCCAGGACGCGCTGACCGACCGCCGCGGATTCCTCACCATCAGCGGATCCGGGGTCGCGAGCCTCGCCACCGAGTGGCTCGGCCTGGAGCCGGCCCGCCTCGTGGGCGCGCTGGACGGCGGTCTGGTCGACGAGCAGATCGTGCACCGGATCGCCCACAACATCCCCGGGCTCCGAGTGATGGACGATCGGCTCGGCGGCGAGAGCGTGCGCCGCCTGGTGGACGCGGAGCTGGGCGTCGTCGCCGAGCTCCTCGCCCGCGGCCGCTACCCGGAGAAGATCGGCCGCGAGCTGCACACCGTCGCCGCCGAGCTCGCCCGCTTCGCCGGCTGGGTGTCGTTCGACGCCGGCTACCAGACCGCCGCCCAGCGCTACTGGGTCACCGCCCTGCACGCGGCCCACGTCGGCGGCGACCGTCTGCTGGGTGCCAACGTGCTCAAGAACATGTCGCTGCAGTGCGTCGACTTCTCCCGGCCCGCTGAGGCCATCGAACTCGCCGAGGCCGCGGTCCGCACCGCCGGCGCCACCACCGGCCGGGTCGGCGCGATGCTGCACATGCGCAAGGCCCGGGCGCACGCCGCGCTCGGCGACCAGGTCGCCTGCACGCGCGAGCTCGCCGTCGCCGAGGCCGCGTTCAGCCGCGCCCGGCCGCAGGAACCGTCGTGGGCGGTCTACTTCGACGAGGCCGAGTTCCAGGCCCAGGTCGGCTGCTGCTACATCGACCTCGGCCATCTGCCCTCGGCCGACCGGTGGCTCGGCAACGCCCTGGCCAGCCACCCGGCCGAGAAGGTCCGCGACCACGCGACCTACCTGCTGCGCCGTGCGGGCGTCCAGATCGACCTGGGCAACCTCGACGCCGGCTGCGCGCTGGCCACCGAGGCCGTCCCGCTGCTGACCGTCACCCGGTCCCGGCGCAACGCCCGCCGCGCCGACGAGGTCCGCCGCCGCCTGCGCCGCCACGCCGCGGTCCCCGCCGCCCGCGACCTCGACGCGCAGCTCGCCGAAATGGTCTAGGGCAACCCCAAATAGCCGGGGTCGGCCTAAAAGGTTGTTGCTGGTTCCCTCCGTCCGGGCTGTGTCTCTGGTTCGCTCCGTGCGGGCGGCGCGCTCCGGCCCCGTACTCGCTTCGCTCCCAAGGGACCTCCGCGCGCCGTCCTCCTGCGCTCACGGGCGCTGCGGCGACCTCGCTGCGGCCCCCCTACGTCGCTTCGCTCGTAGGAGGGCCTCCGCGAGGCGCGCCTCCGCACCCAGCCCGGTTGCTTGCCGCTGTGACGTCGCGAGTCCGAAACTGCCGTCTCGGTGGGGCCACTTCGCTTCGCTCGTAGGCGCCTTCGCGCCTGATCGGTGGGAACTATTCCAGATCAGGTCCCACCTTGGATTGGCGCCGTTCAAGCGCATCGCAACCGAGCTGGCGCGAAGGCGCACCTCCGTGGAGGTCTCCCTACAAGCGAAGCGAGGTAGGGGGCTCCACAGGCTGGTCCCAGCTTGGTGACGTTCAAACGACACGCCACCGGGCTGGCGCGGAGGCGCACCTCCGCGGAGGCCCGGCCACGAGCGAAGCGACGTGGTTGGGCCGCAGCGGAGGTCGCCGCAGCGCACGTTCGCGGAGGAGGACACGGCGCGGAGGTCCCGTGGGAGCGAAGCGAGTACGGGGCCGGAGCGCCGTGCCCGCACGGAGCGAACCAGAGACACAGCCCGCACGGAGCGAACCAGAAACAACCTTCCACCCCGACCCGCTAAACCATTCGGCCACGGGAGCGAACCGGGTTAAGAAACGGCTACCTCGGTCAGGGCGTTGGCGGTGGCTTGGGGTTCGGTGATCATCAGGTCGTGGCCGGTGTCGATGTCCCAGAGGCGGCCGTCGGCGCGGGCCTTCGCCATCAACTCCGGATCCCTGGTGGCCAGCGTGGACGTGCAGACGATGTGGTACTGCGGGATCGCCCACACCGCGGCCTCGTTGGTGAGCGTCAGCGGCTGCTCGAAGCACCGCCAGGGGTGCGGGGTCAGCCGGTCGGCCATCCAGGCGATGTCGTCGGGGTTGGTCACCCCGTAGAAGGCGCCCGCCTCGGGGAACGGGATGAGCACGAGCTCGACGCCGTCGACCACCTTTCCCGTCGGGCGGGTCGCCTGGATGATCGGCCCGGCGACGTCGACCAGCGACTGGCCATTGACCGGGTTCGCCGCGTCCAGGTAGACGAGGCGCCCGACCCGGTCGGCGGCCCGGTCCGCGATACCGGTGATGACCATCCCGCCGTAGCTGTGCCCGACGAGGATCACCTCGCGCAGGTTCTCGTAGTGCAGCAGGGCGACGACGTCCTGGATGTGCAGGTCGAGGTCGACGTGCGGGCCGACCAGGTGCGCCCGTTCCCCTAACCCGGTCAGCGTGGGGGCGTACACCTCGTGTCCGGCCGCCCGAAGCAGCCGGGCGACGGGCTGGTAACACCAGCCACCGTGGCCACCCCCGTGTACCAGGACGTAAGTCGCCATGATCCAGTCTCCTCCGCGGCGAGGGAGCCGATCGGCGGCACCGGACGGATTCGCCGGAACCAGGACCAGGCACCCGAGTAACGTGGTTACCGAGGTAACCACGTTACTCTAAGTACGTCAAGCAGGGCCTTGCCGTCCTTTGCCGTTAGAGGGTTCAAGCGTGACGTCACCGAGCTGGCGCGGAGGCGCGCCTCCGCGGAGGCCTGCCTACGAGCGAAGCGATGTAGGCGGGCCGCAGCGGAGGTCGCCGCAGCGCACGTGAGCGCAGGAGGACACGGCGCGGAGGTCCCTTGGGAGCGAAGCGAGTAAGGGGCCGTAGCGCCGTGTCCGCACGGAGCGAACCAGTAACACGGAGGGAGGCTCGCCCGGTGGCGGAGTTACGGCAGACCGACGTCATCGTCGACGTCGTCCTCGCGCTCCTGGAATCCGAGGGCTACGACGCCGTTCAGCTGCGCGCGGTGGCCCGCCAGGCCCACGTCTCACTTGCCACGATCTACAAGCTGTTCCCCACCCGGGACGAGCTCATGGTCACCGCGGTCGAACGGTGGATGGCCAAAAACGGCTGCGCGCCGGTACCACCGCCACCACCCGACGAGACCCTCTACGACGGCCTCATGCGGGTGTTCCGGCACGTCTTCGAACCGTGGGAGCGCAGCCCGCGCATGCTCGAGGCCTATCACCGCGCCCGCATGACGCCGGGCGGGGAACGTCTCGAACGACAGACGGCGGCCATCATCGAGCCCGCGGGACAGGCCGTGCTGGCGGCGGGTGAGCCCGGCTATGTGGAGGACGTCGCCCTCATCCTGACCAACGTCGCCTACGCCGTCGTCGCCCGGTCCGCCGCCGGTGAACTCGACAACACCGCCATCCTCCCGGCGCTCGAGCGCGCCGCGTACCGGCTCACCGCGAACAACGAGCCCGCCGCGCGTGCGGCCGGTGAGCGCTCCACCACGGCCCGGCGGGCGGCGCGGGAGGCACAGCACGAGACCGAGAGCACCTGACTGAGGCACCTGACCGACTGGTCCAGCCGCCGGTCGACGGCCGTGGCCGCGCCGCCGGGTCGCATGGCGGCCGCTGCCGCATGGCGCGGTCTGCCCCCTGGCGGCTAGTCGACGCCTATCAGCGCTCCGTCGCCGGTGAAGAAGGCCAGAGCGGTGGCCGGGGCTGCCAGCGTGACCGGGGCCCCGGAACGCGTCGCGTCCGGGGTTCCTCCGGCGTCGGTCTGACGAGCGGGGACGCGGACGGCCACGGCACCGGCCGCGGTCTGCACGTAGACCACCCGTTCGGCGCCCAGGCGTTCGGAGACGACGACGTTGCCCGCGATCCGCAGCGAGCTGTCCGGCTGGGTGGCCGCTGGCGCGTCGGGCGCGGCCGTCGTGCCACCCGGGGAACCGGCCGTCGCGGGGGCGAGCTCGAGGCCCTCGGGGCGCACGCCCACAGCGGTGGAGCCCGCGGGGGCGGTGACGGCGAAACCAGGACCGCGCAGGACGCCCTCGGTGAGGGCACCGTCGAGGACGGTCATCGGTGGGCTGCCGACGAAGGTGGCGACGAAGCGGGTCGCGGGACGGTCGTAGATCTCGTCAGGGGTGCCCAGCTGTTCCAGGCAGCCGGCGTTGAGGACGGCGACCCGGTCGCCGACGGCCATCGCCTCCGACTGGTCGTGGGTCACGAACAGCGCGGTCGAGCCGAGCCGGCGCAGCAGCGCGACGATCTCGACGCGCAGCTCGACGCGCAGCTTCGCGTCCAGGCCGGACATCGGCTCGTCGAGCAGCACCACCCGGGCGCGCCGGGCCAGCGCCCGGCCGATCGCGACCCGCTGGCGCTGGCCGCCGGACATCTGCGCCGGCCTGCGGTCGGCGAGCGCTCCGATGCCCAGCATCTCCAGGGTCTCGTGGGCGCGCGCCACGGCCGCGGACTTGGACATCCTGCGGCCGTAGCGCAGCGCCAGCGTCAGATTGTCCAGCGCCGACAGGTGCGGGTAGAGCGCGTAGTGCTGGAACACCAGGGCGACGTCCCGCTGGTGCGGGGCGAGGCCGGCCTGGTCGGCGCCCGCGAACAGCAGCCGGCCGGAGGTGGGGGCCTCCAGGCCGGCGCAGATGCGCAGCAGGGTCGACTTGCCGGAGCCGGACGGGCCGAGCAGCGCGACGATCTCCCCCGGGCGCACCGACATGGTCATGTCGGCGAGCGCCCTGACCGGGCCGAAGTCCCGGCCGAGGCCCTCCATGTCGATCGGCACGCCCGCGGTGCCGGCGGCGGTCGCCGCCAGCGCGTCATCGCCGGGCCGCACGGCCAGCTCCGTCACTCCAGCTCCTCGTCGTTCCCAGCGGAAGGGTCTTCGGCGGCGCGCCGGCGGGGCGCGCCGCCGGCGACCGTCAAGCGGTCAGCTGCGTGGCCTTGGTCTGGGCGTCGCGCATCGCGGTTGTCGGGTCGGTGCCCGTCATCGCGCGGATCACCTGGTCGGTGATCGCCTGCGGGACCTCACCGCCGCGGGTGCCCGGCCACGCCGGCGCCTGGGTGAGCGAGCCGGCCAGGTTCTTGAACGGCACCAGCTCGGGGAACTCCTGGTAGAAGCTGGCGAGCTGGGTGGCGGCGGCGGTGTCCACCGGCAGGTAGCTGACCGACTCGACGCCGGCGGCGACGACGTCCGGCGCGAGCAGCGAGACGAGCAGCTCGGTGGCCATCTCCTGCTGGCACTTGTCGGTGGACAGCACGGTCAGCGCGTTACCGCCGGCGGTCAGGTGCTCGGTGCCGCCGGGCAGGGTCGGGAACGGCACGGCGCCGGCCTTGAAGCCGTTCGCCCCCTGGCCGCGGATGAAGCGCAGGCCGGCGGCGAGCGAGGCGACGGTGGCGCCGACCATCGCGGTCTGCTTCTGGATGCCGAAGCGCAGCAGGCCGTTCTGCGACGGGTCGTCGGACTGCGGGCCGTAGGAGCCGACCTTGGCGAGGAACTGGGCGGCCTCGGTGACGGCCGGGGCGGTCAGGTTCGGCGAGCCGTCCGGCTTCTGGATCGAGGTGTCCTTCGACTCGGCGAGCGAGCCGAGGTACCACTGGCCGAACTGCTGGCCGGTCGGCAGGTCGATCGGCTGGACGCCCCCGCCGGAGGCCTTGATCTTCTCGGCCGCGGCGAGAACGCCGTCGGTCGTGGTAAGTGTCTTCGGGTCGACGCCGGCCTTGGCCAGGATGTCGGCGTTGTAGACCAGCACCGGCATCGAGACCTGGGCGGGGATGCCGATCTGCTTTCCGTCGACCTGGCCCAGCTTCAGGAACTGCTGGTCGTACGTAGAGCGCAGCAGGTTGGGCGAGAGGGTCTGGGCGCCGAGCTGCTTGGCGAACACGGGAAGCAGGTCGAACCCGGCGACGGCGACGTCGGTCTGCTTGCCGGCGGCCCGGTCGGCGGAGATCTGCTGGACGAGCGCGACGTAGTTCGGCGCGGTCGAGTTGAGCTGCACGGTGAGGCCCGGGTGCGCCTTCTCCATGTACGCCTTGCCGGACTTGGCCACGTCGCTGAGCGCCGCGACACCGTAGAACGTCAGCGTCTTCACCTTGGACGCGCACTCGGGCGACGCGGTCGCGCCGTTGACGCCCGCGACGCCGGCGGCCGCCGTGCGCGCGGTCGGCCGCAGGTCGGGGGTGTCGGAACCGCCGCCACCGCCGCCGCAGGCAGCGGTGATGAGAGCGACGGTCGCCGTGAGCAGCACCGGCGCCTGCCTGAGGCCGCCCAGTCTGCCTCGGCCCGGGCGCGCCGGGGCCGCTCCGGCACGGCCGGACCTGTCGATGCGGATCACGGTCTATCCCTCCACTGCGCCAGCTGGCACGGTCTGCGCACGGTGTACCTGGTCGAGTACGAGACGTACAGGTCGATGCCGAGGTTGCGGACTGAGGACATGAGTCAGCCGCCGGCCCCGGTGCCGGTGAGGCCGGCGGTGAGGCGACGCTGGGCGATGAGGAACACGACGAGCGTCGGCAGGCTGATGATCAATGCTCCGGCCGACAGCTCGGCGAAGTCCGGTAGGCCCGAGGGGGGCGAGGCCACCAAGGTGGCCAGCGCCAGCGGCGGGGTGGCGATCTCCGGTGAGCGGGCCTCCAGCAGCGGCCAGAGGTACTCGTTGAACGACAGCAGGAAGCTGAACACCGACACCGTGGCGATCGCGGGCATCGACAGCGGGACCACGATGGTCCGCAGCGTACGAACCAAGCCAAGGCCGTCCATCCTGGCAGCTTCCAGGACGGAGACTGGAATGGTCGTCATGTACTGGCGCAGCAGGAAGATCGACGCCGCACTCGTCATGAACGGCAGCACCAGGCCGACGCGGGTGTTCGACAGGCCCAACGCGGAGATCGTCACGTAGTTCGGGATCGCGGTCACCTGGCTCGGGACCAGCAGCGTCGCCAACACCAGCCCGAACACCACGCCGCGCCCGCGGAAAGGCAGCCAGGCGAACACGTATGCCGCCGGGATGGCGGTCAACAGCTGCAGCAGCAGGATCGCCAGGCTCACGACGATCCCGGTGAGCAGCGCCCTTCCGAGATGGCCGTCCCGGAAGGCGCGCGTGAAGGCGTCGAAGCTGATGGACTCCGGAATCGGGTTCGACGAGAGCGCCAGCGCCGACTGGGACGGCCCGAACGCGGTGCGGACCATCCAGACGAAGGGCAGCAGGGCGAAGAACACACCGACGGTCAGGACGGCGGCTCGCCCAGCGAGCCCCGCGAACCGACCGCTGTTCGGTCCACCCGTCCGTGCGGCGCGATGCGCGTGTCTACCGGTCGGGGGCGCCGGCACAGGGCTGTCCGCCCGCGGCTCGCCCCTCACTGGCTCGGTCATCGCCGGCTCGGTCATCGCCGGCTCGGTCATCGCCGGCTCGCTCACGGCGGGTTCGTTCGTCGGCGGTTGACTGAGGGGCGGTTGGCTGAGGGGCGATTGGCTCATCGGGCCGCCTCCGTCGCCGGGGCGGCCGCGCCGGCGACACCGAGGCCCACCAGCGCGGCGCCCGCGGCGCCGTCCACCCCGGCGTCGGCCCCGTCGCTCTCGACGCGGGCGGCCCGTGCCCTGGCTCGCCTGCCGAGCACCGAACCGAGGACACCGATGAGGACGATCCCCAGGATCAGCAGCAGCGCGATCGCGGAGGCGTAGCCGATCCGGAACGAGCCGGTGAACCCGACCTCGTAGATGTAGTAAACGATCGTCGCGCTGGACCTGAACGGCCCGCCGTGCGTCAGCACCGCGACTGTCTCGAACGTCTGCAGCGTGAGGATCGTGGTGAACACCGCGAGGAAGATCGTGGTGGGCGCGAGCAGCGGCAGTGTGACGTGTCGCAGCCGGGCGAACCCGCGGATTCCGTCGACCTCGGCCGCCTCGTACACCGAGGCCGGGATGGTCGTGAGGCCCGCGAGGTAGACGACGAAGACGAAGCTGGTCAGCCGCCAGCCGCCGACCAGCGCGACCACCGGCAGTGAGGTCGCCTCGTCTCCCAGCCAGTTACGCGGCCCGGCGCCGAACCAGCCGATGACCGTGTTGGCGAGCCCGTGGCCACTCGGGTCGAACATGTACGCGAAGACCACCGCGATGGCCACCAGGTTCGCGCTGACCGGCAGGAACAGTGCCAGCCGCAGGGCACCCGAGCCGCGGGTGACCTTCTGCGCGGCCAGCGCCAGGGCGAGCCCGACGACCACCGCGGGGATGACCGTCAGCACGCAGTACAGCAGCGTGTTGCGGACGGACCTGCCAAAGTCCGGGTCGCCGAACGCCTCCCGGAGGTTCGCCGTGCCAACCCAGTGAAAACTCGGCCCTGTCAGGGTCTTGTCGGTCCCCGCCGCGAAGGCGGAGACCAGCGCGGGGCCGAGGATGAACACGGTCAGCCCCAGCAGAGCGGGGAACAGCAGCGCCCCGATCCGCCAACCGCCGGCTCCGGTTCGTGGTCCGGCGCCCGCCCTTCTCGTCACGCTTACGCATCTTGGCCTGCCACGCGTCACCTGCCTAGAAGCGTGGCTGACATGGAGGTGAACACGACCGGTCCGGGCCATGACGGTGATGGGGTTGAAGCGGGATCCCCGGCAGGGATCCCACTCTGGCCCGATGCCTGCAAGAATGGCAGGCAACCTAATGTCGATCTTGGGATTGCGATGAGTGACGGGACCGGCTCCGAGTGGGGACGAGTCGCCGACGACGGCACCGTCTATGTACGGACGTCCGAAGGCGAACGCGCTGTCGGCTCGTGGCGGGCCGGCAGCCCTGACGAGGGGCTCGCGCACTTCGTGCGCCGCTATGACGATCTTTCCGCCGAGGTGGAGCTGCTGGAACGGCGAGTGACGATCCCCGGGGTCGACCCGGTGGGGATCGCCGCCAGCGCGCAGAGGCTGCTCGACGGGTTGGCGACGGCCGCCGTCGTGGGCGACCTCGACGCGCTGCACAGCCGGCTGACGGCGCTGCTCGGCGTGACCGAGGACCGCAAGTCGCAGGCGCAGGCCGAGCGCGCCGTCCGCGTGGCACAGGCGGTCGCCGCGAAGGAGGAGCTGGTCGCCGAGGCCGAGCGGCTGGCGAAGAGCTCCGACTGGAAGGCGGTCAGCGAGCGATTCCGGACGATCGGCGACGAGTTCCGCGCGATCACCGGCGTCGACAAGCGGACCGACTCGGGTCTGTGGCGTCGGATCGCCGCCGCGCGCGAGGAGTTCGCCCGCCGCCGAACGGCGCACTTCGCCGCGCTGGACACCCAGCGCGCCAAGTCGAAGGAGCGCAAGGAGGCGTTGATCGCCGAGGCCGAGTCGCTCGCCAGCTCGACCGACTGGGGGCCGACAAGCACCAGGTTCCGCGAGCTGATGGCCGAGTGGAAGACGGCGGGCCGCGCGGCCAAGGACGTCGACGACGAGCTGTGGACGCGGTTCCGGGCGACACAGGACGCGTTCTTCAGCCGGCGCAACGCGGTGAACGCCGAGCGCGACGCCCAGGCGCGGGCGAACCAGGCCGCCAAGGAGGCGCTGCTGGCCGAGGCCGCCGAGCTCGACCCGGCCGACACGGACAGGTCGTCGCGCAGGCTGCGCGAGATCCAGGGGCGCTGGGACGCCATCGGCAAGGTGCCGCGCGAGGCGGTCGGTCAGCTGGAGCGCCAGCTGGCCACGATCAGTGACCGCATCCGCGAGGCCTCCGACGCCCGCTGGTCACGCCAGGACGGGGAGACCTCCCTGTTCGCCGCGAAGATGCGCGAGAACATCCGCCGGCTCGAGGAGAAGTTGCAGAAGGCCAGGGCCGCGGGCCGGGAGAAGGACGTCGCCCGGATCGAGGGCGAGCTCGCCAACCACCGGGCCCTGCTCCCGGGCAGCGACCGTTAGGCCAGCACTTCCAGGCCCCCGCACGACCGCGCCGAAAGCCCGCCGACCACCAGGTTGGCGGGCTTTCGGCGCGTTGAGGGTGGTCGCCGGCACGCGCGCGATGTGCTAACTGTCCGCTTGCCATAGTTAGCACCGTGGCGTAGCGTCGCCGTAGTAGGTGCGGTGTGCATCGTGCGACGACGCGCCGACTCGGCCGGTGAGCTGGCTGTTCCGCCTGCAGCCGCCGGCTGGCTCGACGCGACGGCGGTGTCGGCGGTCTGGCGAGGAGGTCGAGAAGCCCGTGGCGGCTCTGAACGTCCGTGAACTCGGCGATTTCATCCGGGACCAGCGGCGCACGGCGCAGATCTCGCTGCGACAGCTGGCAAAGCAGGCCGGGGTAAGCAACCCGTACCTGAGCCAGATCGAGCGCGGCCTGCGCAAGCCGTCGGCGGAGATCCTGCAGCAGATCGCCAAGGCGCTGCGCATCTCCGCCGAGGTCCTCTACGTACAGGCAGGGATCCTGGAGGAGCGGGAGGGTGGCGAGGACGTGCACGCCGCCGTGCTCGCCGACGAGTTCCTCACCGCCCGCCAGAAGCAGGTCATTCTCGACATCTACGAGGCGTTCCGCCGGGAGAACGCGGTCGCCGGCGCCGACGGCGCTGGCGACACGCCCGGCGCGGCTGTCAGGGAGCCCGGCACGGTGACCAGGCCGCCGGCCTCCCAGCCGTCCACCACGGGCGGTGCGGACGCGGCGAGCACCACCGCTCCGCCCTCGCGGGCGATCCCGAAGCCAGCGACGGCCGAGGCGGCCGCCGAGTCCGCCGGCCGGACGGCGACGGGGCGCCCACGACGCGCCGCGGCCTCGGCCACCGCGTCAGCCCCTGCTGCCCGGGCCACGGCCCGCCGGCCGCGCGCTGCGTCCGTCGACAGGACAGCCGCCGGCGAGACGGCCGCGGCCGAGCCCGTGCGGCGGGCCGCCACCCGGCGCGCGACGACCCGGCGTCCGGCGGCGGCGGACGCTCCCGCCGAGGGCACCGCGGGCGGGCCGGGCGCGGGCGCGGAGCCCTCGGGGAACGCCTCACCGGCGGCCCCCCAGCCGTAGCTCGGCGAGCCGCCGGCTCGCCGACGGCTGCTACAGATGACGGTGTGTCCCGACTGCCCCTGAAAGCGGTGCACCGCCCTTAGACGACAACAGCAGACACATGCGCGGTGGGACCGCTGGTCCTGATCGCGGAGGAGGTCAGATGGCTACCGAACGGACCACGACCACGACCACGGCCAAGGGCAGGCGCACCAGCACCGCGGCGTCCTCGAGGACCTCGGCCACCGGCGGCGCGAAGAGCGCGCACGCGACCGGTGGCACGACGCGCGGCACCGGCGCGAGCGCCTCCGCCGGGACGGGCACAGCCAGCTCGCGGACCACGCCGGACCAGCGGCGCGCCCAGCTGTCCGAGGTCCGCAAGCCGCTCTACGCCTACGTCGGCGCGGCGGACCTGGCCGTCGAGAAGCTGCGTGCCCTGCCGGCCACGGCCAGCACCGAGGTGCGTCGGCTGTCCGACCGGGTTGGCGAGCTGACGGTCGAGGCGGCGAAGGTCCCGACCCAGGTCGGCACCACGGTCCGCGGCCTGCCGGAGACCGTCGGCGCCCAGCTGTCGGGCCTGCAGGGCCGCGCGACCCAGCTCTACAACGCGTGGGCAAACCGCGGCGAGAAGCGGGTCACCGAGATCCGTCGCAGCCCCACGACCGAGGAGGCGGTGACGCGGACGAAGACCGCCGTCAGCCGGACCAAGGCGGCCAGCACGTCGGCACGCCGGGCCGCGGACGCCGTCGGCAAGGCCGCCGTCAGCCAGGCCACGCTTCCCCGCCGGACCCGATAGGGCGGCTTTGGGGCGAGGCGCGGGAACGCCTCGCCCCAAATCTCGCCGGCCTCGTGGGCGGGTGGTGGGTACGCTTCGTCGTCTCGAGGCGACGGACGATCGACCGGGATGGGAATCGCCGGACCGGGCGCCGGGCGATCGTGGTCCGGGTGTTGTATTGCGGTCATGCGCTACCGTCCCTTGGGCAACTCGGGCCTACTGGTCTCCGTCGTCGGTCTCGGCTGCAACAACCTCGGGTCGAGGGTCGACCTGGGCGGCACCCGCGCCGTCGTCGACGCGGCGATCGAGGCCGGCATCAACCTCTTCGACACGGCCGACACCTACGGCAACAAGGGCGGCTCGGAGACCCTGCTCGGGCACGTGCTGCGGTCCCGCCGGGACGAGGTCGTGCTCGCCACCAAGTTCGGCAACGACATGGGTGGCGTCTACGGCCCGGACTATGGGGCGCGCGCGTCACGCCGCTACATCCGCAAGGCCGTCGAGGGGTCGCTCAGCAGGCTGCAGACCGACTACATCGACCTTTACCAGCTGCACAACCTCGACGGCGTCACGCCGATCGAGGAGACGCTCGAAGCCCTCGACGAGCTGGTCAAGGAGGGCAAGGTCCGCTATGTCGGGTCCTGCAATCTCGACGGCTGGGAGGCCGCGGACGCCGAGTGGACGGCGCGGACCTCGGGCCACACCCGGTTCATCTCGGCGCAGAACCACTACAACCTGATGGAGCGTGGTGTCGAGGCCGAGCTGGTGCCGGCGGCGCTGAGGTACGGGATCGGCATTCTGCCCTACTTCCCGCTCGCCAACGGCGTCCTGACCGGCAAGTACGCCCGCGACGAGCCGCCGGCGCCCGGCACCCGGATGGCCGGCCGGCAGGACGAGCTGACCGACGAGGTCTTCGATCAGGTCGAAGCCCTGGAGACGTTCGCCAGGGAACGGGACCGTTCGCTGCTGGACGTCGCGATCGGCGGCCTCGCCGCGCAGCCCGCCGTCACCTCCGTCATCGCCGGCGCGACCAGCGCCGCCCAGGTTCACGCGAACGCGACGGCCGGCGCCTGGCAGCCCCGCGCGGACGACCTCGCCGTCCTCGACAAGATCGCCCCCACCTACCGGCAGTAACACTGGTTCGCTCCGTGCGGGCGGCGCGCCGCCCGCACGGAGCGAACCAGAAATACAGCGGGCGCCCGCCGGCTCGTCGGCGGAATGGGCATACCGGTGGGCGCCGCGCACATCCCAGCCTGCCCACGTCCGCCCGCCGCGAAGCCGCTCCCGCCGGATGAGGTGAGCGACGTCCTGGATGAGCGGAATCACCGCTCAGGTGGGCTCGGCGGGGGCCAGGTGACAGTCAGCTCGCCGAGGCGCCAGCGGCGCGGCGCTCGGTGGATGGCCCAGCCGTCGGCGCGGAGGGCGGACACGGCCTGGGACCAGCGGGTCCGGGGGCCGAACGGCGCATAGCTGGCGGCGCGGTCCCATGCGGCGTCGAGGGCGACGAACAGGGCATGAATGGGCTCGCCGGGAGTGTTGCGGGCGATCAGGGCCTTGGGAAGGCGCTCGGCCAGGTCGGAGGGGCGTTCGAGGCTGGGCAGGTGCGCGGAGAGCGTCAGCGTTCCTGGGCCATCGGCGGGCAGCGCGAACCAGCAGGCGCGGCGGCCGATCTCGTCGCAGGTGCCCTCGAGGAGCAGGCCGCCGGGCGCGAGACGGGACCGCATGGTTCGCCAGGCGGGCTCGACATCGTGCTCGGCGTACTGCCGCAGCACGTTCATCGCCCGGATGACGAGCGGGCGCCGGCCGGCGAGCTCGAACCCGCCGCGGGCGAAGGCCAGGCCGGGCGGACGGGCGGCGGCCGCAGCGGCGGCGACCCGCTCCGGGTCCAGCTCGAGGCCGAGCACCCTCGCCGACGGGCAGGCGGCACGCAGCCGGTCGTAGAGCTCGATCGCCGTGACCGGCGACGACCCGTACCCGAGGTCGACGACGAGCGGGTCATCCGCGGCGCGCAGCAGGGCCGCCTGGGTTCCCGTCAGCCACCGGTCGACCCGGCGCAGCCGGTTCGGCGCCGTCGTGCCCCGGGTCGGCAGGCCGAGCGCCCGGGCCCGCCCCGCCGCCAGCCGCGGGGGGCGCCCACCGGGCACCGTCGTCGTCACCTCTCCACCTTGACAGACGGCGCCCGCCCGCCTGGGCGGCGCGGTCCCGCTTCCGCCCGTCCGGGGCGGCCCGGGGATGACCACGGGCCGTCAGGGGGATACAGGTTGCTGCCGACGCCGCGGGCTTCTAGCGGGTCACGCGGCCCCGTCCGCCATGGTCGCCGCCCGTGACCGATGACGCGCCGCGACCAGGCGACGGATGCCCGCCAACGTGAGGAGGATCGCGCCCACCAAAACGGCCGGAGTGGTGTCATAACCCGCTTAAGGTGGGCAGTCGGCCTACCGGGACGGGCCGCCCGCGGCCGGTCGCCCTGGCCGCCGAGATGGGCCCGGGCATGCCCGGCCAGATGCGCATGTTGCACCTTCCCGGGTCAGCAATATCCGAGTAACAAACGCTGAAGCGGCCTGACAACGGGGCAGTGCCCGACGGCCGGTTCGCGGTAGGTGTGGAGGTGGTCGTGCAGCTGGTCGCAGGCGGAGGCGAACCGTCCCCGAGCCACCAACAGCACGCCCGGCCGCTCGTACCCCGTCGAGTCGCGATGCTGTCGATGCACACCTCGCCGCTCGAGCAGCCCGGCACCGGCGACGCCGGCGGCCTCAACGTCTACGTCGTCGAGCTCTCCCGCCAGCTCGCCGCGCTGGGCACCGAGGTGGAGGTGTTCACCAGG
The DNA here is from genome assembly GCF_001854805.1 of Pseudofrankia coriaricola. Lineage (GTDB taxonomy): Bacteria > Actinomycetota > Actinomycetes > Frankiales > Frankiaceae > Pseudofrankia. The sequence continues at coordinate 17,718 of NZ_MBLO01000125.1, forward strand.
GCGACGAGCAGCAGCCTGCCTCCGACCGCGCAGCTCCATCCCGGAGTGACGGTCCGGCACGTGCCGGCCGGCCCCTTCGAGGAGATGCAGCGCGCCGAGCTGCCCGCCTGGATCTGTGCCTTCACCGCGGACGTGCTGCGGGCCGAGGCGGAGCGCGAGCCCGGCTGGTTCGACCTGGTCCACTCGCATTACTGGCTCTCCGGCCAGGTGGGGCTGACCGCGGCCCGCCGCTGGGGTGCTCCGCTCATCCACACCGCGCACACCCTGGCGAAGGTCAAGAACCGATCCCTGGCCGCGGGGGACCTTCCGGAGCCGACAGCGCGGGTGCTCGGCGAGCAGGAGGTGGTGGCCACCGCGACCCGGCTGGTTGCCTCGACCACGGAGGAGGCCCGCCACCTCGTCGAGCTCTACGGGGCGGACCCGCACGCGGTCGACGTGGTCGCGCCCGGCGTCGACCTGGAGGTGTTCCGGCCCGGCGAGCAGGCCGCGGCACGTCGACGGATCGGCATCCGGGCGGACGGTCACCTGCTGCTGTTCGTCGGGCGTATCCAGCCGCTGAAGGCGCCCGACCTGCTGTTGCACGCCACGGCCGAACTGCTGCGTCGCGACGGGCGGCTGCGCGAGTCGCTCACCGTCGCCGTGGTCGGCGGGCCGAGCGGCAGCGGGCTGGACCGACCGGACGCGCTGGTGAAGCTTGCCGCCGACCTCGGCATCTCCGATGTCATGCTGTTTCGCCCGCCGGTGCCGCGCGCCGAACTCGCCGACTGGTTCCGCGCGGCCACCGCCGTCATCGTCCCCAGCCACAGCGAGAGCTTCGGGCTGGTCGCGATCGAGGCGCAGGCCTGTGGCACGCCGGTGGTCGCCGCCGCCGTCGGTGGGCTGCGCACCGCCGTCGCCGACGGGCATTCGGGGGTGCTGGTCGGGGACCGCGACCCGTCCGCGTACGCGGACGTACTGGCCAGGCTGCTGGCCCAGCCCGGCTGGCGGCGCCGGCTGTCGGCCGGCGCCCGAGCCCACGCGTCCGGCTTCGGCTGGTCGGCGACCGCGGCGGGCGTGCTCACCGCCTACGACGCCGCTCTCTCCCCCGCGCCAGGCGTCTCGGTGCCGATGCCGATGCCGGTGACACGGTCGCGCGGACGGCGCAGGCTGACTGGCAGCGCACACTGAACAGCACGCCGAACGTCGAGTGGTCCACGTCCGGCCAAGCACGCCGCTGGCAACCAGGACCGGCAGTATGAGCGGTCAAAACCAGGGAAGGTTCTCGGTCATGACCGTGACATCTGTGGGCACAGTGGGGCGGATCGACGAGGCTGAGCGCGCCCGGCTGGACGGAGTGATCAAGGACGCGCTCGACGATCTGGGGCTGGCCTACGAGCACCCCGGGGTCGGAACGTTCCTGGTCACGCTCGAAGGCGAACACAAGCTGCGGACGATGACCTGGGTCGTCGTTCAGGACCACACGCTGCTCGTCGAGGCGTTCTTCATGCGCAAGCCGGCGGAGAACGTCGCCGGGACCTACGGGTTCCTGCTCAGCCGTAACGCGAAGACCTACGGCGTGCACTTCTCCATCGACCGGATCGGCGACATCTTCCTCACCGGCCAGGTACCGCTGACGGCGGTCAACGCCGACGAGATCGACCGGCTGCTCGGCTGCGCCCGCACCTACGCCGACGAGAACTTCGACCCGGCGATCGCGCTCGGCTTCGCCCAGGCGGTCGCCCGGGAGAAGGCCTGGCGGGCCAAGGTCGCCACCGAGGCCCGAGCCGCCCGCGCCCAAGACTAGACCCCTCGCGGATCCGAGGGGGATCCTGTCACGGATCCGGGAGGAACCCGGACCCCCTGGGGGTACAGCCCTTCCGATCAGCCAGGACTCGAGGCCAGCCCTAGGCCAAAGTCGCTCCCCCGGAAGATCGGCTGGCGCCGATCTTCCGGGGACCCCTGCGGCGATGATGGCGGAGCCTCGCGTGGCCGGAGGCCGTCAGACACGGCCTAGTCCTCGACCTTCCGGAGCCGGGCGGACAGGTGGGGCTGGAGCGGCTTGCCGCCGGATTCCATGTCGATCGCGTAGGCGAGGTCGCCGCCCTCGACGATGCCGTAGAGCCGGACCGAACGGGTGACGTCGCGGGCGGTCGCGGTCCGGATGACGACGTTCGAGTCCAGCTCGATCCTGGTGCCGTCCAGCGTGCCGACGTAGATCTCGGCGATGCCGAACGGGTGAGCGAGGGCAACCTCGACGATCCTGCCGCCAGGCTTGTCCGGGTCGTCCTGCACCCGCCAGAAGCCGGTCTCGGTGGCCAGCGGGCTCCCCGGCTCACGGCCGTCGCGCGGCTCGTCGGCCCACCAGGTCGTCGACGCGTAGGCGAGCGCCGGCCGGCCGGCCGACAGGAAGGTGATCTCCTGTTCGTAGCGGAAGTCCGGCAGGTCCTCGTAGCCGCCGACACCCTCGCCGTGCCAGGTGCCGACCAGAAAGGCCAACGGCGCGAGGCTGGGGTGCAGGTCTGGGACCGACGCCCCGCTCCGCGCTGGGCCGGTCGTGCTCGCCACCTGAATTCTCCTCGCGTCACGGCGCCTGTCGGCGGCATCCTTGGGGCATGCCCGAGAGGCAGGATCGCATCCTGTTCGGGCAGGTCGGCTTCGGGCAGGTCAGCGCTGGCCCTGGTAGAGCCTGTAGGCCACGTACACCGAGCACCACGCGATCAGCAGCGCGGCCGCCGCCAACAGTCCTGTGAAGACGTACTGCACGGCGCTCCCGCCAAATCTGCCGAACGGCGTAGTTGGACGACCTCACGACCTTAAGGGACCGGGATCCGGTTGGTGGCGACCGGCAGCTGTGTTGATGGTTCGCTCCGTCCGGGCACGGCGCTCCGGCCCCTTACTCGCTTCGCTCCCAAGGGACCTCCGCGCCGTGTCCTCCTCCGCTCACGTGCGCTACGGCGACCTCCGCTGCGGCCCAACCACGTTCGCTTCGCTCCGTGGCCGGGCCTCCGCGGAGGCGCGCCTCCGCGCCAGCTCGGGTGCGTCACGCTTGACCGTCGCGAGACCACAGCACGCACCTGCGGGGCCACGTCGCTTCGCTCGTGGGGTGGCCTTCGTGCCTGATCGGTACGGAAGGCGACCAGCCCCAGCCCAGAGTCCACGAGCGAAGCGACGTGATTCCCGCAAGGGTCTGGCCCCCGGATCGGGCCGGTCCTGGATTGGTTCCGTTCAAGCGAGAGGCGACCGAGCTGGCGCGGAGGCGCGCCTCCGCGGAGGCCCTCCTACGAGCGAAGCGACGTAGGGGGGCCGCAGCGGAGGTCGCCGCAGCGCACGTGAGCGGAGGAGGACGGCGCGCGGAGGTCCCGTGGGAGCGAAGCGAGTACGGGGCCGGAGCGCGCCGCCCGCACGGAGCGAACCAGAAACAACCTTCCACCCCGACCCCCGCCAAAACCATCTCGGCCGGGAGCGAGGCTCGTGCGGGCGTTGCTGGGAATTCCGGGGCGGCCGGCGGTCATTGTGGCTGTCGTGACAGGACTGTGGGCGCTGGTGGCGGCGGTCGTCGTCGCGACCGCGATCGGGGTGACCCTGCGTCGTCGGGACGGTCGCTTCCGGCCGGCGCGCGGCGCGCGGAACGGACGCCCCACGACCGCCCTCGGCGGCGCGGAGTACCAAGACGTGGCCTCGGACCCGGCCGGCTCGCCGGCTGAGGACCCGACGGCTGAGGACCCGCCGGTAACCGCCGCGACCATGACGCTTGCTGAGCCGCCGGTGGCGCCACCGACCGAGTCGCTCGCGGGCGAGCTCACGTCGCTCGGCCGGGAGGCCGGGGAGCGGGCCACGCTGTTGCAGTTCTCCACCGCGTTCTGCGCGCCTTGCCGAACGACCCGGACGGTACTTGCCGACGTGGCTCGGATCGTGCCGGGCGTGGCGCATGTCGAGGTCGACGCGGAGGACAACCTCGAGCTGGTGCGCCAGCTGGGGATCCGCCGGACGCCGACGGTGCTGGTGCTCGACGGTCATGCGCGGGAGATCAGCAGGGCGAGCGGCGCGCCGCCGAGCCGGGCGGCCGTGATCGCCGCGCTGGGCCCGGTCGCCACCGAGTCCGAACCCATGGAGCCGTAGTGGCGCGGCTGAGTCCAGCGCCTGCTCACCGGCCACTCGGCCCGTTCCGCCCCTGGACGCCGCGGGAGAACGGGCATCACCCCACCCCCGGGGGACAGCCACGGGACGGCCTCTGGAAAAATCACTCGATTCGGGCCACAACCGTTAACACCTGCGTGACGTTCGCTGCTAACGTGGCACCGTTATGTTCTCGACACACCTGATCAAGCGCCGCGCGGTGGACCTTTGCCGCGTGAGCAGCTGCTTGTGTCGACTTTCCTGATTGGGCACTAGCCCAGGCATGCCCGCGGCCCGCGGGTGCCCGCCAGACCGACGCCAAGGTTCCTGCTAGATCGGCGAAGCCGAACCGGCAGATCGGCGGTCTGGGGGCCAGCGGCCAGGCGGGCACCCGCCACAGCGACGGCAGACCCGGCCCTACCCGTCTCCGCCCCGCCTATCAGGAGAAGATCCCTGTGGTTGACCCCAGAGGTCTGCGGTTTGCCGCGACCATCACCACGGTCGTCCTGGCCGTCGCCCTGGTCACCGCCAATCCATGGGTGCTGCTGGCGCAGCTGGCTGTCTTCGCCGTCGGCGCACTGGGCGGCGTACGCCGCGCACCGTACGCGCTGGTCTTCCGGCGCCTGATCAGGCCGCGGCTGGGGCCTCCGGCCACCACCGAGGACCCTGCTCCGCCTCGGTTCGCCCAGGCCGTCGGGGCCGTCTTCGCCGCTGTCGGCGTCGTCGGGTTCCTGACCGGGCTCGACGTGCTGGGCTATGTGGCAACGGCCTTCGCCTTCGCCGCCGCCTTCCTGAACGCCGCCTTCGAGTTTTGCCTCGGTTGTCACCTTTATCTGTTCATCCGAACCACTACCGCGAGAGGAGCGCGCGCATGAGCCGCGAGCAGGCACTGGTCGACGCGACATGGGCCGAGGCGCACCTGACCGACCCGTCGGTCGTGTTCGTCGAGGTCGACGAGGACGTGTCCGCGTACGACAAGGGCCACATCCCGGGCGCCGTCCGGCTGGACTGGAAGTCCGAGCTGCAGGACCCGGTCATCCGTGACTTCGTCAACAAGGAGGCCTTCGAGGCCCTCCTGTCCGGCAAGGGCGTCTCGAACGACCAGACCGTCGTGCTCTACGGCGGGAACAACAACTGGTTCGCCGCGTACGCCTACTGGTACTTCAGCCTCTACGGGCACGCCGACGTCCGGCTGCTCAACGGCGGCCGCAAGAAGTGGGAGCTCGACAGCCGCGAGCTGACCACCGAGGTCGCGGGGCGGCCGGCGACCCAGTACAAGGCCAAGGAGGCGCGCACCGACATCCGCGCCTTCCGCGACGAGGTCATCGCCGCGATCGGCGAGAAGGCGCTCGTCGACGTGCGGTCGCCAGACGAGTTCTCCGGCAAGCTGCTCGCCCCGGCGCACCTGCCGCAGGAGCAGTCGCAGAAGGCCGGGCACATCCCGACCGCGAAGAACATCCCGTGGGCGAAGACCGCCAACGAGGACGGCACCTTCAAGAGCAACGACGAGCTCACCGCCCTCTACAACGAGGCGGGCGTCGACCTCTCCAAGGAGATCATCGCCTACTGCCGGATCGGTGAGCGTTCCGCGCACACCTGGTTCGCGCTGCACGAGCTGCTCGGCCTGCCGGGCGTGAAGAACTACGACGGCTCCTGGACCGAGTACGGGGCGCTGGTCGGCGTGCCGATCGAGAAGGGCGCCTGAGCATGTGCGGAGCCATCGCTGGCGGGCCGTCGACGGAAGGAATTGACGTGGCCAAGGAAACCGTGATCCAGGGGATCGTCGTCAAGGGCGGCGAGCCGGTGTCGTCCGGCTACGCGCGGCTGCTCGACGAGGGCGGCGACTTCACCGCCGAGGTTCCACTGTCCGCCACCGGCCAGTTCCGGTTCTTCGCCCGCCCGGGTACCTGGACCGTGCGCGCACTGGTGCCAGGCGGAAGCGGCGAGCAGAAAGTGTTCGCCCGTCAGGGCGAGCCGGTCGACGCCCAGGTCGAGATCTCGGCCTGAGGCGTGCGGCGTACGGGCGCTGAACGCGCCGCCCTGCCTCTCGGACGCTGAGCGTCCTCGTTGCGTGGTGCCCGGTACAGGTGTGTGGCGGTGGCCGGCCTGATTCCGGGCTGACGAGGTGGATCGGCTGGCGCTGCGCCAATGCGCCGTCGCCCCGGGTGGCCGGGTCTCACAGGCACGAAAGACGAAGGCGGTAGAGGGTGGACCCTCTACCGCCTTCGTCACGTTTCAGCTCTCCGCGGCCACCGGCGCGACGCGTCCGATCGAACAAAGATCCGCGAGAGCTCGCCTACGTGGGGCGGCGCGGAGTGGGGATCGAGGGCGGTCCGGGTGGGGCCGCGAGGACCATCGGGCGGACCGTGAAATGTCGCATCTCGTTGTCGACGGCGAACGTGGCGGCGGCCCCGCGGTCGGGAAAGGGCGCGACAACCTGCCGGACGTCCTGGCGTCCGGCGCCGTCGTACTGAATCACCGCGTACAGACTCTGCGCCTCGGACATCATATGATCATCTAACCTCATCCACGCAAAGTCACGGGATGGGCACCGAGTGTCCCCGTTGTGGTCCGTACCAGCATGACCAAGCCATCCATCAGCGGGTACGCCAACGCCCACCCGTTTGGTGGCAGCGTTTTGGCGCAGCACCAACGCAACCACCGCGGGAGGGCGCCCAGCGCCCGGCATGAGGCGAGCGCGCACAGCGCCCCGCCTCAACAGCGCTTTGGCGCAGCGCCAACGCAACCACCACACCGGCCCCCACGCCAGACCAGCCACCGCCATACACCTGTATCCGGAACCACGCGGGGAGGGCACCGAGTGTCCCCGTTGTGGTCCGTACCAGTGTGACCAAGCCATCCATCAGCGGCGGCGTACACCAACGCCCACCCGGTTGGTGCCAGCGCTTTGGCGCAGCGCCAACGCAACCACCACACCGGCCCCCACGCCAGACCAGCCACCGCCATACACCTGTATCCGGAACCACGCGGGGAGGGCGCCCTGGCGCCCGACATGAGGCAGGCGCGTATAGCGCCCTGCCTCAGTAGACGAGGGCCTGTACGCCGTCCTGCATGGCCTCGGCCACGAAGGTGGCGGCTCCCGCGATCCGGATCCCGTCGATCACGTCATCTGGGCCGATCGAACGGCGGGCCGCGCACTGCGTACACAGCGTTACCCGACCGGCCGTGAGCACCACCTCAAGGAGGTCGGGCAGCGGCGCCGCTTCCGGCAGGCTGAACTCGGCTGCCCGGCCCGGCAGCGCGAACCAGGCCGACTCACCGGTCAGCCACAGCGATACGTCCACGCCGCTGCTGGCCGCCACGGAGGCGACGGTGAACGCCTGTGAGCAGCGCTCCGGCGCATCCATCCCGGCGGTCACCTTGATGACGAGCGATCGACTCATGCGACCAGTTTCCACCGCCGTCGCCGCGGCCTAGGCCAAAGTCGCTCCCCCCGGAAGATCGGCTGGCGCCGATCTTCCGGGGACCCCTGCGGCGATGATGGCGGAGCCTCGCGTGGCCGGAGGCCGTCAGACAGGACCTACTAGCCCGCTGGCGACAGCGTCGTCGTGGTACCTGTCGGGATGGTCGTCGTGTCGAGGATGACGTGCTCGCCCGCGGCGCTGAAGCGCATGCGGTCGGGCAGAACATCGACGGCTGTCAGTTTCAGGTTGAAGGGCAGCCCCTCGACCGGGATCCTGACGGTCAGCAGCTTGATGATCTGGTCGTGCCACTCGGGTGGGAGCACCGACGTGACGCTCTGAGCCAGTTCCCTCGGGGTGATGGTGAAGGCGGCTGGCTCCACGCCGATGCTCGCCGTGCCCTCCACCGGGTAGTCCGTTCCGAACACGTTCGCCGTGCCGCCGATCCGGATCGCCGAACCTGCCGGGGCGACCGTCAGCTTCATGCCCTGAGCGGCCAGGTAGGCGTTGAGGTCGGTGTAGGTCACCTCCACGTCGGCGTCGAGGCTGTCGACCGGGATCTTTTTGACGTTGCCGCCGATGATGTCGGACAGCGGGATGTGCACGCCGTCCAGATGCGAACGCACCCGGTCGACCCGCAGGCCGTTCTGGACGCTGCCGCGCACGTCGATGTCGATGTCCCGGTAGTCGCCACGCACGACCTGGGGCAGGAAGAGCACGCCGCCGATGGACACCGACGGTTTGGTTGGCAGGTTCTGGCTGCGTTGCGCCTCGGTCGCTATCTGGCCGGAGACCACCCGGGCCGCGACCCTGTCCCCGATGAACAACAGCACCAGCAGAACGACAACGACGCCAACTGTGATCCGGATTGCCCGACTGCCCACCGGATTATCCTTACAGATGCCGTCCGACCAGATAGATGAGCGGTGCCGCGATGGTCAGCGGAGCTACCGCCGCGAGCAACGCCGTCGCAACCGGCCTGGCCGAGATCGGGCCGACGCGGACCCCGCCCGACAGCAGCGGCGCGACTGGTGAGCGCAGGTCGCCAAGTGCTCCGCGGCCGGCCCGCCACGCCCGCACGCCCACGCTCCCAGACGCCGCGCCCGCCCGCGCGGCCGGAACCGGTCGCGTCCCGTCCGCCGGCGGAACCGCCGCGCCCGCCGACGGACGGGACGCGGCTGCTGGCGAGGAGGCGCTGGCGCGCGCGATCAGTACGCCCATCACCGCCGCGGCGAGCGCACCGGCCGCCGCGAGCAGCGCGCCCGAGCCAGCCGACAGCTCATCCACGTATGCGCCGTAGACCGCGCCCATACCCGTACCAGCGGCAAGGCCAAGCCCGGCGGCCACCAGCGTCCCGGCACCCAGCAGGCCGGTCAGCCAGGCGACGAGCACGGCCCCGCCGGCTCCGGCCAGCCCGACGGCGACGAGAAGGTCACCCGGCGCGGCCGACTCCGGCTGAGCCCGCAACGCGAGCAGTCCGGCGAGAAACGCCACAAGGGTGCCGCCGCCGAGCGCGGCGGCGAGCTCACCCGTCACCCGAGCCGGCGTCGGCGTCGGCGTCGGCGTCGGCGTCGGCGTCGGCGTCGGCGTCGGCGGAGCAGACGTGCCCGACGCGGTCGATGCCGTCCGCGTCGTCGGCGCCAAGCCCTCCGGTGAGGCCGGTTGCGTCGCGGCGGGCACGGCACCGACGCGGTGGCGGCGGACCAGCTGGTAGACGATCACCACGGCGATCCCGGCGCCCACGACACCCGCGAGGCTGCCGAGGTCGTGCCGCGCCGCGCCGAGCACCGCGCCGTCAGCGGTCAGTGCCGCCGCGGTAAGCAGCAGCACCGTCGGCCGGGAGGCGCGCAGCACGACAACCCAGGCCCAGCCGAACGCCAGTTGTTCGGCGAGCAGCACGGCGGCCAGCGCCGGGGTACCGGCCATGGCGGCCGCGGCCGGGAGGGCAGCGGCCAGTGCCGCGCCGAGCAGCGCGGCCGTCACCCACCATCCGCCGGCGCGGGCGGCCCGGCCCCCGGCCGGCAAGGCCGACGACTCCGGGAACGATGGGTCTGGTGAAGGCTCGGCGCCCGCCGATCCGGCGGGCGCGCAGGTCCGTGGATCGCGGGCACGCACCCCCTCATGCTGTCACGTCACCAGCTGGCCGCCTGCTCGACATCCTCTATCGATCATCGATGGTCCGGGGCCGGCCCCGGACCGCCTGCCAGGACGCTTGTTTTGAGCCAGGTCTGGACGCGGACGCCACCAGGCAGCCCGGCAAGCCCGTTCACCGAGAACCAGTACCGAAAAGATCGGCCGGGCCGGTTCAGCCGCTGATCAGCCGCCGGCGAAGGGCGGGAGTGCCTCCACGACGCTGCCGGGGCGCAGCGCCAGCGTGGCCGGGTCTCGCCGGCCCGCGGGCTTCTCGTCGATGAGGAACGAGCACCGGGTCAGCACGTCGGCGAGCCGCTGGCCGTGCCGGCCGACGGCGGCCTCGATCACCGCGGCCAGCGTGTCGGCCGTCAGGCGCTCCTCGGTCACCCCGGCCGCATCACGCGCGGCGGCCCAATACCGGACAGTAACTTCCGTCACATCCGACAAGTAGCCCATCACCCTTCCGCAGCCGGAGCACTTCGGCACCACTCGACGTAACCCCGCCACAGGGTGGCGCACTTCCCATGCGGCGGCCTCACGGAGCGCGGAGGCCGGCGCCGCGCCTCGGCGCATCGCGTCTCGCCATCCGCGAGGTTCGTCTCGCTCAGGGCCCGCCTGGACCGTCCAGCACGACCCGGCGCGCGGCGGCAGGGCTGGGCGGCGACCCGGGCCCGTGGCCGATATATTTCACTGACGTTTCCCACACGTTATCCATGCTGAACATGGAGTCATGCCGGTGGCCGTCCAGGAGGTACGGGAGATACCTCCCGATCCGGTCGACGAGTCCCGGCACCACACCCGTCTCCGCGTGTCCGAAACCAGGGACGATCCAGAGCCTGGCCCGCGGACCGGCGGCCGCGGCGAGCGCCCGCGGATGATCCAGAGTGAAGTACCCGTCCAGGTCGCCATGCACGATCAGCAGCGGTGTCGGGGCCACCTGGCCGATCAGGTCGACTGGCGCCGGCGGACGCTCGGAGGGGAGCTCCGGCCAGGGCCGCGATGGGATACGCACCCCGAAAACGGTCCTCGCCATCAACCGCCCGGTCCGTGTCTCGGCCATCCAGAGGATGCGCCGAAGCGGAGCGGTGTCGCGCACGAACCACCGGCTGGTCGCGCTGACCGTGACCACCGCGTCCGGACGATTGCGCAGCCGGTGTCCGTGAACGGGAGTTTCCTCACTCGCGAGCGCCGCGTGCCGGACCACCGCGGCACCGCCCATCGACCAGCCGACGGTCACGACCCGCTCGTGCCCGAGCCGCCTGGCCTCACCGACGGCCGCGTCGACGTCGAGGACCTCACGGTCGCCGAACGTGCACGTACCCGTCGACCTTCCGTGGCCGCGCGTCTCGACCATGACCACGCTTGCGTGCCACCGCAGGCCCTCCGCCACGGACCGTACAGCCGGCCGGCGGATCGTCCCGGAGAAGCCCGGAACCAGCACGACCGCGGGCGGCGGGATGACGGACCCCACCAAAGAGCCGTGATCAAGAAAGGCAGTGGCCAGGATCTCAGCATCGGCCGTCGGAAGAAGCCGGTAGACGGTGGGAGCGCGGTGGAACACTCCGCTATCCTCCTCACGTACCGGTGTGCGTTTCATGCCCATGACGGTCGTGAGACGCCGGGGTTCGACTTGTGCCTTCTGAGGCCAAGTGCGGGCCACTCGGCACTACCTGGGTCGACGCTGCCCCACCACCATCCGCCTCGCATGGAGGAGTCGTCTTGAGCGTCGTCCTTTTGCTCACCAACGCGCCCGGTCCGTCCGCCGAGTCGTTCCCGTCACTCGGACTACTCACTCATACCGTGCGCGTCGCCCCGCTGGAGGCCAGCGCCCTGCTCGACGCCCCGCCGGTCGACGTCATCGCTGTCGACGGCCGTCGCGAGCTCGTCATCGCCCGTGGCCTGTGCCGCCTGCTGCGCACCACCGGCCTGACCACCCCGCTGCTCGCCCTGGTCACCGAGGGCGGCCTGGCCGCCGTGTCGGCGGACTGGGGAGTCGACGACGTGGTACTCGACACGGCGGGCCCGGCGGAGGTCGAGGCCCGGCTGCGGCTCGCGATCGGCCGGGTGGCCGCCGCCGGCGGTACCGCGGAGGCCGGTGTCATCCGCTCGGGCGACCTCTCCGTGGACGAGACGACCTACTCGGCGAAGCTGCGTGGCCGGCCCCTCGAGCTCACCTTCAAGGAGTTCGAGCTGCTCAAGTACCTCGCCCAGCACCCGGGCCGGGTCTTCACCCGGGCCCAGCTGCTGCAGGAGGTCTGGGGCTACGACTACTACGGCGGCACCCGCACGGTGGATGTCCACGTCCGCCGGCTGCGCGCCAAGCTGGGTGCCGAGCACGAGTCGATGATCGGTACCGTGCGCCACGTCGGTTACAAGTTCGTCGCCCCGCCGATCACCCCGCTGCCCGACTCGAACGGCGCCGGGCGCCTCGAGCGCGATGAGATCCGCACCCCCGAGCGCGTCTAGGCGCTAAGCCTGACCTCCCAGATCGCCGACCTCCCAGATCGGCTCCCAGACCTCCCCGATCGCTTACCTCCCAGATCTGCTTCGCAGATCCGGCAGGGACCCTGTCGCCAATCGGGCAGGGACCCTGGATCCGGCAGGACCCTGTCGCCGATCCGGCAGGGACCCTGCTCCCCACCGTGGTACCGGGCACAGGCTCATGGCGGTGGTTCACCTGGTTGCGGGTTGACGACATGGGTGCGCTGGCACCAGCGCAGAGGCGCGGTTCCCTACCATGGCCGGATTGCATGGACCGCTCACCAACAGACGTCACATGACGACCGCGCGGGCTCGACGCTTCGCGCCCGCGCGGTCGTCCTGGGGCGAGTGCTCGGCGGGTGCGTCTCGCCATTGGGGTGGCTACCGTCTGCCTGTGACGTCTTTGGGCTGGTCGGACAGTTTGACGGTGGCCGAATCCGACGGGGTGAAATCGGTCGTCGCGGCCGCGCATGCCGCCGACGGCGTCGGACCGGTCTCCGATGACGTCGCCCTGACGGTCAGGCCGGGGTCGAGCCCGGCGCCAGGCCGGTTCCACCTGCTCGCGGCCGACCCGGACCCGGCCTCGCCGGAGAGCGACGTGGCCGGGTATGCGCACCTCGCCCATGCGGGGGGTGGCGCGTGGGAGGCGGAGCTGGTCGTCCGCCCGGACCTGCGGCGCCGGGGAGTCGGGTCCGCCCTCGTCGACGCCCTCGTCCAACGGGTGGCCAGCGAGTCACCGGCCGAGGTTGCCGCCGCCGCGAGTCCGGCGACGCTGGACATCTGGGCACACGGCGACTCGGCGGCCGCGGCCGCGCTCGCCGCGCGCGGGGGGTTCGAGCGTGGCCGGGTGCTGCTGCAGCTACGCCGTCCGCTAGTCGCCGACGCGGGGTCCGCGGGCGAGGAGCTACCCGAGCCGACGTGGCCCGCGGACGTGACCGTGAGGTGTTTCGAACCAGGCCGCGACGAGCGGGCCTGGCTCGCGCTCAACGCCCGCGCGTTCGCCAGCCACCCAGAGCAGGGCCGCTGGACCGAGCAGGACCTGCTGCCGCGCGAAGCGGAGCCGTGGTTCGATCCGGCGGGCTTCTTCCTGGCCGAGCGGGACGGTGAGCTGGTCGGTTTCCACTGGACGAAGGTGCACGCCGAGGACCCGACACCGCCCGACGGCCGGGCCGGGCCGGGCCGGGCACTTCCGATCGGAGAGGTCTATGTCGTCGGAGTCGACCCCTCCCGCGCGGGTGGGGGACTGGGCCGCGCCCTGACCCTGGCTGGACTGCGCCACCTGCGCAACCGTGGCCTCACGACGGTGATGCTCTACACCGACGAGGACAACGCCCGCGCGGTGCGGATGTATGAGCGTCTCGGCTTCACCCGTCACGCCGTTGACGCGCAGTACCGCCGGCACGTCGCCGTCGGCCGGCCCGGTCACTGACACGGCCGGCTGACACGCCAGCCGCGCGTCGGCGGCGCCTGCCGCCACGTCGCGGGCCCTGTCGCTCGGAGCCCACCACCGGCCACGACGTTATGCCGATCAGGCATCTACCGGGATCGAGCTCCCGTACGGGCTCGGGCCCCCGTGCCGGTCACTCGCCACGGGTGGCGGTGCGCGGCGCGGCAGCGGCCGCCGACGCCGTCGGCGGCTCGCCCACCCCGCCCTCGACGTCGAGCACGGTGGTCAGGTTCGTCACGTGCAGCAGACGTCGAGCCGTGTCGTTGAGGTTGCGCAGGATCAGTCGACCACCGCTGGAACGCTGCCGTCGGTGGGCGTAAAGGATGACAGCAAGGCCCTGCGAGTCCAGGAACCCCACATCGGTGAAGTCGACGACGATCTCCCTGACACCCGCCATCCGGGCGTCCACGAGGGCTTCTCGCAGCGGATCTAGGCAGGAGTAATCGACGTCTCCCTCGGGCCAGATCACGATTGCATGCGGACCCGTAACTTCGACACGCAGTCTCATGATCATTGCTCCCGCCTCGGTTTCCGTCCGGGTCGTCCCCGGTCGGACATACGGCCTTGTCCAGGCGGCGCGGGGAGCGACCGGAACAGCCTCGCGTCGCGCACGCCCCGAGCGGGCGTGATCCAGCTCCCCACCGTCGTCAGCCCATCTCCAGGCAACAGCGCCGACTTAGCCGACGACGGAACGGCGAAACCACCGGCCCGGGTCACCGTAGTCGTGACGGTGATCGGGCTCAGACACTTCGATCGGGTGACGTAGCGGGACGCAAGGCCCGTCAACCATGCAGCGTCGTACCCGTCTCGACTGAGCTCACACCCCGTCAGCGGAGTTCACCCATCGTTTTGACGCTGGGTGCACGACAGCGGACCACCCGTCGATCCTCCGTGCCCCGCTGTTCGTCTGGCCAGACGCGGCCGGCCGCGCGAAAAGCTCCCCGCCGCACGGGGTGGGATCGGGCAGGCGGGGATGCGATCTTTGGGCCATGCGTGATGAACAGGCCCTTATCCCCCGGCCGGGCGCCCTCACGGAGCCGCTCACCCTCGTGAGCGAGCTCGACGGGAGCGTCGTCACGGTCGGCACCCAGCCAGGCATCGACGACGGCACCCACGTCATCGTCATGCGGCTGCAGTCGTCATTGCTGGACGTCCTGAACGCGGTGTACCTGATGCCGGTGGAGGCTCAACGGCTGGCGGACTCGTTGTCGTCCGCCGCCGCGATGGCCGTCGCCGGCACGGCCGCGCACGCGGACCGTGTCCTGGCCCGCCTCCCGGACGAGGATCCATGCCCGCACGACCTCGTCGACGCCGAGCCGGCAGGCATGGAAGTCGGCGCGGTGGACGGGGACGACGTCGCTCCCGACGGGAACATCAAGATGGACGGCATGGCCGCGATGCACACGGTCACGGCCAGCGAAGGGGCGAGCGCCGCCCAGCTGCGCGACGCGCTCGGCACCCTGCCGCCGTCCGCGGAGCTGGTCGACTTCGGTGCCGACGCCGACGTCGTCCTGGTCTTCGTGGCCACGCCGCGTTCGAGCCCATAGCGAACCCACGGGATCCCGGGGACCCGCGGACCCGCGGACCCGGAAAGAGATCGGCAGAAGAGTCTCTATGCGGGGGCGGCGGATCCGCTACCGGGCCCCGCCTGGCTCGAGGCGAGCCGGGCGTCGAGCTCCGCGCGGTCGTCGACCCAGTACGGCCCCTCGTCCTCCACGACATCCGCCATGATCACGTGGTGGCGGCCGGCGTGCCCGGTGGGGAGCAGGCAGGTCAGCCCGTCCGCCCGGCAGCTCGAGATCACGACGGTCTTCGGCATCGTCCAGAGCAGCCACACCTCGTCATCGCCCCAGCCCTGCAGCACGGCCGTATGGCTGCCCTCGTGACCGGCCTCCAGCGCGCAGGTCACCTCGTCAGGCACCTCGTAGGCGGCACCAGGCACGTCGCCCAGCCGCTGCACGATCTCCTCCGGCACCCGCTGCCACTCGCCGCAGGCACCGTCGTCCACGGTCTCACCCATGTCCCGGCTCCCTTGCCCTTCCCGGAGACCTCCGTCGGCCCGGCCGCGCGGTCCCCGCAACCCCGATACCCAGCACCGCCGACCCACTCGACGCACAGATATAAGCACGCGGGGTCGGGAGACCTGGACACCGGGTCGAAACACTCCGTATGGATAAAGTCACCCATTGAACACAAGAGGGAGTTTTCGACCGCCAGCGCGCCAGATTCCGGGTCTCCCAGATCGGCGACGGGGTTCCTGCCGGATCCGGGGTCCCTGCCCGATTGGCGACAGGGTCCCTGCCGGATCTGCGAAGCAGATCTGGGAGGTAAGCGATCGGGCAGGTCTGGGAACCGATCTGGGAGGTCGGCCGGGAGGTCAGCAAGCCTGGACGTCCGCGATCCGCCCGTCACGTCATGAGGCGGCCGATGGGCATCCGACTGGCCTAGCCCCGGTCCGTCGGCTGGGTGGCAACGATGGTGATGCCGAGGGCGGCGGCAAGCGACGGTGCCAGGCCCATGAGGTCGCCAACGCCGATCTCGGCACCGGCGAGGCCACTCGCGCCCGCCACCCGGTCGAACCGGCAGTCGGCGAAGCGGGCCGCGGCGACGGTCGCGCCGGTGAAGTCGACGCCGGTCAGGTCGCAGCGGACGAACTCGACATGGTCGAGCCGGGCTCGGGTCAGGTCCAGGCCGGACAGGTCACAGCCCTCGAACCGAGAGCGGTGCAGCCGGCAGAACCGCAGGGTCAGGCCGTCCGCGCGTACGTCGGTCAGCCGCGCGTCGCGGATCTCGCCGTCCACCCAGACGGCTCCCGAGAGCCGGCCGCCGTCGACCGTCACTCTGGTCGCCGCGCCGCCGTCGACGATGGTTCCGGCGAGCGCGACATCCCGTAGCGCGACGTCCCGCAGGGTCACGCCGGCAAGCTGGCCGCCGACCACCCGCAGCGTGGCCAGCCGGACGCCGACCAGCCGGACGTCGCGTCCGGCACCGGCGCCCGCCTCGGCGAGCAGCTCCGCCAGTTCGACGAGTTCCGCCGGCCCCCGGCCGCCGTCGATCGGCCGGGCTGGCTCAGCCGGCAGGTCGGGTGCCACCGGACTCCAGGGGTCGCTACGTCGCCGCGTGGTCGCCATGGCCTCAGCATCCAGGACGCTTCCGACGCTTTTCGGCCTGGCCTCCGCCGCGCGGCTCAGCCGCGGATCACGTCGATGAGGCTCAGGATCGCCAGGATCACGAAGGCAGCCGCCGCGATCCTGGTGATGACCTTGACCGGAACGATCCGCAGCAGGCCGCGCCCACCGGCGATCGCGATCGCCGCCACCGACCACAACGCGAGCAACGCTCCGAGCCAGACTGTCACCGGTGAGTCGAACCGGGCGGCCAGGTTCGCCGTGGAAATCTGGGTCAGGTCACCCATCTCGGCCACGAAGATGACGGTGAACGAGGTCGCGGCCACCCGCCAGAACCCGCGGGATACGGCGCTTTCCCGCTCCTCGGGCGCGACCTCGAGGTCACTGGGCGCTGGTTCGCTGGCCGACGGGCGAGTCGCGCCCGCGCCAGCCGCCGCGGTCGGCCCACCCGCGGCGCCGGACGCGCGGACGCCCGCCGGCATCGCCGTGGGCGCGCCCGGCGCGACGGTGCCAGCCGCGACGCTCTCACGGATCTCGTCGCGTTCGTGGGTCTCGCGGGTCGTATCGGTCTCGCCCGTCTCGTCGCGGCCCTCGCGGTAGACGAGCACGGCGCCGATGGCGAACAGGACCAGCGCGATCGCGTCGACGACGCGGTGTGGCAGCAGCGTGAGCACGCTGCCGGCGGCGACGGCCAGCGTGACATGCACGAGGAAGGCGGCGGCCACCCCTGCCCAGACGTAGAGAGGCCGGTAGCGGCTGCCCATCACGAGGCTCGCGACCATGGTCTTGTCGGGCAGCTCGGCGAGAAAAATGATGCCGAAGGTAACGAACGCGGCGGTAAGGCTCACGACCTGGCCCCTCTTCTCGGGCCGGGCCGGGGGCGCGAGTCCCTTCGACCCGGCATGCAAACCGGATCGAAGGTCTCGTCCACCCGGTCGACCGCAAGATCGACCAGGCCCGGCCGCCGGGCCTGCGCCGCTGGGTTTCGACCGATCAAGATCGGCCTGACGCGCGACGCCGCCAGTATGTCGACGGCCGGGCTGTCCAGCACATCAGCGCCAGACAGCAGGGCTACTCCCCTTCAATGACTAGTTTACCGGAGAACGGAACCAACGCTCCGCATCCGCGCTTCCGTGGCTCCGCCGCCGCCGAGTACGGGCCCGCCGCGATCGCCCGGCAGCCTCACTCGCCGCACTCGGAACCGGTGGTCTCAGCGGTCGCGGGTGAGGGTTCACGCCAACGCCGGCCACACCACAAGAGCGACACCACAAGCTCGACGTGAGCCACTCTCGCTGACACCCCGAAGTCATGTGGTCACACATTTGCCATCGGAGGTGTGGATTCTGGCCGCCACGTTGCGTCACCGGACGGCACGGCAGTCCGCCCAGGGCGTGGTGGCCTGCGACAGAGCCACCGGTCCGGCTGGAGATCTTGCTCTGGCATCCTGTGCCGGTTCGACCAGAACCGGCTGTCAGGGACCACAGGCCGCTGTGACATCATCGCCCGGCCGAGTCTGCGCGAATGCCGCACCGCTGCGCAGCGAGAGGCGTACAGCTCGTTGTCGAGGAGGGGCGCATGGCTTCCAAGAAACAAGTCAAGGCATACGCCGACCAGGCGAGGTCGACCCTGCGCAAGGCAGTACAGCAGACCGGCTTCGACGTCGTCCGTCGCCGTCCCGGGATCGACTCCGCCGGCATGGATGCCCTGGCGATCGCGACCATCCGCGAGACCTCGCCCTACACGATGACCGACCCGACGAAGGTGTTCGGCCTCATCCAGGCCGTCCGTTACCTGGTGACGAACAAGATCCCCGGTAACATCGTCGAGTGCGGCGTGTGGGCCGGCGGCTCGTCGATGGCGGCTGCGCGCACGCTGCTGCAGCTCGGCGACACCTCGCGTCACCTCTACCTGTTCGACACCTTCGAAGGCATGACGCCACCGACCGGCGCCGACATCGCCCCGGATGGGCAGACCGCCGAGCACCTGCTCGCGAACTCCGACCCGGACGACCCGGCGTCGGCCTGGTCGATCGTGCCGCTGGAGAAGGTCAAGGAGAACGTCGCGCGGATCGGCTACCCCGCCGACAAGATCCACTTTGTCAAGGGCATGGTCGAGGAGACGGTGCCGGGCGGGGCCCCGGAGCAGATCGCGCTGCTGCGCCTGGACACCGACTGGTTCGAGTCGACCCGGCACGAGATGGAGCACCTGTTCCCGCGGATCAGCCCGAGCGGGGTTCTGATCATCGACGACTACGGCTGGTGGAAGGGCTCCCAGCAGGCCGTCGACGCCTACATCGCGAACCACCAGATCCCGCTGCTGCTCACCCGCCTCGGCCCGGAGGGCGGCGCGATCGGCGTGGTCCCAGCCACTGGCGCGCTCCCCACGCTGACGAAGCCGGCCCCGTCGTCCGTCGGCGCCCGGGCCTCCTGACGCCGCGCACCGGCCCTGTCCTCGCCGCGGAGACAAGAACAGGGCCGGTCTGGCGACGCCGTAGCGACGCAGCGCAAACCAGCCACAGCTGGTGACGGCGCCTCAGCGCTGGAGCCAACCAGCCACGTCGTCAGCCGGAATATAGGTCAGCCACCGTCATATGCCGCGAGCCGGAACCAGGTTGCGAGGGCGCCCAGCGCCCGAGGGCCGCGCCCGGTGCCGGGCGCGGAGCGTCCGGCACGGGACGGCCTCAGGTGAACAGGCTGCGGCCCCAGTAGTCGCCGCCGGTGGCGGCAACGCCGGGCGGGACGGCGAAGATCGCGCTGCCCGTGTGCTCGATGTACTCGTTGAGCGCATCCGAGCTCGCCAGCCGGGTCTGGATCGGGATGAACTGCTTGCGCGGGTCCCTTTGGAAGGCGATGAAGAACAGGCCGGCGTCCAGGTGGCCGAGGCCATCGCTGCCATCGGTGAACGAGTAGCCGCGGCGCAGGATCGCATGGCCGCCGTTGGTGTCCGGCGAGGCCAGGCGGATGTGCGCGTCCGCCGGGATGACCAGCTCGCCGTCCGCCGTGCGGCCCTTGAGGTCCACGGCGTCGAACTCGCCGGTGTGGCCGAACGGCGCGCCGACGACCTTGGTGCGACCGAAGGTGGTCTCCTGCTCGGCGAGTGAGGTGCGGTCCCAGCGCTCGATGAGCATCTGGATCCGACGGGTCACCATGTACGACCCGCCGGCCATCCATGCGCCGGCGCTCTTCTCGTCGCTGGGGGCGACCCAGACGTGCTCGTCGACTTTGGCCGGCTGCTCGACGTGGATGTTGTTCGTGCCGTCCTTGAACCCCATCAGGTTGCGCGGCGTCGCCTGGCTGGAGCTGGTCGACGCCGTGCGGCCGAACCCGAGCTGGGACCAGCGGACCGCGACGACGCCCCGGCCGATCCGGGCCAGGTTGCGCACGGCGTGCACGGCGATCTGCGGGTCGTCGGCGCAGGCCTGGACGGCGAGGTCCCCGCCGCAGCGCGCCGGGTCGAGCGCGTCGAATGAGAAGGCGGGCAGGTCGACCAGCGCGGCCGGCCGGCGGCTCGCGAGCCCGAACCGGTCGACGCCGTCGGCCGTGGTGAACAGGGTCGGCCCGACGCCGAAGGTCAGGGTGAGGTGGCCGGAGGCTAGCCCTTCGGCCTCGCCGGTGTCGTCGGGCGGCGCGTCCTGGGCGCCAGCGACGCCGTCGCCGACCGCCTTACCCGCGGCCATGGCGGCCGCGGCCGCCGTCCATTCCTTGAGTACCTCGACCAGATCGGCGCGGCTGTCGGTGACCACGTCGAACGCGGCGAAGTGCAGCCGGTCCTGCGCCGGGGTGACGATCCCTGCCTGGTGGGCGCCGTGGAACTCGACAAGCTGCTTCCCCGAGGCGGGGACGGCCTCGGTCCCTCCGTTCTTGTCGTCCGAGCAGGCGGCCAGGCCACCGGCGGTGGCGGCGCCTGCGGCCGCCACTCCAGCCAGCCCGAACAGCCCTCGCCGCGACACCCGTGTCCCAGCCACGTTCTTTACCTCTGCTTCCTGTTCCTGCGTCCTCCCGGACGGTGGCACCGCCCGATTTCCGATTAGTGATCCTGGGGACAACGGCCGCCGGGTGTGCGAAGGAAGATCATTTTCGCACACCCTTTGGCCCTCTAGGCCGCCAGACGGCGCCTTTGTTACGACTGGCCAGGAAACGCGGTTGGCCGGACCGGCCGGGTGCCCACTGGCGGGGCCGGCCCGGCCGCCCCCGCTAGGCCGCGACCGCCCCGGTCAGCTTGGACAGCGGCTCGGCCAAGCCGTCGACCTTGTCGGACAGTGCTCGGACCTGGGTGTCGCTCAGCGAGGTGTAGTCCACGTAGCCGTCGCCCGACTTGTACGGCTCCAGCGCCTTCTCGACATCGGTCAGGCGGGCGTCGATGGTCTTGGCCAGCTCCGGGTCGGTGTCCTTCAGAACCGGCAGCAGCGGCTCGTACGCGGCCCGGGCACCCTCGACGTTGGCGGCGAAGTCGATCAGGTCGGTGTGCGAGTACCGCTCCTCCTCGCCGGTGACCTTGCTGGTGGCGACTTCGTTGAGCAGCTCGGCCGCGCCGTTGCCGAGCTGGCTCGGGGTGAGCTTCACGTCGGTGACCAACGTCTGCAGCTTCTTCACGTCGGCGAGCAGCTTGTCGGCGACGACCGGGTCGGACGTCTTGCCGTTGACCCAGAGGTCCCTCTCGATCACGTGGAAGCCGGTCCACTCGTCGTCCGGGACATCGCCCTCCCGGGCATCGATCGCCGGGTCGAGGTCGCCGAAGCTCTCCGCGACCGGCTCGATCCGCTCGTAGAAGACCCGGGCCGGTGCGTAGAGACGCTTGGCCGCCTCGACGTCGCCGCTCTTGACCGCCGCGGCGAACGTCTCAGTGGCGGTGACCAGCTGACCGGTCTGGCCCTCCACGTAGACGCGGTACTCGCCGACGGCCTCGTACAGCCGCGGGTCGTAGGCGGCGCCCGGGGCGGACGCACCGGGCGCGGCGATGGTGAGCTTCGAGGTCACGCCGTCACCAGTGGTACTGGTCGGCCGACAGCGCAGGGTGTAGTCGCCCTCGGCCAGGTCGACGGTCAGGTTGCGCGACGTCCCCGGGCCGACGTTCTCCACCTCGCCGACGGCTTGGCCGTTCGCGCCGATGAAGTAGAGCTCGATCGCCTTGCCGGTGGTGTTCGAGACCTTGAAGGTGTGGGTGCCCGCGGACAGGGCCGGCCCGGAGTAGGCGCATGTGTCGTCGCCGGCGGTGACCACCGAGGCGCCGGCCGCGGTGCCGGCCGCGGTGCCGTCCGAGCCGCCGTTCAGCGCGAAACCGATCGCGCCGCCAGCCAAGAGCAGGCCCACGACCGAGACGCTCAGGACCGGGACCGCCGTGAGCGTCCTGCGCCAACCCATGACCTCGTCCTCCTTGGGAGCTGCTTCCTCGCCGCTGTCGGCGGGCTTGCTGGTGTCGTTGTTGCCGGCGGGCGCCGGGATGTCGCGGTGCTGGCCGCTGGGCGAGTCGGTGCTCTGGGTCGGGATGGCGGCCTCGGCGGTCGGGATGGCGGCGTCGGCGGCCGGGGCGGCGTCTATCCGGGTCGTGTCCGGCCCGGCCGGAACCGCGCCTGCCCCGGCTCCCGCCGCGGCCGTGGCGGGAGCCGGGGCGGCCGCCGGCTCGGGGGACCTGAACAGGTAGCGGTAGCAGACGTAGATCGCCATGACCGGGACGAGGTAGCCGAGCCAGACGCCCAGCTGCGCCCACGACCACACCGGGCTGATGTTGAAGATGCCCTTGAGCAGCGCGCCGTACCAGCTGCTTTCCGAGATGTGGTCGGAGAGGTCGAACGCGAGCGCCTCGTGGCCCGGCAGCAGGTCGGCCTCCTGCAGGTCACCGACGCCGTAGGCGGCGACACCGGCGGCGACGACGATCAGCGCACCACCCGTCCAGGTGAAGAACCTGCCGAGGTTGAACGTGAGCACGCGGTTGTAGAGCAGGTAGCCGAGCAGGATGGCGATCAGGATGCCGACGAGCGCGCCCAGCATCGGGCCGACGGTCGAGCCGTTCGTCGAGTCGATCGTCGCCCACAGGAACAGCGCCGTCTCCAGGCCCTCGCGGGCGACCGCGAGAAACGCGGTGAAGACGACGGCGCCCGCACCGACAGACAGTGCGGCGTCCATCTTGCCGCGCAGTTCGCCGGACAGGTTGCGCGCCGTCTTACGCATCCAGAAGACCATCCAGGTCACCAGCACGACGGCGACCAGCGACAGGATCCCGCCCAGTCCCTCCTGCGCCTTGGTCGACAGGTTCGCGGAGGTGAACGTGAGCGCGGCACCGAAAGCCAGGCTGAGCGCGACCGCCGCCCCAACCCCGAAGGAGAGGTGCGCCATCCGGTCACGTCGATCAATCTTGACCAGGTAGGCGGCAAGGATGCTGACGATCAGCGTTGCCTCAAGCCCTTCACGCAACCCGATCAGTAGGTTCGGAACGAAGTTGTCCACGCACTCTCCACTGGGCCCAGGTCCCATCCAGTTAGGACCACCTAACTTAAGGCAGGCCGACCTAACTTAGGACCGCCTAAGGCTCAGACGCAAGGGTCCTCCGAACGAGTGCCCACGAACACCTCGGCCAAGGCTCACAACAGCTCGACCAGCGCAGGAACGAAAGGCGCGCGGGCGTCCCGCACCCCCACCTCCAGGCGAAGATCACCCCTGCCGGCAGTTCGCGGTCGCGCCCCGCCAGGACAGTCGGAACTCACCGCCGACACGCGACCCGAACAGGGCGCCCACAGCGTTGCCCTCATCGAACACATGTGCGACTGTTGGGCTCGTGGAAGTGCGGATCGTGATCGACGGCCAGACCTTCGAGCTGCCGGCCGACACCGACCCGGATGAACTTCGCACGCGCGTCGCCCAAGCGGTCTTCCGCTGCGAGGTCGAGCAGTTATACCTGGCCGACGGCTACACGATGCTCGTCAACTGGCGCTCCGTCCGCACCATCCAGATCCGCACCGGCCCGGCCTCGCCCAATCACCCCGACACCGGCACCGCGACCGCACCGACCGGCGAGCCGCCGGTCCCCTAAGACGGACCACGGTCGTGTGGTGGCCGGGGCGGGACCTACGGCCACCTTCCCCCGCACGGCCGTGGTCCCCACCCGCACGCCGACGCCGCGGGCGGCAAGGCCGAGACCCGTCCCGCGCCTGATCGACTGCTACGCACAACCCAGCCACCGATGGTGACGGCGCATCGGCGCATCACCAACGCACCCACCACCCCGGCCCCAGTCCACGCCAGCCCCGGCTACACACGCCAACCCCGAGATCAGGCTGGGAGGGCGCCCTGCGCCCGACAGGCGGCGCCCGGCGCCGGGCGCGAAGCGTCCGGCGCGGGACCGCCCCAGCCGCCGCCGCCCGGGGTGTGGACCGTGACCACGGCCCCGGCGGGCAGGGGCCGGCTGGCCTTGGGCGGGAGCGGGTCGCCGTCGACGTCGGCGCGGCCGACGCCGCCGGGGCCGCCGCCGGCCGCGCCCTGCGGGGCATGGCGACGCCGATCGGCCAGCACCGACAGGGTCGCCGGCTCCAGCACCCGGATCGAACGGACCAGACCGGCGCCACCGGGGTGCAGCCCGGCGCCGGCCGTCGCCTCGTCGAGCTCGTAGCGCTCCACCCGCATCGGGTACTCGAGCTCGAGCGCCTCGATCGGGGTATTGAGCGTGTTCGTCATCCCGACGTGCACCCCGGACGCGCCCGGCCCGCGCGCGGAGCCCCCAGCCCCGCCCGCCAGCGTCTCGTAGTACGTCCAGCCGTCGCCGCCGATCACCAGGTTGTTCATCGTCCCCTGGCCCTGCGCGGGCAGGACCGGCAGCGTCGCCGGTTCCTCTCCCGTCTCGGTCGCCGCCGCCGCGACCGCAGCGGCGCCCGCGGCGGCGGCGACCGCCTGGCCCAGGGCGGCGAGCACGGTGTCGGCGATCCGCTGTGACGTCTCGACGTTGCCGGCGACGACGGCCGACGGGCGACGGGCGTCGACCAGCGAGCCGGGCTCGGTGACGACGGTGAGCGGCGCGTACGTGCCGTCGTTCGCCGGCACGTCGTCGGGCAGCAGCACCCGCAATGCGAAGCAGCAGGCCGAGCGGGTCACCGCGCGCGGGCAGTTGACGTTGCCCCGCACGGCCGGCGAGGTACCGGTGAAGTCCACCGTGAGACCGTCCCCGGCGATCGTCACCGCGACCCGCAACGGGATGTCGACGTCGTCCGCGCCGTCGCCCTCCAACTCGCTGGCCGCCTCGTACCGGCCGTCCGGCAGCAGCGCGACCAGCGACCGGCTGCGCCGCTCGCCATAGCGCAGCACCTCGGCGAAGGCGGTGAGCACGGTCGCCACCCCATGGCGCGCCGCGAGCTCGGTCAGGCGGATGCCGGCGAGCCGGTTCGCGGCCGCCTGTGCGCGCAGATCGCCGCGGCGCAGGTCGGGGGTGCGCGAGTTCGCGCAGATCAGGTCGAGGATGTCGTCCTGCCACCGGCCCGCCCGGACCAGGCGGACCGGCGGGATGATCAGCCCCTCGGCGAAGATCTCGCGCGAGTCGGCCGGCATCGAGCCAGGTCGCATGCCGCCCATGTCGGAGTGGTGCGCCCTCGTGGCCGCGTAGCCGACGATCTCGCCGCCCGGTTCCTCCGCGGCGGTGCCCGGCGGGCCGCCGAAGGAGGCGCGATCATCGTCCTCGCGTGCGCCTCCGGAGGCACCTGGCGGGATGGTCAGGGGGCTGACGAGCGTGACGTCCGGCAGGTGGTTGCCACCGGTGAACGGGTCGTTGAGCACCCACACGTCGCCGGGTGCCGCGCCGCGCTCGGCGACCACCCGCACCGACTCGTAGAGCGCCCCCAGGTGCACCGGCACGTGCGCCGCCTGCGCGACCATCCGGCCGTCCGCGTCGAACAGCGCGGCCGAGCAGTCCCGCCGCTCCTTGATGTTCGACGAGTACGCGCTGCGGACCAGCAGCGTCCCCATCTCCTCGGCGATCCCGGCGAGCCCGCTCGCGAGCACCGACAAGGTCACCGGGTCCAGCCCGGCCGGCACCGCCTCCATGTCTCCCAGCGTGGCACCTCCCCGTCCGGCGGAGGCTGTGGGGGCCGTGGTCAGATGAGGCCATGCCAGCCGCCACCCCCGGCGTGCCCGCCGGCCCGTCCACCGGTCCGTCCTCCGGGCTTTCCCCCCAGGAGCCTCTTGGCGGCGTCTCGGCCGAGCTCGCCACCGACGTCGCCGGACGGGTACGGGCGCTGATGCCGCGCGCCCGTGACGAGCTCGCCGAGCTCGTCGCCATCCCGACCGTCTTCGATCCCCGGCTGGGGCCGTCGGCCGACTGCGTGCGCGGCGCGGGCCTCGTCGCGGACGCGCTGCGCGACGCCGGGCTGCCGGACGTGCGGCTGGTGGAGACGCCGGACGGCTCCACGGCGGCGATCGGCCACCGGCCGGCGCCCCCCGGCGCGCCGACCGTGCTGTTCTACGCCCACTACGACGTCCAGCCTCCGGGCGACGAGGCGAGCTGGGACAGCCCGCCCTTCACGCTGACCGAGCGGGACGGCCGCTGGTATGGCCGGGGCGCCGCCGACTGCAAGGGCAACCTGATGGCCCACCTCACCGCGCTGCGGGCGGTCGGAAACTCGACTTCCCCCACATCCAGCCTTCGGCAGGATGTGGGGACCCCTGTCCCAGTCGGGATCAAGGTCGTCGTCGAAGGCTCCGAGGAACAGGGCACCGGGGGACTCGAGCGGTTCGTCGAGCAGAACCCGGACCTGCTGGCCGCGGACACGATCGTGATCTGCGACTCGGGCAACGTCGCCGTGGGCGTGCCGACGTTGACGACGGTGCTGCGCGGCCTGGTCAGCGCTGTCGTCCGCGTGACGACCGGCACCAGCGGCATGCACAGCGGCATGTTCGGCGGCCCGACGCCGGACGCCCTGCTGGCGCTGGTCGCGATGCTCGCGACGCTGCACAACGAGGCGGGCGACGTCACCATCCCCGGGCTCGCCAACGGCGGGGTGTGGAACGGCGAGCCCTACCCTGAGGAGCGGCTACGCGCCGACGCGCACGTGCTCCCCGAGGTGGGCCTGCTCGGAAGCGGCACCGTCGCCGACCAGCTCTGGGCCCGGCCGGCGTTGACGGTCATCGGCATGGAGGTACCGCCGCTGACCGGCGCGCCGTCGGCGGTGCAGCCGGCTGCCGCGGCCCGGCTGAACCTGCGGGTCCCGCCGGGCGTCGACCCGGAGGCCGCCTACGGGCTGCTCGCCGACCACCTGCGCGCGGTCGCGCCGTGGCATGTCCGGGTGGAGATCGAGCTGGAGGGCATCGGCGCGTCGTTTCGCGCCGAGACCGACGGGCCCGGCTACCGCGCGATAACGGCGGCGCTGGCGACGGCCTATGGGCGGCCGGTCACCACAGCGGGGCAGGGGGGCGGGATCCCGCTGTGCGACACGTTCGCGCGGACCTACCCGGATTCGGAGATCATGCTGATCGGCGTCTCCGAGCCGGCCTGCCTCATCCACGCCCCCAACGAGAGCGTCGCCCCCAGCGAGATCGAACAGATCGCGCTGGCCGAGGCGCTCTTCCTGCTCGGCCATCCCACAACGGGCTGACCAGCGGGAGAGACACATCATGATCGACGTGAGGCGGGTACCACAATCACCTCGCAAGACCGGCAACCCAGCTCCGCGCCTGGCATCGCGCGGTGCCATTCTTGGGGGTCATGGGACCACGGGGGGATGAGGCCACGTCGGCCATGCCCCCGGAGCCCCCGCCGGTGAAGGCGCTGCCCGCGGAACCCCAGTCCGCGGAACCCCAGTCCGCCCAGCCCGCGTCGCCCGCGGCCCTGTCGTCCACGGCCCTGTCGTCCACGGCCCCGTCGCCCACGACCCCGTCGCCCGCGTCCGTTACCTCCCCCGAACCCGCGGTGGCCCAGGCCCCGACGACGGGGACCCTGCCGGACTCGCCGGCCCCGGCGGCTGAGACCGAGGCCGTACCCGCGGCGCCAGCCCGCACGCGGGCTCCTCGGCGCGCGCCAGCCAGGACGGCGGCGGCGAAGGGCACGGCCGTCACGACCGTGGCGCCGACTGAGCAGGCCACGGCCGAAGGCACACCGGCCGCGCGGCAGCCTGCTCCCTCGGCCAGGGCGACCCGCGCCCGGCCGACCCACGCCAAGGCCACGCCAGCCGGCGCGGGGACCGACGAGGCGACGACCGGCCCGACGCCATTCGCCGACGCCACGACCTCGGACGCCACGACCTCGGACGCCACAGCCTCGGACGCCACAGCCTCGGACGCCACAACCGCCACCGCCACGCCCACGGAACCACCGAGACCGAAGACGACCCGAACCCGGTCCACCCGTGCCAAGGCGCCCTCCGCCGAGGCGACGGCCGGCGCGCCGGCCGTCGAGGCCGCGCCGGTCAAGGCCAGCCGCGCCCAGTCGACGCGGAGCCGGGCCAAGGCCGCGCCCGCCACGGCGACGGAGCAGTCACCGCTGCCGGGAGCGACGGCCGGTCCCGCGCCGGGCAGGGCCGCCCAGCGGGCCGGCGCTGGATTGGCCGGGCTCGCCGACGCAACGCCGGAGCCGGTCGAGACCCGGGTCTCCTCACCGCTCAGTCCAACAGGCACGGGGGATCTCGGTGAGCTGATCCGCCTGTTGATACCGGATGACCCGACGACCGGCCCGGTCCCGATCCCGGCGCCGCCCCCGGACACCGGTCCCCTGATCCTCCCCCCGATCGACGGCCCGTTCCTGACGCCGATGGCCGACGAGACGGGGCCGCTTACCGTTCCACTCGCCTACCGCGGGTGGGACAGCCCGACCGCTCCTGGCGGCGCGCCGGACGACGCCACCGCGCCGACGAGCCCTGGGGGTGCTGGCCTGGCCGGCCAGGCCACGGCGCCAGTCGGTGGGAGCACCACCGGTGAGAGCGCCGTCGGTGAGCCCACCACCGTGGCCGCCGCGGAATGGCCCGTCGCGGCAGCCGCCGCGACGCGGCCGGGTGGGGCCGAGCCCGACGCGGAGGGATTCGCGGTCGTCGGAGTGTTGGAGCAGCGGCGGCGCCGGTGGCCCTGGACCCGTTGGCGGTGGACACGCCTCCCGCTGCCCGCGTCCTGGCCACCGCCGGGGCGGGAGCCGTCCTCGCGGCGCTGGCCGCGGGCGCTGCGCTGGTCGCTGGACATGAGCTGGGAGCGGACGCTGCGTCAGCCGCGGTTTCGGCGCTGGCTCCCCGCCGTGGACTGGGAGGAGACCCTGGGCCGGCCGCGGGGCCGATACCTGCTGCCCGCCCTGATCTGGCCGTCGGCTCCACGCCGACCGTCCGAACGGCGCTGGCAGTCGGCCGGGCGCTCGCTGTCCCGGCCGGTCTGGGCCAGGGGCAACGTCGACCGACGGTTCGCGCCGGTCTACGCGGTGGCCTTCTCGCCAGACGGGCGGCGGCTCGCGACGGCGAGCGGCGATGGCCTCGTCCGGCTATGGAATGTCGCTGACCCGGGCGTGCCCGCGCGAATGTGGGAGGTCTCGACGAGGTTCGCGGCCGGGCCGGTCGTGGCGTTCTCACCCGACGGCACATGGCTGGCCACGGGCCACGACAACACCCACGCGGTGCTCTGGAAGATCGACGAGCTCGCCGGACCCGTTCCGCGCGCGTTGCTCGCTCATCCCGGAGGGCTGACCGGGCTGCACTTCTCGGCGGACGGGCGGCGGCTTGCCGCCGGCTTCGCCGCGGAGGCCGCCCGGATCTGGGACGTCACGGACCCCACCCACCCCCGCCCGCTGGGCCGCGCGGGTGACTCGCGCCTGATCCGCGCCGCCGCGATCTTCCCGAACGGCCGCTGGCTCGCGACCGCGGGCGAGCGGGTCGAGTTCTGGGAGGTCTCGGCCACGCCGGTGCGCCGAATGCACCTGACGGCCGGCGAGGGCCCGCTGTTGGACGTGGCGGTCGCGCCGGACGGCCGGACGATGGCGGTGGGACGCCTCGACGGCACCGTCGACCTCTGGCACACGATCGACCCGTCGGCGCCCGCGCCGCGGGCCTCGATCAACGCGCACGCCGGCTGGGTCACGTCGGTCACCTTCAGCGCGGACAGCCGGTGGCTGGCCACTGTGAGCGCGGAGCACGTCGCGCTGTGGGACCTGCTGGACCCGACCGCCGCGGTCGGGCGGATACGTACCCGACTGCCGGTGACTGCCGTCGCGTTCGCCCCCAAGCGTGGGTTGCTCGCCGTCGCGAGCCTCGACGGGTCGGTGACCCTGCTGCGCCCGACGACGGAGGCTCATGAGCCGGCCGGCGCGGATGGCCACGCGGCGACGGACGCCGACGAGGCGCGGGTCCGCGAGGCGCGAGCTGACGACGAGACCGACGCCGAGAAGACCGCGGTCGATGTCGAACCGCTCAGGACCCTCCGCCCGATGGGGGACACGCCGGCCGCCGGCGGCATCGACCTGCCGGGCAGGCGCCGCCGCGAGCGCCGGACGAACGGTCGGGCAGCGGTCGTCGGGGGCCTCGCGATCGGCCTGAGCTGCCTGCTTGTCTTCGGTCACCAGCTGGGGCTGCCCCCGGCGCTGCTGCTGGCCGCGGGGATGATCGTCGTGCTGGCACTGGTCGTGGCGACGGGGCTGGCACTGGCTGCGGCCGTCTGGGCGCCGCCGGCCGCCGGGCCACGCCAGGCGGCTGGCGCGGGTACGCCCGCCGCCCGGTCCGCCGGCCGGCGGACGCGCGGTGCGCACACGCGCTCGGCGAGCCGGCCACCCCGGCCGGGGCCGCGGACGGCGACCGACCCGACGACGGCGCGGACGAACGCGGCGGAGCCGGACGAGGAGCAGCCGCGGGATGCGGGCGCGAGCCCGCTGAGCGCCACGCTCCCGCTTGGCCTCGTCGGCGCCGATGCCGTCGGGACCGAGGACGACGGCATGGGCGGCCACGCGAATGCCGGGGCCGAAGCCGTCGTGACCAGCCCCTGGAACGTGTCCGAATCAACGCGCCCGATGCCATAAGAAACGTGTACGTCACCTAAAGCGCCCGTGTTGGCCGCCTGGGTCATCTAGGCTGCGCGGCTGGTACGCCATGGCGCATAAGGGCAACTGACGCTGTCCGTGGTCGTTGTGTGGCCTGACTACCACCGAACCCGACATCGACAGGAGACTCCGATGCCAGCGCTGGCTCCGGTACCCGACGCCTCGGCCGGGCGCTGAGATGGCGACGCCCACTGTGGGCCAGCAGGCCCCCGACTTCACCCTTTCCGGCCTGGTCGTCCACGACGGCGAGACCGCCCGTTCCGACTACACCCTCTCGGCCGCCAAGGGCACCCCGGTCGTGCTCGCGTTCTACCCCGGCGACGAGACGCCCGTCTGCACGAAGCAGCTGTGCTCGTACGCGGACAGCATGGAGGTGTTCTCGGGCGTCGGTGCCCAGGTCTGGGGCATCAGCCCGCAGGACCTCGACAGCCACGAGCGGTTCGCCAGGCATCGTGCCCTGTCCTTCCCGCTGCTGGCCGACCCGGACCGTGCCGTGATCCGCCAGTACGGGATCGCGATGCCCGGTCTTGGGCTGCGCCGCTCGGTGTTCCTCGTGGACGCTGACGGCGTGCTGCGCTGGAAGGACGTCGGCCTGATCGGCGTCACCTATGCCACCGCCGACAAGATCGGCAAGGAGCTCGCCCGGCTGGGGTGACCAGCGGCCGGCCGTCGTCCCGGCCGCGAGGTTCCGCCGTCGTCTCCACCACCGCCCCGGCGGAGCTCCGGCCAGCGGGGCCGTCGGGGAACCGTTTCGGCCTGACGCGGTCGATGTGCCGGGCTCGGGCCAACTGTCGTAAAGTCACCGGCGAGGCCATCGGTATTCGGAACTCGACAGTGAGGTGGGGGCAGCCTTGTTCACCGCCCGACGGGATCCGGACGCGTCCACGAACGATGCGGCCACGGCTGCCCCGAGCACCGTTCTCCAGATCGGGGATGTGGCCCGACAGGTAGGTCTGTCGTTGCGCACGGTCCGCTTCTACGAGGAAGCCGGGCTGCTCACCCCGGTCGGGCGGACTCAGGGCGGCTTCCGTCTCTACGACGAGGACGCCCTGGACCGGCTGCTTCTGATCAAGCGGATGAAGCCCCTCGGCTTCACGCTGGAGGAGATGCGGTCCCTGCTCGCGGTGCGTGACGAGCTTCGCCTGCCGGACCTGACGGCGGACCGCCAGCATGAGCTGCGGGAGCGGCTGAAGACCTGGGCGACGCTGGCGGAGGAGAAGCTCGCCGACCTGCGGGCGCGGGCCGGGATCGCGGCGGACTTCGTCGCCGGCCTGCACGACGACGCGTCCCGCCTGCCCGACAGCCCGGACGACCTCACGGATGTCGTCGCCCACTCCGGCGCCACCGACACCGCTCCCATCGCCGGTGACAGCGCCACGACCTGCGACGATGGTGACAGTGACGGCGTCGCGCGCGCCATCACCGCTCACAGCCCAGACGGCCCCGAGCACGACGCGCCTTCGACCGAGACGAGCCCCGACCGGACCTGACCGTCCGCGCCGCCGGCGCCGCCACGAGCGGTCACCGATCGGCGCGCAACGGACGCCGGGTGCCTCCGCGCCCGGCAGCGGCACCCGCCGAGCCCACCCGTCCCGCCTCCAGCATCGAGTAAGGGTTCAGTTGTCCAGCACGCATAGCATCCCGTCCCCTGCCAGCGCCGGACGCGAGGTTTACCCGATCGGCGACGTAGCGGACAAGGTCACCCTGTCGTTGCGCACGACGCGCTTCTACGCCGAGGCCGGCCTGCTCGCCGCCGTCGCCGAGGACGGAGCCGGGGCGCCGCTGTACGACGAGGACGCCGTCGACCGTCTCCTCCTGGTCAAGAAGATGAAGCCGCTCGGCTTCGCCCTCGACGAGATGCGCGCTCTCATTGCCCTGCGCGACGAGG
Organism: Pseudofrankia coriaricola; assembly: GCF_001854805.1. Lineage (GTDB taxonomy): Bacteria > Actinomycetota > Actinomycetes > Frankiales > Frankiaceae > Pseudofrankia. The sequence goes on from NZ_MBLO01000125.1 coordinate 50,289, forward strand.
CGACGAGCGCCGGCACTCCTCCCGAGCGGCGTGAGGAGCTGCTAGAGCGGCTGCATACCTGGGTCGCTCTCGGCGAGGAGAAGCTGCGCTCCCTCGAAGAGCAGGTCCGCATCGCCGAGTCGTTCCTGCACGGCCTGCACGACGACGCACACCGCGCCGGCCGCGCGGCCGGCGACTAGGCCTCGCGGCTCTCCGCCTGCGCCGCCGCCTGGCCGTGCGCCGGCCGGCTCCCGGCGGAGTCGGACGACGAAGTCGGGGCGATGATGGTCCGTATGCCGACTTTTATTCAGAAGCCGACCGTCGTCGAAGCGGCGGGCAGCCTGCCGAAGATCATCCGCGAGTACGTGGGCATGGTGAACACCGGTTCGTCCGGTGTGAGCATCGCGCACATGACCAGCCCGTCTGGCTGGGAGGAGCCGGGCCAGCGGCCCGAGTTCGACGAGTACACGCTGGTACTGCGCGGCGTCCTCACCGTTGAGCACTCCGGTGGGGTGATCGAGGTCGGTGCCGGCGAGGCCGTCCACACGGCGGCCGGCGAGTGGGTGCGGTACAGCACTCGCGGCGCCGACGGTGCCGACTACATCTCGGTCTGCCTGCCCGCCTTCGCCCCCGACACCGTCCACCGCGACGCCTAGGCTCCATCCGCCCGCCGGAGCACCGGGATGGACCCGGAGTTCCGCATCGGGGCCGCGGCGGGCGGGCCTCCGACTACGATCAGGGGAAACCGTCGCGGCGCCCTCCGGCTGACTGGCTGGCTCCGGAGGGCGGACGCGGCGAGGCCGGTGGCGGTGGGAGGCGACGGATGACGACATCGAGCGAGTCACCGCCGCTGTTGCGCCGGCTGGTCGGCGATGCGCTACGCGACTATCGGATGGGCCAGGGCCGGACGCTGCGTGATGTCGCGGCCGCGGCGCGGGTTTCCGTCCCCTATCTGTCCGAGGTGGAGCGGGGCCGCAAGGAGGCCTCCTCCGAGGTGCTCGCCGCGGTATGCCGCGGGCTGGGCATCCGGCTGAGCGACCTGCTCGAGCAGGTACGCCGCGAGCTGGTGGAGCGGGAGCCCCGCCAGGAGCCTTCGCGGGCACCGGTTCGGCCGGTGGCCGGCTCGGCGCCCACCCGCCCGGTGGCGGGCGCGAAGGCGCCGGCCGCCAGGCCGGCCGCCGCGGCCCGGCCGCTGTCTCCCGCGGCCCCGGTTCGTCTCGTGCGCGCCGCCGAGCAGGCCATCCCGACTTCGCCCATCCAGCCGGGCCCGACCTGCCAGGTCGGCGCCGCGCACACGCCACCGGCTCGGCCCCTCCGCGCACTTCGACGCCGGGGGCGCTACGGGCGACCGGGCGGCCTCGGTCCGCGCCAGGCCCTGGCACCGATCGTCCCCACGGCGCCGGGCCGGCCTCCTGCCCGAGCGACCCAGCCCGGATGCGCGGCGGCCCGGCGCGTTTCGGGGCACCACCGCGCGGTCGGGCACGCCCCTCGTCGTGTCGGCGGCCCCGCGGTCCGGGCGACAGTCATGCTCTGACGGACTCGCGGTCGCTGTCGGGCCGCGGCCACCGTCGGGCTTGGGTGACCTCTGCCGGGCCAGTGGACTAGATGGTGCCGTCCCCGTCCCCGTCCTCGTCCTCACCCGCGGGCCCGGCCCGGTCGTGTGGCGCCGCGGCCGGCCGTGACTCCGGCGGTGTCTGCGCGTCCGCCTGCTTCCGGACGATCGCGGGGATGACGGCCCAGAGCAGGACAAGGACCAGCAGGGTCAGCGCACCGGCGATGATCCCCGCGGTGGGGCCGACGACCACGTCGAAGATGAGGGTGACGACGCCGGCGACGGCGAGCGCGAGCAGCGCGAGCCCCGCCTGCGCCAACGCGTTCGCCGCCTGGATGAGCAGTTCCTTCTGGTGACGGCGAAACACCGCCCGATGCAGGCTGACCGGCATCAGCAGAAGGCCCGTCGCCGCGACCGCGAGCAGCACGACGACCAGATAGAGCCCCCGCTGGGCCGAGCTGAGGTCCGAGAACTTCGCCTGGAACGGGAGCGCCAGCAGGAAGGCCGTCAGCAGCTGCACACCCGTCTGCGCGACGCGGAGCTCCTGTAGCAGCTCGGTCCAGTTCCGGTCACGCCGGTGGTCCGGCGTCTCTCCGGAGTGGCCGGCGGCGCTGTCGGCGCTGTCGGCCGACGGGACGCGCTGGCCGCTGGCCGCCGGTCCGCCGGATTGGCCGGGTCGACCGGCGGCCTCTGGAGACTGGCCGGCTGACCGCTCGCTCACCACCTCATCCTGCCCTCTCCGAGCAGAGGCGTCATCATCCACGCAATCCGCCAGGCCGGGCCGCCTCGGACCGCCGTGGCGTGCGGTCCACGTCCCACGACGCGAGATTCTCTGCGCCTAACCGTCCCGTCTGTCCGGCTTGCGAGCATAGGAACGTGACGCACACACCGGACGCCGAGGACACGAGCTCGCCACCACACAACGGCAGGCACCACCCGAAGGTCGTCAACGAGCGAATGCTGCTCGCGCAGCGGCGGACCGGCCAGGAGCGGTTCGCCGACGCCGTCACCGGCTTCGCCGGCTCGATGTCATTCGTCTACCTGCACGTCGTCTGGTTCACCGTCTGGATCCTGCTCAACCAGGGCGCCTTTGGCGACAGGATAATCTTCGACCCGTTTCCCTACGGCCTGTTGACGATGATCGTCAGCCTGGAGGCGATCTTCCTGTCGACGTTCGTGATGATCAGTCAGAACCGGGACACCCGCCGCCAGAACGTGCGCGCCGACCTGGACTACGAGACCACCGTCCGGTCCGAGGTCTGGTCGTCGCACATCGGCCGGCAGCTGGGCATCGACCCAGCCACGATCGAGGTCCGCGTCCAGGAGATCCTCCGCCGAACCGGCGCGCCATCGCCCTGACGCCGGCCGCGGACGCCCGAGCACCCGGCGGCGTCCGCGTCCCGGCACGGCCCGCCATACCGGGCAGAGGCGCGCGCCATGGACTGCCAGGGACGGCTGGAGCCGCTTGCTTCGGGCATTTCGGGCTGGCAGGCTGTCGTTTTGATCATTGGATTGTGACGCGGGCCATGGCAGGAAGCGAGGAGACGACGCGATGGGCGGTCAGACCGAGGGGAACGGGCGAGTCGCGGGCAAGGTGGCCGTGGTGACCGGCGCCGCGTCCGGGATCGGCCGGGCGGTGACCCGGCGGCTCGCCGCCGAAGGCGCGCGGATCGTCGCGGCGGACATCGACGAGACGGGGTTAGGCAAGCTCACGGCGGAACTCGGCGAGGAGGTCGCCGCCGCCGCCCGGTGCGACGTCACCGTCGAGGAGGACGTCGCCGCGGTCGTCCAGCTCGCGGCCAGCCGCTTCGGCGGGCTCGACATCGTGGTCGCCAACGCGGGCGGGGGCTTTCTCGGGGAGATCGCCGACCACGACTACGCCGAATGGCGCCGGATCGTCGACCTCTGCCTGAACAGCGCCTTCCTCACCGTCAAGCACGCGGGCGCCGCGCTGCGCGCGGGCGGGCACGGCGGCTCGATCGTCGCGATGGCCAGCCTCAACGCGGTCCAGCCCGGCCGGGGTATGGGTGCCTACTGCGCGGCGAAGGCCGGCGTCGTCGCGCTCACCGAGGTCGCGGCGCTGGAGCTGGGCCGTCACGGCATCCGGGTGAACGCGGTCGCTCCGGGCCTCGTGCGCACCTCGCTCACGACGCCGCTCTGGGACGTCCCGGGGGTCGTCGAGGACTACGTCGAGAACGCCCCGCTCGGCCGGTTCGCCGAACCCGAGGAGATCGCGAACGTCGTGCTCTTCCTCGCATCGGACGAGGCCGCCTACGTCTCCGGCAGCCTCTACAGCGTCGACGGCGGCGCCCGCACCCGCCGCTACCCCGACGTCATCACCGCCCTCGAACGACTGCGACCGCCCTCGCCGGCCGACTGACCGCCAGCCGGCCTCAGGCCGCGGGCGGCTCTTCGGAAGCCAGGGCGGCCAGGACGGCGTCGGTGACCTCGCGGCGCCGGGCCTCGCCGACGACCTCGGCGCCGTCGGGCTCCTGGATGTAGAACGCGTCCACGACGTCGAGGCCGATGGTCGCGACGATCGCCGTACGCACGTCGACGCCGGCCCCGGCGAGCGCCCCCACGATCCGGAACAGCACCCCGGCCCGGTCGGGGGCGCGCACCTCCAGCACCGTCCTCGACCCGGAGTCGTCGAACGTCGCTCGCGGCGGGCCCGGGGTACGCCACGGGCGGCGGGTCGCGTACGCCTCCTCACGGGCGGTGAGCTGGCCCCCGACGTCGAGCCGGCCCTCGAGCCCGCGGCGCACGTCGGCGAGCAGCCGGCTCGCGTCCGGCTCGCGTCCGTGCCGCCCGGCGACGGCGGCCTGCAACAGCGCCCGGCCGTTCGCGCCGCGGGCCGAGGCACGCCGGACGTCGAGGCGGTTGAGCGCGAGCACCCCGGTCGTGACGGCGAGCAGGCCCACGTGGTCCGGCGCGAGCACCACGATCTCGTACATGCCCTCGTCGGGCAGCCCGTTGACCTGGACGAGGTGCTCATCGGGCAGCTCGAGCAGGGCGCGCTGGCGGTCGGTCAGCTCGCCGGGGTACGGCACCGGGCCACCGCCGAGGACGGCCAGCGCGCGGGTGACCAGGTCGTTGATGAGACGGGCCTTCCAGGCGCTCCACGCCGTCGCGCCGGTCGCCTGGGAGTCGGCCTGGGTCAGCTTGTGCAGCAGGGTGAGCACCTGCGTGCTGCCGGCGGCGGCCGCGACCGCCTCGATCGTGGCCGGGTCGTCGATGTCGCGGTGGGTCGCGGCGTCCGGCAGCAGCAGGTGGTGGCGGACCATCGCGATCAGCACGTCCACGTCGGCGGGCGGCAGGCCGAGGCGGGGCCCGAGCTTCTCGACGATGACGATGCCGGCGTCGGTGTGGTCGCCGGGATAGCCCTTACCGATGTCGTGCAGCAGCGCGCCCAGCAGCAGCAGGTCGGGCCGGTCGACCTCGCGGGTGTGATCGGCCGCCCGCGCCGCCGTCTCCATCAGGTGCCGGTCGACGGTGTAGCGGTGGTACGGGTTGCGCTGGGGCCGGCTGCGCACCGCCGCCCACTCCGGCAGGATCCGGGTGAGCAGGCCGACCTGGTCGAGCGACTCCAGCACCGGCACGGCGTTGTCGCCGGCGGCGAGCAGCGCGACGAAGGCGTCCCTGGCCGCGCCCGGCCACGGGTCCGGCAGCGGGGGTGTCTCGCGGGCGAATCGGTCGACCGCGAACCTGCCGAGCGGGATGCCGGCGCGGGCGGCGGCGGCCGCGGCCCGCAGCACCAGCGCCGGGTCGGCCGCGGGGTCCGCGTCCCTGGCGAGCAGGACCTCGCCGTCCTGCTCGACGACCCCGGCGGCGAGCGGGCGGCGTACCGGTCTGCGCGAGCGCCAGCGCGACTGGGAGCGCAGCGCCGCGGACACCCGGTGCCACGTGGTGTCCCAGGTCCACGAGATCGTCCGGCCGGCATCGGCGATGGCGTGCGCGAGGGCGAACGAGTCCGGCTCGCCGAGCGCGCCTGGCCTGCCCAGTTCGGCCGGCTCGCCGGGCTGGGCGGGTTCGCGGGTCCCGCCGGACCCGGTGGGCTCGGCCGGCTCGGCCCGATAGCCGAGCGCCGCGGCGACCGAGGTGCCGTCCTGGAGCAGCAACCGGTCCTGGTCACGGCCAGCGGCGAGCCGGCGGACCTCGCCGCGGACGTCGAGCAGCATCCGCTGGGCGGCGAGCACCCGCTCGCCCGGAGCCTCGGCGACCCAGGCGGCGGCGAGCGCGTGCAACGCCTGCACGTCGCGCAGCCCACCCCGGGACTCCTTGAGGTCGGGTTCCAGCAGGAACGCGACCTCGCCGGCCCGGCGGGCGCGTTCGGCGTGCAGCTCGGCGAGTTCGGGCAGCCGGCGGCTGGCCCGGGCACGCCAGCGGGCCCGCACGGCCTCGGCAAGCCTGGTCGCGAGTGCCTCGTCACCGGCGACCAGGCGGGCGTCGAGCAGGCCGAGGGCCGCCTTCATGTCGCCGTCGGCGACCGAGACGGCCTGCTCGACCGTGCGGACGCTGTGGTCGAGGCCGACGCCCGCGTCCCAGACCGGGTACCAGATGCCGTCGGCGACCGCGGCGACGGCACGCGCACCGCGCCGGCCGTCGTGCAGCAGCACCAAGTCGAGGTCGGTGCCGAAGGCCGGCTCGCCGCGGCCATAGCCACCCACGGCGAGCAGGGCGACGCCGGGGCCCGGATCGCCGAACAGGGCCCGCAGCGCGACGTCGGCACGCTCGGTGAGCGCGACCCGCAGCGGGGCTCCGATCAGATCGGGAAACGCGCCGTCCCGTCCACGCAACGCCGCGAGCTCGGCTGCCACGTCCACCCCGTGCTCCACCGCGCGCCCACCTCCAGATCCGTCATACAAGTCAGATCCTTACGCGACGGACACCTGTGCCGCTCGCCAATGGGGACGGCGGTAGGCGCCGGCGCATCGCGACGAGCGGACAAGGCGGGGGCAGGCCGGTCTCGGCCTGCCCCCGCCCATCACGGTCGCACTACCGAAGCAGAGGAGGAGCGATCAGAACTTCTCGCGGTGTCGCGTCCGGAGGCTCCGGCGCTCCCCGGTGCTACAGGGCGTCGGAGCCGCGCTCACCAGTCCGCACACGGATGACCGTTTCGACCGGGACCACCCAGACCTTACCGTCGCCGATCTTGCCGGTCTGCGCCGCACTGGTGATCGCGGTAACGAGGTCCTCGACGGCCTCATCGTCGACAACAACCTCGATCTTGATCTTCGGGACGAAGTCGACCTTGTACTCTGCGCCTCGGTAGACCTCGGTGTGCCCCTTCTGCCGACCGTAACCCTGAACCTCGGAGATAGTCAGTCCGTGCACACCCAGGGCCTCCAGCGCCGCCTTGACGTCGTCGACCTTGAACGGCTTGATCACCGCGGTGACAAGCTTGGTCATTACTTTTCCTCCTCTTTTTGACAGACCTGCGGCCCCTCGCTCAGGCCTGCGTCCTCTCGGGCATCTTGACCGAGTTGACGGCGGCGACGCTACCGTCATCGCCGGACAAAGTGAACCAGTCCGCATCTTCTTTTCGCCACGACCGGCCAGCCCTGATCGGCTCCCCCTCCCCGCCGTTTCGCGAGAGCCGAAGGATTGGCTTGAAGCGCGCGGCGGGTGAACGTTCCGGCAGCCACGTCCGAACAGCGGCGACCGCTAGGCCGGCATGCCCGACAGGATTCTTACGACGCTCCCCTGGGCCGGCCAACGTCTTCCGGATCGCCAGCGCGAGAACCAGCGTGACGGCGGCTGAGTAACCGACCGTGGACACGACCGCGAGCGTCTGCCTGCCGAGCAGCCCCCACGACCCCCCGTAGATGAGGCCCTCGTTGATCGAGCCGCCGGTATCCGCCGTCGCGAAGAAGCCGACGAGCAGGGTGCCGAGCACACCGCCGACGAGGTGGACGGCGCCGACGTCGAACGCGTCGTCGATCCCGGCCCTGCCCGTGAGGGCCGTGGCGAAAGCGCAGGCGACCGCGGCGAGCGCCCCGATCGCCAAGGCGCCCATCGGCGCCACGAAGCCGCTCGCGGGGGTGATGGCGACCAGCCCGGCGATGGCGCCAGACGCCGCGCCGACCGGGGTCGTCCGGCCGTCACGCAGCCACTCGACGATCAGCCAGCAGATCATCGCGGCGGCGGCGGCGAGCTGGGTGTTCAGGAACGCCCAGCCGGCGAGCTCACCCGAGCCGAGCGCCGAGCCGGCGGTGACTCCGAACCAGCCGACCCAGACGATGCCCGCGCCGACCAGCGCCAGCGGCACGTTGTGCGGCAGCCCCCTGGAGATGCCTGGCGAACGCCTGGGAACACCGCCCGGTCGCGCGGCGCCGCGCGGCGCCATGGCCGCGCCGCGCGCGAGGCGCCCCCCGTCCCGCCACACATCCCGCCAACCGGGGCGGAGGCCGAGTACAACCGCGAGCACGACGCCAGCGGCGCCGGCGCTCGCGTGGATCGTGGTGCCGCCGGCGAAGTCCAGTGCGCCGAGCCGGAACAACCAGCCGTGCGGACTCCAGACCCAGTGCGCGACCGGGGCGTAGACCAACGCCAGCCACAGCGCGACGAGAAGGGCGAGCGCGCCGAGCCGAAGCCGGCCAGCCGTCGCTCCGGTGACCAGCGCGGCGGCGAGAAGAGCCAGCATCAGCTGGAAGGTAAGGACGATCACCGTCGGGGTGCCGCCGCCCTCGGCGGTGTAGGGCGCTGTCACCGGGTCGCCGAGGTGGCGCAGGGCGAAGGCGCCGAGGCCGCCCCACGCCCCGTTGCCGCCGGGCCCGAACGCGATCGTGTAGCCGACCAGTACCCACAGCAGTGTGCCGACCCCGATGCAGACCAGGTTCTGCGTGAGGACGCTCAGGACGTGCCCGACGCGGGCCAGGCCTCCGTGGAAAAGGCCCAGGCCCAGTACCGCGAACATCGCCAGCGCGCAGCTCACCAGCAGCCAGGCGCCGTTCGCGGACAGATGCGCGTCGACGACCGCTCCATGCAACCGCGGATCAACGATGTGCGCGTTCATGTGCCTCCCCCGATCACGCGCTAGCTCCGGGCAGCATGCCCGGGAGTGTGTGCGTCCTCCTCACCGGGTACTCAAAGGGCATGTGACCACGTATCGGGGCGTGCCGGACGACCGACGCGAACCGAGCGGGACCGCAACCGGGTCGATACAGCAAGGTGGGGGTGCGCCGGCTGAAACCGACGCACCCCCACCTTCCGTGCTGTGTACCTACCGGGGCGGCGACGAGACGAACTCCCCCACCCCGGTCAGGCTCGCGACGCTGGCCCGTACGTTCAGGCCTGCGCCTCTTCCGGCACCTTGACCGGGGCGACGGTCGTCGAGGCGGAACCCGCACCGCCGACCGAGCTGAACCGGTACGCGGTCTCGCCGTGCTGCGCCTCGTCGAGGCCGATCTCCTCATGGTCGTCGCTGAGGCGACCGTTCAGGACGTACTTGACGAACAGGGCGAGGATCGCGGTACCGACGGCCGAGTAGCCGACAGTGGCACCGACGGTCATCGCCTGGTAGCCGAGAACGCTCCATGGACCGCCGTAGAAGATGCCGTCCTTGCCGGCAGCGTTCACGTCGACGGTGCCGAAGAAGCCAATCAGCAGGGCGCCGAGAACACCGCCGACCAGGTGGACGGCACCGACGTCGAGCGCATCGTCAATCCCGACCTTGCCCTTGATGGCCGTAGCCAGGGCGCAGAGGGCACCGGCGATGGCGCCGATCGCGATGGCGCCCATCGGCGAGACGAAACCACAGGCCGGGGTGATGGCGACCAGACCGGCGACGGCACCGGAGGCAGCACCCAGGGTGGTCGGCTTGCCGTCACGCAGCCACTCGATAGCGACCCACGCGAGCGAGGCGACACCGGTGGCGATCTGGGTGTTCAGGAACGCCCACGCGGCCAGCGAGCCGGAGCCCAGGGCCGAACCGGCGTTGAACCCGAACCAGCCGAACCACAGGATGCTCGCGCCGAGGACGACGTACGGCACGTTGTGCGGACGGAAGTCCCCACCCGGCCAGCCCTTGCGGCGACCGAGCACGAGCGCCAGGACGACACCCGCGGCACCGGCGTTCGCGTGGACGACCGTGCCGCCAGCGAAGTCGAGCGCGCCCTTCTTGAACAGCCAGCCGTTCACGTTCCAGACCCAGTACGCGATCGGCGAGTAGATCAGGATCGACCACAGGGCGATGAAGACGACGAACGCGCCGAACTTGAGGCGGTCCGCACTCGCGCCGGTGATCAGAGCCGGCGTGATGATGGCGAACATCATCTGGAAGGCGATGAAGACGACGGTGTGAACGCCGCCGCCCTCCGGGTTGTACACGGCCGTGACGTGGTCGCCGATGTTCTGCAGCGCAGCGAAGTCGAAGCCACCGAAGAAGCCGTTCGTCGCCGGCCCGAAGGCGATGCTGTAGCCGACCAGGGTCCACAGCAGCGTCACGATCCCGATGCAGAAGAAGTTCTGCATCAGCATGCCCAGGACGTGCTTGGTGCGGACCATGCCACCGTAGAAGAACGCGAGGCCCGGCGTCATGAAGAGCACCAGCGCCGCGCTGGTGAGCAACCAGGCGTCGTTGGCGGACAACCCCGCGTTGGTGACAGCGTCCGTTAGTTCCTGTTGGGACATATCTCTCCCGTCGTTCTCCCCCCGCGCGAGCGGCCGCGCGGACTGCGGTCCACCGGTTCGCTGCCCGCGGCACTCGTCCCGGATCCTCCGGAGTCGAAGGTTCTTCAGGGCGTGTTCCGGACCAGTGACCGCCCTGTTTCTTGTGTGTGAATTCGCCAAATTGGGCGCGTCGTGGTCGACTCGGGTGTGCCGGCTGTAGATCCTTCGGAACCCTACGTGTCACCCGGCGCGGATGCGTGACTGTCAAACTTCGGACAGTTACTGTGACGCGCCGTGTGCACCACGCCGTCGGAGGGCTCCCATAGGGGCAGTGGTCTGTCTCAAAGATCACCGGAGACAAGGAGTTGGCTCGAACGGGCTGTGTCGCAGCCCGCGCGGCACGGCCGGCCACCCAGCGTCCGGGTGTCGCTGGGTTTCCTGATCTCCGGATGGCTGTTCCTCGCCCCCGGCATGGCCCCCGCATGGGCGAGCCCTGTTGCTCCGTCGGTCGACGGGAGCCCCTCGGCAGGGGTCGGCGATGGTGGCTCGTCCGACACGATCGACGGGATCATGGCCCAGATCGCGGCCGCCCGCGGCGAACTCGCGGATCTCGACGCCAAGCTGTCGACAGCCACCGAGGCGTTCGACGCGGGTCGGATCCGGCTCGGTCAGGCGAGAGCCGCCGTCGACGACGCCGAGGCCCGCGTCGACCGGGCCGACACCGCGGTCCAGGACGCCGTCCAGGAAAGGCGCGGGCTTGCGGCATCCGCGTACCGCGCCGGCGGACTGGACGCGCTGTCGGCGATCCTCACCGGCGATCCGGGCGGCGCGCTGGACCGGGCCGGCGCGCTGGACGCGCTGGCGCGCCGGGCCCGCGTCGCCGAGACCCGGGAGCGGCTGGCCCGCGTCGACCTGACCGAGGCACGCGCCATCGCTCGCACGACGATGGCGGACGCGCAGGGCGCCCTTGACGCCGTCACCGACCAGAAACGGATCATCGAGACGTCGGCGGGCACGCAGCGCACCCTGCTCGACGGCCTGATCGTCAAGCAGGCCGACCTGGAACGTCAGGCCAGGGAGCGGGAGGCCGCGGCGCGGCAGGCGCGGCAGCAGGCCGCGGCCGCCGAGGCCGCGCGGATCGCCCAGGCCGCCGCCGACGAGCAGACGAGGCTGCGCCAGCAGTCCGGCCTGGTCCAGCAGGCGAGCGACACCTTCGCCGCCACCCCGGTCACGCCGGCCACCCCGGTCACGCCCGCCAGTCCAGCCCCGCCCGCACCGGCGGCAGCGGGCGCACCCCCGCCGCCGGTGGCTGGGGGCGGCGGCGCGGCGGCCGCCGTCGCCGAGGCGCACCGGCAGATCGGCAAGCCATACGTGTGGGGGGCGGAGGGGCCGGACGCGTTCGACTGCTCCGGCCTGACACAGTGGGTATGGGCGAAGGCCGGTGTCCAGCTCCCGCACTACACCGGCGACCAGTGGAGCGCGGGCCGGCACGTGTCCCGCGACCAGCTCATCCCCGGTGACCTGGTGTTCTTCAACGCGGCTCTGGATCACGTCGGCATCTACATCGGCAACGACCAGATGATCCACGCCCCGCACACCGGCGCCGTCGTCCGCGTGGAGAACGTGTGGTGGTCCAGCTTCCAGGGGGCCGTCCGCCCGTCCGGCTGAGCCCGGTCAGCGCCGGCCGGGACCCGCGACAACGGGGGGTTGACAACGACAACCCTGGGTTGTCGTCGTAGGCCTCATGAACGAGCACACACAGGAACAGCGGCAGGCCTTCGACCGGCTACGACGGGTTCGGACAGAGGCTCTTGAGCACGCCCGGAGGACCCAGGAACTCGCGCTCGAGCGCCGCGACCTGATCCGGGCTTTGATCGCGGAAGGCTTCTCCCAGGCCGACGTCGCCCGCGAGCTGGGCGTCACCCGCCAGGCCGTCCAGAAGATGCTTGCCTGCTGACGGCGATGCCGCTGGCCGACGGCGAGAGCGCCGTGACCGGTCACGACCGGCCCGGGAATCAGCCGTGGGAGCTCAGGCCAGAGGAACTCGGCTCAGGAGGACCACCCGAACTCCGGGTGGATCGCCAGAACCCCGGACGCGCTATCCGAACTGCTCGGCCATGTCGACGAGCTCCTTGCAGCGCGGGCAGACCGGGAATCGCTGAGGGTCCCGGACCGGTTCGAACTTGAAACCGCACAGGGCGGTCACCCTGCCGCCTTCGATGGACGCACGGACGATCTCCTCGCGGCGGGCGAAGTGGGCGTGGTCGTCCCCCTCGCCGGTACGCGTATCGGACGTCTCTGGCCGGATCTGCGTCGTGCTCACCCGTCGAGTGTAGGTCGCGGCGGCTCGTTGGCCACCCCTGGGCCGCCGTGCGGCCGGAGCGCGAGCAGGATTCGCGCGCGAGGACCAGTCGGCACCACCGACGCGGCCCACACGGCTCTTGCCCCGGCGGCAGGCGGCGTACTCTTAGGAATGGACGAAGGAGACCGGTGACTGCACTGATCGACAGTACCGAGATGTACCTCCGTACCCTGTATGAGCTACGGGAAGAGGGCATCCCGCCACTACGGGCGCGCCTGGTGGAGCGGCTGCACGTCAGCGCTCCCGCCGCGAGCGAGTCCACGGCTCGGCTGGCGCACGAGGGACTCGTCTCCCTCGCCGAGGACCGGACGGTCCAGTTCACCGAGAAGGGGCTCCTCCGGGCCACCGCGGTGATGCGCAAGCACCGGCTCGCCGAGCTGCTACTCACGAAGATCATCGGTCTCGACTGGGCGCTGGTCCACAACGAGGCCTGCCGCTGGGAGCACGTGATCTCCGACGAGGTCGAAGCCCGGCTCACGGTCATCCTCGGCGACCCCAAGCGATGCCCGTTCGGGAACGAGATCCCGCCGCCCACCGACCAGTTCGTGGGCGGCAACGGCTCCCCGACCAGCCTCCTCGCCAGCGCGGACCTCGCCGGTGGCAAGAGCAGGCCGGTCACCGTCGGCTGGATCTCCGAGCGGCTGCAGGCTCATGAGGGCACGATGAGGCGACTGCAGGAAAACGGGATCATTCCCGGCGCCCCGATCGTCGTCGAGTCCCACGGTGACCTCGTCAGCATCCGCCAGGACACCGACAGGCCCACCGAGTTCGACCGCCGCACCGCCTCCCTCGTCTACGTCGACCCCTGACCTCCCCCGGCCCGCGCGCGGGGCCCCACGGTCTCGCGCTCCGAGTCCCAAGTGGAACGACCGCGCCCGCGATCCGCCGCCCAGGCGGCGTATTCTCGCCTGGTCACCGCTGACCCGAGATCGCCCCGCCCGGGGCGGTCCACGGCCACGGAGACCGCCAAGCCCTCGTAGCTCAGTGGATAGAGCGACCGCCTCCTAAGCGGTAGGCCGCAGGTCCGATTCCTGCCGGGGGCACCCAAGAACGATCATCGTTGAGCTATTTGCGCTGGTCAAACAGGGTGACCGGCATCGCGACTGAGCCACGCGCCCTCACCCGAAACGCACCGCATCGCCGCCACCAGCGGTTTCGCGACCGACGGCCGGCGTAGGTCCGAGCCCCCAGAGACAACGCCAGCAAGCACCTTCACGAGCTGGTCGCCCGTGAACTCGCCGCCACGACCGCCGTACTCGACGACGCCGCCTACGACGAGCACCTCGGATATCGACTGCTGTCCGCTGTCGCGGAGCTGTGTCAGCTCGCCGGGTGGGTCGCGATGGACGCCGGCCACGCTCAAGCCGCCCGACGCCTTTACCTCGACGGCGTGAAAGCCGCCCACGCCGCCGGCAACAGCCCGGTCGCGGCGAACCTGATCTCGCCTACTACCTGGCATTCGGGGCCGTGCTGTACCTGGCCTGGGCCCTGCGCGGTCAGACGCCCCGCGGCCTGGTCGACGACACCAACTCACTGATGTGAACACCGACCGTCGTCTCGAGATCGTCTCGGAGGTCGACGATCTCGAACGCAGGCGTCCAGTCGGCCGCGGCGGTTGTCAACGGCCCAGCGCGGTCCGCGAGGCGGCCTGGGCGTCGACGGTACGGCGCGGACGGCGAAACCGAACTCCTCAGCCGTTCTGCCGGACGCCGGACGACAGCGGGCACTCAGCACGGGTTTCAAACAGCGTGCGGGTCGTTCGTTCCACGCGCCAGAACCGCCAGTCGCCCGGTTGGAAGCTCCGGTGGCGGCCTTGGCCGCGGCGCTCGGCGAGCGGTGGATTTCGCCGGAGGCCGTGCGGATTCGGCCGTCGGCCGTCACGGTCGCTGGGAACAGCCGGCCGCGACGGCTCCCGACGAGCCGCTCGCCGGCGCGCAGTCGGCCGGCATCGATCAGGTCTGCCGGGGTCGCGTTGCAGCGCTGCCGCCGCGGGCGTGCTCCGTCGTCATCGGCGGCGACATCGTTCCCACCGTCACCGCCTTCGCCGCCCACTGCGCCGGAAGGCTTCGCGGCGGGTGGACGCGGCAAGTCGAGCGTCCGCGGCGACCAGATCCGCTGGTCAGCCCCTGCTCAGCGGCAAAGGCGCTGAAACGTTTGTGCCCCCGGCTCCGGTGGGTGTCCGGCTGCTCGGCGGCGTATTCTTCCTCGTCTCCACGCTGTGCCTCGGAATTAACGGGCAGCCGCCGCGACCGAAGTAGTTCCGGCGGATAGTGCACGGCATGAGACTCTCTGCCGCCGGTCCGTCGACTCGCCTCCCGCGGTGCGGCAGGGTATTGGCGGCGACGGTCTGGGTGGGCGCGATGGTCCTGGGGCTGGTCGCATGCGCCGGCTCCAGCCCGTCCGGCGGCGCGGCGACGCCCGCGGCCGCTGGGTCGTCGGCGTCGTCGGTGTCGGCGCCCCGGACGGTCTACGACGTGGCCTACGCCGGGACGTCCCCGGAGCAGCGGCTCGACCTCTACCTGCCCGCGGCCGCGGGCCGTCCGGCGCCGTTGGTCATCTGGATCCACGGCGGCGGCTGGCGGACCGGTGACAAGAGCTCCATCGCCGACCGGTACGACCCGACCGTGACCCCGCCCAAGCCCACGAGCTGCAACGACGTCGTGCAGGTCCAGGTGCCTGACGTGGCCGCGCTGACCGCCCGGGGCTACGCCGTGGCCAGCATCAACTATCGGCTCGAGCAGGACCCGATCACCGCCGTCCAGGACGCGAAGGCCGCCGTCCGCTACCTGCGAGCGGGCGCCACCCGCTACCGCCTCGACCCGGACCGGTTCGCTGCCTGGGGCAATTCGGCCGGCGCCTACTCGGCGATCATGGTCGGCCTGACCGGCGGCCAACGCACGGTCTTCGACGATCCCGCGCTGGGCAACTCCGATGTCCCGGCCACCGTGCAGGCCGTCGTCGACTGGTACGGCCCCACCGACTTCGCCAGCATCCCAGGCCACCTCGGACCGGCAGAGAACCCGTTCACCTATATCGTCGCCGGACGGTCGCTGCCGCCGTTCCGGATCGCGAACGGGGACGCCGACTGCGTGGTGCCGGTCGCGCAGGCCCGGCGGCTCTACGACGCGCTGCGGACGGCCGGGTCAGTCGCAACGCTGGCCGTGCTGCCCGGAGCCGGTCACGAGGACCCGGCCTTCATGCGCACCCAGCTTGCCCCGACCGTCACCTTCCTGGCCCGGACCTTCGGTCAGTAGGGGGACGGCGGCCAGCCCCCGGGGCGACGATGCTCGGCCCGATCCATTGCCCCAGGAGTCGCGGCGGGGACGGGACGAGAACGGACGGCGTCCGACCGCGTGACAATCAGCCGAGTCCAACCGGATAGATGCTGGCCGCACACTTCCACATGGCTAGAGCAGCACTGTTCCAGCAACAGCACGTCACCGGTCAAAGTCTCGGCTCCCAAGGCAGGGTACCTGGGCGACGTCGATCAACGCCGGATCCCGGCGCCCAAGCCCTTGGCCGGGGAGGGGACTTGTCACGCGGCCTCGGCGATGGTTCTTGCCGCGCTGTGCCACACTCACCTGTCGCCGCGCGAGCCATGCGGTCTCAGTCTTGGTCTCGTTCAGGGCCGTTCAGCAGCGGTCGAGACCTCGCAGTGGCATCGCTCGGCCTGCATCGCGGACCGCGCTGAAGGTCGGCGGACGCACCACCGTGGCACTCCTAAGCGGTAGGCCGCAGGTCCGATTCCTGCCGGGGGCACCCAAGAACGATCTTGGGTCTTCTATTTACGCTGGTCATCAAACTAGGTAAGCGACATCGCGCCTCAACCTCGCCGCTCATCCAGGGACACGCCAAACCGGCCGCCACCAGCGGTTTCGCCAATCGCAGGCCGGCAGAGGTCCGTGCCCTCCGGGGTAACGGCGCCGACAGCCCGGTAACGCCAGCTTCGGGTTCGAGTCCCTGACGGCCCACCACGCTGTGTAGTTAGCCTCTGACCTGGATTGATAGGTTTTACGTATCGGTTGTGTCGCTCGAGGGTCACGTGAACGCGCAGGTAGGCGGGCCTGACTCCTGGTTCGTACGGAAACATGGTCCTGCTCAACAGGCGTCCGCCCAGCCCGCGCGACAACGGGGCACCCGGCCACGGACGCACCCAGGGCCACCGGCCAAACTCAACATCAACAAGGCTGGGAGGCCGGCTCGCGATCACACCCGGCCGAGGCACGAAAGATCTGAGCCAATGCAGGATCGCGCTTGGCTATCGCGGGATGGTGTGCGGACCGGCGACTACCTGGTCGACCATTCCATAGTCCTTCGCCTCGTCGGCGGTGTACCACCGTTCGCGATCGAAGTCACGGTCAATCCGGTCCTTGGGTTGCCCAGTGTGGTGGGCAAGCCGTTCGCTTATCATTACCTTGACAAAGGCGAGCTGTTCGTCCTCGGTGGCGACGTCGGATCGGTCTGCGTTCCGGCCCGCCGTTGGCGGGCGTGTCATGATTCGCGCATGCGGCAGGGCGTAGCGTTTACCAGTCGCCCCCGCGCAAAGAAGTAGCTGTGCTATGCCCGCGACCAGTCCCATCCCGACCGTGACAACATCGGCCTGGATGAACTGCATTGTGTCGTAGATCGCCATGCCGGCACCCACCTTGCCGCCCGGCGAGTTAAGGTAGAGGAATATGTCGCGGTTTGGGTCCTGCGCTTCCAACAGCAACAACTGGGCGCAGATTTGGTCCGCCCGGTCGTCCTCCAGGACCGCGCCGACGACGATGATCCGCTCCCGCAGCAGCCGTGCCTCCTGCTCCGGCCAGAGGGGGTCCGTCTGCTCAGGCGTGCGGTTCGGGAGCGGAGACTCGGCGGATGGCTCGGTCGGGGTCGCGTCGCTCGGCGGGGTGCTCGTCGTAGTAGCTGGGTTGTCGGGGTCGACGTGCTTGGGCCGATCCTCGAAGATCTTGATGACGACCCACCGCTGGCCGCGCGGTTCGGCCTGCCGGCCGGGGTAAACCCGGACCTGGGTCCTGGCCGGGCAGGCGGCGGACAGTTCGCCCGCCAGGGCCAACCCAAGATCGCTCCCGTCTCCCCAGAACCTCCGGCGGTTGGCTCCAGTAATCTGCGGGTCTTCCTCGAACACCTCGGGGACGGTTTCCTCGAAAAGTCCGCTCATGAACTCGGGCGACGGTGGCTCCCGCCCTTCGACCAGGACGCCGACGTGGACGAGCGGCAGGTTGAGGCGCGGTGTCTGGACCTCGTCGCGGCGTCCGTTCGGACGTGGCGCGGAATCCATCTCCCCACCGCATCGGAGGCAGCCACGAAGAATGCCCGTCGGTCCCGTCGGCACGTGCGTTCGACAGAGCGTCTCGCCGCACTTCTTGCAACCCGCGCCGAGCGGATTGGCGATCACGAGAGTTCGCCAGGCGTCTCTCGAGTGGTGCGCGCTGACCCAGGTCACCTGACAGCCAGGCGCGTCGCAGAAACAGAAGATCGGGGAAAGGCGGCTGTCCATCAGATGCGGGCGCTCGAGCACCTCGTCGGGGCTCGCGTCGGCGGTCCGCCGCGTGCCCGCGCGAACCACCTCGCTGGCCAGCATCCGCGCCTCCGGCTGACCCGGGTAGACGTCAAAGATGATCAAAAGCCGCTGCAGGGCTGACCGATACCTTCGCGCCTCGTACAACGAGAGCGCGTCGTCCAGCAGTGTCCGCGTCCACCGCGTCACCCCGGACGTTCCTTGGCCAGCGATCATCACGACGCCTCGGCGCATCTGGCAATATTGCGCGGCAGTGCTATCACCATTCCGTCATTCTGCGGGTTGCGGTCCGCGCAAGTCCGCGCTTCGGAGCGCCGCCAGCGGGGCTACCGGGAAGCAGCACAGCCATCCGGGTCTCCCTGGTACTCCAAGTCGCTGCTCTGTGATCATTTGGTTTGTGGTCTCGGCGGCGATAGTGGCTGGTCCCGGCGTTGGCTGCGTGGCGTCGTCGCCAACGTGACCAGCGCAGGACGTGATCGAGCGCTATGGCTGGCGGGGTGATGATCGCGTTGACGAGGCGACGGGTCTCGTTGACGGTGATCGGTAGGAGGTGCTCATCGCCTGGCTGGTCACGCTGCTCGGCCGCGGCGTAGTCCGAGCGCGAGGACACTCTCGAACCCGAGGAGAAACGCCAACGCGACCACGAGGCCCCCGATCACGGGCACAAGTCGGGTCGGCGCGTCCCGAGCCGCGACAGATTCGGAACGCTTGTTCGATTCGATAGATGATGTTCCGGTTGGCGCGGTCACCGGGCGTCGCCCCTGGCTACGGCCCGGGTAGCGACCGGACGGACAGCGATTTCAGGGCCAGCAACCAAGATCGAACGGTTCGGATGCTGGTACATGGTCCACTACGGCGAGCGACAGGTCACTGACCTGGTCAAATAGGCTGTACCTATCTGCTGGGCTGCTCGGGCGTTGCCTAAACGAGCAGGTAGATAGGCAGATCATCCGGTTCGTACGGCTCGCCCATCAGGACCACCAGACCGACAAGAGCCACTCGTGCGAACGTCCCCCGACCGTGGCCAGGGGTGGCACCGGTCGCCGGCGACCGGGTCTGCCCAGCCCACCACGCAGCCGCCGCCGTTGCCGCGATCAGCCCCACCAGGTGGGAACGCAGGCGACGGCGGCCTCGACCAGGTCCGTTTTCGTCACCGTGTCGTCGCTGAGCCACCCGGAGATGGCACCGGCGAAGCCGTGGGCGACAAATTGGGCGATGATCTGATGGTTGCCGGCAGGCAGGTCCGGATGGGCGCACCGGGCGATGAAAGCCAGGCTGTAATCGGTGAAATGGCGAACCAGCGCCTCGTACACGCCGCGGTCGGCCGGGTCCCGCAAAGCATGCTGATAGACGGCCTGGAACCGTTCGACGTGGTCGGCGACGTCGGCGGTGGCCAGACGCAGCATCTGCGCCGCCGAATATCCGCCTCCGGCTCGTCGATCCTCCTCCAAGCGGTGGGCGCGCTCCAGATCGGCGTAGAGGACCTCGATGAGGAGTTCGAGGGGACTGCCATAGCGGTTGTAAAAAGTCGCGCGAGTCACCCCGGCACGGTCGGCCAGCTCGGCAACGGTGATCTGTGAGACCGGGCGCAGGGCTGCGAGATCCACGATCGCCTGCGCCAGGACTTCCGTCGTACGTGCGATCCGCGGATCTATCCGGTCAGCCATCCGTCGCCCTCCCCGCCAGCGTCCGAACGGACCGGCCTCCGCCGTTCAACGGCGGCCCGTCGCAGCTCAGCGCCCGTTGCGTCGCAGCCTAAAACCTGCTGTTATCCACGTGTAAAATAGTCTTTGTGAGAGGCCACCATGGCACAGCACACGACAATCTCACCCGCGGAAGCCGCTGACCGACTGGCCATCCGCGAACTGGTCGACGCGTACGCGCGCTGCGCGGACCGGCGCGACGCCAAGGGCCAGATGGCGCTGTTCACCGAGGACACGCGCTTCCTGGTGTTCATGGACTACGACTCCCCCGAGCCGACCCAACAGGTACGCGGGCGCGCGTCGCTGGCACCCGTGTTCGACACCCTCAACGCCTACGCGGTCACCATGCACTTCAACGGGCAGAGCACGGTCGTCCTCGACGGAGACCAGGCGAGCGGCGAGAGCTACTGCCTGGCGCACCACCTGTCGGTCGCCGAGGGTGGACAGCGCACCGTGATGATCGCTTCTATTCGCTACCTCGATGAGTTCGTCAAGCAGGACGGCCAGTGGCTCTTCGCCGAGCGCCGGCTGATGGTCAACTGGGTGGAGACCCGACCGTCTACACCTTGATCTCTCGGCCGGCCGGCGTCCAACTGCCCCATGGCGCCCAGGCTCCGGCCGCGGATTCACGGGAGCGACACGCACCCAGTCGAACCGGAACGTGGAGTGACATCACATTTTGGGCCACGGACCGGCCAGCGATGATCTGCCCGGCCGAAGCGGACCCGGTAGAAATCGGTCAGGCCTGAGGCAGCCCCTGGCTGTCAGGTGCGAGGAGTGCTGACGGACACATGACGAGCGTGGCGACGGAGCAGCACGCTAACCAGGTGCCGCGGCAGAGCGCACAACGCTCTGCGGGTACTCGTGGAATGCTCGACCGGCCGGATCTGCTCCGGCTGCTGGATCGCGCGACGACCAAACGGGTGACGGTCATCTCCGCCCCACCGGGAAGCGGCAAGACCTCGCTGCTGCGGGCGTGGGCCGATCGCTCGGACCTCCGTCATCGCGTCGCGTACGCGTCCGTCGACCGAGGCCAACAGGACACGCAGCTCTTCTGGTCAGCGCTTCTGGAGGCGATCCGCGGCCCAGCGTCCTCGACCGGCGCTGCGGCCCCAGGTGCGGCGACACTCGACGGCGACCAATGGGTCGATGCGGTCGTTGCGGCGCTTGCCGAGGTCGAGCCCGCCGTCCTGATCATCGACGATCTCCACGAGCTCAACCTGGCTGATGGCCGCGGACAGCTTGAACGCCTTGTCTCGACGTTGCCGCGCTCTGCGCGGCTGGTGCTGTCCTCTCGGCGAAATCCGCCCATACGGCTGCACCAGCTCAGGCTGGCTGACGAGCTGGCGGAGATCCGAGCTGACGATCTTCGATTCTCGAGGACCGAGGCACGCGAGTTGCTCGCCGCCTCCGGGATCACCCTGTCCGAGCGCGCGATAGCGACGTTGCACCAGCGCACAGAAGGCTGGGCAGCCGGCCTGCGTATGGCAGTGATGTCGCTTCGGGGTCACCCAGACCCCGAACGGTTCGTGGCAGAGTTCTCGGGCATCGACCGGGCGGTCGGGGAATACCTGATGGCCGAGATGTTCGAAAGACAACCAAGCATGATCCAGAACCTGCTGTTGCGTACCGCGCTTGTCGACCGCCTGAACGGCGAGCTCGCAGACCTGCTGGCCGGCCTATCGGGCTCCGAGCAAGTGCTGCTGCACCTGGAAGACGCCAACGCCTTCGTCGTCTCGCTCAACCCCAGCCGTACCTGGTTTCGCTACCATCAGCTTTTCGCCGACTTTCTGCGCCTTGAGCTGCGCAGACGGCACGCCGACGAGATTCCTGACCTACACCGCCGAGCGGCGCAGTGGCTTGATCATCATGGTGAGATCGCCGACGCCGTGCGGCACCTCCTCGCCGCCGGCGAGTGGCCTGACGCGGCCCGGCTGCTCGCGGACCATCTGTTCAGTCTCACCCTCGACGGGCAGGAAGGCACGATCGCCGCGCTGCTTCGGCTGTTCCCGGCCGGCGTCTCCGTCGATCACCCCGAGCTGGCATTGGCACACGCAGCGGTCGAACTCGCGCAGGGCCGTTTGGAGGAAGCCGCCGCCCGGCTGGCCCAAGCCGAAACCCACGCCCAGAGCGCCTCGCCAGACCGCCGTCCGAGCCTCGCGGTGGCAGTCGCTTCGTTGCGGCTCGCGCGAGCCCGGCGCAGCGGGCGATTCACCGAAGTCCTGGAACAGGTAAGCCTGCTCGACGCCTCAACAGCAGGCACATCGAGCGACCTCATCGCGATGAGCAGTGAGTTGCGAGCCGTCGCGCTGATGAATCTCGGGATCGTGGAGACGTGGTCAGGCCGGTTCGCCGACGCGGACCGGCACATGACCGAAGGAGCGACGCTCGCGGAGGCGATCGGCAGGCCGTATCTGGAGGTCACCTGCCGCGCCTACCAGGCGTTTCCATCCCCCCTCAGCTCGCTCGCCACGGCACGCGACCGCGGTCGTCAGGCGCTGACCGTGGCCGAACGCCATGGCCTGACGGACCACCCGGTCCTCGCGCCCGCGATGGGAGCGATCGCCTGCATCACGGTGTGGATGGGCGAGTTCGAGGAGGGCGAGCGCTGGCTTCGCCACGGCTGGAGCGTCGTTCAGCCAGACATCGACCCTGCCACTGCGGTGCTGTTGCACATGGTGACCGGCATGGTGCACGCCGGTCGCGGCGAACACCGGTCGGCACTTGAAGCGCTCACAGCGGCCGTGCGGGCGCAGTCTCTGCTCACCGGTGCGCACATTCTCGCGACGGTGATTGCAGAATGGCTCGCGGTCACCCAGGCTCGGCTCGGGATGCCCGACGAGGCCCGCGCGACGATCGCCGCGTTCTCCGCCGAACACGAACCGATGCATGGCATCGTGCTGGCCAGAGCACTCATCAGCCTGACCGAGGGCGACCCTGCCGTGGCGCTAGCTGCCCTCGGGGACGTGCGGGACATGGCGCCGCCACCCGGCTTCCCGGCCTACGCACTCGTAGAAGCACATGTGCTCGCCGGCCTCGCGTACCTCGCCCTGGGCGATCAAAGGGCCGCCGCCGCGTCGGCCGAGGCAGCGCTCGCCGCTGCGGAACCAGATCGGCTGATCTACCCGTTCGCCCTGTTCGACGCTGCCGAGCTCCTCAATGTGCTTCCGCGGCATCAGACGGCGCATGGCGCGTTGCTCGTCGATGTCGTCGACCTCCTGCGGGAGACTCCGCCGCCAGGTCGCGACCGCGGCCAGGCCTCGTCCTCGGTCGCGCTCAGCCGTAGCGAACTGCGGGTACTGCGCTATCTGCCAACGAACCTCACGCGGCCAGAGATCGCCCGGGAGCTCGGCGTGTCGATCCACACGGTCAACACGCACATCCGCAACGTCTACGCCAAGCTCGGCGCGCGCGACCGGTCCACCGCTGTTCAACAGGCACGCCACCTGCGGCTCCTGTCCAACCAGCTCCCGTCGACACGGCCCATCTAGCCCGGCGCGATCCTCCTGTCCTCCGCTGAGGCCGATCAGGTCCGCAGCCCCTCTCGCGACGAGCCCGCGACGGTCGCGCGCCACCACCAGCCGTCTGGGATCGGTGCGTCGCCGATGGCCGGTCTTCGTCCACCACCCGCAGGGACTGCGCCCGCGCTGAAGCCGGTGGCATGGGTAATCACCTGGATCTGGCGAGGGCCGGTCACCGGGATTCAGGCCATCGTGCGCTCATGAGCACGGAACAGCAGCGCCAGCTAGACGCCATCCTTCGCCAGGGCGGGCTGGACACCAGCGCAGACGTCGCCACGATGCGGGCGGCCTTCAGCGATCTCATGGCACGGATACCGGTGGCTCCCGACGTGCAGCAGAAACCCGTGGAGCTGGGCGGGGTCGCAGGCATCGAGGTCACCATCCAGGGCCACGACTCCGAGAATGTGATCCTCTATTTTCACGGAGGTGTCTACGTCATCGGCAACGCCGAAGCGACGGTGCCGTTGGCAAGTGATCTCGCGCGAAGAACCGGCACCAAGGTCATCACGACCGACTACCGGCTAGCGCCCGAACATCCCTATCCAGCCGCGGTCAGGGACGCACGGGCAGCCTACGAAGCCCTCCTCGCCCAGGGCATCGCGCCAGCGCACATCGCTCTCGCGGGCGAATCAGCCGGAGGCGGGCTGGCCGTGGCCGCGCTGCTCGCCCTGCGGGACAGCGGCGTGCCCCTGCCGGGCTGCGGGTACCTGATGTCGCCCTACGTGGACCTCACGCTGTCCGGAGAGACGCTGGCCACCAAGCAGACGCTCGACCCGCTACTCACCCTCGACGGGCTTCGCGCCCGGGTTCCGGACTATGTCGGGACCGCCGACGCCGCCGACCCCTACATCAGCCCGATCTTCGGCGACCTCCGCGAATTGCCGCCGCTGCTGATCCAGGTGGGTTCCCACGAGATCCTCCTCGGTGACGCCCTCCGGCTCGCCTGGCAGGCAGCCATTCACGACGTCCCGGTCACGCTCGATGTCACCCCCGGTGTCCCGCACGTCTTCCAGGCCTACGCAGGTCTCCTCGACGAGGCGGGCGAGGCACTGGACCGGGCGTCACGCTTTCTGAATCTTCACCTCGCCCACCCGGAGGTCCAACTGTGACTCGGATTGGCGTCATCCTCGGAAGTACCCGCCCCGGACGCCGCGGCGAGCCGGTCGCGCGCTGGGTGATGGAGGAGGCGAGCCGGCGCACCGACGCCGAGTTCGAGCTCATCGACCTTGCCGACTACCCGCTGCCGCACCTCGATGAGCCCCTTCCCGCGAGCACAGGGCAGTACCAGAACGCGCACACCAAGGAATGGGCCGCAACGATCGCCCGATTCGACGGGTACGTCTTCATCACGCCCGAGTACAACCATTCGACATCAGGCGTTCTGAAAAACGCCATCGACTACCTCTACGCCGAGTGGGGCAACAAAGCGATGGGCGTGGTCTCCTACGGTGCGATTGGCGGCGCCAGAGCCGCCGAACATCTCCGGCTCATCGCCGGCGAACTACGGATTGCAGACGTCCGGACCAACGTCGCGCTCTCGCTGCTGACCGACTTCGAGAACTTCAGCCAGTTCAAACCGAACCAGCATCAGGCAACGGTGCTCGACACACTTCTCAGTGAGGTCGTCGCCTGGAGCCAGGCGCTGGCGCCGTTGCGGCACAACGCGCGGCCCGCGTAGGCCGCAGCGACCCGCAGGAAGGGACCGTTGAGCATGGCTACCAATACAGAATCGGCCACTCACGACTGGCCAGAGGACCACGAAGAAGGAACCGAGCAGCTTCCCAGCCGTCGATGGTGGGCCCTCGCCGTCATAGCCGTCGCCCAACTCATGGTCGTGCTCGACGGCACCGTGGTCACTATCGCACTGCCTTCGGCCCAACGCGACCTGCATATCTCCAACGCCGATCGGCAGTGGGCGATCACCGCCTACACGCTCGCGTTCGGCGGCCTGCTGCTGCTCGGCGGACGGATCTCCGACTATGTGGGCCGCAGGCGAACCTTCCTGATCGGGCTACTCGGGTTCGCCGCAGCCTCCGCACTCGGCGGTGCGGCGCAGAACAGCGGGACGCTCTTCGGCGCCCGCGCCGTCCAGGGCCTTTTCGCGGCACTGCTCGCGCCCGCCGCCCTGTCGCTGATCACAGTGACCTTCGCTGAGGCCAAGGAACGGTCTCGGGCGTTCTCGGTCTACGGCGCCATCTCGGGCGGCGGCGCCGCGATCGGCCTGATCGTCGGCGGATCGCTGACCGAGTACACCTCGTGGCGCTGGTGCCTGTTCATCAACGTGCCGATCGCGATCATCACCTTCCTCGCCGGCACCGTCCTCATCAACGAAAGCAGGTCCGAGAGCGCCACCTCCTACGACATCCCAGGCGCCATCCTCGGCACGGGCGGGCTCGTCGCCCTCGTCTACGGATTCACAGCCGCGGCCAAGCCCGGGGTCGGCTGGCTCTCGGTCGAGACCATCAGCCTTCTCGCCGGCGCCGGCATCGCGCTCGTCGCGTTCGTACTCGTCGAGACGCGGTCCACACACCCCCTGTTGCCGATGCGCGTGGTACTCGACCGCAATCGCGGCGGCACCTACATCGCCTCGCTGTTGTCCTTCGCCGGATTGTTCGCGATGTTCCTCTTCCTGAGCTACTACCTCCAGTACAATCTTGGATACAGCGCGCTGAAGACGGGCCTGGCAGTTCTACCGTTCAGCGGCGGGGTCATCGTTACCTCGGCCGTGGTGCCGCCACTACTCTCCCGAACCGGGCCCAAGCCGGTGATGCTGATCGGGCTGGCCATGGCCGCCGTCGGTCTCGCCACCTTCACCGCCATCTCCGACACAAGCAGCTGGGGCACCCGCGTCCTGCCCGGCGAGCTGCTCATGAGCATCGGCTTCGCCCTGCTCCTGGTGCCGCTGTCCAGTCTCGCGCTTTCCGGAGTGAACGACAACGACGCCGGCGTCGCCAGCGCGCTCCTCAACTCGACCCAGCAAATCGGCGGCTCCCTGGGCACCGCGCTACTGAACACCTTCTATGCGAGCGCGGTCACGTCCTACGTCGCAGCCCACCATCTCGCACCGTCCGCGTTCAATCCGCTCGCTGCGATCCACGGCTATCGCGTCGCGTTCTGGATCGGCGCCGGCCTGGTCGCCGCGGCCTTCGTCGCTATTCTGGTCCTGGTCAACGCCGGCAAGACCACCGTCGCCGCACAGTCTGACGTCACGCCCAGCGCATAGAGCCGCGAGCGGCGAATCTCAATACCCCTCGCACTACAGACAGATCCATGGTCGCCTCAGCCTGGATGCACCGCCCGATTTGTGCCTTGAGCGGTGCGTTGAACGAGAAAGTGCCCTCTGGCCTGGGAAGATGGGGTTGCTGAAACCATCCTTCCCCCCGGGAAGAGGGCACTTCCAAGGTGCGATTGTTGCATACCGCCTCGCGGACCCATGTCGCGTTCGACGACCCGTCTCTGCTCGGCTCGGCTGGGCTGGTCCCGGTGATGCGCCTCGCCGAGCGGGCCGGGCTGGGCGACCTGGTCGCCGAGCATGTCAAGGTGCCCGCGTCGGCCTGGTCGGCGGGCGCGAACGCGGCGGCGAAGGTCGGCTGCCTGGTCGCGGGCATGGCCGCGGGCGCGGACTGCCTCGACGACATGAACCTGCTGCGCGCCGGCGCTCTCGACGGCGTGTTCGACGGGATCCGCGCACCGTCGACGCTCGGCATGTTCGCGCGCGCGTTCACCTGGGGCAACGTCGCCCAGCTCGGCAAGGTCAACAAGCTGCTGCTGGTCAGCCTCGCCGCCGCGGCGCCGGCGCTGCTGACCGGGGCCGACGCGCTCACGTTTGTCGACCTCGATACCTGCCAGCGCCGGGTGTTCGGCCCCCGCAAACGGGGCGCCAGGTTCGGCCACACCAAAATCGCGAGCAAGTCGGTGTTCGTCCGCGGCCTCAACGCCATGATCGGCACCGTGTCCACCCCGACCGCGGCTCCGGTCATCGCGAACGCCCGGCTGCGCGGTGGTAACGCCGTGTCCGCGAAGGGCGCGGCCCGGTTTCTGGCCGCCACGGTCGGCACCGCCCGCCAGGCAGGGGCGACCGGCGTGATCGTCGCGAGGTGCGACGCCGGGTTCTACACCGCCGAGATCGTGGCCGCGGCCCGCCGCCAGCAGGTCCACTTCTCGATCACCACGCCGCAGAACGTCGCGATCCGGGCCGCCTGCGAGGCGATCGACGAGGCCGCGTGGGTCCCGATCCGCTACCCGAACGCGATCTGGGACGAGGACCTCAAGGAATGGATCTCCGATGCGGAGATCGCCGAGACCACGTACACCGCGTTCGGCCACACGAAGACGCCGGTCACCGCCCGGCTGATCGTCCGCCGGGTCAAGGCCCTGAACAGGAAGGCGAACACCGGGCAGGGCGAGCTGTTCGACGTCTGGCGCTACCACGCGGCGTTCACCGACAGCCCGTTCGCCCTGCCCGAGACCGAGGGCCAGCACCGCGACCACGCGATCATCGAGCAGGTCAACGCCGACCTGATCCACGGCCCGCTCGCGCACCTGCCGTCCGAGGTGTTCACCGCCAACGCCGCCTGGCTCGTCCTCGCGGCGATCACACACAACCTGCTGCGCGCCGCCGGCACGCTGGCCTCGCGGTTCCACGGCCGCGCCCGTGGCGCGACCCTGCGCGCGCACCTGGTGAACATCCCCGGCCGGCTCGCCCGCCACGGCCGCGGCCACGTCACCGTGCACCTGCCCACCGGCTGGCACGCCGAGAACGCCTTCACCGGCCTGGTCGCCGCCGTGCACGCCCTGCCGCCCGCCCGAGCCGCCTGA
This sequence comes from Pseudofrankia coriaricola, assembly GCF_001854805.1. Lineage (GTDB taxonomy): Bacteria > Actinomycetota > Actinomycetes > Frankiales > Frankiaceae > Pseudofrankia. The sequence goes on from NZ_MBLO01000125.1 coordinate 78,355, forward strand.
TCCGGGCCGCCCCCCCCGCACCCGGTCAGCACCATCGCGCAGCGCCCGCCTGACGGAGCCCCAGGACAAGCCGCCGAACCGTGAGCGGCCATCAGTAACGACCAGCGATGACCACTGTCGGTTAACGACCGTTACAGATCAACTGAAATAGCCGCCGAATCAGATCGGTGCATCCAGGCTCAGCATCTGTTGCTCATGCTCGCCAGGAGCGCCATCCGCGCAGCCAGTCGGCCTATCGCTGGCTATGAGCGATTCGATCCAAGGGCCAATGGACGGTGGGCACCGCACCGTACAGCTACACCCGCAACAGCGGGCACAGCCTCGCGACCCTCGACGACGAAATCACCATCGTCAAACTGATCTTCCGCCTCTACACCCGACGCCGGCTCGGCTGCCGCGCCATCGCCGCCCACCTCAACGAGCGGAACCTGGTACGCCGCCGCGCGCACCACAAGGCGATCGCACAACCAGGAACCAGCCCTGAAGCACAAAGCCATCGCCGACGTCCTCACCAATCGCATCTACCTCGGCAAGGTCCGCTTCCGTGACATCGACGCCCGCGCCGCGGTGATCGAGCCTGCCACCTTCGATCTGGCCCAGCACATCCTCACCGAACGCGGCGAGACGAACCCTGAACTGATCTACTCCATCCGACCGGCCAGGGTCCTGGCTGCCGGGCGCCATGCCCAGGCAGCCAGGACCCACCCGGAGGAGTCGGCGCTCGGAGCGGCGCCGCATCACGCCAATCGCACCGCCTACTGAGGCTCTCCCCTGGCGAGGCCCGTGGTGCTTTCGATCTGGGTGTGAGTGTCGCTGCGCAGTTGCACAACCAGGCTGCGAGCGACGCCAGCGCCGACATGCAGGCGTTTGCGGAGCGTCTCCGCGGAGATCGGCCGCTGATGCTGCTGCCAATGCAGCACATCCTCGGCCCGAGCTCGATGCAGCAAATCCTGCTCGCGGGCCCTAACATCCACTCGACACCCCTTCGTTGCCGAGGCCGGCTCAGAGGCGGCGGGGCGATCCCCCCACCCGTGCTGTTTCGCCACCGCGCGACCATCCGCGACATCAGCCCCGTGCGGCTCTGGTGGCGCGACCCCCGACCCGGCAGGCCGCATAGCATGGAGCAGACCCGACCCCACCTCCGCCCAGCCGATCAGCAGCAGAGGGCCAACGGCATCGAACGCCGCCTTACCCAGGTTCCCGGCCGCAATAGGCTCGGCGATATTAAGCGCCAGCGTCACCACGCTCGCGAACACCAGAAGTCGACGAGCAGGCCGGATCTCCTCACGAGGCGCGCCCCGCAGCGCAAGCTCCCGGATCGCGACAAGCAGGCCAAGCACGGCAAGTCCACCACCGGCGCGACCAACGGCGCCACATACGCGGGCACACCCAGCCGCAGACCGAGCAGTCAGACATTGCCGAACCCAAACAAGAACGTCAGGGCAACCACTGCGGCCATGATCGCGGTGACCGCCCGGAACGCTACACTACGCCCGTCCACACCAGGCGCCGAGACAGGAGTCGTCGTGGTCATCGCGCACCACGCGGAACCTCGAAACTGGCCTCCACAACCAGTTCCCCGGCAGGAACCCCCAGGTCAGCGCCTCCCCCTTCTGCACGGTTCCCCGCCGGGGGCACGCGATCGAGATCTTCCTGTTCGCAAACCCGTCGGGTTTGCTCCCAGACTCCTGCGCCATGCTGCTCCGGGGCCGAGCCCCGGACCCCACGCCGAAAGTTGCGTGGATGCTGTACGAGCCTCCACGGGGGCACTTTTCATGTCATGACCAGCGCGTTTACAGCGCTTAGCGATCGAAGGCTTCAAGCGCTCCGGTCGTAGGTCTATTGACTTTCGGCGTGGCGCGACGCTCCGACGGGCGCGGGCGGGGTGGCGGGCCCGACGTGCCCGGGTGCCGAGCGAAGCGAGGCGGGGCCCCAGTGGCGCGGGCGGGCCGTCGGGGTCCTGCGCCGCGCGCGGCGCGGGCGGCGCGCCACGCATCTCAACGACCGGCGCCCGCGCCCTGTCGGTTCCAGACACGTGGCCGTTAATGCGGTACGGGAGCCTCCTGGCATGAGCTACGACCTGGCCGTATGGGATGGCGAGCGCCCAGCGGATGAAGAGACCGCCAGCCAGGTTCTCCGAGGTCGCACAGCACCCTCAACGGATCGACATGCGTCCGGAGCTTCACGACGAATCGACGGTTGGTTCACTGTCACGGTTCAGCCACGGTATGTGTTGTACCGTCCGGGACATGACGGTCGACGGTCGCAGCGATCAGGCCAGAACGGATCTCGTGACGCCGTGGGCCGCGACATGCATCCTCGCCCGCTCCGACGGGACCAGCCTGCCCGCCGCGGTCCAGCGCGGAGTCGCCGCGGGACGGTGCGGCGTGTGGTGGATCTTCGTTGACCTGCGCTGCTAGGGCTGTGGGGCCCGAAACGCGACTACTTGACAACGCCCGGGTGCTACGACATTCTTGTAGTAATTGAACTAAGGCTAACCTTACGAAGGCGATGCGGGGGTGAGTGGTGGAGTAACCCTGCCGGGGCGGCAGGGCGGTGCTCAGTCGGGTCACTTTCCACCGTGAAGGAAGTCTCTGACCTGCGGACTTCCCTGTGGTGTGGTCGGCTGAGGCGTACTTGTCTCGGGTCCCAGGGTCGGGTCGCCTGACCTAGGCTGACTGCTCGTCTCGTGGCTGTCGCTCCCACGGTCGGAGGTTCCAGGCCGGGCTCGATGGCGGCGTCCGACGGCGGGCGACTCCGCGCGCCTCTGCTCGTCGAGCGGTGCAGGCCGACGTGTCTCGCCACGGCGGTCGCGTCGATGGCGTGGAAACCTGTGTCATCTGGCCGCGTTGCCATCCGCCGTTGTCGCGGCCGGCTGGCGAATGCCGGCCGTCGTTCGCGGCGTTCGACAGCGGGATTCGCGGCGCGTGATATAGGCGTCGATCCTGTCTTGTTGGATGGGTTTGTTGTGGGTATTCCGGTCGGCGGAGCGAGGGCGAGTTCTCCCGCCCGCATCTCGGTGGAGCATGCGCTCAGGAATCACTGAAGCGAGCATCGCTCTGTTCGGAGAGGCGCGGACCGTTCGCGCGTCCGCGCCCCAATTCCCTCCTCTGGAGCGCGTGTCGCGCGCCCTTGGACGTGGTAGAGCCGACGGTCTCCATCACAGAGATTAAGGACTCAGGGAAGATTTGTCGAAACGTGTAGGTGTCGGTATGACCTCTGTTGGCCTGCCCTGCGTGGCGGGTTCGACCGCGTTCTTCGTGCGTGAGCTGGCTCGGCATGGCGAACGCACCGCGGTGGTCACGGCGGAGGGGCAGCTGTCGTACCGTGAGCTGCGGACGCGGGTCGACGAGGCCGCCGCGCGGCTTGGCCCTGGACGTCGGCTGGTGTTGCTCGCCGCGGTCAACTCGCTCGATGTGCTCGTCATGTACCTGGCGGCGCTGTCCGCTGGTCATGTGGTCCTGCTGGCGCCGGGTGATGGTCCCGGCCCGGCGGCGTCGCTCGTCACGGCCTACGACCCCGACGTCGTGGTGCGCCCGGTCGGCGCGGCGGTCGAGGTCGAGCATCGACGCGACGGATCCGGCCACGACTTGCATCCCGACCTCGCCCTCCTGCTGAGCACGTCTGGCTCGACGGGCTCGCCGAAACTGGTTCGCTTGTCGTACGCGAACCTGCAGGCCAATGCCGAGTCGATCGCCGAATACCTCGAGCTGCGGCCGGAGGATCGCGCCCCGACGACGCTGCCGATGTACTACTGCTACGGACTGTCGGTCGTCCACAGTCACCTGTGGCGCGGAGCCGGCCTGATCCTCACTTCCCGATCTGTGACCGACCCGTGTTTCTGGGACCTCTTCCGGGCAGGGAAGGGCACCTCACTCGCCGGTGTGCCGTATACGTTTGATCTCCTGGACCGCGTCGGTTTCGACCAGATGCCGCTGCCACATCTGCGCTATGTCACGCAGGCCGGCGGTCGGCTCCCGCCGGACCGTGTGAGTCGCTATGCCCGGCTTGGGCAGCGTGACGGCTGGGATCTCGTCGTGATGTACGGCCAGACCGAGGCCACCGCTCGCATGGCCTACCTGCCCCCGCGCCTCGCCGCGACCCACCCACACACGATCGGCATGCCGATCCCGGGTGGGTCGTTCCGGCTCGAACCACTGGCCGGCGCCGGCCGCGACGACGGCCAGGTCGGTGACAGCGCGGACGGTCTCGCGGGGGCCGGCGGGGTGGCCGACGCCGTGGGGGAACTGGTGTACACCGGCCCCAACGTCATGATGGGCTACGCGGACTCGGCCGCGGACCTAGCGCTGGGCTCGACGCTGGACGAGCTGCGCACCGGCGACATCGCGCGCCGGACCGACGACGGTCTGTACGAGATCGTGGGGCGGCGGACCAGGTTCGCCAAGGTGTTCGGACTGCGTATCGACCTGCGCCGGGTCGAGGAAGTGCTCGCCACCGATGGGCTGAGTGCCTGCTGCGTGACCGACGACGCCGCGATCGACGTGGTGGTCGCGGGCCCCGCCGACCTGCTGCTCGTCCGTGGGCTGGTCGCGCGGACGTGCCGGCTGCCGGACACCGCGGTGCGGGTCCATCTCGTGGACGCGCTGCCACGCCTGCCGACCGGCAAGGTGGACCTCGTCACGATGCGGAGGATCGCGCGTGCCGCGGCGCCTCCCGTGCCCGCCGCGCGGCCTGTGGCCGCCTCCGCGCACGGACGCGAGCCGTCGGACGTCGCCGCCGACGTGCGGCGACTGTTCGCCGACGTGCTGCGAAGCGACGAGGTCACCGAGGACAGCACGTTCGTGAGTCTTGGCGGCGACTCGCTGTCCTACGTCGACCTGTCGCTGCGCCTGGAAGATCTCCTCGGACATCTGCCCGCCAGCTGGCACACCACCCCGCTACGGGATCTGGCCCCGGCGGCCAGGCCGCGTCGTGGACGAAGCGCGTCCGTCGAGATCAGCGCTCTTCTGCGCGCGGTCGCGATCGTGTTGATCGTCGGTACCCATGCGAACACCTTCGACGCGATCGGTGGCCTCCTCGGCGGCGCTCACCTGCTGATCGCGGTCGCTGGCTACAACTTCGCCCGCTTCCACCTGACGTCTGCTCCGCGCTCGCGGCGGGTGCGCGGCCTGCTGCGCAGCACGGCCCAGATCGCCGTTCCGAGCGTCCTGTTCATCACGGCGCTCGTTCTCGTCATGGACGAGCACAACCTCGCCAACATCGTGCTGCTCACCAACGTGTTCGGACCGGACCTGGCCGGCCCGACCTGGGAGTTCTGGTTCATCGAGGCGCTGGTCCAGATCCTGCTGGTGCTCGCGGTTCTGGTCAGCATTCCCGTGCTGGACCGGGCGCAGCGCCGCTTCCCGTTCGCCGTCGCCATGGGGGCGCTGGCGGTCGGTCTCCTCACCCGGTTCGAGGTGGTCGTGCTGCCCGCGGGCCCACGCCATACGCAGACCTCGGTCGCCGTGTTCTGGCTGTTCGCGTTGGGCTGGGCCGCCGCCGCCGCGACCACGGTGTGGCGACGGCTGGCCGTGACGGCCGCCGCGACGCTGACCATCCCCGGCTTCTTCGCGGACGCGCGCCGGGAGGACATCGTGCTCGGTGGCCTGGTCCTGCTGATCTGGATCTCAAGCGTGCGCTGTCCACGCCCACTGCGGCGGCTGGCCGGCGTACTGGCCAGCAGCTCGCTCTGCATCTACCTGACTCACTGGCAGGTGTTTCCCCTATTGCAGGTCGACCACCCGGTCCTGGCGCTGCTGGCCTCGCTTGCCGTCGGCGTGGCGGCGTGGCGGCTCTGGTCGGACGTGACGGCGTTGTTCGGCCGGCTCAGGCTGCTCCCGCGCTCGTTCGTCCGGGCGGGCCGTCGCCCGGTGCCCCATCCGCCGGGCGTCCCACCGGCGTCCTCCAGTCGAACGCGCCCGCACAAGCAACCGAAAGTGCGTCCAGCTGCCGCGCGGCTCGCGTGTGCTCGCCGCCGCGGCGGTCGACCCGACGTTGAGCACCCACCGCCAGGCATGCTCCACGTCACCCATCTGGAATCGAAGGTAAGGATGGGTTAACTTAACTACTACAAGTTTGTAGCTGTCTGGCCTGTTTCGACGTGTTTGCGCGATGACGAAGATGACGAAGGAGTTCCATGCGTAAGGCGGGACGGATCGCGGCCGCGCTGGCGGCAGCCATCCTTGCGACGGGCCTGTCGGCGTGTGGGTCGGGTGACGGAAAGACGCTTACTCTGTACAACGCGCAGCACAAGGACCTGATGCAGGTCATGATCGATGCGTTCACCGAGCAGACCGGTATCAAGGTCGAAATGCGGTCTGGCGGCGACACCGCGTTGGCCAACCAGATCATCCAGGAGGGCGACAGCTCGCCCGCGGACGTCTTCGCCACCGAGAACTCGCCGGCGATGACGCTCGTCGACCGCGCTGGCGGGTTCAGCCACCTCGACGCGGCGACCATCGGCCAGGTGCCCGACCAGTACGTGCCGAGCACCGGCAACTGGGCCGGCTTCGCCGCCCGGTCGACCGTGTTCATCTACAACCCCAGCCAGGTCACCGAAGACCAGATACCGACCTCGATCATGGACCTGGCCAAGCCCGAGTGGCGGGGACGGATCGGCGTCGCGGCTGGCGGCGCGGACTTCCAGGCCATCGTCAGCGCCGTGCTCGCGGTGGAGGGGGAGCCCGCCACGGCCGAGTGGCTCGCCGGCCTCGACCACAACGCAAAGATCTACGACAACAACATCGCCGCGATGCGCGCCGTGAACACCGGCCAGGTTCCCGCCGCCGTGATCTACCACTACTACTGGTACCAGGACCAGGCGGAGTCGGGCGAGGACAGCAAGAACGTCAAGCTGCACTTCTTCCGCAACCAGGACGCTGGCGCGTTCATCAGCGTCTCCGGGGTCGGCATGCTCGCGGCCAGTGACCAGCAGGCCGAGGCGCAGCAGTTCGTCAGCTTCCTCACCAGCGACGCCGGGCAGAGGGTCCTGGTCGACAGCGGCGCACTGGAGTACGCCGTATCCGACAAGGTGCCCACCAACCCCGCCCTGACCCCGCTGGCGGACCTCGACGCGCCGACCATCGACGTCGGGAGTCTGAACGGCCCGAAGGTCGTCGAGCTGATGCAGAAGGCCGGCCTCCTCTGAGCAGCCTGCCGACGACGGCGGGAGCACGGGCACGGCGCGCCACGGTCATGGCGTACCCGCGCCCGCTGCTCCTGGCCTGCTCGCTCGTCGCGCTGCTGGCGGCGGTCCCGCTGCTGTTCATCATCGGGTACACGATCGACGTCGGGTGGTCGGAGACCTGGCGGCTGCTGGTCCGGCCCAGGGTCGGCGACCTGCTCGTCAACACCACCGAGCTGGTGGTCGGCGGCATGCTCGCCAGCGCCGTGCTGGGCACCGCGGCCGCGTGGCTGGTGGAACGGACGGACCTGCCGTTGCGGCGGGTGTGGCACGTGCTGCTCGCCGCCCCGCTGGCGGTGCCGGCGTTCGTCGTCAGCTACGGGTGGGTCTCGCTGACCCCAGCGGTCGAGGGCTACCGGGGCGCGCTCCTGATCGTCGTGCTCGCGTACTACCCGCTGGTCTACCTACCGGTCGGCGCCACGCTGCGCGGGCTCGACCCGGCGCTGGAGGAGTCGGCCCGCTCGCTTGGGCTCGGCTCGTGGCGGACGTTCGCCAGGGTCGTGCTGCCGCAGCTGCGACCGGCCATCCTGGGCGGATCACTGCTGGTGGGCCTGCATCTGCTCGCCGAGTTCGGCGCCCTCCAGATGCTGCGGTTCCCGACGTTCACTACGGCGATCTACGACCAGTACCGCTCGTCGTTCAACGGCCCGGCGGCGAACATGCTTGCCGGCGTCCTGGTGCTGTACTGCGGGGTGCTGGTCGTGACCGAGCTGAGCCTGCGCGGCCGGCACCGTTACGCCCGGCTCGGGTCCGGTGTCAGCCGTACCGCCGAACCGGCCCGGCTCGGGTGGCTCACCGTCCCCGCGGTGGCCGGTCTCGGCGCGGTCGTCGCGCTGGCACTCGGAGTGCCCCTCGCCAGCGTCGTCCGGTGGCTGCTGGTCGGCGCCTCCACGGCGTTCCCGGTCGGCGACCTGGCCACGGCGACGGCGACCGCGGCGGGTCTGGGACTGGCCGGGGCGCTGGCGACGGTCGCGCTCGCATCCCCGGTCGCCTGGCTCGCGGTGCGGCACCCCGGACGGATCGCCACGCTCCTTGAACGTAGTACCTACACGGCGAACGCGCTCCCGGGGATCGTGGTCGCGCTCACGCTCGTCACCCTGTCCCTGCGGGTGCTGCCGGCGGTGTACCAGACCACCACCCTGCTGATCATCGCATACGCGATCATGTTCCTGCCCAGGGCCATGGTGGCAGCGCGGGCCGCGATCGCGCAGGCACCGCCGGTCCTCGACGATGTCGCGCTCGCCCTCGGGAACTCCCCGATGCGGGCCTGGCGGCGCGTCACCCTCCCGTTGATAGCGCCCGGCATCGGAGCCGGCGCGATCCTCGTCTTCCTCGCGGTGGTCACTGAGCTCACCGCCACGCTGCTGCTGTCGCCGACCGGCACCGAGACGCTGGCGACCCAGTTCTGGAGCGAGACGAACGACATCGACTACGGCGCGGCCGCCCCGTACGCGGCGCTCATGGTGGCGCTGTCGACCCCGGCGACGCTCCTGCTCACCCGATCGGTCCGGAGAGGCCCATGAAAGCGCTCACCGTCAGCCAGGTGACCAAGCATTTTGGCGCGACGACGGCGCTCGCCGGCGTCGACCTGCACGTCACCGACGGCAGCGTGACGGCCGTGCTCGGGCCCTCGGGCTGCGGCAAGACCACGCTGCTGCGGCTGGTGGCCGGATTCGGCGACCCGGATGCGGGGACGATCGAACTCGGCGGGCGACAGGTGTTCGGCCCCGGTCGCAGCGTCCCCGCCCAGCGGCGAGGAGTGGGCTACGTCCCGCAGGAGGGCGCGCTGTTCCCGCACGTGGACGTCGCGGCCAACATCGGGTTCGGGCTGCCCCGCACCGAGCGCCGGGCCGGTCGCCGCGCCGCGAAACTGCTCGACCTCGTTGGCCTCGACGCGGGCCTGGCCCACCGGTTCCCGCACCAGCTCTCCGGCGGCCAGCAGCAGCGGGTGGCGCTCGCCCGCGCGCTGGCGCCCCGCCCCGCTCTCGTGCTACTCGACGAGCCGTTCTCATCCCTGGACGCCGGGCTGCGCCTGAGCACCGCCAACGCGGTCGTCGAGGCCCTGCGCGCCAACGGAACCACCGCGTTGCTGGTCACCCACGACCAGAACGAGGCGCTGTCGCTCGCGGACCAGGTCGCCGTGATGGCCGCCGGCCGCATCGCGCAGGTCGGCCCGCCGCGCGATGTCTACTCCATGCCCGGCGACCCGGTCGTGGCAGCGTTCGTCGGCGCGGCCGTGTTCGTGCCAGCCGTCGTCACCGGCCTCACCGCGTCCTGCGACCTCGGCACACTGCCGGTGGCCGCCGGTGGCGCCGAGGGCGCGGCGCGGGTGCTCATCCGGCCGGAGCAGATAAGGCTCCTCGGCCCGGCGGACGGCACCGACGGCGCCCACGACAGTGGCCGCAACGGTGACCTGGTCGGTGAGGTGACCGAGATCCGGTACTTCGGCCACGACGCGACGGTCCAGCTCCAGCTCACCCGCTCGGGTCTGACCGTGACGGCCAGAATCCCAGGCGACCAGCTCCCAAGCCCCGGCGCGCGGGTACGGCTGGCAGTGGCCGGCCCGGTGACCGCCTACTCCGCACCCGGGTGACCCCACCCGCCCGGTCCCTGAAAGCGTCCGGAAAGCGAACGCTGCCCACGCTGCGCGAGGGCTTCGCCCAGCCACCAGGTCTCCAGTCCCGACCAGCCGCCAAATGAACCATCCCGCGGAGTCTCCCCAGCCTGGCGATCGTGCGCAGCGACTACGCACGGGCCCGTCTCCCCAGTCGTCGAAGTCGTCGACACGCCGTCACATGCGACAAGCCGACCAGTAGTCGCGGCGCCCCGCCAGCACGATTTCCCCAGCGGCCTGATCGTCATGCAGACTCGGCCCACCAGCGCGGCAGGAGCTCCGGCACCTCCCAGGGGCCTTAGCCGAGGGGCCCGCAGATGGGATCAAGTGAGATGGTGGTGGCTTGAGGAATACCTCGCGCCCGAGTCGTTGATTCGTTCACAGTAGGCGGCGAGGGTCTGCAGGAACTCGTCGGCGCTTTGTCCAAAGACGAGACGACCGCGGGACGACCTGAGAGGCAGGCAAGTTAACGACACGCTCAAGCGCGGCAGGAAGTGAAGAGGACCCGCGGGGCTGCCGATCGGGACAGGATGCCGTCGACGGAGCGCTGGAGGGCTTTCACGACGGCCGGTACGTTCACGCGTACCAGTCGGCCGGCGTGCTTGACGACGCGCCCGCCGATGATCACTGTCTCGACGTTGCTTGTGTCCATCAGCATCACGACGGCGCCGGCTGCGTGGTTGACGGGTGCCGCGTTGAGCGCGAGCGCGTTGAGCACGAGGATGTCCGCCTGTTTGCCCGGAGTGAGGGAGCCGACCCGGTGGTCCAGGTGTGCCGCTCGTGCGCCCTCGATGGTGGCCATCCTGAGGATGTCCCGCGTGGTGAGCGGGTCTGAGTGGACGGGCTCGCCGGCGATGGCGCGCTCTTGCCGGCGGCTTCGCTGCAGCGCGTAGGCGGCGCGCATCTGGGTGAAGAGGTCGGTTGGGCCGAGGCTGACCGCGTCGGTGCTAAAACTCGGCTGTATTCCGTGGTCGAGGGCGGGCTGCATTCCTGGTAGGCCAGTGCAGAGCGTCTGTTCGACGAGATTCGACAAACTTACGTGGCCGCCGGTGCGAGCGATCGTGCGCCACGTGCTCTCCGCGAGGCCGGTGCAGTGGATGTAGGTGTTCCATGGCCCGGTGAGTCCGAGTCCGCTGAGCTTTTCTAGCTGCAGGCCGGTCGCCTCGTCGTTGACATGGGAGAACATGGTGAGGTCACGTTCGCGGGCTAGGCGCCAGTTCTGTTCGTCGACCGGCGAGCCCAGCGCCAGGGTCACGAGCTGGTCGTCCGAGCTGAAGTAGGTGTCGCGGAGGCGGTCGACGTCGGCCGGGTAGGCGTAGGACGGGTGGGCTCTGCTTCCGTGGGCCCTGGGCGAGTACGCGTAGACGCAGCGCAAGCCGGAGGCGATGAGGGCATCGGCGGCGGCGTCGGTGTGCTCGGGCGTTTCGGTGCACTGGGACGTGTCGACGACGGTGGTCGTTCCGGAGCTGATCTGTTCTAGGGCGCCGGCGTACTGGCCCCAGTAGATGTCCTCGGGCGTGTAGACGTGGAAGAACGCCTTGTCACCCTGACGAGACTGGCTGAAGTAGTCGTCGGACAGCGCGTCGGCCCAGTAGCCGCGCAGCGCGGTCTGGAACATGTGGTGATGCGAGTTGACGAATCCCGGCAGGATGATTCGCCCGGCGCAGTCGAGGGAGGGCGCGTCGGATGTGAGCTGGGGGCCGACTGCCTGGATCCTGCCGTCCTGGACCAGGACGTCCGCGGTCTCGAAGTCACCGACCCGCGGGTCCATCGACAGCACGAGCCCGTTGCGGAGAACGAACGGGTTGGCGCCTGAGCCGCCGAACTGCTCAGGATCGTTCATCTCTTCTCCATAAGTTGTACCGTGCCCTACCGGTCGGACTCGTGCCAATCTTTACCACGATGTGGCGATATACTTGGTCTCCGTGTACTCGAGCATTCCCTCGTGGCCGCCCTCTCGACCAAGGCCGCTTAGCTTGACGCCACCGAACGGTGCGCTCGGATCGGAGACGATCCCGCGGTTCAGCCCGACCATCCCGGTCTCGAGCGCCTCAGCGACCCGCATGCCCTCGGCAAGATCGGCGGTGTAGACGTAGGAGACGAGCCCGTAGTCCGTCACGTTGGCCGCGGTGATCGCCTCGTCTACCTCGGTGAATCGGACGATCGGGGCGACGGGGCCAAAGATCTCCTCACGCAGGAGATTGGCCTCGGCCGGGACATGGTCGACCACCGTCGGCGGGTAGTAGTAGCCCTCGCGGTCCGGGACTGCGCCGCCGGTGACGAGGGCGGCTCCGCGGCCGACTGCATCGGCCACGAGGGCACCCATCCTGTCCCGCGCCGCTTCGTTGACGAGCGGACCCAGCGTCACGCCGTCCTCGTACCCGGGGCCGACACGTAGCGACTCCATCCTGGCGGCGAAGGCGCGGGAGAACTCGTCGGCGACCAAGTCGTGAACATAGAAGCGGTTGGCCGCGGTGCATGCCTCTCCGCCGTTACGCATCTTCGCCGCCATGGCACCGGCGACGGCCCGGTCCAGGTCCGCGTCGGCGAGCACGAGGAACGGAGCGTTGCCGCCGAGCTCCATCGACGAGCTGAGGACACGGTCGGCCGCGGCGTGCAGGAGAGTGACACCGACCGCCGTCGACCCGGTGAAGGAGACCTTCCGCACGGCGGGCGCGGACAGCAGCCTGCTGACGACCTCGCCGGAGCGCTGCGCGGGCAGCACGTTCACCACCCCTGGCGGTACGCCGGCCTCGGCGAGCAGGGCGGCTGTGGCGAGAGCGGTCAGCGGCGTGTCGGTCGCTGGTTTCAGCACGACGGTGCAGCCGGCCGCGAGCGCGGGCGCTATCTTGCGCGTCGCCATCGCCGCGGGGTAGTTCCACGGGGTAACCAGAACGGCCACACCGATCGGCTCGCGTTCCACGACGACGCGATAGTCGCCGCTGGGGGCGACGTGGACGGTTCCGCCCAGCCGGACCGCTTCCTCGGAGTACCAGCGGAAGAACTCCGCGGCGTACGCGACCTCAGCCAGCGCGTCTGGGAGCGCTTTGCCGTTCTCCGCACTGATCAGAAGCGCGAACCACTCCTGTCGTTGCATCATCAGCTCGAAAGCGCGCCGCAGCAGCTCAGCGCGCGTACGAGGAGCGGTGCGCCGCCAGGAGCGCAGCGCCTCCTCGGCGGCGGCGACCGCGGCGATCCCGTCATCGGGGGTCGCGGAGGCGACCGTGGTCAGCGGTTTGGCCGTCGAGGGATCGATGACCTCGAGGGTGGCGCCGTCGCTCGCGTCGCGCCACTCACCGCCGATGTGCAGCCGCGTCGGCACCGCACTCAGCAGAGCATCCAGATCGTGGGGCATGTCTTATCGCTTTCCGCGCGCTGGCGCGCTCGCGCGGCTCCAGTCGCCGCCGCCCGAATCGCACACCGTCGCTGCTCAGACCGGCGCGTACTCGCCGGCGGTCACGGGGAGCTCGGGCACCGTGGGTGTCGGGTCCTCACGGCCGAGGGCGGACCATGCCGCGGCGACGATGTCGCGCGTGGACAGTCCGTACTTCCGGAACAGGTGCGGAGCGCTCTTCGCGCCCTCCGCGAAGGTGTCCTGCAGCCCGACGCGGCGCAGCGGACGGCCCAGCCCCGCGGTCGCGAGTGTCTCCGCGACGGCCGAACCGAGCCCACCGATGACGGAGTGGTTCTCCGCGGTGACGACGGCTCGTACGCCGCGCGCCACATCCAGCACTGTCGGACCGGGGAACGGCTTGAGGACAGGCGTGTTGACCACGGCGACGGACACGCCGGCGGCGCCGAGCACCTCAGCCGCCGCCAGAGCCGCAGGGATCATCATTCCGCAGGCGATCACGGCCACGGCGTCGCCTTCGGTGAGCACCTGCGCGTCTTCCAGCGAGAGGTGGTGTGGCTCGTCGAAGATGACCGGGATCTCGCCCCGCTTCAGGCGCAGGTACACCGGGCCGGGAAGGTCGACGATCGCCGCGACGGCGGCGCGGCTCTGGACCGCGTCGGCGACGTCGATCACGGTCATGCCAGGGATTGCACGCATGATCGCGATGTCCTCGATGGCTTGGTGGCTCGGCCCGCCGGGGCTGGAGACGCCGGGCATAAAGCCCACAATGCGCACGGGAAGTCGCGGATAGGCGATCGAGTTGACGATCTGGTCGTACGGCCGTCGGGTGGCGAACACACCGAAGGTGTGCACGAACGGGATCAGACCCTTGCGCGCGAGAGCGCCGGCGACGCTCATCATGTTGGCCTCGGCCATTCCGCCGTGGATGAACCGTTCCGGGATCTTCTCCTGGAACAGGTCGACCTCACACTGGCGCGTGAGATCACCCGACAGACAGACGATCTCTTCGCGTGCCGACGCCATGTCGACCAGCGCGGTGCCGTAGGGCTTGAGGACAGTGGGGTATGGCGGGTTACGCAAGACGGGCCTCCAGTTCGGCGATGGCCTCGCGCGCGAGGCCCGGCGGCAGCTTGATGAAGTGCCCGTCCGCGTCTGGCGGCAGGACGTCCAGTCCGGTCCGTGTCGAGGTCCGCGCGATGATCACGCTCGGCCGGTCGGCGTGCAGGGCGGCGGCGACCGCGTCGCCCAGGGCGTCGACGTCGTGGCCGTCGATGTCGTGGGTGTTCCAGCCGAATGCCGCCCACTTGTCGGCTACCGGTTCAAGTGTCGTGATCGAGCTGACCGGTCCGTCGACCTGCGAGTCGTTGGCGTCGAGCAGCACGACGAGCCGGTCGAGGTGGTGGTGCCCGGCGAACAAGGCCGCCTCCCACAGTTGGCCCTCCTCCAGCTCTCCGTCGCTTGCCACGACGTAGACGCGGGCATCGCTATCGCCCTTTAACCGGTTTGCGAGCGCGAAGCCGGCACCGCTGGACAGACCGAGGCCGAGGGACCCGCAGGTGAGGTCGACCGCGGGCGAGCGTTCCGTGCCGATCGCTTCGAGGGCGCTGTCGTCGAAGCCGTACGTGGCGAGCTGCTCTCGGTCGACGAGTCCGATCTGCGCGGCGGCGGCGAACACGGCGATGATGTAGTGACCCGGCGAGCAGACGAGCTGGTCCACGCCGGGGCGATAGGCCCGCAGGTACAACGTCGCGAGGAGCTCCGCCGAGGACAGCGCCTGGCCGAGATAGCCGAAGCCGTGCGGGGCTACCATGCGCACGGCTTCGAGCCGGAGGGCGTCGGCGAACCGGCGCACCTCGCTGGATTCCGCGGCGAGATGGGGCATGGGCACTCTCCTTGGACTACGTGGCCTTGCCGGGGTGTCGGGCGTGGCTGTGCGCTGCTACGACTTCGTGGGGAACTGGTCGGTTTCGGTTGGGAGCCCGGCGATCCTGGCCTGCTGGACGAACAGCGACAGGAAGTCCGCGTCGCGCAGCCCCGACCCGATGGCGCTTTGGATCAGCTGGTGTACCGACGCCGCCACCGGCATCGGGACCTCCAGGGCGCGCGCGGCGCCGAGACCGAGGTCGAAGTCCTTGCGCAACAGTTCGGTGGTGAAGGTCGGTGTCCAGTCCTGCGCGACCAGGTCCTTCGTCCGCTTGCGGACCCAGTCCGAACCCAGGACGGTGCCGTTCAGGAATTCCAGGAAGGCCGCGCGATCGGTGCCGCCCTTCTCGGCGAGGCTGGTGACCTCGACGAGCGCCTGAACCATGACTCCGAGGTAGAGGTTGTGGCAGAGCTTGACGAGGCGGCTCTGCTCCTCCTCCCCCGTCCACACCGCGACTTTCGCGATCTGTAGGAGATAGGGCGCGACGAGGTCGTAGGAGTCGCGCGGGCCGGACGCGACGATGCTCGCGCCGCCTGAGGCGACGACGTGCGGGTTGCCGCTCACCGGGGCGGCGAGGAAGGCAACTCCGGCCTTCGCCGCCCGCGCGCGCACCCACGCCGACGTCTCCATGGACACCGTCGAGCAGTCGACGAGGACCTTGAGCGCGGTCTCGGGCTCCTGCTCGTACGCGAGGAGACCGCCGGGCCCGGCGGCGACCTCCTCGAGATCCCTGGGAGTCGACACCATGGTGAACACGACGTCCGCCGCGCACAGGTCGGCGACAGTCTCGACCCGCGTCGCGCCCTTTTCGACCAGCGGGGCGGTCTTGGCGGCGGTGCGGTTCCAGATGAGCACATCGTTACCGGCGTCGATCAACCGGGCCGCCATCGCGGCGCCCATTCGGCCGGTACCGAGCCAGCCGAGCTTCGTCATGTCAGGTCCTCCTTCGTCCGCCCGGCCCCAGCCCGCCCGGACAGGCTCACTGGTCGGCCTGTCGGGCCTGGTAACCCGGCGGGGTCTTTTCGGCATAGCGCTCCGCGAACGTCCGGCCGTTCTTCATCTTGTCGGTCCACCTGGACTCGATGATTTGAACCGTGACGACGTCCGGCGGGCAGTCGAGGTTGTCCACGAGCGCGCGAGTGACGGCGAGCATCATGTTTCGCTTCTGCTCGTCCGTTCGGCCCTCGGCCATGTAGACGTGTACTTCCGGCATCTTTCCCTCCTTGGCGGACGCGGCATCGAGCATGCCCGTGAGGGCTCAGCCCCCGGCCGACGCCGAATTGCCGTCCTTGTCGAAGCTGTTGCGCCGCCCCTGCCGGACGTATTCCACGGTCGAGGAGATCGCCTCACGGCCGTGAATGCTCTTCTGCTTGGCGACGTGACCGAACATCTGGATTCCGAAACCGCCGTCCAGGTCGTCCACGATGCGCTTCTTCCACGGCCGTCGGACGATCTGCGTGGTCAGCCGCCGGGTGATGCGCGGCTGGCTCATGATGTGGTCGGCGATGACGAGGGCTCTGTCGATCAGCTGCTCACGARGGAGCAGTTCGTTGACCATCCCCCACTCGAGAGCCGTGCGCGCGGAGATCGCCTCGCCGGTCAGCAGCGCATACGCGGCGCGCTTCACGCCGAGCAGCTCCTGGAAGCAGGTGTGGATCCCGTCCGCCGGCACGGAGCCGATGTCGTAGTGGAGGTCGAAGAGAGTGGCCTCCTGGGCGCACAACGTGATGTCGCACATCAGCACGATCTCGGTGTGGAAGCCCGGCCCGTTAAGGACACCGATGGTCGGGATCTCAAGGTCGTTGATGAGTGAGGAGACGTTGATACGACCGTCCTTGTAGGCGTACTCGTACGCCCAGTAGGGCATGTCGGCGTCCTCGAGCTCGAACCCGGACGGATCGGACTCCATCATGAAGTCCGGGCCCGAGCCGGCGAGGATGAGCACCTCGTTCTCCGGGTCGGCGCCGATCGTCTTGAGCAGCTGGCCGAGAGCGCGATGGTTCTGCACGCTGAGCTGGATCGAGCCGCCGCGGGTGTGCGCCCGCGCGACCAGCACCCCGTCACGGCGCTCCAGGTGGAAGAACTCCTCGAACGCGCGCCGGTAGTCGTCGAACTTCGGCGTGGGGACGAACTCCTGCAACGACATAAGGTCCTCGACTCACCAGTCGGCGCGCGGTGGCCGCGGAACGGGCTCAGCGACGCATGTGGTCAATTGGCTAGGCCAGTATCAAGCTCGACCCACTCCTCGTCAAGGCCCGTGGACCAGCAAAGCGATCGCCGGTTCGGCGTTGACAGCACGGGACACCCGGACGACACTCGCCACAACTGGCATGGCCACATGGCCAATCTTGACGGGAGCACCGACGTGCGGTATGCGCGAAGCGAGGCCAAGGAGGCGGCCCGCAAGCAGTTCACCGGCCTGTGGGCCGCCACCACCACACCGTTCACCACCGACGGTCGGCTCGACCAGGACGCCATCGCGGCGGACCTCGAGCGCCTGACCCGCGAGCTCCATGTCGGCGGGGTTTTCTGCGCCGGCGTCATGGGCGAGTTCTGGGCGCTGAGTGCCGACGAGCGCAAGGAGGCTGTAGAGGCGGTGGTGCGCGCGGCGAGCGGTGCCTGCCCGGTGCTCGCGCACACCGGTGACCACTCGGCCGCCACCACGATCGAGCTCACCCGGCACGCCGAGCAGATCGGCGCGGACTTCGCGGTGGTCATCAACCCCTACTACCCGCCGGCCTCCGCGGCGGGCCTGCGGGCGTGGTACCAGGAAGTGCTGTCGTCGGTGGATATCGGCGTCTGGCTGTTCGACACCAGCTACTCAGGCGTGACGCTACCCATGGATCTCATCGACGAGCTCGCGGACGTGGAGAACGTGTGCGGGATCAAGGTCGGCCACGACCACGCCCGCTATCTGGAGACCTTGGCGCGCGTCGGGGACCGCATCCTGGTCTGCGAGGCGAACGAGGCCACCTGGCTGGAGAACATCCGCGACCACGGGCAGACGGTGTACATGTCGTCGGCCCTGCCCTATCTGTTCCAGACAGCGAGCTCGCAGCCGATGCGGGAGTACACCGAGCTGGCTCTGGGCGGCGAGTTCGACAAGGCGGCCGAAGTGGCCGCGACACTCGAACCGCTGCGCGCCCTCGGGTCGAAATGGCTGCACGGACAGTGGGTTCGCGACCGGATCCTGCCGATTCCGTTCATCAAGGCGTGGGCCGGCCTGCTGGGGATGTCCGGTGGCGACCCGCGAGTGCCGCTGCTGCCGCTGACCGACCGGCAACGCGCCGAGCTCACCGCTGACCTCGCCGCCGCCGGCCTCATCTGAGGACATGATGCGCCTCATCGAGCACTGGATCGACGGCAAGTCGTTCACGGGAACCGGCGCCGCCGCCGGTGACGTCACCGACCCCGCCACCGGCGACGTCACCGCCCAGGTTGGCCTGGCATCGAAGGACGACGTCGAGGCCGCCGTCGGGTCGGCCCGCGACGCCTTCCCGAGCTGGGCCAGCACATCACTCGCCCGGCGTACGCGGATCCTGTTCCGATTCCGTGAACTGTTGAACGACCGCGCCGACGAGTTGGCCGCGATCATTACCTCCGAGCACGGAAAGGTACTGAGCGACGCGGCCGGCGAGGTGGCCCGGGGACAGGAGGTCGTCGAGTTCGCCTGCGGTATCGCTCACCTGCTCAAGGGGTCGTTCACGTCCGCGGCGTCGACCGGGGTGGACGTGCATTCGATTCGCGAACCCCTCGGACCGGTGGCGATCATCGGGCCGTTCAACTTCCCGGTGATGGTCCCGATGTGGTTCTTCCCGGTGGCCATCGCGGCCGGGAACACCATCGTGCTCAAGCCCAGCGAGAAGGTCCCCAGCGCCGCGATGTGGCTGGCCGAGCTGTGGCGCGACGCGGGGCTTCCTGACGGAGTGTTCAACGTCGTGCACGGGGGCAGGGAAGCGGTGGACGCGCTGCTGCGCCACCCCGACGTGCAGGCGGTGTCGTTCGTGGGCTCGACGCCGGTGGCGCGCCACGTCTACGCGACGGCCTCAGCGGAGGGCAAGCGGGTTCAGGCATTCGGCGGCGCGAAGAACCACATGGTGGTGCTTCCGGACGCCGACCTGGACCTCGCCGCCGACCAGGCGGTCAACGCCGGTTATGGCTCTGCCGGCGAGCGGTGTATGGCCATCTCGGTCTGTGTGGCGGTCGGTGACTGCGCCGACGCGCTCGTGGCGAAAATCCAGGAGCGCACGCGGGCGCTGCGGACCGGAGACGGCCGCCGCGCCTGTGACATGGGGCCGCTCGTCAGCGCAGCGGCACTCCACCGCGTCCGGTCCTACATCGACGCGGGCCTCGCCGCCGGTGCCCGGCTCGTCGTCGACGGCCGCGACGCCGAACCAGACGCCGACGGCGCGGGGTTCTTCGTCGGGCCCAGCCTCTTCGACGACGTGACGCCGGACATGAGCATCTACCAGGACGAGATCTTCGGGCCCGTCCTGTCCGTCATGCGCGTCCCGTCGTTGGATGACGCCCTTCGCCTCGTCAACGCAAATCCCTATGGAAACGGCACCGCGATCTTCACGAACGACGGCCGCGCGGCTCGACACTTCCAGAACACGGTGCGCGTCGGCATGGTCGGCGTCAACGTGCCGATCCCCGTGCCGGTGGCCTACTACTCCTTCGGCGGCTGGAAGAACTCGCTCTTCGGCGACAGCCACGCCCACGGCACCGACGGGGTGCATTTCTTCACCCGGGCCAAGGTCGTCACGAGCAGGTGGCCCGAGCAGAACACCGGCGGCGGGGTCGACCTGGTCTTCCCCCGCAACATCTGATCGACTTCGCAGTCTTGGTTCACCCTCATCGAAAGGTTCGACGACGATGTCTGACATCACGCCTGCCAGCGGCGCGCGGTATCCCCGCGAGATCCCGATGCCGGCCGGCTCGGGACCGGAGAGCATCGTGATCGCCGAGGGCGCACGGGCCTACGTTTCGTCCTTGAAGACCGGCGCGGTCTTCCTCGTGGACCTCGAGCACGGTACACACGAGACCTTCATGCCGCCGCTGTCTCCCACCGGCGTCGGTATGGCGCTCGACGCCCGAGGACGGCTGTTCGTCTGCGGCGGGATCGACGGGTCGCTGTCCGTCGTCGACACCGCCAGCCGTAGCGTGATCACCCGCTACCAGCTCGGCCAGGACAGGACGTTCACGAACGAGCTGATCCTCACGCCCAGCGCCGCCTGGGTCACCGACTCGTTCGCGCCCGTCCTCTACAAGCTGCCGTTCGGTCCCTACGGTGAGCTGCCCACCGACGACGACGTCGTCCGGATTCCGATCACCGGCGACCTCGTCTACCAGTACGGCGAGACCTTCGCGGAGAACTTCAACGCCAACGGCATCGCTCCCACACCGGACCGCGCCGCGATCCTGGTCGTACAGACCAACACCGGCAAGCTGTTCCGGATCGACCCGGAAACAGGCTCCGCCACGCTGGTCGACCTGGCCGGCGATGACGTCGCGTGGGGGGACGGCCTCGTCCTCGAAGGCCGGACCCTGCACGTCGTGCAGAACCTCGCGAACACGGTGGCCGTGATCGAACTCGACCCGGCCGGTACCAGCGGGAAGATCGTCGACCGGTGGACGGATCCCGCGTTCGACACGCCGACCGCGATGGCGCGGTTCGGGGACAGGTTCTACCTGTCGAACGCCCGCTTCACCACCCCCGACGCGGAGACCGCCGACTTCAGGCTGATCTCCATCCAGCGCTGAACGACTGCCGGACTGAAAAGGCCGGGCGCTACGCGCCCGGCCTTTTCAGCGACCCTTTTCATCGTCGCCTCAGACCGGCGATCGCAGCCTCAGGTCCCAGGTGGGATGATAAGCGTCGGTCATGAAGTTGCCTTCGAGGCCGCTCAGCGGGACCGGCCCGCGGGGCGGCCACGGCGCATCGCCCGACGCGCCGCTTCCAGGTGTTCAAGCATGACTTCGTGGTGCCGCAGGACGGCCTGCTCGGCAGCGTGCGGATCACGGCTTTCGACCGCGGCAGCTATCGGCTCGTGCAACGCCATCTGCTCCTCCGGATCGGAGTTGCGTAGCCAAGCCGGTACGTTCTCGGTCTGAACCCAGTTGTTGAACTCATACGACAGGATCGCCGTGTGTACGCTCTCGTACACTGCGGCGACATAAGGGTTCCCGGAGCTGCGGACGAGTGTCGCGTGGAACACGGTGTCGGCCGCGATCCATTCCGACGGCCGCCCTACGGACGCGCGCAGGCGTTCCAGTGCGACGACGATGTCGGCGTGCTCGTCCCGGGTGAGCTCCGGCTCCCGCGACGCGGCCTCCTTCACGCCCAGCGACTCGAGCCACAGCCGCAGCTGCATCAGGTGGCCCAACGACTGTTCGTCGAGATCCAGCATCAGGTGGACGGACGCCGCCACCATCGTCTCCGGCCTGCGCAGCACGTAGGCGCCCGATCCGCGGCGAACCTCCACCAGACCCATAAGTGACAAGGTCCGAAGCGCCTGGCTCACGGTCGGCCGGCTCGCTCGAAATCGCTCGGCCAGCTCCCGTTCCGACGGAAGGCGCGCGCCCTCGGCGACCTTCTCGGTGATGATCAGGCGCCTGATCTGGTCGGCCAGCTCGTCCGAAAGACGCGCGACCGAGAGCGGCTCGATGCCCCGCAGGTCGATCGTCGCGCGACGCGACGACTCGACCGACGAGTCACGACTGGACGCAGGCATCGAGCTCGCCCTCCCGGCCTTCGACAGACATGACTACGAGTCTAGCCTCGCGGCCAGGTACTGGTAAATCGGCCAGTCCACCTTGCCAGTCGAGCCACCGAATGCCCGCGATGCGCGCACGGCGGTCCCGTGGGCACGACGGCGTCAGGAGTCGATCACGGGAGCGTCGGCCACTGCCCGGGTGAACCGGGGCAGCGCCGCGGTGCCGACGGCAAGCATGGCAGCGATCCCCATCTGCACATACGCGACGGTGGCGAAGGCATGCGAGATGTCGTGCGGCGCCAGTGTGAGATAGAGCGTGCCGAGCGTGGCCACCCCGAGAGCGAGTCCGCTCTGCTGCAGGGTGATCAGCGCCCCACTGCCGATACCGCCCAGGTGGGTCGGGACGTCAGCCAGCACGCTGCGGAACAGGCCGGCGAACAGCATCGACTGTCCGGCGCCGGCGAGGGCGAGCGGCACGGCCGTGACCCACAGGCTGACGTGCGGCCAGCCGTGCACGAGCACGGCGACCAGCAGGGCCAGGCCGATGAGCTGGACGACCGCGCCGGTCGACATCGCGGCCCGGCCGAAGCGGCCGATCAGGTGCGGGGCGAGCAACGATCCGGCGAAGAACGCGCACGCCATAGGCACAACAGCCAGACCGCCGTGCAACGCGTCCGCATGCAGGCCGTTCTGGACGGTCAGGGCGAAGGCGAACATGAACGCCCCGAAACCCATGCTGAACAGCAGCACCAACGTCAGTCCGCGAGCCATCGAGGGTAGGCGCAGCAGCGACGGCGGCAGCAACGGGACCTCGCCGCGCCGCTCGGCGCGCGTTTCGACCCAGCAGGTGGCGACGGCGAGGACAGCCGCGAGCGTAAGCATCGACCAGGTCCACCAGGGCCAGCCCAGCGAATGACCCTCGGTCAGCGGGACGAGAAGTGCGGTGAGGGTGGCGGCGAACAGGATCGTGCCCCGCACGTCGATGCCGACGGGGTGGGGCGAGCGCGTGGCGGGCACGATCCGGGCCGCCACGAGCAGGACGATCAGCCCGACGGGCACGTTGACAAGGAAGATTGGCCGCCAGGACGTTCCGGCGATGTTGGCGGAGACCAGCAGTCCGCCCACCACCTGTCCGACGACCGAGGCGATACCCGAGGTCGCACCGTAGAGGGCGAGGGCGCGGGCCTTGCGTTCCCCGTCCAGCACATGATGGAACGTCGCCAGCACCTGCGGGACGAGGAGGGCCGCGGCGCCGCCCTGCACGATCCGGGCCCCCACCAACACCGCCATCGTCGGCGCGAGCCCGCAGGCCAGGGAGGCCAGGACGAAGGCGACAAGAGCCCCCAGGAACAGGCGATGCCGACCGTAGCGGTCACCGAGCCGACCTCCAAGTACCAGCAGGGCCGCATAGGCGACGCCATACGCGGCGATCACCAGCTGCAACGAGGAGGCCGACGCGTGCAAGGACGAATCAATGCTGGGCAGGGCGACGTTGGTGATGAAAAAGTCCATGATCGGCATGAACGCGCCGGCCAACAGGATGAACACGCCGAGTGGGTGCAGCCCGCCGGCGCCGGCCGCGGCCCGCGGGGAGATCAGCGCGGGTTCGGCCGAACGTGATGGGGAGACTGTCGTCACAAGACCTCCAAGCCAGACGCCATCAGATATTGATGGCCAGGAACTTATGAATGATCGTCAGGGGATTCCGCGATCACGGTGTTGGTGGAGAGACGAAACCCGCTCGGCGACATCAGCCATCACGGGCTCCATTCGATCTCGTCGCCGATCGGCATCCTGTAACGACCATCGGATCGCCGGCCCTTATGCGTCCAATGCCTCTTTGCATCACGTCTCATAACCCGGAATCATGGGTGGCATGGACCTGCAGGTGTTGCGCTGGTTTCAGGCCGTCGCGGACGGCGCCACCGTGACCGACACCGCGGACCGCGCGCACCTCACCCAGCCCGGGCTGTCCCGTGCCCTCGCCCGGTTGGAGCGCGAGGTCGGGACGCCGTTGCTCACTCGGGTCGGCCGCGGGCTACGGCTGACTCCGGCTGGTCGGATGTTCAAGGCCCACGTGGACCAGGCGCTCGACCACTACGACCTCGGCCTGCGTTCTGTCGCCGACTTGGTCGACCCCAACCGGGGCGTCGTTCCGTTGGCATTCCTGCACACGCTCGGCAGCTGGCTGGTGCCGCCGCTGGTCGGCGGCTTCCGTGGCAGCTACCCACTGATTCGCTTCGAGCTCCACGAGCAGGGTGAGGCCGGGCTGCTGGGCATGCTGCTCGACGCGGGCGTGGATCTCGTGTTCACCAGCGATGACCCTGTCCATCCACAGGTGTGCTGGCGACGGTTGCTGATCGAGCCGTTGCGGCTCGTCGTGCCCGAGCGTCACCGCCTCGCCGGCCGGAAACGGATCCGGCTGGCCGAGATCGCGGGAGAGGCGTTCATCCTGCCGCGTAAGGGCTACGGGCTGCGCACACACACCGAGCGGCTCTGCCGCGAAGCCGGCTTCACCCCGCGAGTGGCCTTCGAGGGCGAGGACGTCGACACCCTGCGCGCCCTCGTCACCGCGGGGCTCGGGGTCGCGCTGCTGCCGCCCTCGCGGACGCCGCATTCGACGGCCGACGGCATCCAGGTGTCCCTGCCTCATCTGCACATCACCGATGTCGACTGCACCCGGGACATCGGCCTCGCCTGGCTCCTCGACCGGCTGCTGCCCCCGGCTTCAGCATCATTCCGCGAGCACGTTCTGCGATCCACACCCACAGTGACCCCGAGCAGCTACCTCACCCAACGAACCGCAGATGTTCCTGCGCCTCGTCCGGCCCAGGAGGCCAAGGTCTGACCTCGGTCGAGGCGCCCGCGGCCCTGGGCGGAACGCCGTTGCACTGTCACCGCCTACGACATCGCCGCCGGCGCGGCGGGGAGCATCGCCTGGTCGGCGGCGATCGTGGATGCCGCGAGCCTGCGCACGGACTCGCTGACCGGTCCGAACGCGTCGACCGGCAGCGCTCGAAGATCCACGTCCTGGCCGCCGGCAACGGTGACCTGCCGGCGGCCTGGCGCGCGCCCCTACCAATCGGCTTCTTCGGTGACCGGCCGGCTCACGTGGCGACTTGTGGTGCCGGCCGCCGTCTCCAGGATCGGATGTTCCACCGTTCTGCGATTCGGCCGAATCCTTCGACCGCGACGGCCAGGAGGATGAGGACGCCGAGCGTCACCTGCTGGTAGAGCGGGTCGAGTCCGAGCAGGTTGTAACCGTTGCCGATCAGCGCGAGGAAGAGGATTCCAAGGACGGAGCGCCACACCGCGCCCTCCCCTCCCAACATGCTCGTGCCGCCGACCACGATGCCCGCGATCACGGTGAATGTCAGCGTGTCGCCGCCGTTGGTGGCCTGGGCGCTCAGCACCCGTGACGAGTCGATCAGTCCACCAAAGGCGGCTGCGCCGCCGCTGATGGCGAACGTGGCGACGCGAATCTGCGTCACGCGCAGGCCGGCGAGTCGAGCGGCATTGATGTTGCCACCGACCGCGTAGATGTGCCGGCCGAAGGACGTGGCCCAGAGCGCCGCACCCAGAAGGCATGCCACCAGGAGTGTCAGCCAGGTCGCCGACGTGACGCTGAAGATCTGCGTCCTTGCGAGGTCGCCGTAGGCCGAGCGGTGATAGAGCGTGATGCTGTCGCCGGAGGTGATAAGAGAGGCGATGCCCGAGACCACGAACGACATGGACAGCGTCGCGATGAGCGGGTTTATCTCGAAGATCGCGACGATGACGCCGTTGAGCAGGCCGACGAGCACGCCCACGAGCACGCCCACGAGTAAGGCGAGCCCGATGTCGCCGTGCTGCGCGAGGCGCGCGGCGACGACCGCCGAGAGCGCGTACACGGCGCCGACGGACAGGTCCAGCCCGCCGGCGACGAAGACCAGCGTGCCCGCGCAGGCGATGACCAGTAGCGCCGACTGCTGGTCAAGGAGGTTGAGCAGGTTCACCTTCGTCGCGAACGGCTTGCTGGAGATGGCAAGCGCGATGAACAGAATGATGAAGGGGATCAGAATGCCAGATCTCCGCAGTCCTCGAAGCATGTCACTCTCCGTCGCGCCTGATCGTGTTGCGTAAGGACGGGTGTGGTTGACCGGCTCCGCGCCACGCAGAGTCGGACTCGGCCTCCTGCGTGTTCGTCAACGCGGCCGTGAGGATTCGGTCCTCGCGGATCTCGTCACCGACCAGCTCGGCGGAAACCTCGCCGCGGCACATCACCAGGACCCGGTGCGAGAGGCCGATGAGCTCTTCGCGCTCAGATGAGATCAACAGAATGCCCACGCCCTGTTCGGCCAGTCCGTGCAGCAACCCGTAGATGGCCGTCTTCGCGCCGATGTCGACGCCTCGGGTCGGCTCATTGGCGATCAAGGCCAGCGGTCTGCGCATGAACGCCCGAGCGAACAGGACCTTCTGCTGGTTGCCGCCAGACAGCGTCGACACCGGCCTGCGTTGCCGGTCCGGCGGGACGTCCAGTGTGGACAGCACCTCGGCGATGCGTTGTGTCTCGGCACGTCGGCGCACCACGCCCAGGCGGCTCACGTCGGCGAGTGAACTGATGCTGACGTTCTCCACGATCGGCCTGGTCAGGAACAGCCCGTCGTCTCGCCGCGATGCCGGGACCATGCTCAACCCGTGGGCGAGCGCTCGTCTCGGGCTGGGCCGGCGGACCGGTTCGCCTCCGATGAACAGCTTTCCGGACGACATCTTGAGCTGGCCGAACAGCGCGCGTGCGAGCTCTGCGCGACCCGATCCCTCTAGCCCAGCCAACCCGAGGATCTCCCCGGCGCGTACCTCGACGGACACGCCGCGCACGCCGGGCGCCACGATGTTCTCGCCGCCCAGGACGACCGGCGCGGTGGCGGGGGCCGGTCGTTTCTCCGGAAACACCGTCGATAGATCGCGGCCGAGCATCGCCTGGATCAACGACGCTTCGGTCTCCGCACTCGCCGGACCGGTCCGCACATGCTTGCCGTCGCGCAGGACCGTCACCGTGTCGGCGAGCGCGAGCACCTCCTTGAGGAAGTGAGTCACGATCAAGACGGTCGCCCCGCGTGCCACGACGGAACGGATTGTCCTGTGCAGCACGTGGGCTTCCTGCTCGGTGAGCGCCGCGGTCGGTTCGTCCATCACGATGAGGTCGGCACGCCGGGACAGCGCCCGCAGGATCTCGACCTGCTGCTGTTCGCCCAGCCGTAGCGAACTGACCTGCTGGAAGCCATCGAGCCGGAAGCCGGACTCGTCGCTGATCATTTGCCACCGCCGCCGCAGTTCGCGGCGGCGTACCAAGCCGCATGCGTGCGGCTCGGCACCGAGGAACACGTTGTCCTGGACGGCGAGGCCGGGCACGAGCGAGATCTCCTGCTCGATCGTGGCGATGCCGTGGACGAGGGCGTCCCGCGGAGAGCGCATCGAGACAGTTCGGCCGCCGATGGCGACCTGGCCCTGATCAGGCTGGATGACACCGGCGATGATCTTTCCGAGCGTCGACTTCCCGGCACCGTTCTCGCCGACCAGGGCGTGGACCGTGCCTGGCTCGATCCTGAGCGTCACGTCGTTCAGTGCCCGGACCGCACCGAACGTCTTGGAGATCCCGATGACCTCAAGGCCTGCGAACGAGCGCCGCGGGGCCTCGGCGGTCTCGACGACGTCGATCCTCATCCGCTCCACTCACCCGTGAACTTGCCGACGTTGGACGTGGTCGCGAGCCCGCCGTCCGGCAGGTCGGCAGCGGGGTTGCGCCCTCCGCTGACGACGTTCTGCCGAACTGCCTTGACGAGGGCTTGGACCGCGACGCGAGCGGTTGTCGCGGGCAGCGTCGGGACGTCGCCGAACCAGACACCTTGCCGCACCTGCTGCAGGCCGGCGACGCTCCCACCCAGACCGATGATCTTCACCTGCTGTGCTTTGTGGGCCGCCACCACGGCCTGCGTCGCGCCCTGCATGCCTTGATCCGAGCCGACCAGAACGTGGATGTCGGGATGGGCCTGGAGCATCGTTTGCGCCGAGGCAAGCCCGCCGGCCGCGCTGAACTTGTGACCGCCTCGACCGGGGCCGGCGTCACCGCCGGCGGTCAGAGGCCGGGACGGGCTGCCATATTGGCTATGCCACATTGCCGCCGAGTGTGGGACCACGTCATCGCGCTGTCAAGCCTCGGAAACCTGCCGGCCCCTGCGCTCCAGCAGCAGGAGCAGTACTTACAGGCAGCCGAAGAGGTCAGTTGGGCGGCCTGTTGACAGGGCGTCGAGGCTTTGCTTGGGTACTGATTGGACTGGCCACCTGGCCAAAGCTACTGGATCTTGAGGAGATCAGATGCGCAGAGTGATCGTGGCGAACGTCAACGGAGTCAGCCGCGTGGTCGACGACAGTGCGCCGCCGAGGTCCAGACAGGCCGTGCACACCCCGGGGTTCTCCAACACGCTCCTGTGGTCGACTCCCCCGAACGTTTCGACGGAGTACGACGGGACAGACCCCACCCTCTCCGCGGGAACCTTCGTTCCCGCACCTGGCGGCTCCTCCCTGCTGCTCCTGACCCTTCCGCCCCTGGCGGTGTTCCAAGATCCCGGGTTCGACCGAGAAGCCGCCGCGGCGGAGCATCCGCTGATCTCTCCGGGCATCTACGAGCTGATGGAGCCGGACAACCCCGGTATGCATACGACCCCGTCGGTCGACTACGACTTCTTACTGGAGGGAAACTTGACCTTGGAGCTGACCGCCGGTGAGGCTGAACTGAACGCCGGAGATGTCGTCGTCCAGATCGGCACCCGCCACGCGTGGCGGAATCGCTCCAACCGAGTCGCCAAGCTGCTTGTCGTGTTCATCGGCGCGACCGGTACGGCCTGAATCGTCAAGGGCACCCAACCCGCGCGGCGACCGACTTCGCCTACCTGGTTCGGGGCGTTCCCCTACAGGACCGTCGGGCCGGGCTCCAGCGCGCGCAGCCCGCCACGCCGGACGCGAAGCGCTAGCCCCCCTTGGCCGCCGCAACGCCTGTGCCCACGCCGCCGCCGAGCAGGGACTGGTTCGGCAGGGACCTGGCGCGGTGGCGGTTGTCCTCCACACAGGAGCACCGATCCGACACTCACAGATCACAAAGCGACAGCTGGGACTAACGCTCGTGGATGGCGCCGTCGCCACCACCGCCTTCCTGGAGTGGCTGCATCAGCGCCGGCATCGGGGCCGGCCCACCCAGCAGAGCGCGGTCCATGCGTGCACAAGCAAGCTGTAAGCTGGGCGGCATGGCAGACGATGACGGCGTCGTTCCGCTTCGCCAGGACGAAGAGGCGGTGATCCGGGCGCTGTTGCCCGCGATCGCGGCAATGATGCGGGCATTTGATGCGGATCTGGACCGTATGCAGCGTATGACGCACACCGAGTACGTGGTCCTGATGTTCCTGTCCGAGGCGCCCGAGCGAACGCTACGGCTCAATGACCTCGCTGCCCGCTGTCACAAGTCGCTGAGCGCGGTAAGCCGCGCGGTGGGTCGACTGGAGGCGCAGGCTCTTGTTCGTCGGTCGCTGTCCCTTGATGACGGTCGTGGTCGCGAAGCGGTCTTGACCGAGGCTGGGCTCGCTCGTCTTGATGAGGCGCGGGCCACTCATGTCGAGAGCATTCGGCGCCATCTGATCAACCACCTGGAGGGCGTCGACCTTGGCGCCCTGTCCCGGGCTCTGGAGCACATCGCCGATGCTGATAGTTCCGCGAAGCTCCCGAAGCGAGCGACGTCCGCTCGGTAGCACTCTGACACCGACTCGCTAGGCCCAGCGGACCGCGGACTGACGCCCGAGTCCCCGTGAACGCACGCTGTAGCTAAGAAATCGCATCACGCTACTGTGGCGGAGGCCATAGCTAGCCATTCTCGCGGCGGTGTTATGTTTGCTCGCGCAAGCAAGTTACTGCCTAGGCGCAACTCACCGAGCTCGACCGGAGACACGCGAATGGAAACCAGTCGGCCAGCAGGAAACGGCACCTCACGACGGACGTTGTTCCGCCAGGCCACGCTCGCCGGAGCGGGGATTGCCGCAGCCACGCTTCTCCCCGCGGGGAGCGCGTCGGCCGCCGGCACCCGGGACGGCCTCACCTTCCCCGGCGTCGATATCGTCATCGATGCCTCGCACGCCACTGAAGACGTGGTTGTGTTGGTCCGGGAGTACCTCACTCGCAAGAGCGCGCACAGTCCGGATGCGACGATGTCATTCTTTTCGCGCGATCCACTCACGTACATCGATGCGGTGCTGGGGTGGTCCTGGTATGACTGGGACTCCTTGCGGACATCTTTGGGCCAGTTCATGCCGAACTGGCCCAAGGACGGCAAGTCGTATCCCACACGGATACTGGGCGATGCGACTAGTGCCCTAGTTTTCTTCACCGATACCGCCGGCCTGTTCGGACCGTCCGAGATCCGGACGGTCGGTGTCATCAATTTCGACGACCGCAAGATCACACGTCAAATCGATTACTGGGACGGCCGGCATTTCGGGATCTCCGACACGCTGGGGCTGAAAGTATCCTCGGACAAGTTCCCGACGGACTTCCGGGAGTCGACAGTCGGAGAAACCGCGGCGCTCGGCATGAAGAACGTCACGTACCAGCTCGCCGGAGCCCTGCGAGACGGCGACGGAGCGCGCGCGGCGCAACTTTTCGCGCCTGGCGCCATTTTCGAGGACGTTCCAGCGCACGTGCAGCTTGTCGGCCCTCGGAGTATTGGCTCCTATCTGGCCAACGCCATCTCCCTCTTGCCGTACACCGGTCGCGGCACGGTCGTTCGACATGTCGTCGGCGGCGCGGTGGGCGGGGGCTACGAATGGACTTCCGCTGATAACCCTGTTCCTCGCGGCGTCGTCGCGCTCGAGTTGGACCTCTGGGGAAAGATCACCCGCCTTACCGCGATGTGGGACGGCTCGCTTGTCGACGACTCAGCGTTGATCTCGCTGGGCCAGAAGGCGGTCGAACGCTGAACGTTGCGCCCATCCCAGAATGGTCGCCGCGAATCGTGTCCGCCTCACGCCCAGTTGACGCCGGACTTCGAGCCCGGCTGTCGCGTCACTCGCGGCCTCCATTTAACGATCTTCAGCGGTCTTGATCGCCAGCGAGTTTTGGCCTGTGTTCGGAGTGTTGGCGGCGAAATTCGGGGAGCAGGGCGAGGAGCAGCAGTGCGCTGGCGGTGCAGGCGAGGCCGCCGGAGACGACGGAGATGGCATCTGAGAACGCGGTCGCGACGGTGCCGGCCTCGAGGTCACCGAGGCGTGGTCCGCCGGTCACGACCGAGATTTGTAGGCCGGTAAGCCGGCCTCGCGGGGTGTCGAGGGCCGAGAGCCGTTCTGATGTAGGACGTCCCGCAGCACAGGTTCTCGACCTCGACCGGGCTGTCCTGGCATGGTCGTTGCGGCCCGTCGACCGGACCGACGGTCGCGTCCGGGCGCGTCGGCCAGGCTGAGCCACCAGGCAGGCCCGCTTTCCCCCACCCGATCATCGCCAGCGAGACCGGGTTCGGAGCGTTCTCGAAGGAGCCGACAAGCGACGCCTCATCGAGCGCGACCGACGCGGCGCTTCCTGACCGCCGAAAAGTGCGCGCACATGCCGCTCTGCGCACGTTGGCCGGGTGTAGCCACCTGGGTCCTTGCTGATGCCGCGGTGGGATGAGGGCGAGCGGCTTCCTGGTGGCGCTCGCCGCACTGTGTGGCTTGCTGCCGGTGACGGCCACTGGGCGCTGGAAGTCCCTGGCGAGGTGAGTCCGTTTAGAACCGCCCGGTAATCGCGCTGGAGAGGGATGTGTGGCCCGGGTCGTTCACATATCGTCTGGCCCTGTGAGGCACCAGGTTGTAGACGCCCGGGGGACGAGGATCCACTGCGTCGAGGAAGGGTCCGGTCGGTTGGTGCTGTTCGTCCACGGGTTCCCCGAGTCGTGGTACTCGTGGCGTCACCAGTTGCCAGCGATCGCCGAGGCTGGGTTCCGGGCCGTGGCAATCGACGTCCGAGGGTACGGGAGGTCCTCCGCCCCCGTCGAGGTCGAGGCGTACGGGATGCTCCAGCACGTCGGCGACAACCTCGGGGTGGTAGAGGGGCTCGCCGGCCGGGGCTCACCGGCGATCATCGTCGGCCACGACTGGGGGGCGCCGATCGCCGCCCACTCGGCCCTGTTGCGACCGGACATCTTCACCGCGGTAGCTCTGCTCAGCGTCCCGTACAGCCCCCCGGGCGGTCGGCGGCCCACCGATGCCTTCGCCGAGATGGGAAGGCTGGCCGGCCCGGACGAGGAGTTCTACATCAACTACTTCCAGGAGCCGGGACGGGCCGAGCGGGAGATCGAGATCGACGTGCGATCATGGCTGCTCGGCGGCTATCTCGCGTCGTCAGGTGACGGGGCGACGTCGGCGTCGGACGAAAAGCCCGCCGGCACCGTGGCGCGCGGAAAGATGCTGCGAGACCGCTTTCCCGCTCCCGACCGCCTCCCTGCCTGGCTCACCGAGGACGACCTTGAGTTCTATGTCGAGGAGTTCGAGCGGACCGGATTCCGGGGAGCCCTCAACCGCTACCGCAACGTGGACCGGGACTGGCAGGACCTCCAACCGTGGAGAGGCGCGCCCATCCGGGTTCCATCCCTCTTCATCGGTGGGGAAAAGGACAGTCCGACCCTGTGGGGAAGCCGGGCCATCGCCCGCTTCCCCGACACCCTGCCAGGCCTACGCGGCAGCCACATACTCCCCGGCTGCGGTCACTGGGTTCAGCAAGAACGAGCCGACGAGGTCAACCGACTCCTCGTAAACTGGCTGAAAACGCTGTAACCGTCGAGGCCAGCAGAACCAACGACGACAACGGAGCGTTGATCGTCGCCGCGAACCCGGCTAACTCACCGCTGGTGGGGCCCCGGCTCCCGCCCCGATCTTCCGATCGAGCTTGAGGAGGCGCAGAGCGTTCTCCTTGAGGATCAGCGTGCGGACCTCGTCGGACAGATCGAGGGCGGCGAAGTCGCGCAGCCAGCGATCCGGGGTGAGGACCGGGTAGTCGGAGCCGAACAGCACCTTGTGCCGCAGCAGCGATCCCGCCTGGCGGACCAGCTGCGGCGGGAAGTACTTCGGTGACCAGCCTGAGAGGTCGATGTAGGCGTTGGCCTTGTGGGTGGCCACCGAGATCGCCGCGTCGACCCAGGGCACGGCCGGGTGGGCCATGATGATGTCAAGGCCAGGGAAGTCGGCCGCGACGTCGTCGAGCAGCATCGGGTCGGAATAGCGCAGCTTGATCCCCCGTCCGCCCGGCAGGCCGGCGCCGATGCCGGTCTGCCCGGTGTGGAACAGGGCGATCGTCTCGAGCTCCTCCAGGGCGGCGTAGAGCGGGTAGAACGCGGCGTCGTTCGGCGCGAAGCCCTGCAGGCTCGGATGGAACTTGAACCCGCGGACCCCGTGGACCTCGGCGAGCCGCCGTGCCTGCGCGACCGCCTCGGCGCCACGCAGCGGGTCGACCGAGCCGAAGGGGATGAGCACATCGGCGTGTTCGGCAGCCTCTGCCGCGATCTGCTCGCTCGACAGCGCCGGGTGTCCCAGGCTCGTGCTCGCGTCCACGGTGAAGACGACAGCGGCCATGTCGCGCTCGCGGTAGTACTGGGCGATCCGCGCGAGGCTCGGGGTCCGGTCCTGGTCCACGCGGAAGTACTTCGCAGACGCGTCCAGCAGCTCGTCGTCGAGGGAGAAGTGTCCTTGGCCGTCGGACTCGACGTGGGTGTGGACGTCGAGGGCTACGATGCGGCCGGTGTCGATGGCTGGCGCGTAGGGGCGGGTCACGGGAGTGCCTTCCTGGTGTTCTTGAGGGCCAGTAGCGTCACGAGGAGGTCGTCGCGTTCGGCGACCATCCGCGCCTGGTCGAGGCCGGTCAGCTCGTCATCGACGCCGGCGACCAGCTTGGAAGAGCGCCGCCCAGCTCGCGCCGATCACGCCGGTCCCGACGACGGCCGCGCGCTCGACTCCGGCGACGCTCATCGTGGCCGTGCCTGGCGGTGGAGGGCGAACTGCGCGAACGCGTCGAGGGACGCCGGGTCGAGCAGCGACCCCGGCGAGGCGACGGCGTCCACGGCCGCGCCGCGCAAAATCTTCTTGACCGGGACCTCCAGCTTCTTGCCAGTGCGGCTGTACGGTACGGCCGCGACCTCGACGATCTGGTCCGGGACGTGGCGCGGCGACAGCGCCGAGCGGATCTGCTGGCCGAGCCGGCGGCGCAGGTCGTCGTCGAGTCGGTGACCCTCGCTCGGTACCACGAACAGGATGAGCTCGCCCATCCCGCCGGCGGAGTCCTCGAGGTGGACCACGACGCTGTCGCTCACCTCCTGGATGTCCTGCAGCGCCCGGTAGAACTCGGCTGTGCCCAGCCGCACTCCGCCGCGGTTGAGGGTGGCGTCCGAACGGCCGGTGATGACGCAGGTGCCCGCCTCGGAGAACCTGACCCAGTCGCCGAACCGGAACAGCCCAGGGAACTCGGCGAAGTACGCCGCCGCGTACCGGCTCCCGTCGTCGCCCCAGAACCCGACCGGCATAGAGGGCATCGGCGCACCGATCACCAGCTCACCGAGGTCACCCACCACGACGTTCCCGCGTTCGTCGAGTGCCTTCGCGTCCACGCCCAGACTGGCGCCGGACATCTCGCCCGCCCAGACCGCCTGCAGCGGGGACGCCTGCACCAGGCCGGTGCAGACGTCGGTACCGCCGCTGCCGACGTTGAGCAGCACCCGGTCACCCAGCTGCTCGTGTACCCAGCGGAACCCCTCCGCCGGGAACGGGCTGCCGGCGACGCCGAGCTGGCGAAGCCGCGAGAGGTCGAACTCCGCGGCCGGTCGCAGCCCTTCGCGCCGGCAGGCCATGAGATAGCCGGGGCTCGCGCCCATCAGCGTGGCCCCGGTCCGCTCGACCAGCCGCCACTGCTCGCGCAGGTCGGGGTACAACGGATTGCCATCGATCATCACGACCGATGCGCCGAGGGCGAGGCTGGAGACACCGACGTTCCACATCATCCAGGCGGTGGTGGTGAACCACAGCAGCCGGTCGGCCGGCCGCAGGTCCCAGTGCAGGCCGAGATTCTTCAAGTGCTCCAGCAGGATCCCGCCGTGGCAGTGGACGATGGCCTTCGGCAGACCGGTCGTCCCCGACGAGAACAGGACGTAGAGCGGGTGGTCGAACGCCACCGGCTCGAACTCCAGCGGGTCGTCGGCGGCGTCGAGAAGCGACGGCCAGGCGACGGCGTCGTCGAGAGTGTCGTCGAGGGCGAGAGGTCCATAAGGGACATGGACGAGGTGCTCGACGGACGGCAGCGCGGCCCGGATCGCGGCGAGCTCCGCGCGCCGGTCGATCTGCTTGTCGCCGTAGGTGTAGCCGGCGACCGCGAGCAGAACCTTCGGCTCGATCTGGGCGAACCGGTCCACCACGCTCGGTGTGCCGAACTCGGGCGCGCAGCTGGCCCAGATGGCACCGAGGCTCGCAGTCGCGAGGAAGGCCACCAGCGTCTCCGGGCAGTTCGGCAGATAGGCCGCGACCCGGTCGCCCAGCCCGACGCCGAGACGGCGCAGGCCAGCGCGGGCCCGGCGGACCTGCTCGGCGAGCTCACCGAACGTGAGCTCGACCGGCGGGCGAGTCTGCGAGTAGCCGAGAACCGCGAGGCTGTCGGCCCGGTCCGCCGTGGCGAAGCAGTGCTCGGCGTAGTTGAGGGTGGCACCGGTGAACCACTGGGCGCCCGGCATCGACCGCTCGACGAGGACCCGGTCGTAGCGGGCGTGTGCCTTCACCCCGAAGTAGTGCCAGATCGACTCCCAGAAGTCCTCGAGGCGATCGACCGACCAGGCCCGCAGGTCCGCCCAGCCGGCTAAGGTGAGGCCACGCTCGCGGGCGAGCCAGCCGAGGTAGTCCTGAACCCGGGCGCCGTCGGTGACCTCCGGTCCCGGGCGGTAGAGAAGGTCCGGGGCACCCGCCCGGCGCGCTGTGGCCGTCATTGGTTCGACTCCTGTGGGTTGGTCACCTTCGCGGCCGTCCCGTCGAGGAAGGCGCGCATCCGGTCCTTGGCTTCGACGCTGTCCTGCGCGACGGCCGACATCAGCGACTCCAGGAGCAGCCCCGCCTCGGGGCCGGCCTCCGCGATCCGCGGCAGCGCGTGGAGCACCGCGTAGGTCGTGACCGGCGAGTTCTGGGCGACCCGGGCCGCGAGCCCGAGCGCGGTGTCCAGGCCGGCGCCGTCGTCGACGACGTACTGGGCCAGGCCGTACCGTTCCGCCTCCGTGGCGGAGAGCACCCGCCCGGTGAGCATCATGTCGGTCATCCGAGCTACCCCGATCAGCCGCTGGATCCGTACCGACCCCCCGCCGCCGACGAACAGGCCCCGCTCGCCCTCCGGCAGCGCGAAGAACGCCGACCGCTCCGCCACCCGGATATGGGTGGCACAGGCGAGCTCAAGCCCGCCGCCGATGACTGCCCCCTTCAGAACGCAGATCACCGGCACCGGGCACGACTCGATCTGCCCAAAGGCGTGATGCCACATCCGGGAGTGGTGCAGGCCGTCGAGGGTGTCACGTTCACGGAGCTCACCGAGGTCGAGGCCCGCCGAGAAGTGGCTGCCGTCCGCCGCCAGCACGGCGGCCCGCGCCCAGCCCGGCGGTGCGGCGAAAAACGCGCCCAGCCCGAGGACGGTCGCGTCGTCAAGGGCATTGCGTTTCTTGGCCCGGCTCAGGCTCAGGACGGCGACGTCCCCAGTGCGGTCGAGCCTCAGCGAGGGCGGCAGGGCGGCGAGATCGGGCACGAGGCTTGGTCCAATCAACAGGAAACCTGATGATCTTAAGTGTCGAGTATCATCAGGTTTCCTGTCAATGCTCGTGGTCTTCCGAAGGTTGAGAGGCAGCGTGGACCACCCGCCCCCGTCGCTGCTGTACGCGGTGAAGCGCCTGGAGCTGGCCGTCCGGGCCGGTCTCGACGACGCGCTCCGCGCGTCCGGCGTGACGACCCCCCAATACACCGCGCTCACCGTGCTCGAGCGCTCCGGCGCCGTCTCCGCGGCGCGGCTCGCCCGCGACTCGTTCGTGACCCCACAATCGATGGCGGACATGCTGCGCACCCTCGAGGAACGCGGCCTCATCCGCCGCGAGACCAACCCGCGCAACCGCCGCGAATCCCTGGTTCACCTCACCGACGCGGGCCAGCACCTCCTCGAGGAATTCGCCGCGCCGGTCGCCAACCTGGAAAACCGGATGATCCGCTCACTCGCTGCGCGCGAGGTGGCACGGGTTCAGGCGAGCCTGTACGAGATGTGGCAGGCACTGCTGCCGGGACATTAAGCCGTGGCGCTATAGCCAGGGCCGAGAGAGACCCCCGCGTAGGCGAACTGGGTCGCGCCGTCACCGCGCGCCGCGGCCACCTCCTCCACGTAGGCAAGAACGCCCGCGGCCAGCTCGCCGATCGTGAACGGCCCGTGGACAGGCGCGGCACCATGGCCGGGCAGGTCCCAGCCGACGACGTGGAAGGTGTCCCCGAGCAGGCCGGCCGCCGTGGCCCACAGGGCCGTCGACGAGGTGCCCAGCGACGGTCCGACGACGAGCAGGGGCTGGTGAGGACGCCCGGCGAGCCTGCCACCGGTGATGCGGGGCACGGTCACCGCGTGGCCGCCAGGTTGGCGTGCGCGCGGGCGAGCACGGCGGTGATGACGTCGTCGGCGACGCCGAGGTACCCGTCCTCGCACGGTTCGCCGCCGGCGAAGGCGGCCACCGAGCGGCGCTCGGCCGTCAGGCCAGGCCAGGCGGCCTCGGCGGTGGCGCGCATGCGGTCGACGTCGACCCGCAGGCCGCGCAGCAGCTCGCTGGTGTGGCTGGCCGCGACGACCGCGCGCCGGGCCAGGTCGCGCACCGTCGACCACTCGGCGTGCCAGGCGCCGTCGGGCCGCTCGTCCCCGGCCAGCGCCGCCGCGAGGTGCAGCGTCGAAGCCAGCGCCGGCGCGGTGAGGGCCGCGCGGCGGATCAGCACCGAGAGGACCGGGTTGCGCTTCTGGGGCATGGTCGACGAGCCGCCGCGCCCGCCCGCGGCCGGCTCCGCGAGCTCGCCGATCTCCGGGCGGGACAGCGTGGCCACGTCGGCGGCGAGGCGGCCCCAGGCGTCGGTGCCGGCCACCAGCGCGTCGCCGATCGCGGTGAACGTCGTACGCGTCGTGTGCCAGGGCGCGGCGGGCCGCAGCGAGAGCGCGGACGCGGCGTCCGCGACGGCGCTCGACACCGCCGAGACCGGGTCCGCGACGCCGCGCAGCCTCGCCAACTCGACGGCAGCCGACAGCGTCCCGGCCGCACCGCCGAACTGCCCGGGCAGCGCCACCCGGTCGAGCGCGTCGGCCGCGTCGAGCACCCCGGTCAGCCAGCCGGCCGTCTTAAGCCCGAACGTCGTCGGGACCGCGTGCTGGGTGAGGGTACGACCGGCGATCACCGTGCCCCGGTGGGCGTGGGCTAGCGCGGCGAGCGAGCCGACCTGGTCGCGCTGCTCCTGGCGGACCCGGTTCACCACGTCGCGCAGCAGCAGGACGAGGCTTGTGTCGATCACGTCCTGGCTGGTGAGGCCGCGATGGACCCAGTGGGCGCCCGGTCCCGCGGCGCGCTCCCGCCACAGCGCCACGAGCGCTGGTACCGGATTGCCGGTGGCTTCGGCGGCGCGAGCGACGGTGGCCAGCTCGTCCGGCCCGACGAGGCCGGTCAGCTCGGCGCTGGTTGGCGCGATTTCCGCCCGGGCGAGCGCATCGAGCCAGGCCTGTTCGACGCGCGCCATCGCCGCCAGCCACGACGCCTCGGTGACCAGGTCGCCGGCGCGCTCGTCGCCGGGCCAGAAAAGATCACTCACGGGGGCTCACTGGCCCGGGTAGCGCAGGAAGACGGTCTCGTCGCCGCCTTGCAGGCGGATGTCGAACACGAAGCCGCGCTCGTCAGTCGACGCGATCAGGGTTCGTCGGCGCTCGGCCGGCAGCGAGGACAGCAGCGGGTCGGCGGCCAGCGCCGCGGAATCGCCCGGCACGTAGGCCCGGGTGAAAAGCCGGTCCAGCAGGCCACGCGCGAAGACGGTGACGGCGAAGAACGCCGCTCTGCCAGCCTCGGTCGGTCCGGGCACCAGGGTGCTGAACGCGTAGCACCCGTCCCCGCCGGTGGCCGCCCGCCCGAAGCCCGTGAATGTCCACCCGTCGCGGCGCAGCGAGCCGGGCTCCCGCGCAACGGTCCCGTCGGGGCGGGCCTGCCAGAGCTCCACGAGCGCGTCCGGCACCGCGTTGCCTGCGCCGTCGAGCACCTGTCCCCGCAGGACCACCGCTCCCGGGCCGCCCGGCGGTACGAGATCGCGGTCGCCCTCGTAGGGGAGGGCGTAGTGAAAGAACGGCCCGACAGTCTGACCCGGGGTCGCGGTCGGCGTCATGCGACGTCCTCGGACTCGAACCAGGTCTGCCGGCCGCCGGTCAGCACG
This sequence comes from Pseudofrankia coriaricola, assembly GCF_001854805.1. Lineage (GTDB taxonomy): Bacteria > Actinomycetota > Actinomycetes > Frankiales > Frankiaceae > Pseudofrankia. Next base: position 117,639 of record NZ_MBLO01000125.1, read on the forward strand.
ATGTCCCACCGGTAGCCGGTGGCCCACTCATGGCTGGTCAGGTCGTGGTCGTAGGTCGCGACCAGCCGGTCGCGGGCCCGATCGTCGATGATCGACTGGTAGATCGGGTCGAGCGCCCGCAGCGGGTCTCCCGGGAAGTACAGCTGCGTGACGAGGCGCTGGGTGAACGAGCTGCCGAACACCGAGAAGTGGACGTGCGCCGGACGCCACGCGTTGAAATGGTTGCGCCAGGGATAGGGACCGGGCTTGATCGTCTGGAACCGATACCGGCCGTCCGCGTCGGTCAGGCATCGTCCCGTTCCGGTGAAGTTCGGATCGAGCGGCGCCGGATGCTGATCTCGCTCGTGCGTGTAGCGGCCCGCGGCGTTGGCCTGCCAGATCTCGACCAGCTGCCCGCGGACCGGCCGGCCCGCACCGTCGACGACCCGCCCGGCCAGGATGATGCGCTCGCCGATCGGTTCGCCCGCGTGACCCGCGGTCAGGTCGGCCTCCAGCGGGTCGACATCGCGGGCGCCGAAGCAAGGAGCCCAGCGTTCGATCGTCTCCGGCTCGACGTCGCACAAGTCGCCGGTGGGGTGCCGCAGAGTGCTGCTGCGGTAGGGCGGATAGTCCAGCCTCGGCTGGGTCTCCTCGACGCCCGCCTGCCGGTAGCCAGCCTCGATCGCCGCGATCTCGGAGCTGATCACGGACTGCGGCTCCAGCTCGGGCGCCGGAACGGCGATACTGCTCATGCAGCGCAGCGTAGGAGCGCCAGCGGTGACCGCGACCGCGGATGCTTCCGCTCAGTGGAAGAATCGGCCGTATGGCGGGTAACACCAGCACCCCGGGCGCGACCGTCGCGGGCCGGATCATGGCCATCCTCGGCGCGTTCGACGACCACCACCCGCGACTGCCGCTGTCGGACATCGCCCGGCGCGCCGACCTGCCGTTACCCACGGCCCATCGCCTGGTGGGAGAGCTTGTGCGCCACGGCGCCCTGGCGCGCACCGACGACGACTACGTCATCGGCCGGCGCCTGTGGGAGCTCGGACTGCTCGCCCCGATCGCGTCGACCCTGCGCGAGACAGCCGCGCCGTTCCTGCACGACATCCACGCCGCCACGCGCGCCACCGTCCACCTGGCGGTGCGCGACGGCCACCAGGTGCTGTACCTGGAGCGGATGGCCGGTCGGGACTCGGTGCCGGTGGTCAGCTCGGTCGGCTCGGTGCTGCCGCTGCACGCCACCGGCGTCGGCAAGGTGCTGCTCGCCCACGCGCCGGACGACGTCCGGCGCGGCGTCCTGTCGTCCCTTCCGCGGGTGACCCCGTACACGATCACCCAACCGGGCCGGCTCAACGAACAGCTCAAGCAGATCCGACGCGTCGGATACGCCACGACGGTCGAGGAGATGTCGCTGGGCGCCTGCTCCGTCGCCACACCGGTTCACCGACACGGCCAGGTGGTGGCCGCGATCGGTGTCGTCGTACCCACCCTCAGGCGCGACCGCGGCGGGGTCACCGCCGCGCTCCACGTCGCCGCACAAGGGATCTCACGCCAGCTCGGCGCCCTACCACCGGCGTGAGTCGGCTGCGCGTCGGCTGCTGGGTCCGGTGGCGAGTCAGGCGGCCGGTGGGGTGGGGATCCCGCCGGCGAGCGCGCGGCTGATGCCGCGGGCGGCTGTGCGGACCGCTGGTCCGAGCGCGTCGGGCGCGGTGATGCTCGAGCAGGTCGTCGACGCGGGTGTGTACAGCTCAGGCATGCGGACCTTGCTGTTCGCCGGTGACCATCTGCTGTCGTTCATCACTCCGTCGATCGGGTTGGACGGCCGCGCGGCGCTCGCCCGCACGACAAGGGACAGAGCCGCCACGACGTTCCCCGCCCGGTCGACGACCGGCGCCGCTACCGACAGCGCGTCCATCGTCACCTGACGGTCGCTCACCGCGAGTCCAGTCCGTCGGACACCGTCCAGCGTCCGGCGCAGGACCACCGGATCCGTGATCGTCTTCTCGGTGAAGCGACGGAGCGGCCCAGCCAGCGCTGCCTCCTGCACCTCCTGCGGCGCGTAGGCGAGGAGGACCAGCCCCACCCCTGTCGCGTGCGCCGGAAACCTGCCCCCGACCCGGGTCAGCACTCCGACGGAGTGCCTGCCCGCGATCCGTTCCACGAAGACGACCTCGTGGTCCGCCCGGACGGCGAGTTGCACATTCTCGTGAGTGACCTCGTAGAGGTCCTCGAGGAATGGCATGGCCAGCTCGCGCAGGCGCAGCCCGCGGGGCGCGAGTGAAGCCACCTCCCACAGCCTCAGCCCAACCTGGTAGCGGCCGAGGTCGTCGCGTTCCAACGCCCCCCACTCTGTGAGATCGCCGACCAGCCGGTGCGCGGTGGTGAGCGGTAGTCCCGCCCGGCGGGCGATCTCACTGACCGTCAGTTCGGTGTGGCCTGGCGCGAATGCCTCCAGGACCATCAAGGCCCGGCCGGTGACCGACCTCGGCCCGACTGGGCGGCGCACTCCCGGCGTGGCCACGCCGACGGAGCATGCGGCCGCCTCGGCGGGCGATGCCGGGGGCGTGTTGGTCTGCCCGGCCGGTATCGGCGCAGTGGTCATCGTGGCTCGGCGGACCCGTCCGTGTGGGCGGCGGCCTACAGGTCCAGCACCAGCACCGGGGTGCGGGAGCGGGACACGCAGATGAACATCGTGTCGTTCGCGGCCTGCTCCTCCTCGGTGAGCAGCGAGTCCCGGTGGTCGGGCATCCCCTCGAGCACCACGGTCTCGCAGGTCCCGCAGGTGCCTTCGGTACACGAGTAAAGGACGTCGACGCCGGCTTCCTCGAGCGTCCGCGGGATCGACTGGCCGGCCGGTACTACCAGCGTCTGCCCGGAGCGTTCGAGGCGCACCTCGAAATCGGTGTCCGGCCGGTTCCGGGTGACCTCCTTGGGCGAGAACCGCTCCACGTGCAGCGAACCGCTCGGCCACGCCCGGCACCGGTCCTCGACGGCGCGCAGGAGCGGCTCGGGGCCGCAGCAGTAGACGAGGGTGTCCGCGACCGGGGAGTCGAGGATGCTCAGGTCGAGTAGCCCGTGGGTGTCCTGCGGCCGGGCCGTCACCCGGTCGCCGTAGCGGGCGGTGAGATCGTCGAGGAAGGCCATGGAGGCGCGGCTGTGCCCGCCGTACAGCAGCCGCCAGTCCGCGCCGGCCGCCTCGGCGGCGGCGACCATCGGCAGGATCGGGGTGATGCCGATGCCGCCGGCGATGAACTGGTACCGGGGCGACGGGACCAGGGCGAAGTTGTTGCGGGGCCCGCGGACCGCGACCCGGTCGCCCTTGGCCAGCTTGTCGTGGACCCGCTGCGAGCCGCCCCGTCCCGCTCGTTCCCGCAGCACGGCGACCTGCCAGCGGGCCGGCTGTTCCGGGTCGCCGCACAGCGAGTACTGGCGCACCAGGCCGTCGTCGAGGATGAGATCCACATGCGCGCCCGGCTCCCAGACCGGCAGCGGCGAACCGCAGGGATCCTCCAGGGTGAGCAGCGCGACGCCGTCGGCGACGACCTGCCTGCCCGCGAGGACCAGGGTCAGCTCCGTCTCGTTGTGGCCGTCGGAGTGGCTCATGGAAGCCTCTTCGTCAGAGTGTCGGGATGTCTGGTCTGGATTCCCGCGCCGCCCGCATCATGTCCCAGCGGATGGTCGAGCAGCCGCCGCCAGACCTCGGCCGGGTCCTCCGCTACGCGTCGTGCCCCGCGGAGGCGCTCCCCGACCAACAGGTCGTACCCGGTAACCCGCACCACCCGGATGACGAACCAAGCGCCCACCCGGGGCCCGCCGTGTCATGTCGTGGTCATGTGATCATGTCGTGGCGGCGGCTGTGGCGGCCGGCCGCGCCGGGGCCGGCCGCGACCCGGCGAGCATACGTGCGAGCATGCGGCGCGCGGCGAGCGCGCCGGTGTCGATGTTCACGCTGAGCTCCTGGTATCCGGCAGGCTCGGCCGCGATCACCTGCTCGAGCAGGTTCAGCGCGGTGACGTCCTGCATGACCACGGCGTGGTTGTTCTCCCGCAGGAAGTCCGTCACGCTCTGGTCGTCGACCGCGAAGTCGCGGGCCACCGCCCAGAAGTCGTACGTGGTGCTCTCGGTGGACGGCGTGATCCCATAGACGATCTCGGCGTGGAACGCCGCCGAGTCGTCGCCGTCCGGGCCGGGCAGCACCCCGACCGGCGCGATCCGGCTGTGCAGCAAGTACAGGCACGGCGGGTGGTACTCGATGTCCTGCCAGCGCGTGATCCGCCCCTGGATGCCGGTCGAGCGGGCGTAGAACGGCGGGCAGGCCGCGTCGGCCATGTGCCGGGACACCCTGACAATGCCGCACACCTCGTCCACATCGGTGGTGGTCGAGGTGTCCGCCACCTCCGGCGTCCCGATGTACCCGCCGTGCAGGTAGGTCTCGTGGGAGAGGTCCATCAGGTTGTCGACGAGCAGCGAGTACCGGGCGGCGAGCGGCTCCATCCCGCGCACGACGGTGTAGCGCGGGTCGTCGAGCCATGGCGCCCGCGGCACCAGGTGCTCGTCCGCCCGGTCCCGGTCACCGATCCACACCCAGACGAACGAGTCCCGCTCGACGACCGGGTAGGCGGGCACCCGGGCGGTCCGGGGGATCCGGTGCTGCGCCGGGACGGCCACGCAGGTCCCGGTCGTGTCGTAGGTGAAGCCGTGGTAGCCACAGACGATCAGGTCGCCGACCAGCCGGCTCTCCGACAGCGGGAAGCGACGGTGGACGCACCGGTCCGCCAGCCCGACCGCCACGCCGTCTTCCGTCCGGTAGAGAACGACCGGCTCGCCGCAGATCGTGCGGGCGAGCAGCTCGCGGCCGACCTCGGCGCCGTAGGCGGCCACATACCACTGGTTGCGGACGAACCACTGATTGCGGATGACGTCAGTCACGCTCTCCTCCAGACGTGCGGACATCAGGAGTGTGCGGGCCGCGGCAGAGGCGCCGGTACCGACCCTTCCGCTATCCGGAAGACGCGTTTGCGAGAACGGGTACGGCCGGCGCACTCACAAGCCCAGCGACGATGCACCTGCCCTGGACCGCGGCGATCGACGGCTTCGGGATCTCCCGCCGGCGCCTGGCGTAGAGGGCCATGGATTCTCTGGTCAGCGGCCCCCCACCCTGAGGTGGCCGGCGACGATACGGGTGATCTCCTCGGGGTCGTGGCCCAGTTCTTCGGGGAGGTTCCCGGTGAGCCACAGGGCCGCAATTCCGTGGACGATTGCCCAGGCCGCGACACCGGCGGCGCGCTGGCCGTCGTCTGGATGATCCGTGCCGTAGAGCAATGTCGATGTGGCCGCCTTCGCCGCGCGGAGTTCGGCGTCGTCGCGGCGATGCAGCTCGGGCTGGAACATGGCCTCGAAGTAGGCGTGGTGAGTCACCGCGAAGCGGACGTAGGCGACTCCCACCTCCAGGAAGCTGTGGCGGGACCGGTGCGCTTCGCGGAGCGTGTCGCCCAGCATCCGATAACCATCGGCGGCGAGGACCGTGAGCAACCCGGCCTTGTCGCCGAAGTGGTAGGTGACGGATGCGTGGGAAACGCCCGCCCGCCGAGCGACCTCCCGCAGGGTCATGGCAGCCGGGCCAACCTCCTCGATCAGGCCGACGGCCGCGTCCACCAGGGCTCGCCGCAGGTCGCCGTGGTGGTAGGGATGGGTGCCGGCCGCCATGCCACCGATCCTACTTGCAATCTTTCCACTGGAAAGGTATCTTTACGACGGAAAGATACATAAGTGAAATATGAGGGGAAATCTGGATGATTCCGTCATTGGAAGGTTGGGAAATCGGCCGTGCCCAGGGGATCGACTGGAGTCCCTGGGGGCAGGAGGGCAACGCTCGGGCGAAGGTCATCGGCAGCGCGGATGGGTATTTTGTGGCACTCGTCGAGGCCGACGCCGGCTATCGCGGCACCCCCCATGAGCACAAATACGCCGAGTTCTTCTACCTACTGGCCGGACAGATCCGCAACCAGGGCCAGGTCCTGGCGGCCGGCGACGGCTATGCGGCAGCAGCCGGCTCGACCCACGAGGACTTCGAGGCGCTTACCCCGTCCACCTACCTGAGCATCTTCAAGATCTGATCCGGATCGGCCGGTCAACCAGAGAGAAGCTCAGGTAAACGGCCGATGATCGACTCAGGACGCGACGTCGAGAAGGCGAGAAAATGATCTTGGTGACGGGTTCGACCGGCAACGTAGGGGCGGAGTTGGTGCGCGCCTTGGTCGAGGCGGGCGAGCGGGTGCGCGCGCTGGTGCGCGACCCGCGGCGGGGCCGGCTGCCGGATGGCGTCGAGGTGGGTGTCGGTGACCTGAACCAGCCGGAAAGTCTGGCCGGTGCGCTGACCGGTGTTCGTGGCGTGTTCCTGCTGCCCGGGTATGCGGACATGCCGGGCCTGCTCAACCAGATTCGGCTGGCTGGCGTGGAGCGGGTCGTGCTGCTGTCGGGGGGTTCGGCCGGAAGCGGGGACACGAACAACGCGGTTGCCCGCTACATGATCGTTTCCGAGGGTGCCGTGCGGGAGGCAGGAGTCGGCTGGACCTTTCTGCGGCCTGGAGCGTTCATGTCCAATGCGCTGCGGTGGGTGCCACAGCTCAGGATCGGTGACGTGGTGCGCGTACCATTCGGCGGCGTGCGGGCCGCCGCTGTCGACCCGTACGACATCGCGGCGGTCGCGGCCCGGGCTCTGCTGGTCGACGGCCACGAGGGGCAGATCTACCGGCTGTCTGGCCCCGAATCGCTTCTGCCCGCCGACCAGGTCGCGGTGCTGGGCAAGGCGCTTGGCAGGGAGCTGCGCTGCGAGGAGCTGTCGAACGCCGAGGCCCGGGCGCAGATGGAGGCAAGTATGCCGGCCGAGTACGTCGACGCCTTCTTCAGCTTCTACGTCGACGGAACACTCGACGAATCCCAGGTCCTACCAACGGTGCGGGAGGTGACAGGCCAACCCTCACGCACCTTCGAGCAGTGGGCGGAAGCGCACGCCGACGCTTTCCACTGAAGGGGCGACGGCGAGCCCGCTAACGGCGATGGCTGGTCCGACGGCGGCGGCGCCTTCCCCGCCGCCGGCACCTCCAGCACGTCCATCCGGATCGTGCGGGTCAGGCCGCTCAACTGACACCCCAGGAAAGGGACAGGCGCGGCGAGGTCGCCGCGCCTGCCCCACACTGCCTGGGGTGCTAAAGGATGCGTGATGGTTGGGCGTAGGCGATCAGGGCAGGGCGGTCGGCGGTCAGAGCGAATCCGGCTTTGATCGTGGCATCCGTCGCGGCGTTGTACTTCTGGAGGTAGGCGTCGCGCGACGGGTAGAGCGCCGCGAGGCGAGTCGCGGGCAACGGCGTGGTCGAGCCGAACAGCACACAGATCGATGAGGGGTTCGGGTCAGGGGTGCCGGACAGGACGTCAACCGGTACGGCGACCGGTGGGGTGCGGATGCCTCCGCGGGCGATGCCGTCGGCGTCGCGCACCACCTGAGGGGTGGCGCCGGTGGTGACGTCGATGCGGGGTGCGGTCGGCGGCGGCGTTCCGGTCCGGGCCCAGGCGTCGAGGGCGTGCAGGGCGGCTTTGACGACGATGTGGGTGGGGGAATTGTTGATCGCGACCGCGCAGTTGAGGGCGCTCGCGAACGGGCCGACCGAGTGGGTGTCCGCATGCGAGGCTCCGGCGACCTCCCACAGCCGGAACCGGTTGGTGTCGGGTTGGCGGGCCTGCACCGAGTTCAGAATGACGGTGAGGTCGCCTTCGGTCTGGACATCAATCACGGGAACGTCGGTATCGGTTCGGATGATCGTCGCCGGGGTCGCGTTGGCACCCTGGATGCTGGCGGGTTGGCCGGGGGCGGCGAGGGCCATAGCGCCGGCACCTCGGCTGTGGACGAGGAACCCGTCGAACTCGTGCGTGAGCGGCTGCACGCCGTTGAGATAGGTGACCATCGCGTAGGCCGACTGGGACTCCCCGGCAGCGAGCAGACGTCGCGGCGTCAGTCCGCCCGTCGCCGTGGCGCCGGCCCGGATCGTCCGCGCCACCTGAGTGAAGATGTCGAATGCGTAGCCGTCACCGGGCTGGTTGAGCGAGCCATAGCGTGCCGGGTCCGTCCCCTTCAGCCCTGGGGTGACGCTTCCGGCGGCGGACGGAGTAAGGGCGGGGCCGCCCATGACGCCGATGCGTTGCGCCGAGACGCCGACCCATATGTCGCCTTGCCGCATGATCTCTTCGTGGGTGTTCCACCATTCCACGTCCGAGTCGACGCCGGAGCTGACGTTCAGCCATTCGACGACCACGGTGCCGTTGAAGTCCTTGGCGGCGGCCGGCCGGCGTACCAGCACCCGGGTGCTGTAAGCCGCGGTGCTGTCGGGCGTGAACGTCCAGCGCCCGTCGTCGGCGTACCCGCCCTGCGCCTTGTACGAGGTCGCTGTCCCGGACGCCGCGTACTCCTGCTCGACGTACCCGGTGCCCTGCAGGTTCACCGAGACCGGGGAACCCATGTTGACGCCTTTTCCGCCTGCCAGCTCCTGGAACGTGGCAGCCGGGCCTACGGGCCGTGATGGGGCCTCCGCCGACGACGATGCCGACGTCGTACCCGTCGTGTCTGAGCTAGAACACGCGGATGCGACGAGTCCAACGGCGACCAGGCTGCTGATCACCCCGAGGCACCGCACGCCGGGTAATACTCGACGCTGGCCGGAGAGCGAATCACGGGCCCGAATCACGCGTCTCATCGTTCTCGTTGTCCTATCTTCTGGGTTCAGGCTCTGTGTGGATGGTGACGGTAAGGACGGTCAACAGCCGCATCAGCCGGTCGGCGAACGCCTCGGCATCGAGGGGATCCGGACCGTCGACCACCCAGGAATTGAAGATCGCGGCCCACCCGCCGATGACGAATCCGGTGAGGTCCTCGACCAGGTCCGCGGGAAGGCGTCGGTCAGATGCCTGGAGCACAAGCTGCGCGTTGAAATCATGGAGCACACCCTGCAGCACCTTGGACAGTTCGTAGGAGCACGGTCCGGTCATCATCGCCCGGTAGAAAGACCGGTGATGGGCGAAATGCTGGGTCGTCGCAAGCACGCGCGTCCGCGTGTCCGGCGCCTCCGAGATACTCGGCACGAGTTCGCGCCTCGCCAGATCGAGTGCGGCTTCCAGCAGCAACGTGTCGCGGTCGCCGAACTGCTGGTAGAGCAACTGCCGGCTCACGTCCGCGGCTCGGGCGATATCAGACACTCCGACGGCTGAGGTGCCTCGTTCGACCACGAGAGACACCGCGGCCCCCATGAGAGCGGCCCGCGATCGGCGAACCCGTCGGTCCCCTGCCCGGACGGGCTCCGTAGGTGCGGTCTCCACGACGAGGATTATTGACATGTGTCACTAAAAAGACAAGTGTCTACGGTGCGGCGCCAACCAGGTCTGTCGCACCGGGCGAGGCTGAGGGGCGTCCCGCCGACGCACTCGTTGCCAGGAGGCCGGTGTCCCGAACCTGAAGAACTGGCAGCGCCAGTCCAACGGTCGAGTCCGCGGATCGCCGCCGGTCACGCCGTGTTCGCACGGCTGCGCGACCAGACGCGTGGCCGCATCGCCCCAGGGGTGCCTCTCCCCGGAGCCGGCAAACCGAGTCCGAGTGCGCGAGGACGAGGCCAGGTCGACAGGACGCGGCGTGGCTGGTTTCAGACCAAGGCGCAATCCAGGCATTCCTGATGAACCGGGTGACTGCTGGGCCGCTATCGTGAGGGCCGCTGATCCGCTGGCGGGGATCGGCCGCGGCGAGGCGGGCACGCCGCCGAGGGTGCCGCGGGACGCGGCGGGGGGCATCAGCGTGGACAGATCACTCGGGCGGGTCTCGCGGGGGCCGGCTCTGGCAGGGGTTGTCACCCTGACGTTTGTGCTGCTCACCGGGTGTTCCGGCGACCAGGCACGACCGACGGCGACAGCCTCAGCCACCGCGGCCTCTGCGCGCGGGTGCCTTCCGGCCGGCGACCCGGCCGCCTCGGTTCACGGCGGTTTCGGCATCGGCCAGACACAGGTCACGTTCGTCGACCACAGCCGTCCGACGGGCGCCGCGCCTGACCGCAACCTGGCCGGCAAGCCCGACCGCACGATTCCGGTCGTCGTGAGCTATCCGATCATCCCGGCGGCCGATGCCGCCCCGGCCGCGCCGGCCATCGCGGGCGCGGCTTCTGCTCCGGGTCGGTTCCCGCTGGTCGTGCTGTCCCATGGGGTGACTTCGGACGGGACCGTCGCGGCGAACGTCATCGCGGCTCCGCTCGTCCGCCAGGGCTACGTCGTGGCCACCCCGACCTTCCCGCTCTCCAGCGGCCCAGGCGGGACGATCTTCGACCTGCCTAACCAGCCGGCCGACGTCAGTTTCGTCATTACCTCGCTCAGCGCCTGGAGCACGACCGCTGGCACGCCGCTGGCCGGTCATCTCCAGGCGAGCTGCCTGGCGATCGCCGGCCATTCGCTCGGCGCGGCGACCACGCTCGCGGCCGCCTACCTGTCGTGCTGCCGGGACCCTCGAGTCAAGGCTGTGGTGTCGATGGCGGGGGTTATCGCGGCCTTCAAGGGAACCTTCGCCGGTAACCCACCGACCCCACTGCTGATCCTGCACGGCGACCAAGACCAGACCGTACCGCTGGACAAGAGCGCCGAGATGTTCAGGACGCTTCGCGGGCCGCGTTACTTCCTCACCCTGCGCGGCGCCGGTCATTCCACGATGTTCTTCGAGCAGGCCGGCCAGACGCTCGACCAGTCAGTAACCGCATTCCTCGACGCCTACCTCAAAGGCGACTTCTCCGCGCTGCACGCGCTACCCGGCGACGTCCGGCGCTCCGGGGTCGCGACCTACCAGGCGGCGAGCTGAGGACAACCCGCCCGAGACCGTAGATCAGGTCTCGACAGGCTAAGAAGTTTCGACAGCCTGCCCAGCTGGCCGCAGCGCGCCTCGGTGAAGGCGACCGCGAGCCGGCGTTGGGCTTCAGCGTCGACGGCCGGTTCGTGCGTGTCCGCCCGGCGGTGGACGTCGCGGGATTCTGTCCTGGGCCGTCGCCGACTCATACGTCGTCCGTCAGCTACCGCCCTGGCAGCTGCCGGTATCCGGCCCGCCGCCGCCTGCGGGCCGTCCAGGTTGTCGCTACGGACAGCGACTGGACCCGGGGCAAGGGCCAGTCATCCAGACCAGGTCACCTCAGGGCGCGGAGCGATCGGACGCTGTCGAGGGCGGCGCGGCTGGGCGCTGCGGAAGGAGCAGCGCGGCGACGGCGGCTGCGACGAGGGCGGTGCAGGTGGCGATGAGGAATGCCTGGTCGTAGCCGGTGGCCGGATCACCGGGTTGGCTGGTGGCGAGGGTGGACAGGATGGCGAGCCCGAGGGCGGCGGCGACCTGGCGGACGGTGTTGAGCACTCCGGCGGCGACGCCGGCGAGTGCCGGTGGCACGGCGGTCGCGGCGAGGGTGATCGGGGTGAAGGCGGTGCCGATACCGAGCCCGAACAGCAGCTGCGGGAGGACCAGGCCAGGCCAGTAGGAGGTGTGGTCGCTGAGCTGGGTGAGCCAGCCGAAGCCGGCGACGGCGCCGAGAGCCCCGCCTGTTGCGACGGTCCGGACGCCGAACCGGTGGGTCAGCTGGCCGGCGGTCTGGGCACCGACGAACAGCGCGGCCGCGGCGGGCAGGAACGCCAGCCCAGCCCGCAGCGGGCTGTAGCCGAGCGCGTCCTGCAGGTAGAGGGACAGCAGGACAGGGCTGGCGAAGAAGCCGAGGCCGAGGCAGAAGATCACGGCGTTGGCGGTACTGACATGCCGCGAGCGGAAGAGGCGCGGCGGTACCAGCGGGGCACTGGTCCAGCGGTGCAGGTGGATCAGGAACAGGCCCAGCAACACGACGGCGGCTGTGAGAGAGGCGACGACCCGCGCGCCGGACCAGCCATCGGTGCCGCCGTCGAGCACCCCGTACACGAGCGCGACCAGTCCCGCCGTCGCCAGGGCGGCACCGGGCAGGTCGAGTCGTGCCCGCGTCGATCCGCTTCGACCGGCCGCCAGCACCCGCGGGCCGCCGAGGACGGCGGCGAGGGTGATCGGGACGTTGACGAGGAACACCCAGCGCCAGCCGGCCAGGTCGGTCAGCAAGCCACCCGCGACGGTCCCGGCCGCCCCGCCGGCGGCGCCGACCGCGCTCCAGAGCCCCAGTGCCCTGGCCCGCCGCCGCTCGTCGGGATACGCCGCGGTGGCCATGGTCAGGGTGGCGGGCATGACGAGCGCGCCGGCCAGCCCCTGCAACGCGCGCGCCGCGACCAGCACCCAAGCCGTCGGCGCCAGACCGCAGGCCAGGCTGGCGATCCCGAAGCAGCCGACGCCTGTGAGGAAACCGAACCTCGTGCCATGGTTGGTGACCAGCCGCCCGGCCACGAGCAGGGCCCCGCCGAAGGCCAGCGTGTAGGCGTTGACAACCCAAGCCACGCTGGAACGGCCAAAGCGCAGGTCAGCGCCGATATGCGGCAGCGCGACCGAGACGATCGTCGCATCCAGGATGATCACGAACACTCCGACGCAGGCCAGCGCCAGCGCCACCGCCGGGCGGGACGGGACCGGCTGTGGGCCGACCGGGAGCCGGGTCGTGTTGCTGGAGGACGGCACGGATGCGGTCATGAAGGCAACCCTAACCCCGTTAGTGACCGCTGGTCACAAAAGATTGGGATGCGGGTCCGGCTCACCTCGTTCAAGGACAGCACCCTGCCCGGACTGGCGGAGCGCCCTGCCCGGCGCGGCACGATGCGAGGCGCTGTCCCAGGGCCACCGGGCCTGGCGCGTGGTCCGGCGCGCCGGTCCGCGGTCCGCGGTCGGCGGTCGGCGGTCGGCGGTCGGCGGTCGGCGGTCGGCGGTCGGCGGTCGGCGGTCGGCGGTACGCGGTCGGCGGTACGCGGTCGGCGGTACGCGGTCGGCGGTACGCGGTCGGCGGTACGCGGTCGGCGCCGAGGCGTCGGGCGTAGCGGCCTGGGGCGCGGTGCCGCGCGTGTGCGCGCGCCGGCCGGTGCAGGTTCGTGGGTCGAAGTACCGCCGCCGTGGTAGGCGCGGATGACGACGGTGGATGGACGTTCCACGTTGGATTTCGCGGGACCGTGAGCTGCCACGTTCGGACTCATGGAAGGCAGTTCAGTGCACACTCTCGCCCGGTGGTGCTCTCGGCATCGCTTCGTCGTCCTCGGGGGTTGGGTCGGCGCCGTCGTTGTCCTGATCGGCCTCGTCGTCGGGATGGGGTCCAATTTCAAGACCATCGCCGACCTGCCCAACAGTGAGTCGTCACACGCCTACACGCTGCTTGGCACGTCGGCCACCTCGACCGAAACAGGTCGCATCGTCTGGCACACGACCGGTCAGAGTGTCGACACGGCGCAGGTGCGCGCCGACGTCTCCAGCATGCTGAACAAGGTCGCGTCGCTGCCTGACGTCAAGGCTGTGCAAAGTCCGTACACCGCCGGCGACGCCGCGCAGCTCAACGTCGGTCAGAACACGGCCTACGCCAACGTGACCGTGACCCACGGCGTCAACGTCGACCAGGTCCAGAAGGTCGCGCAGTCGATCGAGAACAGCGACCTGCAGGTCGAGATCGGCGGGCAGGCGTTCGCGCCCAAGACCAAGTCCGGTGGCATCGCCGAGGTCGTCGGCATCGTGGCGGCACTGCTGATCCTTCTACTGATGTTCCGCTCGGCGTGGGCCGCGGCCCTCCCGATCGTCACCGGCGTCGCGGGCGTGGCCACCTCACTGCTGTTCGTGATGGTCGGTTCCCACTTCGTCAACCTGTCAAGTGACTCGATCACACTGGGGTCGCTGATCGGCCTGGGAGTCGGCATCGACTACGCCCTGTTCGTTGTCAACCGACACCGCAAGGCCCTGACCGCCGGAGCGTCCGTCACCGAGGCCATCCAGGAGGCCGTGAACACGTCCGGCCGGGCGGTAATCTTCGCCGGCCTGACAGTGATCGCCGCGTTGCTGGCGATGGTCGTGGTCGGCATGGGCGTGCTCACCGGCATGGGCCAGGCCGCCGCGGTCACCGTACTGTTCACCGTGCTCGCCGCGATCACCCTGCTACCCGCGCTGCTGTCCATCCTCGGCCTACGCGTGCTGTCCAAGCGCCAGCGCCGCCGCCTGCTCGGCCAGGAGACAACCCCGGCAGCGACGCGCAGGAAGCGGCCCCGCCGCACACCCGCCGGGCTCTGGGCGGCGCTCGTCACCCGATTCCCCCGACCGATGGCCACACTCGCGCTGATCGTGCTGGCCGCGCTCGCGGTCCCGGTGCTCGCGATGCGCGTCGGCGAAGCCGACGCCAGCAGCGACCCAGCCCACTCGACCTCACGGCAGTACTACGAGCTGATCAGCCCCGCGTTCGGCAAGGGCATCGACGCCACCCTCATCCTGGTCGCCGAGACCCCCGACGCCGGCTCCGCGCAGGCACTGAACACACTGGCCAAGAACCTGCCGTCGGTGCCCGACATCGCCTCCGTCTCGGCCCCAATCCCCGCCCGCGACGGCGTGCAGGTCATCCAGGTCACGCCCTCCAGCAGCGCGGGAGCCAAAGCCACCGTCAACCTGGTCGATCACCTACGCAACGACATCATCCCGACCGCCACGGCCGGCAGCCACCTCAAGGTCGACATCGGCGGCGAGACTGCAAGCAATATCGACATCGCGCACGCGCTGATGAGCAAGCTACCGCTCTACCTGGCGCTGGTCGCCCTGCTCGGCTTCCTGCTACTGGCACTCGCCTTCCGCAGCCTGCTGCTACCCCTCGTCGGAGCCGTCAGCAACCTCGCGACGATCGCCGTGGCCCTCGGTGTCCTCACCGCGATCTTCCAGTGGGGCTGGGCCAGCAAACTGCTCAGCGTCGGAGACGGCGCACCGATCTCCTACATCGTCCCAGTCATGATCGTCGGCGTCATGTTCGGCCTCTCCATGGACTACCAGGTCTTCCTCATCAGCCGCATGCACGAAGAATGGACCCACACCCACGACAACACCCGCTCGATCCGCGTCGGCCTCACCGAGACCACCAAAGTCATCGCCACCGCGGCCGTCATCATGCTCTGCGTGTTCTCCTCATTCGGGTTCAGCGGCCAACGCGTCGTCTCCAGCATCGGCATCGGCCTGGCACTCGCCGTAGTCGTGGACGCCTTCGTCGTCCGCATGGTCCTCGTCCCAGCCCTCATGCGCATGATCGGCAACCGGGTATGGGCATACCCTCGATGGGCCGACCGCATCACCCCACGCCTCGCCGTCGAAGGACCGTCCCCCGACACGACGGGTACACGGCCCGTGAGTGTCCTTGTCGGAGCCGCCGAGGCGGAAACGCACGCGGATGTCCTTGTCGGAGCCGCTGAGGCGGATACGCACGCGGATGTCCTTGTCGGAGCCGCCGAGGCGGAAACGCACGCGGATGTCCTTGTCGGGGCCGCGCACTACGCGTCGCCCGCTCCCGCGGGCCAGCACTGGCAGAGGAACCGCTAACGATCAACCGATCGCCTGCCGGGACAACCGGCGACACCGACACCACCGGGTGGCGACGCCTGCTCAGTGAGAGCCGGCGTCCCACCCGGTGGACGTTGTGGTCACGGTCCGCGCATCCTCGCACTGGCGACGATGACGGCGCCCCGCCACTGTCGCCCTCACCGATCGAGCCGGGCAGCGGGAACGGCACCGGGACGAACACGAAAGGCCTGGGACCCGTCGCGACCTGACCGCGCACTCGCCGGCTCGGGCAGGCCGTCAGCCGGTCGCGGACGAGGATGAGCCGTCGGCCCCGCCGCGGTTGCGTAGGTCGGTGAAGACCTGTCGCCAGTGTTTGGCGCGCCGTCGCCGCCGGTGCTGGCCCACTGGCTGAGCACGTCGGTTCGCTGGCGCCGCCGAGGCGCAAGTCCGCGAGTTATTGATCTGTGGTCTTTGGGTCGGCCGTGACGTTCCGTGATCGGATTTCGGGTGGCTTGTCTCCGGCTGCGGGATGTGCCCGACGGTGTGTACCGCGCTCGTGGTAGCGGGGAATGTCAGCGGGCGGATGACGACGGAAAGGCCCCACTGGGACATGATCGTCAGGTACGCAAAGGACGGATATCGAGACCGGGGCCCGTCCACCGATCTTCGGTCGGATGTCTGTGACCGGTTCTTACCGCCACACCTTTGAGGAGGTCCTCCTCGGCCGGGTGGCGGACGACACGAAAGGGAAAAGCCATGTACCGGCGACTTACTCTGATAGCCGCGGCCGTCGGGGTCGCGGCGTTGGCCGCCTGCGGCCCGGTAGACAACGCGGCCGACACGTCGGCCCCGATGGACAACGCGGCCGACACGTCGGTGGTGAGTACGTCGCCCGGGGCTGCCGCGGCGGGGGTGCCAGCAAGCCCGACGGCCGGGATCAGCAGTGACAGCGACGGCGACGGCGCCGGCAGGTATGTGAGAGCGTTTCACCGGGAGTTCCCCGACCTCGCCAGCGGCAAGACAGACGCGCAAATCCTGAGCGACGGCCGGGCGGACTGCTCGGACATGGCCACCAGCCGGAAGGTCGCCACCCCTTCGATGGCGCAGCGTTACGGACTGGGCAACTCGACAATCGACCAGGCCGTTCTCAACAACATTGGACTGCTGGCCATGTTCACCATCTGCCCGGCCCGCTGACGCCCGCCCCGACTCGGGGCCCCGCCAACGTCGGGAGCGCCACCACCCAGCCTCGCCGGAACGAGCAACGCCGGTGCGGGCAGCCACACCAACGTTTCGGAAGCGCATTCGCTCGCACCGAAACCGCTACCCCGCCCCCGTTCGCTCGAAAGGCAAAGATGATGAGATCGTTCCTGTCGTTCCTCTGGTCGGGTGTCCTCTGGCTGGTGTTCACAAACGCCCAGGTCAGCGCCTCCCCCTTCTACCGGGCATCCCGCCGGGGGCACGGGCTGGGCGATCCTGCTCACCGACCTCCGGTCGGGCTCGCCACGGCCGCGACATCGCATGGGGACGATCCCCAGCTCCCCGATGTCGGGGCCTGGAATGGGCCCCTCAGCGTGGTAGGACGGTGGGGTTGAGGATTCCTGCTGGGTCGAACGCGGTGCGGATGCGGGCGAAGATCGCCCGTTCGGAGGCTGTGCGGGAGAGTGGCAGCCAGGCGGCCTTCAGCGCGCCGATGCCGTGCTCCGCCGAGATCGAGCCGTCCAGGTCAGCCACGAAGGCGAAGACCGCGTCCTGGTGACGGCCATCCGCCTCGGCGACCGGGGCGATGTTGATGTGCACGTTCCCGTCCGCGACATGGCCGAACGTGATGACCCGCGCTCCAGGGTCCACGGCGGCCACCACGTCGTCGACGCGCGTGGCCAGCTCCACCCAGCGGGCGGCGGGGACCGAGACGTCGAGTTTGAGGGGCGGCGCCAGGAGGCCCGCCAATTCGGGATGCCGCTCCCGGTACGCCCAGAGGCGGGCACGGTCGGCCGCGCCGCTGGCGACGGCGGCTGGCAGATCGCCGGCTAGCTCGGCGAGAGCCTCCATCGCGCCGGCCCCGCATGCCTCAAGCAGGAGGTAGGCCTCGGCGGGCACGCTCAGTGGCGGCGTCAGGTCGGTGTGCCGTAGCAGGATGTCGAGCCCCGTACTGGTGAAGAACTCCGCCGAGACCAGCCCGGGGATCTCCCGGACCGCCCTGGCCGCCAGGCTGTGCAGGTCCGCCAGCCCCGGCAGGCCCAGGAGCGCGACGACCGGGTCGCGCATGCGCGGCACCAGTCGCAGGCGCGCCTTCGTGACGACCGCCAGGGTGCCCTCCGAACCCGCCAGCAGGCTCGGGTAGTCGTAGCCCGTGTTGTCCTTGACCAGTCCCGACAGGTGCGACAGGACGGTGCCGTCCGACAGGACCGCCTCGATACCGCGGATCTGCGCGCGCATGGGCCCGTTGCGCAGGACGCGCAGGCCGCCCGCGTTCGTGGCGATCGCGCCGCCCACGGTCGCGCTGTGGCGGCTGGCGATGACCACCCCGAAGTCCAGGTCGGGATGCGCGTCCGCGAGCCGTTGCAGGGTCACACCGGCCTCGGCCGTCACCTGCATCCCGTCCCGGTCGACCGGGCCTAGACGGTCGAGGCGTCCCAGGCTCAGCACGAGCTCGCCGGAGCGCGGCACCCCGCCGCCGACAAGGCCGGTGTTGCCGCCTTGCGCCACGACGGGCATGCCCGTCGTGGCACACAGCGCGAGCACCGCGGCGACCTGAGCGGTATCCCGTGGCCGGACGACGGCGGGGGTGAAACCGCGGTACCGGCCGGTCCAGTCGATCGCGTACCCGGCGGTCCGCGAGTCCGTCAGCACGTGCTCTCCGCCGACCACGTCGACCAGGGACCGGCGAAGGGCCGCCGGGAGCCCTCGACCCGAACGCGACCCGTCGGCGGGTGGCAACGCCATCGCTCGCTCCTTGCCTGGGCTTGTCTGGAACCCACAGGGTCCCAGAGGCCAGAGGTAGAGCCGTGTCGCGGAACTCCGCGGCCGCCGCGGGACCGTTCGCTCCAGGGGCACGCGAACCCGTCTATCTGGAGTTCCCCTTCGATCGCCCGCATTTCGGGCATCCGGGCTTGGCCGGACGTGTTGCTCCGCCAGGATCCGCACACCCCACCGCCGTTACTCACCGTGACACGCAGCCTCCGCCTACAACGCTATTGATCAGGCGCGGGTCGTCGGCATTGATCCCGGAGTCAGCCGCGCGGGCCGGCCTGGCCAGCAAGATCCGGTAGTGTCTCCTAGACTGCGGACCTACCTGACGTCGGTTATGGGAAGGTAGAAACTTGCACCGAGAACGCGTGCGCACGTCGCTTGCTCCGAGAGGTTGGCCGGGTTACGCCAACCCAGCGGGGCCAGCGTCAGACCGGACGCTTCCCGCGGCCAGGGAGCGGGGAGAAGCCCTGCCCGCGACGCGTTCAGAGCGGCAAACGGTCGAGCGGACGCCAGCACTCCCCGTCAGGGCACGGTCCATCTTTTCCCGGACTAACGCGAGTCAAAATTACACCGGCCCGCGCCGTTTCCCGGTCACGAGAAGTGATCATTCCACGGCGCCGGCAATCAAGGTGGAGGTAGTCGATGAGTAGCCTGCCCACGGTTTCCCGCCAGACTGGAGTAGAGGGGCCGGCGCGCGGGGACCGGTTCGTCTACCAGGGGTTTGACATCGACGCCGGCACGGGTACCGTCAGCTGCAGGTACAGTACCGATACCGACGATTTCACAGAGGTATTCACATTCTCGCCGGACGGCGGCTGGGACAGGCCAGAAGTGCGGGCGGCGGCAAGAATACTGTTCCTGGCCGCCGGTGTCTCCTACTACAAGACGACGGCCGCGCGAGTCGTGGACCTTGGACCCGTCGGAATGTCCGAGGTCGAGGAGCGGTTTCTTCGAGCGTATTACTTCCACGGTCTAGGTGAGTATGCCTTCAAGAACCGGCTCGACCTGGGTGACATCGAGTTCAACGGTGATCTTCGCACCCCTCCCCCCAGCCGTTACCAGAGCGCGAGCCGCCGGCCGCTGATTCCCTTCGGCGGCGGAATCGACTCGATTGTCACGACGGAACTCATGGCACCGTACAGCACGGACGCCGCCCTGTTCATCGCCAATCGACAGAACGACAGGTTCTCCGCGATCGAGGCTCCCGCCGCGGTGACCGGCCTGCCGATCGTCCGGGCGGAACGAGAGCTCGACCCGAAGGTCCTGGCGCCGACGAGCAAGACCGGCTATCTGAACGGCCACATCCCGGTGACCGGTGTTCTGTCGGCGGCGGCCGTGCTCGCGGCGGTTCTCGGTGGCCGCGACGCGGTCGTGATGTCGAACGAATGGTCGGCCTCGTCGCCGACGGTGATTCTCGACGGCACGCCAGTGAATCACCAGTGGTCGAAGTCGGCCGAGTTCGAGATACTCTTCCGCGAACTCGTGTCCGAGAGCCTGGGAGACGGGCTCCAGTACTTCTCACGGCTGCGCTCGTTCAGCGAGCTGAAAATCGCCGAGATATTCTCCTCGCTCGAGCGTTATCACCACACCTTCAGAAGCTGCAACAGAGCCTTCGCTCTGAAGCCGCAGAACCGGTACGAGAAGTGGTGCGGCGAATGCGACAAATGCTGCTTCATAGATCTGATTCTGGCCCCGTTTATCGAGCCCGACGCGCTGCGCCAAGTATTTTCCGGCACAGAACCGCTTGACCGCGTGGAACTCCTGGACCGGTTTCGAACGCTGGTCGGGACGATGCCGGACTCCAAGCCGTTCGAGTGCGTGGGCGACCAGCGGGAGTGCATTGCCGCGGTGAAGCTCGCCGTAAACGACCCGAGGCGGAAAGGGCAGCGCGTCCTGGAGGCCATCGACAACGAACTAGGGGAGCCGGCCGCCGGTGTCGACGAACTACTCCGCCCGATCGGACGGAACTTTGTCCCAGACATATACGCGACCGCGATTGACGTGGTCTGACCTCTCCGGCCGGCGAGTCGGTATCTGGGGATTTGGCACGGAGGGCCGCGCGAGCGTCGCCCGCCTTCAGGCGATGGGAACCACCCCGGCGGTGATCGTTGATGACGGCGACGTCGAAGGTGGCGGCCTGCCGGTCATGACATTCGACCGCGGCGGCCTGGAAGCCCTCGCGGACTGCGATGTCATCATCAAGACGCCCGGCGTCAGCCGCTACTCCACCAGGTTTCTCACCCTGGCGGACAAGGGGATCCCGATCGTCGGAGGTCTCGCTCTCTGGCTGGAAGGGCGCGATCTTTCCCGGGTGGTCTGCGTGACCGGCACGAAGGGCAAGAGCACGACGACGGCCATAATCGGCCATATGCTGCGCGGGCTTGGAATATCCCCTTTCGTGGGAGGAAACTTCGGGCTACCGCCCTGGGATCCCAACGTCGACCACGAACGCCATGACTGCTGGATCATCGAGACGTCGAGCTACCAGGCCACAGACGTGAGCGTTTCACCTCCGGTCGTCGCGGTCACCTCGCTCTCGCAGGACCACATCGACTGGCATGGAGGATCGCCGGAAAACTACTACAGAGACAAGCTGTCCGTCTGCCGGCAGCCGGGCGCGGACCTGACTGTCGCCAACGGCGATGACGAACTGATCCGGGATCGAAGCGAACTGCTGGGCCCCAGGGTCCTATGGGTCTCGTCGGCCGAGGCGTCACCTTCCTGGATCCACTCGATCAAGCTTCCCGGAAGCCACAACCAGATGAATGTCCTCATCGCGGCGGCCTGCGTCCGAGCGATGGGGGTGGCCGGCGCGGACCACGACGAGGTGCTTCAGGAGGCCCTTCGGGGATTCGAGGGCCTCGAGAGCCGCCTGAACACAATTGGCGAGGCTGGCGGCGTCACGTTCGTCGATGACAGCCTCTCGACGAATGTCCTTCCGACCATGGCGGCGCTCGACTCGTTTCCGGGTCGTCGCATAGCACTGATCGTCGGTGGCTACGACCGGCAGATCGACTATGCCCCTTTGGCGGTCGCGCTGCGTGACCGAAAGTATCCGACCAGCGTCCAGACGCTTCCGGACAGCGGTCCGCGCATCCGGGCGGCGATTGAGGCGGTCGACGGCACCCCACCCGTCACCGATCACGACGATCTGCGGTCCGCGGTGCGCGCGGCCTTTGCCTGGGCGTCGCCGGACGGGATCGTGCTGCTGTCGCCAGCGGCACCGAGCTTCGGGCATTTCGCGAACTACCGCGACCGGGCGACCGCATTTCGGCGGGCCTTTGACGAGTGCGCGCGACGCTGACACCGCGGCGGCCAGCCCAACGCGGCGAGCGCCGCAAGGCGGCCGGCATCGTCCCGGTCCGCGCGTGGCCTGTTGAGTGGCGATCCGTGAACAGAATTGGCCGTCAGCGCGAGGACAGTCCGTCGAGGAAGACCAGGCGTGGTGGCGGGCCTTGTACGTAAGGCAGCTGGCGGGTCTGTAGGCAGGCTGGGCGCCGTCGTGCCAGTCGTGGCGGCCGTGGTCAGCGAAGGTGTCATCGCTCCGGCACCGCGTGGGCGTTACTACAGTGGGCGGATGGGTCGGAATCCTGTGCTGCGACCATTCCTCTTCAGCGGCGACGACGTGACCGCCGTCATCACGACGAGGCACGGTGGAGTGAGTTCGGGGAGCTACGCGAGCCTCAACCTCGGGGACCGCGTCGGGGACGACCACGAGGCCGTGCTGGAGAACCGGCGACGGGTCGCCGACGCGCTCGGCGTGGACCGGTTGACCGTGCCCGACCAGCGGCACACAAACCGGGTGGCCGTTGTCGGCCCGGCGCTGGCCGGCCGCGGCCATGACGGTACAGCGGACTCGGTCGCCGCGTTCCCCGCGACTGACGCGCTCATCACGGATCTGCCCGGCGCCGCGCTTGCGATCACGGCGGCCGACTGCGCTCCGGTGGTGCTGTTCGATCCCGGTCGGGGGGCGATCGGGGTGGCGCACAGCGGCCGCGGCGGCACCGTGCTCGGCGTGCTGCCGAAGACGATCGAGGCGATGACCGCGAGCTACGGCACAGCGCCCGGTGACCTGCTCGTCGGCATCGGTCCGGCGATCGGCGCCGCCAGCTACGAGATCGGAGACGCGCAGGCGGCGGAGGTCACGGCCGCGTTCGGTGACGCGGGCCTTCTCACGCCGACCCGCCCTGGCCACTGCACGCTCGACGTCGTCGGTGGCCTGCGCATCCAGCTCCGCGCCGCCGGCGTCAAGGACGCCAACATCCACGACATGGCCATCGACACCAGGACCTCGACGGACACCTTCTTCTCCGACCGAGCGACCCGCCCGTGCGGCCGCTTCATGGCCGTGGCGGCCCTCCCGGCCTGACCTCGCCGGCCCGGTGCCCTTGCTCGCGCGGCATCTGCTTCGCTCCATCGCAAGGGCGACATCGCCCTCGAGACCTACTGGTCGGCCGAGAGGGGCACCAGTCGAACCGGTCACTGACGGCGGCGCGCGGCCACCGGCGCGGTGAGAGCGGCCGCATCCGTCGACGGTTCAGGCCAACCAGGTTCTGAACCGGTCGCGGTGGCGGGAGGGGCGGGCGTCAGCGGCGTCGCGGGAAGGCGCGCCACGAGCTGACCGGCCCGGCCCGGTGCGGTGATCCATACCGCGCTGGCCACCAGGAGGCCGCCCACGATGCCGTCGAGCCAGTAGTGGTTACCGGTCAGCACGACGACGAGCGTGGTGACGACCGGGTGGGCGAGCGCGACCCACCGCGCCCGGGACCGCAGGATCGTGACGACGCCCCATGCCTCAAGGATCGCCCAGCCGACGTGCATGCTCGGCATGGCCGCGTACTGGTTCGCCGAACCGCCCTCCGACGGGTACGGCGACGGGCCGATGAGCCGGCCGGTGTCGACGATGCCGACGTTCGGAAGCACCCCGGACAGGAAACGCGGTGGCGCGAGCGGGTAAGCCAGATGGATCACCAGCGCGGCGCCGGTCAGCGCGATCAACGCGTTACGTACCCGGGCCCAGTGGTCACGGTGGCGCAGCAATACCCAGGCCAGAAAGAGAATCGACGCCGGGAAATGGACGTACATGTAGAACCGGTTCGCCAGTTCCACCAGCGTGGTCGAGTGGAGGGCCAAGCGCTGCACGGCCTCCTCGCTCGGCAGGCCGAGCGCCCGTTCCAGATGCCAGACCTCCCGCGCATGTCCCAGCGCGTCGCTCTCGTGCCCGGCCGCGAGCTGCCGCCCGAGCCGGTAGACCTTGAACAGCCCGGCGAGCAGCAGCGCCTGGCCGAGGGCGTATCCGAGCCACCGACCGAGCGATCGCGCCTTTCTTAGCGGCTCGTCGGCGTGCGGCGACGAGCCCGCGTCCACCGTCTCCCGTCCCCCGGCACCCATCGCCGCCGCGCTCATCGCACTCCTCCCGCTCGCCCGCCCGCCTCGTCGTCGCGTTCCACGCCAGGTCCGCACGGCCTGGCGCGGACATGGACTCTGGGCGTCCCGCCGATGTCTGGCTCGTGAACCGTCAGTAGCGCACGTTCGTGACGTACCACCATCAAGGCAGGCAAAACGCCCCAGCGACGCTGCCAACTCGGCGCCGGCGGATCACGTCAACCCTCAACCGGGGCCAGCTGATGCGAGCCGATGCGCGCCGGCCGTCGCGGGCCGGCCCGCCGGGCTGGAACCGCTGTGTCAGCCCGATGGACCCATGAGTGATCCTGGGGACAACGGCCGCCGGGTGTGCGAAGGAAGATCATTTTGCACACCCTTTGGCCCTCTAGCCAGACGAGAACAGGCGTCCGCGACCGTCGACGGCGGCTCTGAAAGATCCACAGACGGATTCGGGAGGCCGCCCGGGCGCGCACGGTGTCAGAGTGCCGGTACCAGGGGCCGTCGCTCCGCTGGTGGAGTGGCACAGATTCTGATGAGGGGTGCGATGCCGTATGTGTCGCCTGTTCGGTATGAGTAGCTCTCCGCGGCGTACTCACGCCACTTTCTGGCTGCTCGACGCCCCGGACAGCCTCAGCGACCAGAGTCGGCGTGAGCCAGATGGCACCGGGCTCGGCTATTTCGACGCGGACGATTCCCCGCAGCTACGCAAGGCACCCATCGCCGCCTACGAGGACCGAAGTTTCGCCGGGGCGGCCAGACAGGTCGAGTCGGCAACATTCCTCGCCCATATCCGTTTCGCCTCCACGGGAGGCGTGGAGAAACGCAACACCCACCCCTTCGAACAGGACGGTCGCCTGTTCGCGCACAACGGGGTGATCGAAGGCCTGGCCGAGCTGGACGCCGAGCTCGGCGCCGACCTGTCGGCGGTGAAAGGTGACACCGATTCCGAACGGTTCTTCGCCCTCGTCACCCGCGAGATCAGATCGGCCGACGGCGACGTGGCCGCCGGCATCGCCCGCGCCGCCCGCTGGGTCGCCCAGCACCTGCCCCTGTATGCCCTCAACGTGATCCTCACGACCTCGCGGGGGCTGTGGGCGTTGCGCTATCCCGACACCCACCCGCTGTATGTCCTCGAACGCCGGGCCGGCGGCCACCACGGCGACCGGCATCTCGACCACAGCGGCACCGCCGGCCACATGCGCATCCACTCCCGCGACCTGGCCGACGTTCCCGCGCTCGTGGTCGCCAGCGAATGTATGGACGACAGCCCCGCCTGGCGCCTGATGGATCCCGGTGAGCTCCTCCACGCCGGGCCCGACCTGCGTGTCACCCGCCAGATCGCGCTCCACGACGAGCCCGCGCACCAGCTCTCGCTGAAGGACCTCCGGCCCGAGGCCGCGGCGTCGCAGCAGCACAGATAGTCGCAGCGGCACAGACAGCGGACCGGGCCACCGGTCCGCTGTCCCGCGAGGTCATGCTCGACGGCTACCGGCCGAGCATGGCCTCGAGCGCGATGTTGTCCGGGTCGCGGAAGGCGAGCAGCCAGCCATAGGGCAGCTCTCGCTTCGGCGTGAACGAGGCGCCCGCCGCGGTGAGGTTTTTCTCGAGCTCGTCGAGGTCGGCCTCTGTCTCCACGGAGAACGAAAGATGATCCAGCCCGGGACGTTTCTCGTCGAACGGTTCGACGATGCGCTGGTCGTGTTCGCGCAGGACGAGGCTCAGCCCGCCGGGAAGAACACCGTGCGCGAAGGACGTCGTGTCACCGCGGCCGCGGGCCTGCTCCTTCCAGC
Organism: Pseudofrankia coriaricola; assembly: GCF_001854805.1. Taxonomy (GTDB): domain Bacteria; phylum Actinomycetota; class Actinomycetes; order Frankiales; family Frankiaceae; genus Pseudofrankia. The sequence goes on from NZ_MBLO01000125.1 coordinate 143,241, forward strand.
CCAGGACCTCGGTGTACCAGGCGCAGCTTCGATTCAGATCCGTCACAGTAAGACCTACGTGTGACACCCCGAGCGGCGGCATATCGATCCTCCCCAGATGAGCGAGTCGACGGCCGCCCAGCTCCGCGCTGGCCGACCGGGTCGAGTCCACAACAGGACGCCGGGTCATCTCAAAACCTCGGACGCGTCGTCATCGGACCCGACCGACTGTAGGCAGGGGTGACCGCGGACGTGCGACCTGGACGGCCTTCCTCGGTACCGATCCGGCCGCGCTCCGGCCACGACGAGAGGACCTACGATCGCGCCGTGACCGCCGTGACCGCCGTGACCGCCGCGCCGCTCATCGCCATGCGTCGGCACGCCACAGTGGCCGCGGGCACGGTGGAGCACCACGCCACCGACGTGATCTCGTACTGGCACCGCCACGACCTGCACGAGATCGAGTACGCGGTATCCGGATGTGCCGAGATCCGCACCCCCACCACTCACTACCTGCTGCCGCCGTCCTACGCGGCATGGGTACCCGCCGGTGTCGAGCACGCGCCCCTGCTCAGGGATGTGACCACCATCGCGGTGTTCTTCGACCCCGCCGCCTTCGACTTTCCGCGCGCGCGGGCCGCCATCATTCCGGTGCCGCCGGTGTTGCGCGAGATGATGAGATACGCCACCCGGTGGCCCATCGGCCGGACCCACGATGACGCGGAGGCCAGCGGCTTCTTCACGGCGCTCGCCGGCGTCGTCCGCCGTCAGCTCGCGTACGAGGCGCCGCTGTCGCTGCCGGTCTCGGACGATCCCGTCGTCCGGGATGTGATCGCCTATACCGCGGCTCATCTGGCCGATGCCAGGGCCGCGGCGGTGTGCCGCGCCGTCGGAATCTCCGAACGTGTGCTGCGCCGGCGGTTCGCGGCCGTCCTGGGCCAGACCTGGCAGGAGCACCTCCAGCAGGCTCGGCTGTTCCGGGCCATGGCTCTGCTGAGCACGTCAACGATGTCGGTCGGCCAGATCGCCGCCGCGGTGGGCTTCGGGAGCGCGAGCGCGCTGGCCCGTGCCTTCCGGGCGTGGACCGGTGAGACGCCCTCCGCGTATCGCGATCGGTATCTCGCGACCGATGGCACGAACGAGATGACCCCGAACCGGGGGTAGATTGACCCGCGGTCGCGGCGCCCCTCTCGCCCCACACCTCGCGGTTCGTCGTGCAGTTCGGCAGCGGGAGCTCCAGCGCGAGCAAGGTGATCGCGATCGCGATGACGGCGTCCGAGAAGAAGACCAGCCGCTCGGCGTCTCGCCCCCGTGCCTGCGTCAGCATCGCGCGTGGCGTCGGCATCAGGCGGCGCAGCGGCATCGGCCCCGGCCGGCATCCCGTCGGTCACCCGGTTCCTCATCCGGTAGCGCTATCGGACGGCCAGAGCGCCGGTACGCCGTCATCCGGCCCGCACGGTCCAGACGAAGGCATGGGCGGCACGACCCGCCCGCGTCGCCATGCCCACCACGGCGCGGGGGCCGCCGGTCCCGACGCCGTCGCTCGCGGCGAAGCCGGAGGGGACGCCCAGGTCGGTCGCGGTCGCGACCAGTCCCAGCCCAGTGGGCGCGGTGCGCGCGGTCCAGAGCACCGCGTGTGTCGTCGTGCTCCCCGGCGCGACCGTCGAGGAACCGGCAATGCGGCCGGCGTCATCGATCGACGCAGCCAGGCTCTCGTCGCCGCCGAGGACGCCCAGGTCCATCATCGTCCCGTCCGCCCAGACGAAGGCGTGCACTGCTTCCCCGGCCGTGGCCGCGTGGCCGACGACCTGGCCACGCTCGTTGATCGCGGCCGCGAAGCTCGATCTGCCACCGAGCGTGCCCAGGTCGGTCATCTGCCCCTTCTCCCAGCGGAAGGCGTGCGAGTCGTCGGATGCCGTCGAGCTCACGCCCACGACCTGCCCACGTTCGTTGATCGCGACTGCACGGACGAAGGCGTACCCGTCGGCCCGCGGCTCGAGGACGCCGAGATCGACGAGCCGGGCGCCGTCCCACAGGTAGGAGCGAGTAACCCGCGCACCGCCTGGTTGGACGATCTCGGCCGAGCCGATCACCACGCCGTGGTCGTTGATCGCCTCGCCATACTGCCTGACCGCGCCAGGCATGGCGGGAACCCGGGTGAACTCGCCACCGCCCGCCGGTCCGACGCCGGCGTGGACGACGACCACGGAGGCGCCGTTGTCGACCAGCACGTCGCCGCGGTCGTTGATGTCCTTGCTGGTGCCGGCGCCCGGCGGGCCTACGGGCACGGCGGCGGCGCCCGGCAGGTGCCAGACCACCGGTTGGAAGCGGCCGTTCCCGAGATCGACCGCTCCGGCCACCTGTCCCCGCTCGTTCAGTGCGCCCACCATGATCGAAGGTCTGGTAGCGAGCGGCGCCGTGGCCGACGCGGGATCGCCTGACGGCGCGGGACTGCTTGACGGCGCGGCGAGGTCGTAGCGACGTCCACCGGTGAACAGGAAGGCGCGCCCACTGTAGGGCCAGTAGCCGGCGACGTCGCCCCGCGCGTTGATCCCCGCGATGGTGGCGGGGCCCGCGCCGTCCCCGCTGACGTCGGTCACAGCCTCGATGCCGAGCGGCGACGCCGGGCTCGCCGCTTCCGAACCAGAGATCGCGACCGGCGACCCACCATTGGACGGCGTGGACGCGTCCAGGCTCCCGCACCAGGCCAGCCCGCCGAACAGCGCCAGCCCGCCGACCGTGGCCGCTGTGGCGAGGGGGACCGCACGGCGCGCGACGATCGAAGCCAGCATCACGACCACGACGACATCGTGATCGACCCGCGGTCACCTGTCGACCAGGAGGGCGCCGACTCGGCCGGGAGAGCGCCGTCATGACGTACTTGTCAGCGCCGCGGGCAGGCACCGGCGGAAGTGGGAGCTCTCGACCGGAACGGTGCCTCCGGTCGACACTGCAGGGCGTGCCTGAGACCACCGCGGCGCCCCGCGCCGCCGACGAACCGGAATCCAGGGCTGCCGAATTCAAGGCTGCCGCGTCCCAGCCCGCCGAGCCCGAGCCGGCCGAGCCCGCGTTAGCCGCGGCTTCCGAAGCGGCGGCGCCCACGACGTCGGGCGACGTGCTGTTGACGTCCACGACCGGTCGGGTGCGGCTGCTGACCCTGAACCGGCCCCGGCAGGCCAACGCCTTCAGCTCCGGCCTCTACCTGGCCGCCGCCGAGGCGCTGCGCGCGGCGGCCGTCGACGACGCGATCGGCGCCGTCGTCCTGACCGGCGCCGGCAAGTACTTCTCCGCGGGCACCGACCTTGTCGAGATGGCCGCCCAGGCATCCACGGTCGCCGCGGAGAATGCCGAGGCCACCGAGACGGCGGAGGAGGCGGCCGCGGGCACAACCGGCGGCGGTCCCTTCAACGCCTTCCTGGATGCGCTGACGACATTCCCGAAGCCGCTGCTCGCGGCCGTCAATGGCGCGGGCGTCGGGCTTGGCCTGACCATGCTCGCCCACTGCGACATCGTGCTCATCTCCGAGGAGGCCCGCCTCCTGGCGCCGTTCACCACGATGGGCGTCGCTCCGGAGGCCGGCAGCAGCTACCTGCTGCCTCGCCGGATGGGCCGGCAGCGGGCGGCGAAGGCCCTGCTGGCGGCGGAATGGATCTCGGCGGCCGAGGCGGTGGAGACGGGCCTGGCGCTGCGGGCCTGCCCGGCGGAGACGCTGCTGGCCGAGACGTTGGCGCTCGCCTCGACGATCGCCGACAAGCCGCTCGCCTCCGTGCTCGCGACCACCCGGCTGATCCGGGATGCCGAGCGATCAGGCGTCGAGCGAGCCCGGCAGGCCGAGAACACCGCCTTCCGCGAGCTGATGCGCCGCCCCGACCTGGGCACCGCCATCCTGGACCGGCTCGGCCCGGCCACCCGCGACGAGCGGCGGAGCTGACGGCGGCGAGCTGACGGCGGCGGAGGCGAGGCGGCAAAGGGGGAGCGGCAGGACCAGGCTGGCTCGACGCGGGCCAGCCGGCGGGGCTGGCCGCGCACAGCGCGTCCGCCGCGTTCAGACAACAATTCCCGCTTATTCCACATACCCATGGCGACGCAAGCCGCCAGCACGTTGGCGGGACGGATAGGCTGTACATTTCCTTGGCAATAGCATGTCGCGTCGCCTAACAGGTACGACGCCTCCCACGCTGCCACGTCCGATACAGGGGAGCACGGTGGAACCGATCCGCGAGCGCGCGGCCGACGCGCAGCCGCGGCCGGTCCGCCGCGCTCCCTGGTCGGGCCGCTCCCCCGCCGCCGCCGCCGAGTCGGCCCGAGAAAAGATCATCGACGCCACGTTGGCCTGCATCCGGCGGCACGGCCTGGAGCGCACCTCGATAAGCGCGATCGCGACGATCGCCGGCGTCTCCCGGCCGACCGTCTACGCCTATTTCGACACCCGCGAGGCACTGGTATCCGTCGCGCTCGAGCAGGCGGGCGCGTCGATCGCCGAACGGGTCGTCGCCGCGGCCCGGCGCCGGTCAAAGACGGCCGGCGACTTCGCGGTGGAGGCGCTGATCGCCGCCCGCCGGGAGTTCCGCGCCGAGCCGGCGCTGCATCCGATCAGCCAGGCCCCGGCGGACCCGTGGGCCGCGAACGAGGCGTTGTCCGAGAACTCGCTGCAGATCGCCAGGACCATCCTTGAGCCGATCACCAGCTACGACCCGTCGCTGGAGTCCCGGCTGGATGAGATCACCGAGACGCTGATCCGCTGGTTGCTCTCGCTGCTCATCTTCGACAGCGACCGCACATCCAGCGACACCAAGCTGCGTGCCTACCTGCGCCGCAGCGTCGTCCCGGCGATCCTTCCCCCCGAGCCCGGCGAATGCTCCACCGAGCCGGGTGACTCCGAACCCACCGACGCGTCCACAGCCGAGGACGAGCCGGCTGCCGACAAGCCCGTCCCCGCCGATCCCATCCCCTGACGCGCGTCGTCGGGCGGCTCAGGTCGTCGACTGGACGGTCTCGCGTTCGTCCGTGCGGCCGGCCTCGGCGGGCTCCGTCGAAGCCGCCGCCCTGGCCGGGCGCATGAGGATCAGGACGAGGATCGCGGCGAGGACGCCGACAGCGCCGGCCACGACGAAGGTCGCCTGGACGCCGCTGACGGCGGCGGCGTGCGCGGCCGTGTCGAACGCCGGCCTGGCATCCGCCGGGGTGGCGTTCAGCAGGCCGGGGGTCTGGCCCCCGGCGATCGCGTGTGCCACCCGGCCGCCGCCCGCGGGGATGGGCTTGCCCGCCAGGCTGTCCTGCGCGCGGGCGACGAAGACGCTGCCAAGCGCCGCGATACCGAAGGCGTAGCCCAGCTGGCGCATGGTGTTCACCGCTCCCGCGGCCATCCCGGTGCGCTGGAGGGGCACCAGGGACATGGAGACCGATCCGAGCATCGGGGTTGTCATGCCGACGCCGATACCGATGATCGCGAAGCCGGGGATCAGGGCGGGCCAGCTGGCCGACCCGTGCACGAGCAGGGCGACCACGAACCCGCCGACACCGATGAACGCGAGTCCACTGCCGATCACCAGGTCCGGTCGGCGCTCATGCAGGAACCGGCCGAGCAGCGCGGAGACGAAGAACGCGGTGATGGAGAGTGGCAGCCCGGTGAGGCCTGCCTCCAGCGGACTCATCCGCAGCACCGACTGCAGCCAGATCGATGTGTAGGTGAAGGCGGAGAAGGCGGCGAACGTCATCAGCAGTCCGGCGATCAGCACGGCGACGAACGAACGGTTGCGCAGCAGCGCCAGGTCGAACATCGGGTGCGACGAGTGCGCTTCCAACGCGGCGAACGCCGCCAGCAGCACCACCGTCGCGCCGAGGAGCAGCCAGACGCCCGCGTCCGACCAGCCGTCGTCGTTCGCCCTGATCAGCGCGTATGTGGCAGCGGCGGCCGCGGCGGTGAAGCTGACGATGCCCGGGACGTCCACCCGGATGCGCAGCTGTGCCCGAGCGTCCGTGAGGACCGTCAGCGCGAGCACGACGGCGACCGCGCTGACGGGCAGGTTCACGAAGAAGATCCACCGCCAGGAGATGTACTCGGTGAGCACCCCGCCGACGATCGGGCCGATGGCCGACGACGCGCCGGCGACCGCTCCCCAGATCCCGTAGGCGGCGCCCCGGTCCCTGCCCGTGTAGGAGGCGTTGAGCAGCGGGAAGTTGGTCGCGAACATGGCGGCGGCGCCGATGCCCTGCACCGCGCGGGCCGCGACCAGCAGCCCGTCGTTCGCGGCGAGTCCGCACATCAACGACGACAGAGCGAACACCACGAGCCCGGCGATGTAGGCCCGGCGGTGCCCGACGATGTCCGCGATCGAGCCGGCGCCGAGCACCAGCGCGGCCAGCGCGAGCGCGTAGGCGTCGATGACCCATTGCAGCGCCCCGAAGGACGCGTGCAGGTCGTCGACCATGCTCGGCAGCGCGACGTTCACGATCGTGACGTCGACTAGCAGCATGAACGTGCCCAGACAGACCGTCAGCAGTGGCAGCCATTTGCGCATCGTGATACCTGCGATTCCGGCGAGACAGTGGTATGCGGTTGGGCCCCTCGTGGGCGGCTCGGTCTCCCAGCATGCTCCACGGGTCCGACAAGTCGGCCGTTCCGGGCGGCCGGGCCGGCCGTCGTCCGGGGACGACGGTCGGCACCTACCGAGACCGCGTGGTCGACGGAGGACTGCCGCGTCCCGGGCACCAGTGCGTAGATTTCCCCTGATAGACGCACCTAAGCGGCCCGAATCCGCCGTCCTCGCGGCTTGCGCAGAATCTTGAGCCTGTCAGCCGACGACCCGCAGCCAGAACCATGAGGCGGTCGGCACGGAGGCGCTCCGGATGCGCTCAAGCTTGACGGCCGCCGTCTCCATGAGACCGGTCGCCGCGACAGAACTCATCGCGACTCGTCGCGCGGCCAGGCGCGGGAAACGGGTTCGCCGTCACTCAGGCGGTTGGGTGGTGCCGCCGAAGTAGCTCTCCTCGATGAGCTCGGGGTGCGCGATCAGGTGAGCGGCGTCCTCATGCAGGGCGATGCGGCCGCGGTCGAGGACGTAGGCCCGGTCGGCGACCCGCAGCGCGAGCGAGACGTGCTGCTCGACCAGCAGTACCCCCAGGCCCGTCTCGTCGGCGACGCGGCGCAGCGCGGCAAGCAGCGGCGGCACGATGCCGGGCGCGAGGCCGAAGGAGAACTCGTCGACCAGCAGCAGCGCGGGCCGGCGGACCAGCGCGAGGGCGAGCGCGAGCTGCTGGCGCTCGCCGCCCGAGAGCGCTCCGGCCGGCCGGCCGAGCAGCGCGCTCAACGCCGGGAACAGTTCGAGAACGGCCGCGATCCTCTCCCCGGCCCGCTGGGCGCCGACCGACGGGGCGGCATCGGCGCTGGCGGTGGCACCGCGGGTGCCATCGCTGCCGGAGGGGCCGACGCCGGCTGGGGCGCCCGCGCCCGCGGCGGGGCCAGCCGCGGTGTCGGGACCGGGCCAGCCCGCCCCGGCGGCACCGCGCGGCGCGGGATGGCGGACGGCCAGCCGCAGGTTCTCCCGGACGGTCAGGGTCGGAACCGAGCCATGCCCCTGTGGCACGACGGCGAGCCCCCGCCTGGCCAGCCTGTCGGGAGTCGCTCGCCGGGTGGGCGAGCCGAGCAGCGTAACCGTGCCGGTGACCGGCGACAGCAGCCCGGAGATCATGCGGATGAGCGTCGTCTTGCCGGCCCCGTTCGGGCCGAGCAGGGCGACGATCTCTCCTGGGCGGACGGTGAGCGAGACGTCGCGCACCACCGGCGCGCCGGCCGGGACACCGCCGCCCGCGAGGGCGAGCACGCCGCGGCGCCGCCCGCCGTAGCGCCCGACGGCCCGGTCGACCTCCAGCAGCACGGGCGGCAGCGCCCGCGCCGCCGCCGAACCGGGCCTGGCCGGCGTGGTGTCGCCTGTGGACGCCGGCCGGCGGGGCCGCGGCGGGACGGGCACGTCGGCATCGCTCGGCCCGGTGCCCAGGTAGGCGGTCCGCACAGCGGGGTGCACCCGGACCCGCTCGGGCGGTCCCTGGGCGACCACCCGCCCGCCGTCGAGCACGACCACCTCGTCGCAGACGGAGAAGACGAGCTCGACGTCGTGGTCGACGAGCAGCACGCCTATGCCAGCGGCGGCGAGCGCACGGAGGCGGGCGGACAGGGCCGCCCGTCCCGGCGCGTCGAGGCCGGCGGCCGGCTCGTCGAGCAGCACGGCTCGTGGCCGCCCGGCGAGCGCCCGCCCGAACGCGAGCGCCGCCCGCTGGTCGTGGGTCAACGTGTCCGGCAGCTGGCTGGCGACCGCGGTGAGGTCGACCCCGCCGCGTCCCGCCCGGGCGAGCCCGCCGCTGATCGCCGCGCCGATGGCCAGCGGCCCGGTCCTCGGGCCGATGGTGATCGGCCCGGTCGAGGCCGGGCCGACGGCGGCGACCGCGGACGCAAGCGGCGAGGCCCCGGCCGGGTTGGCGAGCCTGCCCGTGGCGGCACCGCCGGCGACGGCCAGGTTCTCGGAGACCGACAGGTCCTCGAACAGCTCCAACGACTGGAACGTACGGGCCAGGCCGCGCCGGAACCGCTCGTGCGGCGCCAGCGACTCGATCCGGGTGCCGTCGAGCAGGATCGACCCGTCGGTGTCGGACCCGGGCACGAAACCGGTGATCGCGTCGATCAGGGTGGTCTTGCCGGCACCGTTCGGGCCGATCAGCCCAATGATCGTGCCGGCTGGTACGACGAACGACACGTCGTCGACGACGGTCACGCGTCCGTAGCGGACGGTGAGACCGTCGACGGCGAGCCCGCGCTCGGGCGCCACGAGCGCCCCCATGTTCGGCAGTGACCCGCTCACTGACCCACTCACCGGGCGTCCCCCTCCGGCGGTGCCCCACCAGCCACGCCAGTTCCGGGCCGTCGATCGCCCGGGATGCTCGGTTCGCCCGCGGGCGCGACCCCGGCCCGGGAGTCGGCTCCGGCCGGCGGGGCCGGTCCTGTCAACGGGCCGGTCCTGCTCCCCGGCCTCAGCTGGGCGGCGACGCCGCGCGCCCCGCCCGGCCGGGCGCCGCTCCGGCCGGCCCGGTGCGCACCAGCCGTCACGGGCACCGCCGGCCGCCGGTAGGCGAGTCCCGCGGGCCGCAGCACCGCGAGCACCACGACGGCGAGCCCGCAGATCAGCGACTGGTAGGTACCCAGCCCGGCCACGTCGTCGAGCGCGGTGAACACCAGCCCGCCCGGCACCAGCAGCCCGGCGGTCAGCGCTCCGGACACCGTCGTCACCCCGCCGACCGCGACGACGGCCAGGAAGAACAGCGACGCGGTGACGCCGAACGAGTCGAAGGAGAGGGTGCCCTGGCCGTAGCCGAGGAGGCAGCCACCCAGGCCCGCGATCCCGGCCGAGATCCCGAACGCGAGAACCTTGGTACGCCGGACGTCTACGCCAGCCGCCGATGCCGCTCGCTCGTTGGCCCGGACGGCGAGCATCCGCCGCCCGAAGCGGGAGCCGCGCAGCCGGACGACGCCGTAGCAGCAGGCGGCCAGCACGACCAGCGACAGCAACCCGTACTGCACCCGGGGGAAGCCGGGGCCGGAGAGCCCGAAGTCAACGCCGAACACCTTCGGCGACGGCACCTTGGTGCCGCCAAGTCCACCGGTGACCAGCGGGTTGGCGAACACCGCCTCCTGGATCGCGACGCCGGCGGCGAGTGTGATGACCGCGAGGTCGATGCCGCGTACCCGGCGGGCGACGAGACCCAGCAGCAGGCCGACGGCGGCGGCCACGGCCGTCGCGAGCAGCGGCGCCACCGGGAACGGGATGTGCAGGCTGCGCTGCAGGCGGGCGAGCAGGAAGCCGGCGACGCCGGCGATTGACATCTGCGCGAGCGAGAGCTGGCCGACGTAGCCGACCAGGACGACGAACGACAGGCAGACGACCGCGCCGGCGATGCTGCGTTCCAGGCCGAGCCGGTAGGTCCCCTGCAGGAGGAAGAGCGCGCCGACGCCGACCGCGAGCCCAGCGAGCAGCGTGAGCGCCGCGCGCCGCGCGCCGGTCGGCGGCCCCACCGGTGGCAGCCGGGTGATGGCCGCGGCGGTCGTGACCCTGCCCGGCACCAGCTGCCCGCGCGAGACGGCGACCCCGATGAGCAGCAGCAGCGGCAGCAGCTCGCGCAGGCCCGGCTGGTCGAGCCAGCTCACGTCCTGCCGGACCTGGAGCAGCGCCGACTGGGCCATGCCGAGAGCGAGCGCGCCCGCCACGGTCGCGCCGAACGACGAAAGGCCGCCGAGCAGCGCCGCCGCGAGCGCGGGCACGACGAACAGCGAGAACGTCCCCGGGTTGAGGGCGGAGACCGGCGCGATCAGGATTCCGGCCGCCGCCGCCAGCACCGCCGCCACCACCCAGTTCGCGGCGGCGATGAGCTCGGTGCGGTAGCCCCACAGCGCCACCGTGTCCGGGTCGGCGGCGACGGCCCGTGTGGCGAGCCCGAACCGGGTCCAGCGGGACACGGCCCACAGCACCAGCCCGGCGGCGATGGCGAGCGCGGCGAGCAGCAGCCGGTCGCTGGGGACCGTCGTGCCGAGCACCTTGACGGGCTTCTGCGTCAGCACCGGGTCGAGGGACCGGCTGTCGGTACCTGACGGCCCGGAGACAAACTGGATCACGGCCACGGCCTGCAGCGCGATCATCAGCCCGACGGCGGCCACAACGGCGGTCATCGGCGGCGCGGAGCGCAACGGCCGGAACACCAGCAGATAGCCGATCAGCCCGAACAGCCCCGCGAGCGCCAGCGAGACCGTGAAAGCCAGGGTGAACGACGGGTGGTCGGTCAGATGAATTCGTGGTGGCACGCCGACGACGGGAAAGACGATGTCGCCGACCTCACGCAGCTCGGCGTACTGGTACGTCGCATACATGGCGAAGGCGCCATGCGCGACGTTGACCACGCCAGATGCCCGATAGGTCAGCACAAGGCCGAGTCCGAGTGCTGCGTACACGGCCCCGGTGCCAAGCCCGAGAACCAACGCGGCTAGATACGTGGACACACCTGTCCCCAAGCTCGACTCGACCGCGCCCGGCTGCCGACGGGAGTGTAGCTTCCTGGTCGTGATCCGTTTTGGGCGTGTTCTCGCGGCTGGCTGTGTAGCGCTGGCGATGGTTCTCGCCGGGTGCACGAGTCAGCGCGGAGGGGATTCGGCGGGCGACGGCACAGGCAGCGGGACGCCCGCCGTCGGGCCGACCGGGCCACCGCTGCTGCTCGGCTATGTGACCCAGGAAAACAGCGCGGTCGGCTCGTTCCCGGAGACCCGGGTCGCCGCGGAGGCGGCGGCCGCGTATGCGAACGCGGAGCTGGACGGGGTCAAGGGCCGGCCCGTCAAGCTGGTGACCTGCGCGACGAACGGCTCGCCCGAGTCGTCGCAGGGCTGCGCGAACAAGCTCGTGGCGCAGCACCCGGTCGCCGTCGTCGGCGGGATCGACGTCGGCGCCGAGGCGGCGATGGAGGTCTACAAGAACGCTGGCATCCCCTACGTGAGCGGCTCGCCGCAGCTCAACGGGGAGCTGAACTCGACGAACTCGTTCTCGCTGACCGGCGGCACCGCGGCCGAGCTGATCGGCATCACCGACTACCTCACGTCGGTGAAGAAGGTCCACAGCGTGCACGCGCTGTACGTCGACCTGTCCGGGCTGCTCTCCATCGCGATCGACTACTCGAGGCAGATCCTGAACAAAAAGGGCGTGACGGACGTCACCCTCACGTCGGAGAAGGCTGACGCCGCCGACTTCGCCCCGGCCCTCAGCAACGCCGCCAAGGGCAATCCCGACGCGATCGTCGTCGTGTTCCAGGCGCAGGCCTGCGCCCGCATCGTCCAGGCTGCGAGCGCACTCAACATCAAGACACCGATGTACCTGATCGGTTCCTGCGCGAGCCCCACCGTCGCCAGGGCGGCCGGCGGGCACACCGACAACCTGGTCTTCGCCTCCGGCTACCTGCCGGCGACCGACGGCGACAAGGACCCCGCCGCCGCGGCTTTCGCCAAGCGGGTGCCGGCCGAGCAGCGGACCTCCGGTTCGGAGGGCTCGTTCTCCGCGGTGCTGGTGGTCCGCAACCTGCTCGAGACCCTGCCGGACCCGACGCCGGCGGCGCTGACCACCGCGCTGCGGGCGACCAAGGAATACCCGAACGTCATGGCGCATCCGTTCACCTGCGACGGCAAGCAGATCAATCTCCTGCCGTCGATCTGCAACTCCGCCGTGCGCCTGCTCACCTGGAACGGCAAGGGCTTCACCGACCTCACCGGCAACTGGGTCGACGGCCGCAAGCTCCTCGACCTCGTCAGCTGACCCCGCCGCCCTCGTTCCATCCGCTCGTCCCTCGGCGGCCTGGCCCACAAGGGCCAGGCCGCCGAGTCGTGCCGGCACCCACCTCGTGGCCAGGTCTCGGTCGTCGATCTCCGGCACCTGACCGTGCCCGGAGCGATCGCCCTCCGATCTGGCATGTACGCCATCGACTGGCTGCGTTCGCCTTTTGACCGAGTTAGGCTGGCTGCTGACCAGGGAGGTGGACCATCGCCGCCGAGAAGGTCACGTCGCGCCAGTACGACCGCTGGTCGGAGGACCATCGTGCCGACGTCGAGGTCGCCGATGGCCAGGTGGTCACCGCCGCCGTCGCCTCCGCCCGGCGCCGGAGAATGGCGCGGCACATCGCGAACGCGTTGGACGCCGCCGGCGGGCCGGAGTGGAACGCGGACGTCGCCGTCGAGATATGCCTGACCGAGGCGCCGCTGACGATCCGCCGCCCAGATGTCGTCGTCTACCGCGCCGACGCGCTCGACACCGCCCCGATGCACGCCGACCGGGTACTATGCGTCGTCGAGCTGGTCTCCAGCAGTTCCCAGGCGACCGGCCGGATCGTCGGCGTGCATCGTTACGCCCAGGCCGGCATCGGCCATTACTGGCGGATCGAGTGGTCGGCCACCGGCGTCCCGGTTGCCTGCGCCTACGACCTCGACCCGGCGTCGCAGATCTACCAGGAGCACGCCGTCCGCGGCGGCCTGGTTCACGTCACCACCCCGTTCCCCGTGACGATCAACCTGACCCAGCTGCCGTAACCCGGCGCCCGGCCGCCGGTGGCGCTGGCCCGTCGCCGCTGGGCGGCGCTGGCCCGGGGAGCGGGCGCTGACCGCGGAGCGCGGTGCGCCATCGACCAGTTGGTTGATGGGCGGATCAGCCGGCTCGCGGGCGGGGATGACCGGACGGTTGATCCACAACGGGCGCCGGCGGCGGCAGTGTTGTGCCATGGCTGGTTCAGGCTCCACCGCGATCGAGGTAGCTGGCCTCGAGAAGCAATACGGCGACCGCGAGGTACTGCGCGGAGTGTCGTTCAGCGTGCGACAAGGTGAGATCTTCGGCGTCCTCGGGCCCAACGGTGCCGGCAAGACGACGACCGTCGAGATCATCGAGGGACTGCGCAGGCAGGACCGGGGCACGGTCCGCGTCCTCGGGCTGGACCCGTGGGCGGATCGTCGGGCGCTCACGCCCCAGCTCGGCGTCCAGTTGCAGGAGAGCGAGCTGCCCGGGCGGATGACCGTCGACGAAGCGCTGGCGTTGCAGGCCGCGTTCTACGACGCCCCCGTCGACACCGCGGCGCTGCGCGACGAGCTCGGCCTCGCCGAGGTGCGCCGGACCCGGTTCGGCAAGCTGTCCGGCGGGCAGCGCCAGCGCCTCTCGCTCGCGCTGGCGCTGGTCGGCGACCCGCGGGTCGCGGTGCTCGACGAGCTGACCACGGGCGTCGACCCGCACGGCCGGCGGGACGTGTGGGACCTCGTCGAGCGGATCCGCGATCGCGGCGTGACGATCCTGCTCGTCACGCATCTGCTCGAGGAGGCCGAGCGGCTCTGCGACCGGGTCGCCGTCCTCGACGCCGGCCGGATCGTCGCCCTCGACACCCCGGCCGCGCTGGCCCGCGCCGCCGAAGGCACGTCGACGATCCGGTTCCGGCCGTCCACGCCGATCGACGACTCCCTCCTCACCGCCATTCCCGAGGTCGCCTCGGTGACCCACACCGGGCCGACCGTGCGGGTCACCGGCACGGGCGAGCTGGTGCACGCCGTGGTCGTCGTGCTCGCCCGCCACCAGATCGTCGCCCAGGACCTGCGCATCGAGCAGGCCACGCTGGACGACGCCTACCTGTCGCTGACCAGCTCGCCAGCCCCCGAACCGAGGGACGCGGGCGAGAACACGCCCCAGGCCAAGGCACCGGCTAAGGCATCGGCCCAGGGAAGCACCGCCGGCCGCAAAACGAGGAGGTCCTGATGTCCCGCAAGGTGCTCGGAGCGCTGGTGCGCAGCGAGGCACGGCTGGCGCTGCGCGACCCTGGTACGACGTTGTTCGCCGTCGGCCTGCCCGTCGTTCTCGTGGTGATCCTCGGCTGTGTCCCGTCCTTCCGCGAGCACAGCGCCGATCTCGGCGGTGCGCGGGTCATCGACCTCTACCTCCCGATCACGATCGTCATGGTCGTCGCGCTGCTGGGGCTGAGCCTGGCGCCCGGCGCCCTGGCCAGGTACCGGGAGAAGGGCGTCCTCAAGCGGCTGGCGACCACCCCGGCGAGCCCCGCGTCGCTGCTGGCCGCTCAGGGCGCCGTGATCGCGATCCTCGCGGTCCTCGTCGCGGCGCTGCTCCACGTGGTCGGTGCCGCCGCGTTCCGCGTGCCCGCGCCGGAACAGCCCGTCGGCTACGTGCTGGCGCTCCTGCTGACGATCGCGACCCTCATCGCGCTCGGCCTGCTGATCGCGGCCGTGGCGCCAAGCAGCGGGGTCGCGAACGGCATCGGCGTCGGGCTGTTCTACCCGCTGATGTTCTTCGCCGGGCTGTGGGTGCCCCGGGAGGCGATGCCGCGCGTACTCGTGGACATCGGTGACGCGACCCCCCTCGGAGCGGCGGTGGGCGCCTTGCAGGACTCGATGTCCGGGTCGTGGCCCGGCCTGGTGCATGTGGGAGTGATGGTCGCCTACATCGTCCTGTGTGGCCTCGGCGCGGCCCGCTGGTTCCGCTGGATGTGAGGGATCGAGGCGCTGGACGCGCTCGATCCCGTCGGGCGCCAGGGCGCCCTCCCCGGCTGGTTTCGGGGTTGACGTGTCCGGACGGGGCTGGTCTGGTCCGAGGTCGGTCAGATGGTTGCGTTGGCGCTGCGCCAATGCGCCGTCACCAGTCCACACCAAGTACAGAACCCCGACCCCTGTCGGGCGCCAGGGCGCCCTCCCCGGCTGAGATCGCGGTTGGCGTGTTCGGACGGAGCTGGGCTGGTCTGGTCCGAGGTCGGTCAGGTAGTTACGTTGGCGCTGCGCCAATGCGCCGTCACCAGTCCACACCAGGTACGAATCTTGGGCGAATCGGGAAAGAGGTGTCGCATGGCCGACCCGGCCGACCTGGTGGGGGGGTCGACGGTGCCTGGCGCGTCCAGCGTCGGGGCCGAGCCGGCGGCGCCCGACGTCACCGGCTCACCGGCCGGGCGGGACCTTCCCAACGCGACCGGCGACGCCGCGTCGCCAGCGAGCGCGGACGTCGTGGTCGAGTCCTGGGAGCGGCGGGAGATGCTTGCCTACCGCATCATCCCGTATGTCGGCCTCGGCCTCTCGGTCCTGCTGTCCGCCCTGGTGCCGAGCGATGACGGCTGGTCACAGGTCGCGGTGGAAATCGGGCTCTCCGTGGTCGCCGCGGGCTGGATGGTGTGGTTCCGCGTCCTGCATCCGACCTGGGTGGGCCGGCGACGGCTGATGACCGGCTATCTGGTCATCCTGTTGGTGCTGATCGCAACCCTGGTCATCCTTGCGCCCTGGTTCGGCTTCTTCGCCTTTACCGGCTACCTGGAGTCCACCGCGCTGCTGACCGGGTGGCGGCGCATGCTCGGCGCGGTCGTCACCGCGATGATCGTGGCGACGTCGCAGGTCGGTGGGGTGCCGACGTCCTGGGGCTACCTGCTGCTCTACGTGGTCGTCTTCGGCTTCAACGTCGGTGTCGCCGGCACTCTGACCTGGTTCGACGCCATCTCCACCGAGCAGCGGGCCGCCCGCGGACGCGCGATCGCGGAGCTCGGCGAGGCCAACCGGCGGTTGCAGGCCGCGCTCACCGAGAACGCCGGTCTGCACGCCCAGCTCGTGGTCCAGGCTCGGGAGGCCGGCACGCTGGACGAACGGGCCCGGCTCGCCCGGGAGATCCACGACACCCTCGCGCAGGGGCTTACCGGGATCGTCACCCAGCTGCAGGCCGCCGAACAGGCGGGCGCGCGAGGCCACCATCTGTCGACCGCGCTGCGGCTGGCCCGCGAAAGCCTGACCGAGGCCCGCCGGTCGGTGCAGGCGCTGCGCCCCGCCGAGCTCGCCGACGCGGCGCTGCCCGACGCGCTGGTCGACGTCGCGGCCCGCTGGACACAGGCGAACGGGGTGCCGGTCGAGGTGTCGACCACCGGGCCGGTCGTCGCGCTGCACCCGGAGGTGGAGGCCACGGTGCTGCGGGTCGCCCAGGAGTCGCTGGCCAACGTCGCCAGGCACGCGGCCGCGACCCGGGTGGGGCTCACGCTGTCCTACATGTCCGACGTGGTGACCGTCGACATCCGCGACGACGGCGTCGGGTTCGACACCGACACCGACGTGGCCGGCCCCGGCCGAGCCGAGAGCGGCGGAGACACGCGCGGCGGCGGGTTCGGGCTGGCCGCGATGCGCCAGCGGGTCGCCCGGCTTGCCGGCGGTTTCAGCGTCGAGTCGGAGCCGGGCGCGGGCACCGCGGTGTCCGCGACGCTGCCGGCGATCCCGGCGCCACGCGGCGACGCCGAGACAGCGGGAGCCAAGACAGCGGGAGCCAAGACAGGGAGAACGGCGACGACGGGAATCGAGACGACGGGAACGGCGACGACGGGAACGCAGACGGCGGGAAGGGACCGACCGATGGTCGAGGCACCTGCGTGGGCCGTCGATGCCTGAGCCGTGTCCTCCCGACTACGGGGAGCAGGTAGACCGTCCGGTGCGAGTGCTGCTCGTCGACGACCACCCGGTGGTACGCGACGGGCTGCGCGGCATGTTCGCCGACACCCCGTCGATCGAGGTGGTCGGCGAGGCCGGCGACGGCGCCGCCGCCGTCCGGCTCGCGGGCGCGCTGCGACCGGACGTGGTGCTCATGGACCTGCGGATGCCGCGGCTCGACGGGGTCGGCGCGATCACCGCGTTGCGTGCCGCCGACAGCGACGCTCGGGTGCTGGTACTGACCACGTACGACACCGACAGCGACGTCGTCCCGGCGATCGAGGCGGGCGCCACCGGCTACCTGCTCAAGGACGCGCCCCGCGACGACCTGATCCGCGCGGTGCGCGCGGCCGCCCGTGGTGAGGCGGTGCTCTCGCCGTCGGTCGCGACCAGGCTACTCGGCCAGATGCGGGCGGCCCCGGCCCCGACACGCGACCCGCTGAGCGCCCGGGAGCTGGAGATCCTGGCGATCGTGGCCCGGGGCGCCACCAACCGGGAGGTAGCCCGGCGGCTGTTCATCAGCGAGGCGACGGTGAAGACCCACCTGCTGCACATCTACGCCAAGCTGGACGTGAACGACCGGGCCGCCGCCGTCGCCGAGGCGTTCGGCAGGGGCCTGCTGCCCACCCGCCGCACCGACTGACCACCGAGACCACCAGCGGGCGGACGGCCGAGCCCGCGGGCCAGGGTGCCGCGCGGGATCAGCGACGCCTGAGCCCCTGCGCCATCTTTGCCACGGTGCAGAAGTACTGGCGATGGATCTCCAACAGCTGGGCGGCCTCGGCGCGTGTCGCCACCTTGTCGGACTTGGTCTTGCAGCCGGGGCAGACATAGTGAGCCATGACGGGATCCTCCTCCGGAAGTGCCGACCCAGGGATTGGTGTGTTCCCTGGTGAGTCGCCCACTATTCCTCAGGAAGGGGCAGACTTCAGGCAAGTCACCGAAAGCGCCCATGCGTGGACGGGATGCAACACAACCAGGTTAGTCCGGGGACGGCACGGGCACCGACGGTGCCGGCCGGACAGCTGGCACCGTCGCCGGAAGATCGGGGTTCTCCAAGACCGTCCGAGCGTCCCTGACGAAGGTGATCCACAGCCAGCCGCCGACGTCGATGCCCCCGGTTCTGCCCGGCTCCGGCGTCGCCTCCGCCGCGGCTGTGTCGTCTCCGCCGCGGTCGTATGGCACCCGCATGCCGCCGGGTAGAGCAACCGATGGTTGCGTTTCCGCGGAAGCGGCGTTAACCTCACCAGCAACCAATGGTTGCGATAGTCGGGAGGTCTGATGGAGTACGCCAGCATCGAGCGCGAGATCCACATCGATGCCCCGCCGTCGGCAACCCCTGGGACGCCCGGCTGCGGCGGATCAAGCAGATCGCCGAAGCCTTCCAGAAGAGCCAGTGAACGCGTCCCGGCCGCGGCTGGGTGGAGAAGAGGAGAGAACGATGGTGGACATCCTGCATCGCGTGGGGATCACGGCATCGCGCGAAGCGGTGTTCCGTGCGCTGACGACGCCGGAGGGCCTGGCGGGCTGGTGGACCGACGACACGCACGGAGACGGCGAGGCCGGCGGCGTGCTCAAGTTCCACTTCGAGCCCGGCGGCTTCGACATGAAGGTGCTGGAGACCCAGCCGGCGGAGCGTGTGCTCTGGGAGGTGATCGGCGGCCCGGAGGAGTGGGTCGGCACCCAGGTCAGCTGGGACCTGCGGACCGCGGGCGACTACACGATCATCATGTTCGCTCACCAGGGATGGCGTGAGCCCGTGGAGTTCATGTACCACTGCAGCACCAAGTGGGCGACGTTCCTGATGAGCCTGAAGTCGCTCCTGGAGACCGGCACCGGCGCTCCCGCGCCCCGCGACGTGCAGATCAGCGACTGGCACTGATCAGGCGCTGGTCGGGGAAGCCTCATATCGCCGGGCAGGCCGGCAAACCGATGGGTGGCCGCGGGCCGGCACGACCAGGGGCCACGGGCCACGGACAGAGGTGAACCCATCGGCGTCGCCTCACCCGGTCACGTGCGCGTGCCCCAGACGGTGACCGAGGCATGGACCCCGACACGAAACCAGGGCTCCCGCGCTACGCAGCGCGGGAGCCCTGGTTGGAACGGGCGACGCGGTCGACGTGACGCGGTCGACCTCGACATGGCCGACCGGGGTCCGGCGTGTCGGCATGGCGGGTCACTTCCAGTCGGGCGGGCGCAACCCGAGTGCGCAGTCGTCGGTGGGCAGCGCGGGGCAGGTTCCCGCACAGTCCGGCCACACGCAGCGAGTACGCGGCTCGGCGGGCGTACGGGTGAACAACCGGCGAAGCAGGCGGAGCAAGGCAGCCACGAAACGCCTCCAATCAGCGGATGTATGGGGTCCCCACAAGCCGGTAGCGGCGCCGTGCGAGCGGTTTCCAGCCGCCGCCGGCGTCGGGCCGGTGCCGAGCGTCCTTGACGAAACGATCCCGCTGCCTGATCGGCGGGCAGCGTCGCGGCGACCTGCGCCGGGTGCGGGGCGACCAGGCTCCCGCCGACTTCTGGATCACCGCCGGGACGGATGGTGTCAGCACGGCGATCGCGGTCAGGGCGGCGTCCGCCGGCCGGCAGGTGCCGCTGTGGGTGCGACTGTCAGTGCGGCTGGTGGTCAGCGGTCAGATCGAGGCCGCGGTCACCGGGTCGCCGCCTGCGCTGGAGTGGGATGGGAGCGCATGGGCCGCCCGGGCGACCACAAGGGAGCGGATCCGGTACATCGACATTCCCCTCACAGCAAGATCATCCTGGGTGTGAGGTGGCTGCCCAGACGGCCCCTGATCTCCGCGACGACCCAGGAGAGCTCTCCGCTGGGCGCGGTCGTCGCGAGACTCATCGAGCCACTGAGCGTCCCCCTTCGCCGTCTCGTACAGCGCCGCCCCGGTGTCCAGCTCGACGTCGGACGAGTAGACAGCCCTCGCCATGCTCGCCGTCGGCGCCGCCCCGGAGTTCCAGTCTGGGTAGGCGGCGAACAGCGACGAGCCCGTCACCGAACAGATCACCGACGCCGACACCGACACTAGCCCCGTGACCTGCCGATCCTCTCTCGCGTTCCCGACCGGCGACGAGGTGCCCACACCCATAAGGGCCAGGACCTGGGGTTCATGGAGGGCCGGCGTGGAGGAGCTGGCGCAGGCGGGGGCCGTACGCATCGCCACGTTCGTGCCGCACCAGCACAAGATCAGGACCGTGACGCCGGCATGTGCCAGTGAGCGACAGTTAGTGACCTTGGAACGACGAAGCGGGCCCGCACCATCGTGCGAACCCGCAGGTCAGAGCGGAGGCTCGGGGATTTGAACCCCGGAGGGGGTTAATGCCCCCAACCGCATTAGCAGTGCGGCGCCATAGACCGGACTAGGCGAAGCCTCCCAGCGTGCTAGTCAATCATAGCGGTTGGACCGACGGGTGTGGCGGCCGGCCGGGCCGCGGGCACCGTCCCGCGAGATGGATCTGTCAAGTACTTGTGCGGCGGCGGGATGTCTGGCTCGGTGGGATTCGCGGTGGTCCAGACGTACCTTGCGCGGCATGCGAGTGATACTGACCGTCGTTGATCCGGTCCGTGGGGTCAGCAGGGACGTCATGCTGGAGGCGGACGAGGAGGCACCTGTCCGGGAGGTGGGGCGGGCGCTCGCCGGCCGCCTCCGCGCCAGGACGGGCGGCGTCGACGTGTTCGTCGGCGGGCGTGCGGTGGACGGGCGGCTTGGCCTGCGGGAGTCGCCGCTGGTCGACGGCGCCGTGGTCAGCCTGAGGTCGGCGGCGGGGTGCGCCGCGGTGGGCGAGCCGGTCGGGCTGGTCGAAGCGCGGGTCGTCGGCGGGCCGGGCGCCGGTGTGGTGCATCGGCTCGGGCCGGGCGAGTTCCTGATCGGCACCGGGCCGGACTGCGCCGTGACGCTCGACGACCCGACGGTCGCGGGTGTGGCGATGGTGCTCGTCGTCGGGGCGGACGGCTCGTGCGCGGTGCTCCCGGCGGGGGTGGGCGACGGGTTCGGCGAGGTCCTCCTCGACGGGGAGCCGTTGCCCGCGGCCGGACGGCTACTGCCGCTGCCGCTCGTGGCCGAACACGACGAGACCGGCCGCGGTGGTCGCGTGGCTGGCGACGGCGACGGGGGCAGCACCGCCCCGGGCCGCGTCGCCGACCTGGCCAGCGGTCACGACGATGCCGCGCCGCTCCGGCCCGCGCCGATGTTGGCGGTGGGGGCGGTGCTGTTGACCGTGACGGTCGCCGGGCCGCCGGACCTGGCGACCCGGCCGGCCGCGGACGGACACCGGCTCGATGTGAACCGGCCGCCCCGGCTGTCATCGCCGCGGCCCGACGTCCGTTTCCGGCTGCCGCCCGCGCCCGCGCGGCCCGAGCGCCGTCCGGCGCCGATCCTCGGGGCGCTGCTGCCGGCGGTGGGCGCGGGCGTTATGGCGTTCGCCCTGCACATCTACTACCTGCTGCTGCTCGCGCTGCTGGCGCCGCTGGGAATGGTCGCCTCGCATCTGAGCGGCGGCCGGCGAGCCCGCCGGGCGTATCGCCGCGACCTCGCCGAGCACCGGCGCCGGCTCGCCGACATGGAAGGCGAGATCCGGGCGGCGCTGGTCCGGGAGTGCGCCGCGCGCCGCGCCGGCGCGCCGGACCCCGCCGAGGTGCTGCTCACGGCGGTCGGGCCGAGGCGGCGGCTGTGGGAACGGCGCCGCGGCGATCTGGACTACCTGCGCCTGCGGCTCGGCACCGCCGACCTGCCGAGCGAGCTGACCGTCGAGGACCCCGCCGAGCAGCGACCGCACGACGGGCACCGGCCACGGGGGTGGAGCCGGACCGTGCCGGACGTCCCGGTCACGGTGGCGCTCGCGGAGCGCGGCGTGCTCGGCATCGCCGGCCGCGGCGAGCTGCCGCGGGTGGTCGGCTGCTGGCTGCTGGCCCAGGCCGCCGTCCTGCACAGCCCACTGGACCTGGTCGTCTACCTGCTGACCTGGTCGGACGCGGACGGCGCATCGGCCTGGGACTGGTCACGCTGGCTGCCACATGCCCGCCCGCCTGCTGAGGCGGGCGGCCAGGACGCCGTCGTCCGGGTCGGCCTGGACGACGTCAGCAGGGCGCGCCAGATCGGGGAACTGGCCCAGCTGGTCGCCGCGAGGACCGCGAGCCGGGGTGGCCGCCCCGTTGCCCCCTCTTCCCGCGGCGGCACCTCCGCCGGCCTGCCGGGGCACTCGGCCCCCATCCCCGGGGAGCCGGACGTGCTCGTGATCCTCGACGGGGCACGCGCGCTGCGGGCGCTGCCCGGAATGGTGTCGGTACTGCGCGACGGCCCGGCCGTCGGCGTGTATTCGATCTGCCTGGACCGTGACGTCCGGCTACTGCCCGCCGAGTGCCAGGCGGTGGTGGAGCAGGCTCCCGGTGGGCTGCGGGTCAGCCAGGCGGGCGGGGCCGCCGACGTCGACGACGTCCGACCCGACCTCGTCGCGACCGCGGCGGCGCTGGACCCGTCCGGCCAGACGCTCGGCGGGACGGTCTCCGTGCGCGGCGCGGCAGCCTGGTGCGAGCGGGCGGCCCGTGGGCTCGCGGCGCTGCGCGACGTCGGCGGCGGCCGGGAGGAGTCGACGCTGCCCACCGCCGCGCGGCTGCTCGACGTCCTGGATCTCGATCCGCCGACGGCGGCGGCGGTCGCCGCCCGCTGGGCGGCCGCTCCCGGCGGCGGCACCTCGTTCACAGTCGGCGTCGGGCTGAGCGGGCCGTTCACGCTGGACCTGCGGCGGGATGGGCCACACGGGCTGATCGCCGGCACGACCGGCTCGGGAAAGTCGGAGCTGCTGCAGTCGATCGTCGCGTCGCTCGCGGTGGCGAACCGGCCGGACGCGCTCACGTTCGTGCTCGTCGACTACAAGGGCGGAAGCGCGTTCGCGGACTGCGTCGATCTTCCGCACTGCGTGGGCCTCGTCACCGACCTGGACAGCCATCTGGTCGCGCGGGCACTCGCCTCGCTGAACGCGGAGCTGCGTCGCCGCGAGCACGTACTCGCCGACGCCGGCGCGAAGGACCTCGAGGACTACGAGCGCCTGACCGGTCTGTCCCGCCCGGGTGCTTCCGGTGCCGCCGGCCGGCCGCCACGACTACCACCGCCACCACGGCTGGTGATCGTGATCGACGAGTTCGCCTCGCTCGCGAGGGAGCTCCCGGAGTTCGTCGCCGGGCTGGTGAACATCGCGCAGCGCGGCCGGTCGCTCGGCATCCACCTGCTGCTCGCCACCCAACGGCCCGCCGGCGTGGTCTCGCCGGAGATCAGGGCGAACACCAACCTGCGGATCGGGCTGCGGATGACAGACGCCGGCGAGAGCGCCGACGTCCTCGATGCTCCAGACGCCGCGTGGATCGCCCGCTCGACGCCGGGGCGGGCGTTCGCGCGGCTCGGGCACGCGTCACTGGTGACGTTCCAGGCCGGCCGGGTCGGAGGCCGGTCGACGTCGCCGGGCCCGGCGACGGGTGGGGGCAGGGGCAGGGCCGCGCGGGCACCATGGGTGGTCGAGCTGCCCTGGGCCGCGCTGGGCGCGCCGGCTCCCCGCCGGCCGGCGGAGGTGGCGGACGACGGCGCCGTCAGCGATCTGCGGCTGCTCGTCGGCGCGGTGCGCGCCGCGGCCGAGCTGGCCGGTGTGCCCAGGCAACCTGGCCCTTGGCTGCCGCCGATGCCGTCGCTGGTCACGTTGGGCGACCTGCTCGCCAGCGCGGCGCGCCCGCCGGCCGCCCGCGGCACGCAAGGCGGGCGCGGGCGGCTGGCCCCGATCCCGATAGGGCTGTCGGACTTCCCGAACGACCAGGACCAGCGTCCCTACCTGATCGACCTGGACAGGTACGGCCACCTGCTGGTCGTCGGGTCGGCGCGATCCGGCCGGTCGACCGTGCTGCGGACGTTCGCGGGCGCGCTGGCGGCCACCGTGCCGTCGCGCGACGCGCATCTGTTCGGCCTCGACTGCGGCAACAACGCGCTGCTGGCGCTCACCGCGCTGCCGCACACCGGGGCCGTGGTCAGCGCGGACGCGCCCGAGCGGGTGGAGCGGCTGTTCGACCGGCTGCGCGCGGAGGTCGCCGCCCGGCAGGAGGCCTTCGCCAGCCGCGGGTACGCGGACCTCGGCGAGCAGCGGGCAGCCGAGCCGGCCGCCGCGCTGCCCTACCTGGTGCTGCTGCTCGACAGGTTCGAGGGCTTCCTGGCCGCCTTCGAGAACCTCGACGGGGGGCGGTTCGTCGACGAACTGTCGCGGCTGCTGCGCGAAGGCCCGGCGGTCGGCCTGCGGGTGGTGGTCAGCGCCGACCGGCGTGGCCTGACCGGCCGGGTCGCGTCCGCGATCGAGAACCGGCTGGTGCTGCGTCTCGCCGACCGGGGCGACTATCCGCTGGCTGGCCTGGCGGGCTCGGCCGTGCCGGACGGGCTGCCGCCTGGACGCGGGTTCCGGCTCGGCGACGCCGACGAGAACGCCGCGGGGGGCGCCGGCGAAGACGCCACCGACGAAGTCGACGAACCCGAGCGCGACGGCGCGGTGCGGTCACCCGAGGGCGCCCATCCGAACGGGACGGCCGGCGCGGATGAAGGCGGGGGTGGTGGCGGAGCCGGGGGAGCGGTCGGGGGCGCGGCTGGCACGTTCGCTGGGCGGGGCGGCCGGTCCTGGAGGGCCGCGCCGGGTGGGGGCTCGGCGGTCGGCGCGGCACCGGCGGTCGAGACCCAGGTCGCGCTGCTCGCCCCGGACCCGTCTGGCCAGACGCAGGTCGCCGCGCTCGCCCGTATCGGCGCGTGGGCGGCGGCGCGGGACGGTGTGCCGCCCGGCCCGGCGACCGGCCCGCGCACCGACCAGTGCCGGCCGATGCGGATCGACGCCCTGCCATCACGGATCACGCTGGCCGAGACGGCGGCACTCACGGGATCACTGTGGCCGACGCCAGGGCGCGGCGGGCCGTTGACGACGCCGGGATCGCCGGCTCCCGCCGAGGCGGCCGTGACGCCGGCAGGTCCGCCAGGCACGATGGCGGGCACGACAGCGGGTGCGGCGGCGGCATCGCTGGCACCGCCGGCGCCGCTGCTGGGCCTGGTCGGCGTGGGCGGCGACGAGCTGGGCCCGCTGATCGTGGATCTGGCCGAGGACGGCCCCGGCTTCACGGTCGCCGGGCCCGCGCGCTCCGGGCGCAGCACCGCGCTGGTCACCCTGGCGACGACCCTGCTCGCGGGCGGAACCCGGCTGGTCCTGGTCACGCCGCGGCCCTCGCCGCTGCGCGGGCTGGCCGGCGCGCGAGGCGTACTCGGCCCACTGGACGCCGCCGCCGACGCCGGCGACCTGGCCCGGCTGCTGCGATGTGCCGGCCGGGATGACGACGCGCCGACGGTCGTGCTGGTCGACGACGCGGAGCTGCTCGCCGACACGCCGCTGGCCGCCGGGCTCGCCGACTTCCTGCGCCGGGCGCGTGACACCCGGTCCGCGCTGGTCGCCGCCGGGACGACCGAGGATCTGCTCGGCCAGTTCCGCGGGTTCCTGCTCGACATGCGCCGCTCCGGGTGCGGCCTGCTGCTCTGGCCCGGCGGACCGGCGGACGGCGAGGTGCTCGGCCGGCGGCTCTCCCGCTCGGCCGGCGGTGGCCATCCCCCGGGACGGGGGCTGTATATCCGGCGCGGCATGCCGACACCGGTCCAGGCCCAGGTCCCAGTCACGCCCGGCGATGTCCAGTTCGGGGGGTCTCACCCCCGAATCACGGACCCGCCTAGATCACCTAAGCTCGCCCCGCTACCCGCCCCGGGCATCCACCGAGGCGCGGACAGCCGGATCCCCTTTCCCCGCGACGGCGAAGGAGCCGACCCATGAGAACGGTGACGACCCCGGCGGCGCAGGCCGCCGCCCGTGGCCTCGGCGGCGAGCTGCCCGGCCTCGCCGCGATCACGACCGACCTGAGCCGCCACGGCGGCACGCTGGCCGACCCGAGGAACTGGGAGGGCCCCAAGGCCCAGACCTTCCGCACGCAGGTGTGGCCGGAGGTGGAGACCACCCTGACGAACCTGCGGACCAACCTCGACGAGCTCGCCAGATCCATCGCCGAGATCAACCGTCGGATCGCCGACGCGGGCGCCTGAGCCCACGCGGGCAAGCCCTCCTCGACGCCATCCTCACCCCGACGCCCAAGGAGAGATACCCATGTCCGCCTCGGATGGGACCGTCCGGAGCACGCCGGAGGCCGTCGCCGCGGTCGTCGGGCTCGGCACCCTCGTCAACGGGCCGCTGCTGAGAAGTTTCGACGACCTGCGCCGGCACGCGGGCGTGCTCACCGACCCGGAATGCTGGGACGGCCGCACGGCCACCGAGTTCCGCTCGACCGTCTGGCCGGCATACCAGCGCGCGCTCACCGACCTGCACACCCAGCTCGGCCGGCTGCGCACCCGGCTCGGCGAGATTCAGGACGACATCCAGGGCGCCGGCTAGGCCTTCTCCACCGGGTGCGTCTTCCGCGCCGATCTCGCCGATCAGCTGGACAGGGGCCCGGCACACGTCGACACATCCCGCGGGCATCACCAAAACAGCTAAACCACCCCCGGAGACGCGAGGACTTCACGGAAGGTTTCGGAGTGAAAGGGCCGGCTACACGGTTTTCGGATGGGACGGGCGACAACACCTCTTGTCGGCACGCACAACGACGACGCAAAGTGATCAGACGGCGGGAAGGAGGGTCGCGAGTGGCCTTCGGGGGCGTGGGCAGGCGAAGGAACGGCCGGCATGTCCGGCCGGCTGGGCCAGGGGCACCAAACCAATGGCCCAGCGGTGGGGAGGCGTCGAGCCGTTCGGACCCGCCACCGGTCGACGACGCCGCCGAACCCGCGATTCGCCGAGCGGAGCCGCGGCGCGGACCGGGCGGGCGGTCGCTGCTCGCCGCCGGTCTGCTGGCCGCGCTGGCCAGACGGGGCACGTCGACGCTGGCCGCCCGGCACCGCACGGTTGGCGAGGCCCTGCGGCTGGCCGCCGACGTCGACGCCGCGAGTTTCCTCGATCGCGCGACCCGGCTGCTGTCCGCGGGGCTGGCCGCGCAGGACAGGCCCCTGCCGCCGGTGTTCGCGGCGACGCTCACCGACGACGCGTTGATCCTGCACCTCGCGCCGGCGCCACTCGACCCGCCGCCGGCGCCGTGGTGGAAGGGCGGCGCGCCCGGCACATGGCGGATCGAGCGTCCCTCCGGGACGCCGGACGGGCTGCCAGCCGGTGCCGGCGAGACAATCCCGCCCGCCGTCCCGGCGCCGTTCCCCGGCCTCGCGACGATCGGGCACAAAGGGAACAAAGGGAATGGTGCCAGGATCCTCGTCGACATCGAGGGCGCGCCGGGCGTCATCGCGATCGGCGGTGACCAGGCACGCGCCCGGGAGATCGCGATGTCGATCGCCGTCGAGCTGGCCACCAACCGGTGGTCGGACGATCTGCGGATCCACCTGATCGGGTTCCCGGACGACCCGCCGGCGGTCGCGCCGGACCGGCTGCGCGCGGTCGCGACCGTCGGCGAGGCGCTGGCCGAGCTCGCGGCACGCGAGGAGCAGCGGGCCCGCGCGACGGGCGTGCCCTGGGACGGTTCAGACGCGATGGCTGTGCTGCACGGTCGGCGGGAGGCGAGGACGCAGGCGCTGTGGGCGCCGGACCTGCTGGTGCTGGCCAGCCCACCGGACGAGGCCGACACCGCCCGGCTGGCGCGGTTCGCGCGCGGGCGGGGCCAGGCCGTCGGCGTGGTCGTCGTCGGCGAGATGGCGGCGGCCCGCTGGGTGTTCACCGCCAGCCAGGACGGCCGGCTCGCGCTGGGCGTGCTCGGCATCGAGGTCGTGGCGCAACTCCTGCCCGTCGCGCAGCACGCCGCACTCGTCGACCTGTTCCGTTCCCGGAACGACGACTCCCAGAACGACGACTCCCAGGACGACGACTCCCAGGACGTCGGCGTGCCCGACGGGCCGTCGGCCGCGGCCGACGAGGCCGAGCCGTTCCCCCCACCGGTCGTGGGCCAGCAGGACGCCGGCGAGGACAGCGCCGGCCCCGCCCGCCCGGCCGGTCAGACACTCCCGGTCGGGCCGCCCACGGCCGCCAGGCCCGTCGCCCACGGTAGCGGCCCGCGGACCACGTCCGGCACGTTCCTGCCCGCGGAACCGTTCCTGCCGGCGCTGCCCGCCGAGAGCCCACCCGCCGGTCCGTCGGCGTTGCCTGTGGCCGCGGCCGATCCAGGCACGACCGTCCCCTCCCGGCCCGGCGGGCCACCGCCCCGCCCGGCTGATCCCCGCGTTCCGCCTGATCCCCGTGTGTCGCTCGGACCAGGCCCGGCGATGTTGCCGGCGGTGTTGCCCGAGCCGGCCGTGACGGCCCCCGGTCCAGCCGCGGCCGCGCCATCCGGCGCCGGCCAGCCACCGCCGCGCCCGACTGGTCCGCACGACCAACCCAGCTCGGATCCCCCAAGGCCGCCAGCGCCGGGCGTCACCGGTCCGACCGATCCCGACCCACGCTCGACGTCGCCCGATGCGCCGCGCACGCTGCCGAGGGCGGGCGGCCCCACCGCTCCCCCACCGACGGAGCTCCCCGGCTCCCGACCGACCAGATGGCCGCTGTCGGTCCTGGTCCCGACAGCGCGTCATCGCACGCCGCCGACGCCGGACGACGCGCCTCCAGGCGACGCGCCCCCGCCCGGGCCCGGGCGGGGACACCGGGTGGCCGGGCCTCTCGGCCGCGGGGCGGGACCCTCCCCGACGGGGCCGATCTCGCCTCTCCACCTCCCCTACGCGGCCGCCACACCGCCCGCCGAGCTCGCCGACCCGAGGGAGGCGGAGATCCGAGTGCTCGGCCGGCCCACGGTCTATGCGCCAGGACCGGTGGCACGCGACCAGGTCGAGTCGTTGACAGAGCTTCTCATCTACCTGGCCCTGCACCCGGACGGCGCACATCCACGGACACTCTCGGCGGCGCTCCGGCCGGCCAGCGCCAGGAGCACGGCCTCCGGCCGTGCTACTCCTGACTTCGTCACCGCGGCCTCCGTGAGCCGCGCCAGGGACTGGCTCGGGACCGGCCCATCCGGTCATCCCCGGCTGGTCACCGGCGAGGACGGGCGGCTGCGCCTCGGCCAGGACGTCCGCTGTGACTGGTGGGCATTCGCCGCCCACGCCCATCGGGCAGACCAGCCGCCGAGCGCCGCCTCGGGCGGTGCCGGCATCGCGACGGTCGGGAGCGGGGCAGAAGCCGAGCTGGCGGCGGCGCTGGGCCTGGTCACTGGTCCGCTCCTGGCGGACCTCCCAGCTGGCAGATACGGCTGGCTACGGTCGACCGGGCTTGAGGCTGGCCTGCGCGCGGCCGTCGTCGACGTCGCCCACCGCCTCGCCGAGCGCAGTCTGCACGCGGGCGACACCGCGACCGCGATGGCCGCGTGCCGGACCGGGCTTCGCGCCGTCCCGGCCGCCGAGCCCCTCTGGCGGGACCTGCTGCGCACGGTCGCCGCCCGGGGTGACCGCCGTACCCTCGAGGCCGTCGCCGCTGAGATGTACCGGGCACTGCCCGCCGCGACGGCGCCGCGGCCCGGCGTCAGCCTGCCGCGTGGGCGCCGTGCGCAGAACCGTCCGGCCGAGCCCGAGACGAACGCCCTGCTCAAGGCCCTCCTGCCCGGCTACCGCCACCGCGACCGCCGCTGAGCCCGAGCCGGCCCGCGGGCGCGGGCACCTCGGCGTCCGGGCACGATGGACAGTGCACGATGGACCCCGCCCGCCTCGAGCCCTCGCGGCTCGCGCCGCGGCGCCGCCGGACTGGAACTGGAATGGGAAGAGGTACCCGCGTGAACGTGCACCGGCTGCTCGGTACCGCGGACGGCGTCGCGGCGACCGGAGGGCTGGCAGACCGAACGGCGGTGCGGATCGCGGGTGAGGCGATGCGGCGCGGGGAGCTCTGGGCCGCCGCGGCGGCCGTCGCCGACGAGGTCGCCGGGGCCAGGGTCGTGGCGGTGCCCGGATCGGCGAGCCTGCCCACAGTCGTAGGGATCGTCGGCTGCCTGCTCGGCGGCGTCACGGTGGTGCCGGTGCCAGCCGACGCCGGCCCGCGGGAGCGCGCGCACATCCTCACGGACTCCAAAGCCGAGCTGTGGCTCGGCGAGCCGCCCGCCGAAGACGGTGCGGCGGGCGGCAGCGGCCGCGGGCTGTCGGTGGTGCCGGTCGACCCCGCCCGCCGATCCGGCGGCACCTTCCCGGAGCCGGATCCCGCCTCGGCCGCGATGGTCATGTACACATCCGGGACGACCGGGGCACCCAAGGGCGTCGTGACGTCCAGGCGGGCGATCGCCGCCTGTCTGGACGCGCTCACGGACGCCTGGGCGTGGACGCCCGACGACGTGCTCGTCCACGGGCTGCCGCTGTTCCACATACACGGACTGGTGCTCGGGGTTCTCGGCGCGCTGCGAGTCGGTAGCCCGCTGGTTCACACCCGGCGGCCGCGCCCCGCCGACTACGCGGCGGCCGCGGAGCGGCACGGCGGAAGCCTCTACTTCGGCGTGCCGACGGTCTGGTCACGGGTGTGCGACGACCCGGCGGCCGCGGCGTCGCTCGGCCGGGCCCGGCTGCTGGTCTCCGGCAGCGCCCCTCTGCCGGTCCCGGTGGCGCGGCGGCTGCACGAGCTCACCGGGCTGGTGCCCGTCGAACGCTACGGGATGACCGAAAGCCTGATCACGGTGGCGGTTCGCGCCGACGGCGAGCGCCGGCCCGGCTGGGTCGGCCTGCCGCTGCCCACCGTGACGACCCGCCTGGCGCCGATCCCCGACGCCACCGACGCCGCGGACAGCGCCGATGACGCCGGTGCGCCGCTCAGCCCGCACGGCGGTGAGGACGTCGTTGACGTGCCGCGTGACGGCGAGTCCGTCGGTGAGCTGCAGGTCCGCGGCGCGACCCTGTTCGACGGCTACCTGGGCCTCGCGGAGGCGACCGCGGCCAGCTGGACGCCCGACGGCTGGTTCCGGACCGGCGACGCGGCGGTCATCGACCCCGACGGCTGGCACCGGATCGTCGGTCGGACCTCCGTCGACCTCATCAAGAGCGGCGGGTACCGGATCGGGGCCGGCGAGGTCGAGGCGGCGCTGCTCGCGCATCCCGCGATCACCGAGGCCGCCGTCATCGGCGTCGCGGACGCCGACCTGGGCCAGCGCATCGTCGCCTACGTCGTCGGCGACGGCACGGCGCCGGTCGACCCGGAGGCCGTGTCCGCGTTCGTCGCCGAGCAGCTGTCGGTCCACAAGCGCCCCCGCGAGGTCCGTGTCGTCGACGGCCTCCCGCGCAACGCCATGGGGAAGGTCCAGAAAAAGATCCTGGCCAGCTCCTGAGACCGCGACGCCGTGGGCAGAGGATTGGCCAAGTAGATCGAACCGCTCGCGCCACTGTCCCGGCGAGTCGCCGTCCCCGCCCGGCCCGACCGCTGGCGTCTCCTCACGCTCCCGGCTGCGCGGCCTGAGAGGCTGGCAGTCGTACGGCAAGCTCGGACCGCGTCCGGACGTCGCCGGCCGGGGCTACGAGACTGGTGTCCGGGATGGGAGTCCGGGCGCCCCTCACCAGCAGCCACACGCCGGTTGCGATCTCGAAGACGAACATCGGCAGCCACATGATGATCGAAGCGCCCTCGGTCGTGGTTCGGCTGGCGGCGGTCTCCAGCGGTACCCCGACGACCAGGATGAGCGAGGCCCCCACGCCGAGCGCGGCCAGCGGGACGGGAATCGAGCGGGCCCTGAGCAGCAGGTACGCGAACAGCGTGCTGCCCACCGCGAAGAAGGCGGCTCCGACGTTGGTGCTCCACGACGCCACGTCGGCCACGACAGCGCCCAGCTCCTGTTCACCGGCGGTCGGCGCCTGGCTGAGCGACAGCAGGATCAGCACGCTAAGGATCTTGACGGCGTAGAGCGCCGCCTCCACCACGCGGCAGGCAAGTGCCAGGATCGCCAGGTTCTCGTCCTGCCGTTTGGTCAGGGCATAGAGCATGGCCGCGAGCGCCAGCGTGCCCACGCCGGCGACCATGAGCAGCACCGTGCTGGCCCGGATGCTGACCGTGTTGTCGGCGACGGTGCGGAACGTGTCGGCGATGTCGTCAGCGCCGCTGACGCCGCCCTGAAGGACCGAGCTGGCCAGGACGGCGGCGATGACGATCAGGAACAGGGCGCCGGCGAGGCGGGCGACGTGCCGGTTGGACATCATCGAGTCCTCCATCGAGATCCGTGACAGCGAACGCAACGCCAGCTGGCCGATCTGGCTCGCCGGGGAACCCACCTGGCGAGTCCCGCGAGCTGCGATGGTTCGTGGCGTGGTCGGGCCGCGGGAGCGTTACGCGTCGACCGTGCCGGATGCCGGTTGAGTCGCGGTTGTGGACCGGACGAAGGAACGTTGAGTCGTGCCGCGCGCCGAGACCTCGGCGGCGCGCGGCGTCACCGGGACGTCCCGGTGAGGTCCCCGTGGACGTCGCCGCACCGCGCCATCAGTCGGGTCATCCGTCGCGCTGTGCGCGGCGCTCGCGCTCATTGTCGCCCTGGTCGCCGGGATCCTCGCCCGGCTCGCTGGCGCGCACCTGGCCACCGCGGTGCCGCGCGGCGGGACCGCGTTCGCCGGCGCGCTGGGCCTGCACGGTCCCACTGACCGGCCCCTGGCCCGGTCAGTGCGGGGCCGGGCCGGCCGGCGGCGCGTCGGCGGCGCGCAGCCAGGCGACGGCGCGGTCGCGCAGGTTGGCGACGCCCTTGTACTCGGCGATGTCGTCGGGCAGGTGAGCAAGAACGTCGGCGGTGCGACGACGCCAGGGCTCGACGGTCGCGAGCTGCTCGAACGAGAGCAGGTAGGTGCGGATCAGGAACATGACCGCTCCGGAGTCCGGGAGCCGAACGAGGTGCTGCACCTCGACCCGCAGGTGGAGCAGCCGCCCGAACGACCCGTCGTCGGCCCGCCGCATCCGCGCCCGGTCCGGAGCCCAGTCGGGATAGCGCTCGAGGGAGACGTCGAGCCGCCGGCCGACGTTCACTCCCCAGTTGGTCCGGCGGTAGGGCTGGTGCGGCTGAAGTCGCCTGATGAACTCCTGTGCGCGGGTAATGACGCCTTCGGAATGGATACGCGGGACCGGGCCGTGGATCTCTAGAAAACTCATGCCCAGGTCGAACCCGAAGCTCCAGGCGGACGCGAAGGTCACGACGCCGGCATCGACCCAGAGCTGGCCCGCCCGCGCGTCGAGCAGAACGATGTCCTCCTGAACCTGGTTCGCGACCCAGTGCAGCGGCCCGCCGGGCAGCGTCGCGTCATCGCCGTAGACGAAGTCCGCCTCGACGCCGAGCCGGCGGTTCTCCCAGCGCCAGCGGTTGATGCCCGTCCGGGTGAGGAGCATGTCGGCCGGGTAGCTCGCGGCCAGCTCGCGCAGAAGGGTGAGGGTGGCGTCCCACGCCGCCGTGCGCATGTGTGTCGGGACCGCGTGCCGCGTCGGGTCCTGAGCGAGAATCCGGGCGCGTTCCTGGAGCTCACGGTGGTATTCGCCGTCGATGTCGACGACCGCCGCGCCCCACCGGCCGGCCGCGGTATGGACCGGCACGCCGGCGGGCTCGACGTTGGTGCTGTACCGGAAACGCTCGTCGGTGAAGGGAAAAGGGAAGCCGCGAAGCAGCGACGACGATTCCGGGGCGCTCATCAGAGCGGAACCTCCAGGCCGGACCCGTCCGCTCGGGAGACGCAGGGCATGACCCAGGCGCCGGTGGATCTCTCCTCCTCGGACAGGAACAGGTCGCGGTGCAGCGGACGCCCGGCGGTGACCGGAATCCGGCACTCACCGCATACGCCCTGCCGGCAGCGGCTCGCGACATCGAGGCCGGCGTCTTCGAGCGCCGCGAGCAGGCTGGTACCGCTGGGGACCGTCAACGTCCCGCCAGTCCTGGTGAGGACGACGTCGAAGGAATCACCAGGATCGAGGGCGACCGTGCCGAACCGCTCGGTATGGATCCTCGACGCCGGCCAACCGAGGGCGGCGGCGGTGCCGACCACCCGCTCGGTCAACGCGGCCGGGCCGCAGACGTACAGATGCGTTCCCAGCGGCTGGTCGGCCAGCGCTTCCTCGACCCGGGTGGAGAACGCGCGGCGGTCCGTGAAGAGCTCGGCACGGCCGTCAGAAAGCTCGACGACGTCGTCGGCGTGGGCGCCACGCCCGGCACGGTAGGTGTAAAGGACCCGCACGTCGTGGCCACGCCGACGGGCGGCCCGTAGATGCGAGACGATCGGCGTCACCCCGATGCCACCCGCGACCAGCAGGTGCCGACGGGCTCGCGCAACCGGTGGAAACGCGCTTCGCGGTAGGCGGGCCGCCACTCGGTCGTCCGGCGCGAGACGCTCGTGTATCCAGCGCGATCCACCGAAGCCGTTCTCCACCAGAAGCACCGAGACGGCGTATTCCCTGGGGCAAAAGCCGTCGGAGGTGAGGCTGTAGGCGTTTACCCGGCCACCGCAGTCCAGCAGAAGGTGGCTGCCTGGGACGAAGCCCGGCAGCTCGCGCCCGTCGGGCGCGGCCAGCCGGATGCTCCGGACTCCCGGCACCGGCTCGTCGACAGCGGCGACGACCAGTTCGAGATCCACTCCGAGGCTCATTCGGCGCTCACGGTGCTCATTCGGCGATGGCCCCGGCGTCCCCCTGGAATCCCAGGAACCGGCCGAGCCGGCGTGACACGTGGTAGTAGACGAGCAGGTCACGTCCACAGCCCGGGCAGCCGACGACGTCGCCGATCGCGGCCTCGGCCGACGCGACGCCGCCGCAGTGGACACACGCCACCTCGACCGGTCCGCTCCCAGTCGGGGCGACGTACAGCTCGTCGTCCTCGAGACCGGCCGCGATCGCCGTTGCCCGCAGGGTAAGGCAGCTGCCGACGGAACCCGCCACGCGCACCCGAACGCCGACCCGCGCCTCGGCCAGGGCCGCCGCGAGCTGTTCGCACGCCGTCCCCACGTCGTCGGCGCACAGCACCAGCGGGCTGGGACGGCCAGCGCGCCGGGTGAGCTCATCCCGCCAGGACGCCAGAACGTCCGTCGCCCCCGGGCCCACGCCCACCAGAACGTACGTGGCGCCGCTGGCATCGGCGGGCGGAGACGCCGGGGTTCCCGGACGCGCCCACGGCGGCACGCTCGTATGAGCCAGGCTCGGCACCGACCAACAGTAGGCCGACGCCGCGAGCCGCGTCGGCGACGGCCGCCTCGGCGACCTCGACTCAGCCCGCCTCGACTCAGCGGCCTCGACTCACGCGATGTCCGCACGACCGCGTCGGAGCACGTCCTCTCACTCGCCAGTAGGAACATGTCCCACCCACCCGCCGATAAATAAGCTATGGCTTATATAGTCGAGTCATGAACACCATCGACCCCGTCGCGACGGCCGGGCTTGTGGCCCGCGAGATCCGCAGCGGCTCCCGGAACGGGATGCCAACGAAGATCGCCGTGGCCCACCGGACGTATCGCACCGACCAGACCGATCTCTGGGACGCCCTGACCAACGTCGACCGCATCCCCCGCTGGTTCCTGCCGGTCAGCGGCGATCTGGCGCTAGGTGGCCGCTACCAGCTCGAGGGCAACGCCGGCGGCATCGTCGAGCGCTGCGAGGAGCCCGAGTCGTTCGCCGTGACCTGGGAGTTCGGCGGCATGGTGTCGTGGCTGGACATCACCCTCACGCCGGCTGGCGATGGCACCACCCTCGAGTTGGTTCACGAGTCACCCGTCGACCCCGAATTCTGGAACCAGTTCGGCCCCGGCGCGGTCGGCGTCGGCTGGGACCTGGCTCTGATGGGTCTCGGTCTGCACCTCGACAGCGGAATGCCGGTCGACCCGGCCGAGGGGGCCGCCTTCGCCACGACGCCGGACGGTGTCGAGTTCGTGCGGCGCTCGGCGGCGGGCTGGGCCGACGCCGCGGTCGGCGACGGCGACGAGCCGGGGCCGGCGCATGAGGCCGCCGCGCGCACCGTGACCTTCTACACCGTCGTCCCCGACGATGCCGCTCCCACGGATGCCGCTCCCACGGATGCCGCGCCCGAGACGGGCGAGGACGAGAGCGCCGGGAGCTAGGTGGACGGTGTCTTCGAGGCGCTTGGCGAACCGGTCCGCCGGCAGATCCTGGAGTTCCTCGCCACCGGCGAGCAGCCGGTGGGGACGGTCGTCGCCGCGCTGCGAGCGCGGACGCCGATCTCGCAGCCCGCCGTCTCGCAGCACCTCAAGGTGCTGCGCGCGGCCGGGCTGGTGACCGTGCGGGCCGAGGGCACCCACAGGTACTACGCCCTCGACCAGGCCGGCCTCGACGCCGCGCGGGACTGGCTGGCCGCCCTGTCCGCCGACCCGCTGGCGCCGTTCGCCCAGCCGCTCGACGCCCTGGCCACCGAGGTCGCCCGCGGCCGCCGCGGCCGCCAGGCCAGCCCCGTCAGCGAGGCGGAGGCATCGGGACGGCAGCGCGGCCAGTCCGCGTGAGGCGCCTTCCTCAGTACGTGGGGTGCCACCCGAGCCGGACAGCCTCGGCTCGGCCGTGCCCCGGCGGTGCTCCGGCGGTGCCCGGTGCTCGCCCGGCTCAGCGGGCGGCGGCTCGCGTCTCGAGGAACTGGCGTAGTTGACCGACGGTGGCGAAGGAGCCGAGCCTGTCGTCCGGGATGTCGATCTCGAACTCGTTCTCGACGGCGAACATGAGATTGATATGCGCCAGCGAGTCCCAGGCGGGGATGTCGGCGGCGGTCGTGTCGTCGGTGACGACGAGGGCGTCGTCACCGAAGATCTCCCGGAAGACCTGCTGGAGTCGATCGTCCATGGTCAGCTCGCGGTCCCTTCGAGTTCCCGGTCGGTTCGGGTGATCTGGATGAGGCCGGGCGGGCTACCGGCGCCGTCGACGGCAAGCAGCCACGAGGTCGCGCCGGAGTGACGTTCGGGCAGGCCGCCATCGGAGCGACGTCTGTCCGAACGAAGCCCGTCCGCACCCACGCCGTCCGCACCAGCACCGCCCGAACGAACTCCGTTGGAGGAAGCCGGCTCGGCGAGGGCGAATCCAAGGCGGGCGAACAGGTCGGCGACCAGCCCGTTCTTGGCCGTCGGTACGTGGTGCCCACGCAGGTAGCGGCAGCCGCGACGGCGCGCCTCCGCAACGAGAAGCCCGGCTGTCTCGTCCTCCAGCGTCCGGCCGATCACTCGGCAGCTCATCAGCCAGGTGTCGATGTCGAGCACGTCGTGCTCCTGGCTGGCGATCGCGACGGCGACCAGACCGTGGTCGGCGAACTGGTCGGTGAGCCGGACGCAGAGCACCGCGGTGCGCGGGTCGGCGGCGAGCTCGGCGAGCTCGGCCTGGCTCCGGCGCCGGCCGGTGAGGTTGAACTGGTTGGTCTTGGCGACCAGCTGCGCGACCCGCGGCAGGGTGACCTCGTCGAGGGGGACGACGGTGGCGACCATGGCGAGGCTTCGGTGGAAGTCCTCCAGCGACGTGGCGTCGGCGGCGAGCTGGGCGGCCTGGGCGCGGGCGCGGTACTGCGCGGCGCGGTCCGCGTCCTCCGCGGTGAGGGCCGGGGTCTCGAAGAACGGATAGGACGCCAGCGCCCGCACGTAGCCGTGCGGGTCGGATGGCAGGTCGATCACGTCGACCTCACCGACCAGCTGGCGCACCACTTCCCGTTCCGCGGGGTTGTCGTCGACGAAGACCAGCGAGTCGAGGCCGATGCCGAGCGTGCTCGCGATCTGGCGGATCTGCGCCGGCTTGTCCGCCCACGACGCGGAGAACATCGCGATGTCGTCGAGCCGGAGCCGCATCGCCGGATGACGTTCGAACACCTCGCGCGCGTCGGCGTCGTTGTTCTTCGAGCAGACCGCGAGGATGACGCCCTTGGCCTTCAGTTCCAGGATGTGGTCCTGAAATGCGGTGAACGCCTCACCGGCGGGGCCGTCGCCCAAGGCGATGCCGCCGAGGCCCTCCTCGCCCAGCACGCCGCCCCACAGCGTGTTGTCCAGGTCGAGCACCAGGCACTTGCGACTGGCGCCGAGCTGGGCGCCGAGCACGGCGGCGGTGTGCCGGGCAAGCAGCGGCACGCAACCGAGCGACACCGCCTGCTTGGCCCGGTGCCAGTAGCGGGCGTCGAACCACCGCCGCTTGCCGACCTCGGCGGCGAGCCGGTCGCAGTCGACCAGCGCCACGCGGCTGCCGGCCGCCCGCCCGAGCGCGGCGTTCACCGCGGCGAGCATCGTGGCCCGGCAGCCCGGAGTGCTCGCGGCCAGGTGCCCCAGCGCGACGTCCGGCGGGACGGCGAACAGGTGCTGCACGACCCGGGCGCCGGTCCGGTCGACGAGCAGGTCCCACAGCGACGTCCAGCGGGCGGCCTCCGCCGCCACGTCCGCGGCCGGGTCCTGGCTCATCGCCGGCAGCTGGGCCTCGCCGGCGTGCACCGCGAGGACGACGACGTCCGGGCCGAACCGGTACAGCCCGCTCGACGGGTCGAGGATCTCCTGGCGATACTGCCCGTAGCCGCACTCGTAGACCTCGACCGCGACTCCCGCTCGCGCCGCCGCCACCGGCAGCAGCGCCGAGAGCTGCGACGTCGTGTAGCTGCCGAGCACGGCCACCCGCGCCTTGCGGGAAAGCGACCCCGCCCTCGGCAGGCAGCGTGCGACGACGCCGGCGGCGGCCGACCAGGCGGCCAGATCGTCGCCCGCGTCGGTCGCGGCCAGCGCCCACCGCACCGCGCCGGCGGCGTCGCCCGCCTGTTCGGCCGCCCGCGCCCGGTCGAGACCGGTCCGCATCGCGGCGGCCCCAGCATCCCGGCCGTCGTCCTGTCCCGTGCTCATGTAGCCCGCTTCATCACCCGGGCGGGCGCCGCGAACACGGTCGCACCAGCCGGGACGTCGACGGTCACGATCGAGTTCGGCCCGATCCTGACGTCGTCCCCGATCGCGATGGGGCCGAGCAGGTGCGAACCGGGGCCGATCTCCACCCTGGCGCCGATCGCCGGCACGGCGTCCCGGGGTGCCTGGCCGGAGGCGAACCCGATCGTGACGTTGTGCCGGATGAGGCAGTCGTCACCCACCACACAGAACGCGGGAATCTGGACCGCCTGGTGATGCCCGATCCGGACCCGCCGGCCGATGACCGCCTCGTCGGCGATCTCCACCCCGTACAGGCTACGGATCACAAGTTCGTTGACAAGTTTGTAGATGATGCCGACCGGCGACCGAAGCCGCACGGGTGCCGTGAGCCGCCAGTGGCCCACCCGGTACGCGACCAGCGCGTGCAGGCCGGGATGGACGAAGGAACGGCCATGATTGATCCAGTCCTCCCGGATCAGGGCCCCAAGGCTCGGGCCCGCGGCGGGCCCCGGTTCGGGCGCACCGGTTCCATCGACGGCTGCCACGGTGAACCTGCCACGACCTGTCTGTCTGCCCATCCAGCCGGACCCTCCGCGCCGCCTCCACCTTTTTCCAACCATACAGTTACGTAACAGTAGGGTCAGCGCAAGACGGGCCCGGTGGCCTCGCGCTCAGACCACACCCGCGCGCCTGGCTCCACGCGGCCGCCGCGGCGGCCGGCCGCCCAACGCCGCGCGTCGTCGCCGGGTTACCAGTGGCCGTCCGGTTGTGGATCCGGCGAAATCACGACCACGACAACACGCTCGTGGCGATCATGAGCGACCGCGGCTCGCTCGCCCTAGGCCCACGCGGCCGTGACCGCCGTGACTGTTGTGACGGCGGTCATGGCCGTGACGGTCGTGACGGCCGTGACGGCCGCAATAGGCGCGACGGGCGCCTCGCGGCCACTGGCACCTCGTGGGCGGGACTGTCACCTCTTCCGCCCGGCTTCCCCGGGACACCGATTGCGCCCATGGCGCGGGAAGGCCCGGTCGGAAACCAAGGAATGGTTTCCCGCGAACCTCCGG
This sequence comes from Pseudofrankia coriaricola, assembly GCF_001854805.1. Classification (GTDB taxonomy): domain Bacteria; phylum Actinomycetota; class Actinomycetes; order Frankiales; family Frankiaceae; genus Pseudofrankia. The sequence goes on from NZ_MBLO01000125.1 coordinate 183,128, forward strand.
TATCGCTGCGCAGAACGGGCGGATGAATCAACGGCGACTACGCCGTCCTACGGTTCCATGGTCGTTCCCGTTCGTACGGCAGGTGTAACTCCTCCGTCGTCATGCTCGTTTTTTCGGACCATCGACGGGGAAGGTCGTCCTGCGATGTGGGGGGTTTGAATGCGTCCTGAGGCGGTTTTCGAAACGGGGTCTCATCCGCTGAGCAGGATGGACAGCGCACTTCTCGGTTATCAGCGGAAAAACAGTGCCGCGCCGCTGGCGGTCGCTTATCTGCTGCGGGTGGCGGGAACCTGCGATCTCACCGCCGTACGAGCCGCGGTGCTCGACCGGGCGCGGAGGTTCCCGGTCCTGACGCACCGGCTCGTGGCCGCCGCGGGCCGGTCCGGATGGCCCGCCTGGATACCCGAGCCGGGATTCGACGTATCGGCCCATGTCCGGGAGCACCACCTGTCAGCGAGCGCGGGAGAGGCGGAGCTGCGGGGCTTCGTCGAGTGGCGCTGCCGGGCGCCGATCTCGCTGGACGCGCCGCCGTGGGAGATCTGCCTGCTGCCCGGTCCCGGCGCGGACGAGTTCCATGTCCTGTTCCGCGCCAGCCACATCTGGCTCGACGGGGCGGCGCTGCACCAGGTACTGGGCATGCTCTTCGGCGAAGGCCCGGCCGCCGCGCCGCCGCGCCGGGGGCGCGATGGGCAGGTCACCCCCCGCGTGCTGGCGGTGGCTCTGGGGCGTCTCCTCGGCTGGGCAGCACCGGCCGGCAGCCTGGAGGCACTGACACGGCCATGGTCGAGACGTCACAACCTGCACTGGGCGACGACGAACGCCGAGCGGCTGCGCGCTCTCGCCCGCACCTACGACGCCACCGTCAACGACGTCTTCCTGGTCGCGCTGGCCGGCGCCCTCGATTCCTGGTCGCGGCCGGTCGGCGGGCGCCGCGAGGTACGGGCGCTGATGCCGGTCAGCATCCGCCGGAAAGAGGAGTTCGGCGGCCTGGGCAACTATGTCGTGGGCGCACGCGTTTCCCTGCCCCGCGGTCCGGTATCGCCCTGGAGCCGTTTCGAGGTAATACGGCGGCAGACGTCACGCTACCGCGGCGCCGAGAACGTGGCGGCGGGCGAGCGCTGGTGGTTCGAGAAGATCCCGGCCCGCTTCGGGTCCATGGCGGTGGCGATGGGAATGGATTCCCGAAGGGTGCCGGTGACCACGTCGAACGTCGGCGTCCTGTCCGGTCCGATGGCTGTGGCGGGCTGCCCGGTCACCGGCGGGATGCCGATCCCGGTACTTCTTCCCGGGCAGCGCCTGTTCGTCATGCTGGGCGTCCTCGGCCCGACGGCCGCGCTGTCCGTCGCGGTCAACGGCAACGTGCCGGACGGCGCCCGGCTGGTCAGCCTCTGGCTCGCCGAACTCGACCGCCTGGAGCAGGCCGCCGGCCTCACCGCCGTCCCAGCCCAGGCCGCGGCCCCCGCGGCCCCCGCGACGGCCACCACGGCCACGACCTGACGAGGACCACCCGACAAGGACCGCCGGGCCGGACGAACCAGGTCTCCGCGCCGGCGGTCCCGTTCGCGCGCGGCTCTATGATCACGAAATGAAGGTGACCTCGCTCGGGTACCGGACCGATTTGATGGTGCGGAGGCTGACGGGCTCTCTCATCACTGAGCATGCGTCTCACCTGGTCGTCCGCACCCCGGCCAACCCCGGGTTCTGGTGGGGGAACTTCATCCTGGTCGACGGCCCGGCGCGCCGCGGCGACGCGGACCGCTGGGCGGCCACGTTCGCCGACGCGTTCCCACGGGCAGCGCATCTCGCCCTGGGCGTGGACAGTGGCGACGGCGATGCCGGTGACGAATCCGAGCTCACCCGGCTCGGGGTGACGGTGGAGGTGAACTCGGTCCTGACCGCCACTCGGCTCGTTCCTCCCACCCGCCCGGTGACGGGCGCCGCCATCCGACCGCTGGTCGGCGACGACGACTGGGCACAGGCGGCCCAGCTCCGCGCCGTCTGCCATGACGACGAGGAACCATCGGCCGAGGAACGGCTGTTCATCGCGAGGGCGGTCACCGAAGAACGCCGGCTCTGCGAGGCGGGTGGTGGCATCTGGTTCGGCGCCTTCGTCGACGGCCGGCTGCGGTCCGGCGCGGGCCTGGTCGGCGACGGCGGCGAGCTCGCCCGCTACCAGAACGTCGAGACCCACCCGGACTTTCGGCGGGGCGGCCTGGCCTCGGCCGTCGTCCACGGCCTTGGGCAGTGGGGCGTCCGCGAGCTCGGCGCTCGCACGCTGGTCATCGTCGCCGACCCCGACGACCAGGCCATCCGCGTCTACCGCGCGCTCGGCTTCACCGACACCGAACATCAGGTCCAACTCCAGCGCGCGCCCGGTCAATGACCATCCGCCGGCCCGCCCGGCGATGGTGATGGCGGTGGAGTCGACCCGGCGGCAGAGGCCCAAGCCGGTCCGGTCGCGACGCGAGCGCGAGCGTGGACGCGAATGGTGACGGTACGTGTTCGTTCTGGTAGGTCCGTGCGGTCCCGTCCCTCCGCTTCGTGATAATCGAACCACCCGGGCCTGACGGCACGACACAACGCGGCAGGCCCCAGGCGCGCGCCTCCTGGCGGGCCCTGGCGGGCGGCGGATCACCAAGGTCGGAGGTGGGCATCGTGGGCGAGGACGAGAGCGCGGAACTGCCGACGGGGCGCCGACCACCGTTGGATCTTCGTACCGACGTCCCGCATCCGGCGCGAATGTACGACTACTTCCTCGGTGGGAAGGACCACTTCCCGGCCGACCGGGCGGCCGGCGAGGCCGCGCTCGCCTTCTTCCCGTCGATTCGGACCACGGCGCTGCAGGCGCGCCGGTTCATGACCCGAGTGACGGCCTTCCTGGCCGAGGCCGGCGTCCGCCAGTTCCTGGACGTCGGCACCGGGATCCCCACCAGCCCGAACCTGCATGAGGTCGCCCAGCGGGTGGCCCCGGACGCCCGGGTCGTCTACGTCGACAACGACCCGATCGTGTTGGCCCACGCCCGGGCCCTGCTCACCAGCACCTCCGAGGGACGCACCGCGTACCTTGAGGCCGATCTTCGCGACCCGGACGGCATCCTGGCCTCGCCCGAGGTGCGGGAGACGCTCGACCTGAACGAACCGGTCGCGTTGTCCCTGTTCGCGATCCTGCATTTCGTGCCAGACGGACAGGGACCAGACGGAATCGTCTCCCGGCTGCTGGACGCCCTGGCCCCGGACAGCTACCTGGCGCTCAACCATGCCACTCCCGACTTCGTCGCCCCGGAGATCGCCGCCCAGGTGTCGGAGGTCTACCGCTCCCAGGGAATCCCGTTCCAGGCCAGGACCCGGGCCGAGATCGCCCGGTTCTTCGACGGGCTGGAGCTGACCGATCCGGGGCTGGTGCCGGTTCACCGGTGGCGGCCCGCCGGCGAGCCCGAGAACATCCCGGAGTCCGACATCGCCAGCTACGGCGGGCTCGCGCGTCTGCCGGGGCGAGGCGCTGGACGCGCTCGCCCCGTGTCGGGCGCCTAGGCCGTGTCTGACGGCCTCCGGCCACGCGAGGCTCCGCCATCATCGCCGCAGGGGTCCCGGAAGATCGGCGCCAGCCGATCCTCCGGGGGAGCGACTTTGGCCTAGGGCGCCCTCCCCACGTGGTGCCAGGCACAGGCACAGGCGTATGGCGGTCGCTGAGGTGGTGCCGAATTAAGGACGTGGCTGGCTTGGCACTGCACCAATGCGCTGTCACCTTCTGTGGCCGGGCTGCGCGGATGCTCGCCGGCACCACATCGCCTCGCATCACCCGGCTTGACGTCCGAACGCATGGGATGCGACACGACGGCCGCGTCCGGCCGGAAGCCGGGACGGTTCCAAGGCAGTTCAGGGCAGGAGCAGGCAGCTGTCACCGAACTCGTGCCACAGATAGCGCTCACGCAGCGCCTCGCGGTACGCGGCGGCGACGAGGTCGGGGCCGGCGACGGCCTCGAGCAGGTCCAGGTGCGAGGCTCCGGGCGCGTGCCATCCGGTGACCAGCCCGGTGACCGTGCGGGCGGCCCGCCGGGGGTCGAGGACGAGGTCGGTCCAGCCGGCGGCGGCCCGCACCGTCCCGTCCGGGCCGGTGGCCGACTCGAGGGCACGGGTGGCGGTGGTGCCGACCGCGACCACCCGCCCGCCCCACCGGCGCGTCGCGTTCACCAGACGGGCCGTGTGCGCGTCGACCCGGAACCGTTCCGCCTGCGGCGGCTCACCGGGCTCCTGGGAGGAGACACCGGTGTGCAGCAGCACCGGCGCGACGAGGATGCCGCGGGTGACCAGGTCGGTCACCAGGTCCGTCGAGAACGGGCGCCCGGCGCTCGGCATCTCGGCGCTGCCGGGGTCGCGGCCGAACACGGTGCGATAGGCGTCCATCGGCTGGGGGTCGAGCACGTACGCGTAGCGGATCGGCCGGCCGACGTGCCGCAGGTACGGCACGACACCGCCGTCGATCGGCACGCTCGCCCGCCACAGCCGGTCCTGGCCGGCGGGGTGTGGCGCGTGGACCGTCAGCCAGACGCCGTGGGGCAGCGCGATCCGCTCCCCGCGCCGCAGGTCGTCGACCGGTCCCGTACCGACCTCCCAGATCGGCTTCGCCGATCCGGCAGGAACCCCGGCGGGATCCGCCGCCCGTACCTCGAGGACCCAGTCGCCGTCGTCGAGCGCCGTCGCGAAGTGGACGACCACCGCGCGGTTCCCGGCCCGGTCGCCGTGACGGGAACCGCTCACGGCGGCCGGGAGCATCGCGGAGGTGTTGACGACAACCAGGTCGCCGGGCGCCAGATGTTCGCCGAACTCGTCGAAGCGCGCGTGGCGGACGCCGTTCGGACGCGCGACGAGGAGGCGCACGCCGTCGCGGCGCTCGGGCGGCGCGGATGCCTCCAGGCCCGTCGGCAGGTCGAACGCGACGGCGCTCATCGAACGGTCTCCGCCGCCAGGAGATCTGCCGGGCGATCGGCGGTGAGACCGGCCGCGAGCTCAGCCGCGAGATCGACCGCGAGGTACCGGCCGCTGACCGGGCGTGTCGCGATCAGCCGCAGGATCGCCGGTACCACCTGCTCGGGCGGCGGCCGGTCGGAGATGTCCTCGTCGGGGAACGCCCGCTGGTGCATCTCGGTCCGCATGTCCCCCGGGTCGACCGCGTACACGCTCACCGCCGGCTCCTCGGCGCCGAGGACGGCGGCGAGGTGGTCGAGGGCGGCCTTCGACGGCCCGTACACGCCCCAGCGCGGGTAGGCCTCGACCGCGGCGTCAGAGCTGATCGTGAGCAGCGTTCCGCCGCCTGCGCGCAGCAGCGGCAGCACCAGCTGGACCAGCGCCAACGGCGCGATCACATTCGTCTCGTAGACGGCGCGGACCGCGTCGAGCGGCGCGTCGGCGAGCGCGGGCAGCGGGCTCGGGCCGAGCTCGCTGGCGTTGGCGACGACGAGGTCCAAGCGGCCGAGGCGCGCCGCCGCGTCGACGAGCGCCCGCCGGTGCGCCGCATCGGTGACATCGCCGGCGACCGGGATGATCCGGCCGAGGGCGGCGCGATGCTGGCGGAGCCCCGCGCCACCGGGGGCCTTCTCCGGTACGGAGGGCGTCGACGCCACGGCGTTCACGAGGCGCGCGGCGTCGCGGCCGTCCACGACTACCCGCCAGCCGCGTTCGGCGAGGGCACGGGCCAGGGCGAGGCCCAGCCCCCGCGACGCGCCGGTGATCAGTGCGACAGGATCGTTGGTCATGCGGCGATCGTCATAGTTAAAGTTAACTTCAAGTCAAGGGCGGAATGCGCCTGGGCAGGCGGGATGAGCCGCGAGGGCTGCCGGGGCGGCGAGGGAGGGTGCTGTGCGGGCGACCGATCTGCTGACCGTCGGGGAGACGTCCGCGCGCAGCGGCCTCCCGGCCTCGGCGCTACGCTACTACGAGTCCCAGGGGCTGCTCGAGACCACTCGCACGACCGGGAACCAGCGCCGCTACCCGCGCCACGTCCTGCGCAGGCTGGCGTTCATCCGCGCCGCGCAGAACGTGGGCCTGTCGCTGGACGAGATCAGGGCGACCCTGGCAAGGCTGCCGGATGGCCGCACCCCGACCCGCGAGGACTGGGCGCTGCTGTCCGAGTCGTGGCGCACCCGGCTTGACGAGCAGATCGCCGCCCTGCTCAAGCTGCGCGACGGGCTCGAGTCCTGCATCGGCTGCGGCTGCCTGTCGCTGGAACGCTGCGCCGTGTCCAATCCTGGCGACATCACCGCGCAGCGCGGCCCTGGCGCGAACTACCTTCCCCGCGCCCTGCGCGGCTCCCCACCCCGCGGCGCCTGACCGGCCCCGGCGGACGGCCGTCACGCCGAGTTGGCTCGACCAGTTCCAGACCGCCGGACCATACCGACGGAAAGCATCGCACCCGCTCACCGACGCGGCCCGGAGAGCATGCCGGTAACCGGGTTCACATCATGTTTTCCAGGCCTTTGGGAAATACCCGCGAGACGCCGGCCGCGAGCCCGGCTCCCTCTGTGACCGCGCCGGTACGGGAATCGCCGCACCCGCTCGGCGCGACACGTCCCGTGGCCCCCGCTAAATTGTATGGGCGAGGTGACGGTCGCGGAGGGTCATCGGTAGCCGTCAGGAAGATAGGGCCGGTGGAAGTCATCGGGAGGCATTCCGTGGGCAGGCGAACCGCGCATGCATGAGCTTTCCGTGACACAGGGCATTGTCGAGATGATTTCCGACCGGGTGCCAAACCAGCGGGTTCTGACGGTCAACCTCACGATTGGCCAGGTATCGGGCGTGGCGCCGCACGCCGTCCGTTTCTGTTTCGATCTGGTCGCCGCCGGCACCGTCGCCGAGGGTGCCCGCCTGCACATCGACACCCCGCCCGGGCGGGCGCGCTGCCGAAGCTGCGGGCAGGACGACTTCGTCATCGACACCCCGCTTCCACTGTGCGGCTGCGGCAGCGCCGACGTGGAGGTGATCGGTGGCGACGAGCTGACTGTCGCGTCGGTCGAGGTGGCGGCTAAGCCAAAGGGCATGCGAAAATGATCCTCTTTCGCATACCCGGCGGCAGACTCACAAAATCACTTGAGCCAAAGGGCATGCGAAAATGATCTTCTTTCGCATGCCCGGCGGCAGACTCACAAAATCACTTGAGCCAAAGGGCATGCGAAGATGATCTTCCTTCGCATGCCCGGCGGCAAGTCCCGAGATCACCAGATGGCGCCGCGTTGGAGGTGTGGGAACGGGTGTGCGTGACCTGTGGGTGCGACGGCGACGCCCGGCCCAGAATCGTCGGCCCCGTCGATCCGGTACGCCGTGGCGACGATCCGGTACGCCGTGACAAGGACGAGCGGGATCCGGCGCGGGCGGATGGCCGGCACGCGGGCCATCCCGGGCCCGGGGACCGGCCGGCCATCGTTCCGTCGGGCCGCGGGCTCGCCGGCGCCCAGCTGGTGACCCTCGAGGAGCGCGTGCTCGCGAAGAACGACGCCATTGCCGCTTCCAACCGTCATTGGCTGGCTCACCAGGGCATCCTCGCCGTAAACGTGATGAGCTCGCCCGGCGCAGGGAAGACCACCCTGCTCGAACGCACCATCCGCGCGCTGAACGCCGAATGGCCGATCGCGGTCGTCGAAGGTGACCAGGAAGGCGTGCTCGACGCGGACCGAATCAGGGCCAGTGGTGCGCCGGTGGTCCAGGTGAACACGGGCGACGGCTGCCATCTTGACGCGGAGATGTTCGACCGCGGGCTGCGCACGCTTCCGCTGGCGCCTGGGACGCTCGTATTCGTCGAGAACGTCGGCAACCTGGTCTGCCCCGCGCTTTTCGACCTCGGCGAGGGCGCTCGCGTCGTCGTGACGGCCGTGACCGAGGGCGAGGACAAGCCGGCCAAGTACCCCCGGATGTTCGCGTCCGCCGATCTCGTCCTGATCAACAAGTGCGACCTCCTCCCGCATGTCGACTTCGACGCGGCGGCCTGTGAGCGGCATATTCGCCTCGCCAGCCCGCGGGCCGAGGTCATGGTGCTCTCCGCCCGGACGGGCGAGGGCCTGTCCGCCTGGTACGGCTGGCTTCGTCACCGTCGCGGCCACCGCGAGGCCGAGATTTCGGCCTGCTCGACACATCACCACCACCCCCATCCCCCGACCGACCCGACGGACTCCTTGTCAGCGTCCGCGCCAGTCGAGTCCTCCGCGCCCTGAACGGAGTGGATATGCGCATCGTTCTGGGCTGCCGCGCACTGAGGGTGGCCGACACGACCAGGGGGCCGCGGTCGTGACCGCGGACCTCGGCGCCGGGACCGACAAGGCCACGCCGGTCGCTGTGCCGCCTCGGCGGGACGCACCGGCCACGCCGGTCGAACCAAGCCGCCTCGGGCAGCCGGATGCTCCGGAGGCGTCCGGCGACGTGGCCGAGCCCTCCGGGTCGGCCGAGCTGGGACCGCCGCCGCCGGGATTCGCGGCGGCGCGGGCGGTCGCCGACGCGGTGCTGTATGAGGGCTACCTGCTTTATCCCTACCGGCGTTCGTCTGGAAAGAACCGGGTGCGCTGGCAGTTCGGTGTCCTCGCGCCCCGGCCGTGGGTCGAGGCGAACTGCCTCCCCGCCGTCACCATGGCGGGTTCGTCGGACTCGTGGCAGCAGCAGACCGAATGCCTGGTCGAGGCGCCGCCGAGCGCGGTCATCCACATCCGGCTGCGTTTCCTGCATCTACAACACCGTTCGGTACAGCGACGGAACGAGCGCGCCCAGTCCACCGAGGCAGAGCTCGTCGAGGCAGGGTCCGCTGAGGCAGAGCTCGTCGAGGCAGAGTTCGTCGAGGCAGAGTTCGTCGAGGTCGACGCGGCGGCCAGCGGTGACCACCGGTACCTCACCTTTGACGAGGCCGTCGAGCGCGAGATCGACATCGCGGTCGAGCTGTCCGAGCTGATCGCCGGACCGTGCCAGCGCCAGGTGTTCTTCCCCGCCACCGAGTCGGTCGAGCCGCTCGGTCACGACACGAGAATCGTCCGCACCCAGCAGCCGGTGTCCGCGGTGGTGTCCCTGTCCGCGTGGGCCGCCGCGACCCCGTTCCCCGCGTGGCAGCTGCGCCTCGTCACCGAGAACACCGCGACCGACCTGGCCACGCTGGCCTCCCGCCAGGAGGCGCTGCACCGCGCGCTGCTCGCCACGCATTCCCTGCTCGGCGTGCGCGACGGGCGGTTCCTCTCCGTGCTCGATCCTCCGGCCTGGGCGGCACAGGCCACCCGGGCGTGCGAGAACCTGCGCACGTTCCCGGTGCTGGCGGGCGCGGCCGACACCAGCGACGTCGTCCTGTCCGCCCCGATCATCCTGTACGACCGCCCCGCCGTGGCTCCCGAAAGTCCGGGTGACCTGTTCGACGCGACCGAGATCGACGAGATCCTCTCGCTGCGGACGATGACGCTCACTGAGGAGGAGAAGCAGGAGGCCCGGGCGACCGACCCACGAGCAGCGAAGATCATCGATCGGGTCGAGCTCATCCCCGACGACGTGTTCGCCCGCCTCCACGGCGTCGTCCGGTCCCTGCGCCCAGCATCAGCGGCCACGGGTTCCATCGCCAGCGCCGACGTCGTCGCTGTCAGCGTCACTGACGATGTCACTGACGCCGACGCCGGCGACGTGACGCCGAGCCGGCCACCGGCGACGGCGTCCGCTCAAGAGCCGTCCCCGCCGCGCTGGTGGGATCCGGAGGCGGACGCCGCGGTGTCACCCGACCGTGAGGCCGTTCTGGTCGACGGTGTACGGGTGACCAGGGGAGCCCGCGTCCGGCTGCGGCCGCGCGGGCGGGGCAGCGATGCGCAGGACATGTTTCTCGACGGGCGCGAGGCCGTCGTCGAGGGGGTTTTCCTGGATGTCGACGACGCGCGGCACCTCGCCGTGATCCTCGTCGACGATCCGGGTGCGGACCTGCATCGGTGGTATGGGCGTCACTATTACTTCGCCCCCGACGAGGTCGAGGTCGTCTCCCCCGCCGACGGCGGGACGGCACCGGCCGTGGAGCCCGGGCGATGACCGCGCTGCCCACCGGACCGACGGCCACCGGGCTGGATCCGGGCCGCACCGGGCTGGATCCGGGCCGAGGCACTCGCCCCGGCGGGCCCACCGCGCCCCGGGTTCTCGTCGCGGGAATAGGCAACGTGTTTCTCGGCGACGACGGGTTCGGCGTCCAGGTCGTGCGCCGGATAACGCCCGACCTGGTGCCCGATCTCACGGCCTCCGGGCGCGCGAGGCTCCGCCATCATCGCGCACCCTTCGGCCCAGTCCCCGACCTCACGGCCTCCGGGCGCGCGAGGCTTCGCCATCATCGCGCACCCTTTGGCCCAGTCCCCGATGGCGTGGACGTCGCCGACTACGGCATCCGCGGCGTGCACCTCGCGTACGACCTTCTCGACGGCCGGTACGCCACGGTCGTGCTGGTGGATGCGGCGCCGCTCGGTAAGCCACCCGGCACCGTGGAGGTGCTGGAGGTCGACACCGCGGACGCGGCCCGCGACGCCACCACGACCGGCGCCGTCGAGAGCACGCCGGGCTTCGATGCCCATGGGCTGCACCCCGAGGCCGTTCTCGCGCTGCTGCGCGGCCTCGGGGGGCACATCGACCGTGTCCTCGTCGTCGGCTGCCAGCCGGCCGCGCTCGACGAGGGCATGGACCTGTCGGAGCCGGTCGCGGCTTCGGTGGATGCCGCCGCGCGCCTGGTCATCCGACTGGCCCGGGATGAGGCGGCCGCACTGGCCTGCGCCAGGGAACGGAGGAACGTGCGATGACCACCACACCGACTCCCAGCGGAGCCGCGGCGACATCGGCGCCGCGCGGGTTCGACGAGATGACCATCCTCTGGATCTCGGAGGGGATGAGCTGCGACGGCGACACCGTATCGGTCACCGCCGCCTCGCAGCCGGCGATCGAGGACGTGCTGATGGGACTCGTCCCCGGCCTGCCCACGGTGCACCTTCACAACAAGGTGCTGTCCCCGACGCTCGGCGGCGAGGAGTATCTCGCCCCCTTCCGGGCGGCCGCGCACGGCGACCTCGCCCCGTTCATCCTCGTGATCGAGGGCTCCGTCCCGAACGAGAACATCAACGGCGACGGGTACTGGACCTCCTTCGGGAACGATCTGATCACCGGGGAGCCGCTGACGGTGAACTGGTGGATCGACAACCTCGCGCCAAAGGCGTGGGCGGTGGTCGCGATCGGCACGTGCGCCACCTACGGCGGCATCCACGCGATGGCGGGCAACCCCACCGGCTGCATGGGCCTGGCCGACTACCTCGGCTGGGATTTCCGGTCCACCGGCGGCCTGCCGATCGTGAACATCCCGGGATGCCCGGTCCAGCCGGACAACTTCATGGAGACCCTGACCTGGGTGCTCTACCACGCGGCGGGGACGGCGCCGCCCCCGCCGCTGGACGAGCTGCTGCGCCCGCAGTGGCTGTTCGGAAAGACCGTGCACGAGGGCTGCGACCGGGCCGGCTATTACGAGCAGGGCGACTTCGCCCTGGACTACAACTCACCCAAATGCCAGGTGATGGTCGGCTGCTGGGGCCCGGTGGTCAACTGCAACGTGCCGAAGCGCGGCTGGATGGGCGGGATCGGCGGCTGCCCGAACGTCGGTGGCATCTGCATCGGCTGCACCATGCCGGGATTCCCGGACAAGTTCATGCCGTTCATGGACATGCCACCCGGCGCCAGCCTCTCCACAAAGTTCATCAAGCCGTACGGCGCCTTCATCCGGCGAATGCGCGGCATAACGAACACAACCGTCAACAAGGAGCCGCGCTGGCGCCACAACGGCCCCGAGCTGACGAGCGGCTACGATCCCCGCTGGCGTCCGAACGGGCAGGTTTCCCAGGTTCGTTGACGCGGGCGGACAGTCAGGGACGGCACTGGCTCGGGTAGGCACCCCACCCTTCTATCCGGAAAGGCCCGACATGGCGGCGAGAACGACGCAGCGCACGGCGGCCGAACCCTCTTCCCAGCTCGTGGAGATGTCGTGGGACCCCATCACGCGCATCATCGGGAACCTGGGCATCTACACGAAGATTGACTTCGCGAACCGGCGGGTGGCCGAGTGCCACAGCACGTCGTCGCTTTTCCGCGGCTACTCCATGTTCATGAAGGGCAAGGACCCGCGGGACGCCGGCTTCATCACCAGCCGTATCTGCGGCATCTGCGGTGACAACCACACCACATGTTCGGTGTACGCGCAGAACATGGCCTATGGCCTGAAGCCTCCCCCGATGGCGGAGTGGATCATCAACCTGGGCGAAGCGGCCGAGTACATGTTCGACCACACGATCTTCCAGGACAACCTGGTGTTCGTGGACTACTCCGCGGCGATGGTCGCCCAGACGAACCCGAGCGTGCTCGCCCGCGCCGAGAACACGCAGGCCCCGGGCGCGGCGATCCACGGCTACCGCACGATCGCCGACATCATGCGCTCGTTCAACCCGTTCGAGGGCGAGCTCTACAWGGAGGCGCTCCAGGTCTCCCGGGTCACCCGCGAAATGTTCTGCCTGATGGAGGGCAGGCACGTGCACCCGTCGACGGTCTATCCGGGCGGGGTGGGGACCATGCCCGAGCCGTCGCTGTTCACCGACTACATGAGCCGGCTGGTGTCCATCCTTGACTTCGTCAAGAAGTCCGTGGCGATGAACGACGACGTCTTCGATTTCTTCTACGAGGCGCTGCCCGGCTACGAGGAGGTCGGCCGGCGGCGGATCCTGCTCGGCTGCTGGGGTGCCTGGCAGGACCCGGCCGTCTGCGACTACCGGTACGAGACCATGAACGAGTGGGGCAAGTCGATGTACGTCACCCCCGGCATCGTGGTCGACGGCGAGCTGCTCACGACGAATCTCGTCGACATCAACCTGGGCATCCGGATCCTGCTCGGCAGCTCCTTCTACGGCGACTGGGTAAACGAGGAGCCGTTCGTCACCCGCGACCCGCTCGGTAATCCGGTGGACATGCGCCACCCCTGGAACCAGACCACGCTGCCAGAGCCGCAGAAGCGGGACTTCGACGGGAAGTACAGCTGGGTGATGAGCCCACGCTGGTTCGACAAGCGGTCCGGCGATCACCTCGCGCTCGACACCGGCGGCGGCCCGTACGCACGGCTTTACACCACCGCGCTCGCCGGCCTGGTGGACACGCCGTACGTCACCTCGACCGGGCGCGGCGTCCGGATCTCGCTCCCGAAGAGCGAGCGGCTGCCGGCGACGACGCTGGAATGGAAGATCCCGCCGTGGTCGAACGCCATCGAGCGCAACCGGGCGCGGGTCTACTTCGTCGCGTACTCGGCGGCGATGTCGCTCTACTTCCTGGAGCGGGCGATGGAACGCCTCCGCTCCGGCGACACTCGCACCTTCACCGATTTCGAGGTGCCCGACGAGGCGATCGGCTGCGGCTTCCACGAGGCCGTCCGCGGGGTCCTGTCCCACCACCTGGTCATCCAGGACGGGAAGATCGCCAACTATCACCCGTACCCGCCGACGCCGTGGAACGGCAGCCCGCGCGACAGCTACGGCACCCCGGGGCCGTACGAGGACGCCGTCCAGGACATGCCGATCTTCGAGGAGAACGGCCCGGACGACTTCAGGGGCGTCGACATCATGCGGGCGGTGCGCAGCTTCGACCCGTGCCTGCCCTGCGGCGTGCACATGTACGTCGGCAACGGCCGCACCGTCACCCACCAGCACTCACCGATGCTGGGCGCCCAGCATGGATGACCTCCCGCGCGAACTGGCGACCGCGAGGGAACCGGACGTGGCCGAACCGAGCGCGGCCGAACCGGCCCCGCTCAGACTGGCACCGGCCGAACCGGCCGAGCCGGTCGGTTCGCGGCTCGACGATGAGGCCGTGCGCGAGCGGCTCACCCTGCTCGACGGTCTGCTGGAGCAGGTCGAGCGGACGCCGGGTCCGGGGGCCCGGGTCGCGCTGGACGCGGTGGCCACGCTCCTCGAGGTGTACGGCGAGGCGCTGGCCCGGGCGGCCGGCTATGCCGCGCGGGCTCCCGACGTGCGCGACGCGCTCACGGCCGACGAGCTGCTCGCTCACCTCCTCGTCCTGCACGGCGTCCATCCCGACCCCGTCGAGCGCCGGGCCAGGCGCGCCCTGGAGGCGCTGCGCCCGGAGCTCGCCACGGTCGGTGCCGAGGTCGAACTGCTGGGCATCGACAGCGGCGTGGCGACGGTGGCGGTGCGCGGTGAGAGCGGGTGCGGCGCGGCGGCGACCACGGACGCGGTCGCCGACGCCGTCCGCGACGCGTTGCAGGCCGTGGCGCCGGAACTGTCCGAGGTGCGCGTCGACGTCGCCGCGAAGCAGACGCTCGTCCCCGTCGACTCGCTGCTGCGCGGGCCGGCCACGCTGGGGTCGGCCCGGTGATCGCCGACGCCGGCCCAGGCGTGCTCGGCCATAGGGCGACCGCCGCCGGCGACGGCCCCACCCGCGGGCGCGCCCAGGGCGGACCCGACGCCGCGGCCGGCCTGGGTACCGGCGCCGGTACCCGCCCGGGTGCCGGCGCGGCCGCGGCACTCGACCTGGGCACGACCGGTGGTGCGCTGCGCCGGACGGTTCGCCGGGCCGGGCGGGCTGGCGCGCGCGGCACGGCGGCGTCGGAGCGTTGCGGACTGTGCGCGGCCCCGGTGCCGGAGTCCCACCGGCACCTGCTCGACGAGCGGGAGGCCGGCCTGCTGTGCGTGTGCCAGGCGTGCACGCTGCTGTTCGAACGCGACGCGGCGGGCCGCGGCCACTACGTCCTCGTCCCGCGTCGGCGGCTGGCCCTGCCCGGCTTCGTCTCAGGCACGCTGGGGATACCGGTCGGGTTGGCGTTCTTCGTCACCCAGGCCGACGGACGGATCATCGCGCACTATCCGAGTCCGATCGGTGTCACCCAGGGAGAGATCGATCAGGCCGTCTGGGCCCAGGCACAGGAGCGGTGCGGTGCGCTAGGCACCTTGAGGCCGCTTGTAGAGGCAGTGCTGGTCAACACCGCCAAGGGCGCGAACGAGCACTGGATAGTCCCAATCGACCTCTGCTACCGGCTCGTCGCCATCGTGCGCGAGGAATGGAAAGGATTTTCCGGCGGCAGCACGGTATGGCCCGCAATTAACGAGTTTTTCGCCGTACTGGCCGACGGCGCGGTCACCGCCCGCGCCGCGCACGCGAAGCAGGATTCCGGGCCCGCGCCGCGGGTGACACATCCGCCCCGGCATGACACCTCCGTCCAAACCTCTGTCACCTCCGTCCAAGCGGACGCGGCGAACGCGTCCGCCGGGACGGGCACCTGAAAGGAGTGGTCATGGCCAGCATCCGAGTCGGCAGGCCCGACGTGGCCATCGACGCCTCGGCGCACACGCCCGGCGTCCCCCAGGGCAACGCCAAGGGCGCCTACGAGCGCGAGGCCGGACACCATCCCGACGGGAAGGCCGACGCTCGCCGCTCGACCGGCATCGTGCCGGAGCGGCACAACCCGGTGCTGCCGGAGATGCCGAACATTCCGCCCCCTTGACCAGCCGGCGCGGACCGGGCACCTCGATGGCCCGACCATCTCGCCCCGCGCAAAACAGGCGCCTGGTGCCGCTTTGGACAAAATCACCCGGTCTATCGCCGCGTCGCGAACTTGATCAGCGGGACTGTATCCGGATCCGAACGGGCGGGGGCTCGGAGTTCGGATTCGGATACAGATCTGGCGATCTTGGTGGGCGAGCGGGCGGGTGTTGCCGGGAACGGCACCAGGTGACGGGACAGGCATCGGAGCGGATCGAAGCAGTCGGAAGGAGCACGCCGTGCGGAAATCCCTGATGATGATCGCGCTTGCGGCGGCGACCGGTGTCACCGGCAGGATCGCCTGGGACGAGCTCCCAGCGCTGCGCCGGTACCTGAAGGTCCGGCAGATGTGACGTCGTCGCCCGTCGACCCGTCCGCGTTGGACCTGTCGCCGGCCGCCGCGCCGACCACCGTCGCGCCAGCCGGTGTCCGGCCCGCCACCGCCGACCCGGCCACCGCCGCGCCGACCACCGCCGCCTCGGCCACCATCGACCCGGCCACCGTCGACCCGGCCACCGTCGACCCGGCCACCGTCGACCCGGCCACCGTCGACCCGGCCGGCGGCAGGTCGGCCAGCGCGGTGCCCAGACCCGCCGCGCCGGCCGACGCGCCGGTGCGCCGCCGGTTCACCGTGGGCGGCGTCGTTCAGGGCGTCGGCTTTCGCCCGTTCGTCCATGCCACGGCGACCGGCCTCGGGCTGGCCGGCTCGGTGCGCAACGACGTCGCGGGCGTCGAGGTGGAGGTCGAGGGCTCGCCCGCGGCCGTCGAGGAGTTCGGGCGCCGTCTCCGGGCGGACCCGCCACCGCTCGCGCAGATCGAACGGATCACGGTCGTTACGCTCGCGCCGCGCGGCGAGCTGGGCTTCACCATCGCCCCGTCTCAGCCGTCTCAGCCGTCCCAGCCGTCCCAGCGGCACGGGCCGTCTCAGCCGTCCGCCGCCAGGCGTGCCCAGGCGCCCGCCGACACGGCGACCTGCGACGCATGCCTGCGTGAGCTCGCCGACCCGGCCGACCGCCGCTACCGGCACCCGTTCATCACCTGCACCCACTGCGGCCCGAGATTCACCATCATCACCGATCTGCCTTACGACCGGCCGGTGACGACGATGGCCGGCTTCCCCATGTGCGCCGACTGCGCCCGCGAGTACGCCGACCCGGCGGATCGCCGTTTCCACGCGCAGCCGATCGCCTGCCCGGCTTGCGGGCCTCGGCTGGAGTTCCGCGCGCCGGACGGGCGCCGCGTGCGCGGTGACGAGGACGCGCTGGCCGAGGCCCGGCGGCTGCTCATCGCCGGAGGCGTACTCGCCGTGAAGGGCGTCGGCGGGTACCACCTTGCCTGCCTCGCCACCGACGAGGCAGCGGTCGCGACGCTGCGCCGTCGCAAGCGGCGTGGCGGCAAGCCCTTCGCCGTGATGGCCACCGACCTCGCGACCGCGAGGGCGCTGGTCGAGCTCGACGACGCCGAGACCCGCCTGCTGACCAGTCCGGCCCGGCCGATCGTGCTGGCCCGGCGCCGAGCCGACCCGCGGCCCCGGCCGGCGGACGAGGTGGCCCCAGGCAACCCTGACCTCGGGCTCATGCTGCCCTACACCCCCGTGCACCACCTCCTGTTCGGCCGCCCCGCGCGGGCCGGGGCCGATGCCGGCGCCGGTCTTCCCGACATCGCCGTGCTGGTGATGACCTCCGGCAACCTCGCGGGAGAACCGATCGCCGCCGATGACGACGACGCGGCACGGCGGCTGGCCCATCTGGTGGACGGCTGGCTGTGCCACGACCGTCCCATCCACATCCCGTGCGACGACTCGGTGGTGCGGGTCGTGGACGGCGTCGAGGTGATGATCCGCCGGTCCAGGGGGTACGCGCCGTTGCCGATCCGCCTGCCCTTCGCCGTCGCCCCGACGCTGGCCGTCGGGGGCGACATGAAGAACGCCTGCTGCCTTGGCTCTGGCCGCTCGGCCTGGCTGTCCGGCCACATCGGCGACATGGACGACCTCGCGACCCTGACCGCCTTCGGCAGGGCGGTGACGCACCTGGAGCACCTCACCGGAGTGCGGCCGGAGCGGCTGGCCGCCGACGCCCATCCCAGATACCGCTCACGCGCCTGGGCGATGGAAAGATCTCGCGGCCTGCCCGGCCTGCCCGGCCTGCCCGGCGAGCCGGCCCACCGCCCACCGCCCACCCCGCCGGGTCCGCAAGGCCCGCCCTTCCCGCCAGGCCCGCCCGTCCGGTTCGTGCAGCATCACCACGCGCATATCGCGGCCGCGATGGCCGAGCGTGGCCTCGACGGAACCAGCCCCGTCATCGGCTTCGCGTTCGACGGAACGGGATACGGCACCGACGGCGCCATCTGGGGCGGCGAGGTGCTGGTCGCCGACTACCGCGGGTTCCGGCGCTTCGCCCATCTCGGCTATGTCCCGCTGGCGGGCGGCGACGCGAGCGTCCGGCATCCCTACCGGATGGCGCTGGCGCATCTGGCCTCCGCCGGGATCGCCTGGGACCTCGACCTGCCACCGGTGACGGCGGCGGCCCCCGCCGAGCGCGGGGTACTCGCCCGGCAGCTGCGCCGCGGGGTCGGCACCGTCCCCACGTCGAGTGTGGGCAGGCTGTTCGACGCGGTCAGCGCGCTGCTCGGCGTTCGCCAGACCGTGGACTTCGACGCGCAGGCCGCGATCGAGCTCGAGGCCCGGTCCCGCGGCGGCGTGCCGGATGAGTGCCGCTATCGCTTCGAGCTGCGCGAGGCCGCGAGCGATGGCGGGCCCTTGATCGCCGACCCGGCGCCGGTGATGCGGGCGCTGGTGGCCGACCAACGCCGGGGCGTCGATGTCGCCGCCGCTGGCGCGGGGTTCCACGAGGCGCTCGTCGCGCTGGTCCTGGCGCTGGCTGAGCGGGCGCGGCGCGAGCTGGGGCTGGAGACGGTCGTGCTGGCCGGCGGCGTGTTCCTGAACGCGCTGTTGCTCGCTGGCGCCCGGCGGGCGCTGCTGGCGGCGGGTTTCGACGTGGTGAGCAGCCGGCGGGTGCCTCCCGATGACGGTGGCCTGTCGCTCGGCCAGCTCGTCGTGGCGGCCGCCGGCGACCGGCTGGATTCCGACGACCGGCTGGATTCCGACGAGCGGCCGGCGGGACCGGCCGCGGTGGACAGGATGGGGTGAGGGCGGGTGTGTCTAGCGGTGCCGGGCAGGGTTGTCCGGACGTTCGAGCGGCACGGGACGCCGATGGCCGAGGTCGACTTCGGCGGGGTCAGCAAGGACGTCTGCCTGGCGTACCTTCCCGAGGTCGCCGCCGACGACTACGTGATCGTGCACGTCGGCTTCGCCATCCAGCGCCTGGACGAACGGCGCGCGCTGGAGACGCTCGCCGAGTTCCGGCGATTCGGCCTGCTCGACGAGGAACTCATCGACCCGTTCACGGCTGAGGCCGGAGAGGAGGCGGTCACGCCGTGAGGTATCTGGAGGAGTTCCGGGACCCCGAGCTGGCCGAACGCCTGCTGAAGGAGATCCACGCGGTGACCACCCGGCCGTGGGCGCTCATGGAGGTCTGCGGCGGGCAGACGCATTCGATCATTCGTCATGGCATCGACCAGTTGCTTCCCGAGAGCATCGAGCTGATCCACGGCCCCGGCTGCCCGGTCTGCGTCACCCCACTGGAGATCATCGACAAGGCTCTGGAGATCGCCTCCCGGCCGGAGGTCATCTTCTGCTCCTTCGGCGACATGCTGCGCGTCCCCGGCAGCCGGGCGGACCTCTTCCAGGTGAAGAGCACGGGCGGCGACATCCGGGTGGTCTACTCGCCGCTGGACGCCGTCACGCTGGCGGTCGATAACCCCGACCGTCAGGTGGTGTTCTTCGGCATCGGTTTCGAGACCACCGCGCCGGCCAACGCCATGGCCGTCTACCAGGCCCGACAGCTGGGACTGCGCAACTTCTCGCTGCTGGTCTCCCACGTCCTGGTGCCGCCGGCTATGGCGGCGATCATGGAGTCGCCGGCCTGCCGGGTCCAGGCGTTCCTCGCCGCCGGTCATGTGTGCAGCGTGATGGGCACCGACGAGTACCCACCGCTGGCCGAGCGGTAC
The DNA here is from genome assembly GCF_001854805.1 of Pseudofrankia coriaricola. Taxonomy (GTDB): domain Bacteria; phylum Actinomycetota; class Actinomycetes; order Frankiales; family Frankiaceae; genus Pseudofrankia. The sequence goes on from NZ_MBLO01000125.1 coordinate 202,757, forward strand.
CGGGTACCGATCGTGGTCACCGGCTTCGAGCCGCTCGACATCCTCGAGGGCGTCCGCCAGGCGGTGGTCCAGCTGGAGGCGGGCCGGCACACCGTCGACAACGCCTACCCCCGCGCCGTGCTGGCCGAGGGCAATCCCGCCGCGCGCGCGATGCTGCACGCCGTGTTCGAGGTGACCGACCGGGCCTGGCGCGGGATCGGCACCATCCCGCGTTCTGGCTGGCGCCTCTCCCCCGACTACCGGGAGTTCGACGCCGAGCTCCGCTTCGACGTCGGCGGCCTGCGCGCCGACGAGTCCACCGCGTGCAGGTCGGGCGAGGTGTTGCAGGGTCTCATCAAGCCCCACGAGTGCGCCGCGTTCGGCGCCGAGTGCACCCCGCGCCACCCGCTGGGAGCGACGATGGTCTCCTCCGAGGGCGCCTGCGCGGCCTACTACCTGTACCGACGGCTGGAACCGGCCCGGGCGGGTGCCCGGTGACCGCCGCCGAGACCGCGGTCACCGCGGTCGCCGCGGTCACCGGGGTGACCGCCGAGACGGCGAAGACCGCCGAGACAGTGGATCCGGCGGCCTGGAGCTGCCCGGCGCCGTTGCGGGACTCACCCACCATCGTGATGGGACACGGCGGGGGCGGCGCCATGTCCGCCGAGCTGGTCGAGCATCTGTTCCTGCCCGCCTTCGGCGAGGCGGCCGCGACCGAGCTCGACGACTGCGCCGTGCTCGCCGTCGGGTCGGCCCGGCTCGCGTTCTCCACGGACTCCTACGTGGTGCATCCGCTGTTCTTCCCCGGCGGGTCGATCGGCGAGCTGGCCGTGAACGGCACGGTCAACGACCTCGCCATGTCCGGCGCCATGCCACTGTGCCTGTCGACGGCGTTCATTCTCGAGGAAGGGACGCCGCTGGCCGATCTGGCGCGGATCGCGACGGCCATGGGTGCGGCCGCCCGCCGGGCCGGAGTGCGCCTGGTCACGGGCGACACCAAGGTGGTCGACGCCGGCCACGGCCATGGCGTCTTCGTGAACACCGCGGGGATCGGCCTGATAGCTGACGGAGTGGACATCCGCCCCGCCCGGGTCCGTCCCGGCGACGCGGTCCTGGTCAGCGGTGATCTCGGGGTGCACGGCATCGCCGTGCTGAGCTGCCGGGAGGGCCTGGAGTTCGGCACCGCCCTGGAGAGCGATACCGCGCCCTTGCACGGCCTGGTCGCGACCATGCTCGACCGGGACTCATCGGGCCAGCATCCCGATGTGCACGCCCTGCGCGATCCCACCCGCGGGGGTCTCGCGGCCTCGCTGAACGAGATCGCCCGCGCGGCCGGCGTGGGCATCGACATCGTGGAGCGGTCGGTGCCGGTACCGGCGGCGGTCGCGGATGCCTGCGGCGTCCTCGGCCTCGACCCGCTGTATGTGGCGAATGAGGGCAAGCTGGTCGCTTTCGTCGCACGCGACGACGCGGACCGAGTGCTGGCGGCCATGCGCCGCCATCCGAACGGCCGAGGCGCGGCCCTGATCGGCACGGTGGTCGAGGACCACCCGGCCATGGTGGTCGCCAGGACCGCGTTCGGGGCGACCCGGGTCGTCGACCTGCCTGTCGGCGAGCAGCTCCCCCGCATCTGCTGACGAGCAGGCGCGAGGGACACGGAACGGGCGCGACGGTGGGGTCAGGGCGGTGAGAGAGGCCAGGGTGGCGAACGATCTCGGCTGGCCGACGCCGTGCGATCACGGCGGCACCGCCGGCCTCGCGGGACCGGGCGGTCGGCCTGGGAGCGGTCGGCCTGGGAGCGGACATGTCCGGAGCGGCGACCCGCCGGGAATATCCGCCCGCGCAGCCCTCCGGGCAGGTTGCGACGTGGCGTCACGCGTCGCGCGTAGGAGACTCGTCCGGTGACGAAGGCTACGCTGCGTGCCGCCACGGTTACAAGATTTGCCCCCGCCTCGACGGACGACCCGGCGGGGACGGCGCCCTCCCGCGGCGTGCTGCTCGACGGCTGGCGAGACGCGGTCGCGTCGGTGGCGGGCCGGATCCTGCTCGCGGCGGCGTGCTGGTCGCTGGTCAGCCTGGCGCTGCGGCGGGCTCACTGGGCGCGCCGCGTCGACGACCTGTTCGGGCTGGTCAATCTTCCGGTGAGCCCGAGCCTGTTCTCCACCGCCCTGCTGTTCATCGTCGCGGGCGCGGCCCGGCGGCGGATGCGGGCCGCGCTCTGGCTGCTGCTCGCGTTCCAGGCCGTCGCGGCCGGTTATCTGATCGCGGTGCTCGTCGCGATCATGACCGACGCAAGGGATGTCCGAGATCTGACGGCGCTGGGCACGGTGTACCTGGTGGTCAACGCGACGTTGACCGTGGCGGTCGTGGCGCTGCTGTGGCTCAGCCGGCCGGCGTTCTCCTCCCGGCTGGAGCCCGGCGCGCGGTGGCGGGCACTCGGTGTGCTGGTGGTCGGGCTGGCGGTGTCGGTGGCGTCGGCGGTGACGCTCACGCTGCTGTTCCCGGGCCAGCTGACCGGCACGACCCGCAGGATCGTGTGGGGAGCGCGGGCGGCGCTCGGCATCGAGCCGAACTCGTCGGAGGTGGGCTGGAAAAGGCAGCAGGGCCACCACTGGGTCGCGGCGCTGGCGGGCCTGATCTCCGCCGCCTCGCTCATCACCGCGGCCGTGGTCTTCCTGAGGTCCGCCCGGGCCAAGGCGTACCTCACGGCGGCCGACGAGCTGGCGGTACGCGGGCTGCTGCTGCGCGCCGGGCAGCGCGACTCCCTCGGCTATTTCGCGACCCGCCACGACAAGTCCGTGATCTTCTCGCCGCGGGGAGACGCCGCCGTCACCTACCGGGTGCTCGCCGCCGTCAGCCTGGCCAGCGCCGACCCGATCGGGCCGCGCTCGGCATGGGCGAGCGCGATCGAGGCGTGGCTCGCCGAGGCACGGCTGTTCGGCTGGTTCCCGGCGGTCCTGGCGGCCGGCGAGGAGGGCGCCCGGGCCTATGTCGCGGCCGGGCTCAAGGCGCTGCCGATCGGGGACGAGGCGATCATCGAGGTCGCCGAGTTCAGCCTGGAGGGCGCGACGATGGAGCCGGTCCGGCGGGCGGTGCGCCGGGTTCGCCGCGCCGGCTACACCTTCACCGTGACCCGCCACGGGACCCTGTCCGCCGGCGAGCTCGCCGAGATCGAGCGCTCCGCCGAGGACTGGCGCGGCGACGACACCGAGCGCGGGTTCTCGATGGCGCTCGGGCGTATCGGCGACCCGGCCGACGAGGCGTGCGTCGCTGTGCTCGCCCGCGACGGCGACGGCCGGCTGCGCGGCGTGCTCTCGCTGGTCCCGTGGGGCTCGCACGGGCTCTCCCTCGACCTGATGCGCCGCGACCGGGAGGCGGAGAACGGGCTGGTCGAGGCGATGGTCGCCGCCCTCGCCCAGGCGGCGGGCGACGAGCTCGGCGTGCGCGCGATCTCGCTGAACTTCGCGGCGTTCCGGGAGGTCTTCAGCGCGGCCGAACGGGTCGGCGCCCGGCCGGGCGCGCGGCTCGGCGCGCGGCTGCTCACCTTCGCCTCCCGGTTCTGGCAGATCGAGGGCCTGTACCGCTCGAACGCCCGTTACCTGCCGCGGTGGACGCCCCGCTACCTGTGCTACGACTCGGCGCTCACCCTGACCAGGGTCGCGCTCGTCGCCGGGATGGTGGAGGGGTTCCTGCCGGCCCTCGCCGGTCCCCGGGAACGTGCACCGGGCGCGGTCGTCGAGTACGGCGGGCGGGAGATGCCCTTCACCGAGGCGGTCGCGGCGCAGCGGCGTTCGGCGGTCCAGCTCGTCACTCCCCGGCGGCGGCTCGCCGAGCAGCAGCGGGTGCGGTACGCCAAGCTCGACCGGCTGCGGGGCGCGGGCATGGATCCCTACCCGGTGGCTGTTCCGCGCGACAGCGACCTCGCCGATCTCGTCGACCGGTTCGGCGGCCTCGCGCCCGGCACGCGAACCGGCTGCCGGGTGTCGGTGACGGGACGGGTCCGGGCGCTGCGTGATCACGGAGGGCTGATCTTCGCCGTTCTGCGGGAGGGTGACGCGTCGATCCAGGCGATGGTCGACCGTGCCCGGCTCGATCCGGCCGCGCACCGGTTGTTCCGCGCGGCCGTCGATCTCGGCGACCACCTGAGCGTGACCGGCGAGGTGGTGACGTCGCGGCGCGGCGAGCTGTCGGTGCTGGTGGACGAGTGGCGGATGGCGGCGAAATGCCTGCGGCCGCTGCCCGACGGCCGGGCCGGGTTCACCGACCCCGACGCCAGGGCCCGACAGCGCCACGTCGACCTGATCGTCAACCCCGGCGCCCGTCGCATGCTCACCGACCGCGCGCGAGCGGTCGGCGAGATCCGCCGCTTCTTCGCCAGCAGGAGCTTCACCGAGGTCGAGACGCCCATGTTGCAGGCGGTCCACGGCGGCGCGAACGCCCGGCCGTTTGTCACCCACATCAACGCCTACGACTCGACGCTCTATCTGCGGATCGCGCCGGAGCTGTATCTCAAACGGCTGTGCGTCGGCGGGATGCGGCGGGTCTTCGAGCTGAACAGGAACTTCCGCAACGAGGGCGCCGACGCCACCCACAATCCCGAGTTCACGTCGGTCGAGGCGTACGAGGCCTACAGCGACTACCTGGCGATGCGCGACCTCACCCGCGACCTGGTCATCGCCGTCGCCACCGCCGTCCACGGCGCGCCGATCGCGCGCAGGCCCGGACCGGACGGCCGGACCGTCGACGTCGACCTGTCGGGGCCGTGGCGATCGGTCACCGTTCACGACGCCGTCTCCGCCGCCGCCGGCCACCCCGTCACCGTCGCCACGCCCCAGGAGGAGCTCGCCGCCCTGTGCCGGAAGCGGGGCATCACCCCGCCCTTCGACGCGGCCGCCGGCGCGCTCGTCGCGGCGCTCTACGACGAGCTCGTCGAGCCCGCGACCACCGAACCGACCTTCTACCTCGACTTCCCGACCGAGACGTCACCGCTGACCCGCGCTCACCGCCTGGACCCCCGGCTGGCCGAGCGCTGGGACCTGGTCGCCTTCGGCACCGAGATCGGCACGGCCTACTCCGAGCTCGTCGACCCGGTCGACCAGCGGGCCCGGCTCACCGAACAGTCCCTGCTCGCCGCCGCGGACCCGGAGGCGATGCAGCTCGACGAGGCGTTCCTCTCCGCGCTCGAGTACGCGATGCCGCCGACGGGTGGCCTGGGAGTCGGGGTCGACCGGCTGGTCATGATGCTGACCGGGGCCTCCATCCGTCAGACCCTGGCGTTCCCCTTCGTCCGCCCCACGCCGCCGCCCACCCCCACGCGCCGCGGCTGACCACCCCGGCCACCCCGACGGCTCCACATGCCGAGCGCGCCGCCGAGCCCGCTTCCGCATAGGCCCGCCGGCCCGGTCGCGGGCTGGCCCCCGGTTCACGTGACGCTTGCCACGCGGCGCCCGGCCTAACTAAATTGAAGTCAGTTCAGTTTACCCGCTCGCTGCGGGACGACGCCGGCAGGAGCAGCCCCGTGGAGGAGCAGATCAGACCCACCAGCGGAAAGCTGCTGGAGGGCAAGGCCGCCCTGGTCACCGGCGCCACGCGAGGCCTGGGACGGGCGATCGCGGAGGCGTTCGCGGCCGCCGGCGCCAACGTGATCGTGGTGAGCCGCAAGCCGGACGCGGTCGCGCGGGCGGCGGATCAGATCTCGGCGCGCAGCGGCCAGAAGGTGTTCGGCGTCGCGGCGCATGTCGGTGACTGGAACCAGTGCACGGCTCTGGTGGAGCGGGCGTACGAGCTGGTCGACCGAGTGGACGTGCTCGTCAACAACGCCGGCATCGCGCCGCTGTACAGCGCGTTACACGACGCCAGCGAGGAGCTGTTCGACAAGACGCTCGGCGTGAACCTCAAGGGGCCGTTCCGGCTGTCGTCACTGGTGGCCCAGCGCATGCTCACCACGGGCGGTGGGTCGATCATCAATGTGTCCAGCGTCGCCGCCGTGCGGCCGACGCAGCACGAGATTCCCTATGGCGCGGCGAAGGCAGGTCTGCATGTGCTGACGACCGGAATCGCGCTGGCGTACGGGCCGACCGTCCGCGCCAACACGATCATGCCTGGCCCCTTCCTGACCGACATCGCCGCGGGCTGGGACATGGAGAAGTTCGGCGAGTTCGCCGCGAGGATGCCGATGAGGCGGGCCGGCGCCCCGGACGAGATAACGGGCGCGGCGCTCTACCTCGCGAGCGGGATGTCGAGCTTTACGACGGGCGCCCTGCTCCGCGTCGACGGCGGACAGGCCCTGGTCCGCGACTAGCGGTGTACCGCCGCGGCCGCCCCGCTCCATGGCCGCCCACCGAGTTCGATAGCCCCCCTCCCCCCGAGCACCCACGTTCGACGGCCGCATCGTGACCGCACCGTCGGAAGGAGCCGACCACCATGTCCAGCGTGAGCCTGAAGGGCCTGACAAAGCGGTTCGACGGCAAGCCGCCGACCCACGCGATGAAGGACCTCGACTTCGATATCGAGGAAGGGGAGTTCATCGCTCTCCTGGGTCCGAGCGGATGTGGAAAGACGACGACGTTACGCTGCGTCGCCGGTCTGGAGACCCCGACCCGCGGCCAGATCACGATCGGTGACCGGGCCGTGTTCGACAGCACAAGGCGCATCAACGTGCCACCAGACAAACGCAAGATCGGCATGGTCTTCCAGTCGTACGCGCTGTGGCCCCACATGTCGGTCCGCAAGAACATCGCATACCCCCTTAAGGCGCGGGGGCTGAAGCAGGCGATCGCGCAGGGGCGGGTGGAGGAGACAGCCCGCCTCGTCGAGTGCGAGGAACTGCTCGACCGGCTGCCGATGCAGCTGAGCGGCGGTCAGCAGCAGCGGGTGGCGCTGGCGCGGGCGCTGGCCGCCCGGCCCGAGGTCATCCTGTTCGACGAGCCGCTGAGCAATCTCGACGCGCGCCTGCGCGACCAGATGCGCTCGGAGATCCACGAGCTGCACCGCCGCGCGCCGTTCACAGCCATCTTCGTTACTCACGACCAGTCGGAGGCGCTCGCGCTGGGCCAGCGCATCGCGATCATGCGGGCGGGCGCGATCGAGCAGCTCGACACGCCGCAACGCGTGTTCGAGGCGCCCGCGACCGAATATGTCGCTGCCTTCATTGGGATGTCGAATCGGCTCGAGCTGAGACGCACCGACACCGGGTGGACCTGCGGCGGCCAGCCGCTCGAGGGTCTCGCGCCCGACGCCGCGGACGCCACCGTCGTGGCGCGCTTCAGCCCGGACGCCGCGCGGCTCGCGAAGAACCTGGAGGAGATCGAGGCACACGAGACCGCGCTGCCCGTCCAGATCGTCGACGTCGAGTTCGGCGGCCGGCAGATGAACGTCACCGCCACCGCGGCGGCGACGCGGGTCCGGGTGCACGTCTCCGCGGACCGCGACTCCTGGACACGCCGGATCACGCCGGACGACCGCTTGGTCCTCGCCTTCGCCCCGCGCTCCGCGGCGATGTTCCCGGCCGAGCCGGCGCAGGAGCCGAATCAGGCCGAGGCGGCGCCGGCCGTGGCCGGGGTGTGACGTCATGGCGACGCTCGCGCTCCCGGGCCGCCGGGCCCTCGCGGTCGACCACCGGGCTGTCGGCCGGTTCACCATGGCCACCGCTCTGGTGGCCGTGCTCGCCTACCTCGTTCTCGCACCCCTCATCCGGCTGCAGCTGAAGGCGTTCACCGGACCAGGGGGCAACAGTTACCACGCGGCCTTCGCACGTGACGGCTTCGGGCGGACCCTGCTCTACACCGTCGGGCTCGCGCTCGGCTCGCTGCTGATCGCCCTCGTCCTGGGGACCTGGCTGGCGTGGGCGTCGACCCGTCTGCCCCGGCGGCTGCGTTTTCTGTCCGTGTTCCCTGTGCTGCCGATCGTCGTGCCGGCGATCGCGTTGGTCGTCGGCTGGGCTTTCCTGCTCGCGCCCGGGCCGGGATATCTCAACGCGGTCCTGCGGAAGTTGCCGTGGTGGTCGGGCGACACCACGGGGCCTATCAACATCTACTCGCTGCCGTGGATCGTCATCATCACCGGGTTCAGCCTGACCTCGTTCGTCTACCTGTTCGTGCGGGCCGCGTTCGCGAACATCGGCGCGGACTTCCTCGAGGCGGCCCAGGTGTGCGGGTCGCCCGGCTACCAGGTGTTCTTCCGGGTGACACTGCCGCTGCTCCGCCCGGCGCTGACCTATGGCGGTGGCGTCGCGCTACTCCTCGGCCTCGGCCAGCTCACCGGCCCGCTGCTGCTGGGCACGAACGAGGGCATCACGGTCCTGACCACCGACATGTACAACCAAGTCTCCTCGACGCCGGTCGACTACGGGCTGGCCGCCGCGATCGGTTCGCCGCTGCTCGGGTTCGGCCTCCTCGTCGTCCTCGGGCAGAAGTTCCTGCTCGGCGACCAGCGGCGGTTCGTGACCCATGGCGGCAAGGGGTTCAGGAGCTCGGCCAGACCGTCCAAGATCGCCGCCGTCGGCATCGTCCTGTTCTCGCTGACCGCCACGGTGCTGCCCCTCATCGGGCTGCTGATCGTGTCCCTGTCGCGCTACTGGACGAAGAACGTACGGCCGTCGACGTTCACGCTGGACAACTTCCGCAAGGTGCTGGAGGCGTCGGCGACGCGGGACGCGATCCAGAACAGCGTCGTCTACTCGCTGATCGCTGTCCTCATCGTGCTGCCGATCGGGTTCGCCGCCGCGAGCATCCTGCTGCGCGGCCGTCGGTACCCGGTCCTCGCCCCGATCCTGGACTTCCTCGTCACGCTGCCGCTCGGCGTACCCGCCGTACTCTTCGGCGTCGGCTTCCTGGTCACCTACAGCCAGAAGCCGTTCGTCCTGTACGGGACGCGCTGGGTGATGATCCTCGTCTACGTGACCCTGATGCTGCCGTTCGCGACCCGGATGCAGTTGTCCGGGCTGATAGCGCTGGGTGACAGCTACGAGGAGGCCTCCCGGGTGAGCGGGGCCGGACCGGTCCGCACGAAACTGCGTGTGATCCTTCCGCTCATGCGCTCCAGCCTCGGCGGCGCCGCGGCGCTCATGTTCGTGCTTCTCACGCAGGAGTTCACCGCCTCGGTCCTGGTGCGGTCCCTGCACACCCAGGTGATGGGAACGGTGCTGTTCGACAGCTGGGGCAGCGGATTCTTCCCGCTGGTCGCGGCCGTAGCGCTGATCATGTCAGCGGTCACCGCGGTCGGAGTCGCGGTGGCGCTGGTAGCGGGTGGCAGCGACTCGCTGAATGCCCTGTGATCGCCGGGCCCGGCGGCTCCTGCCCGACGGGCCTCGGCCCCGGGCCGAGGCCCGTCGACGACGGCCAGCGCGGCTGGCTCCCCCGAAGGAGTTTCTGGTGAAGAACGATGTCGCGCCGAGCGCGCGGTCGAAACGCGAACTGATCCTGCGGATTGCCGCCGAGGAGTTCGGCCGCCACGGCTTCGACGCAACGAAGTGGGCCGACATCGCGAAAGCTGCCGGCATCGGCAACACGGCGCTCTACCACTACTTCGAGACGAAGACGCACTGCCTTTTCACGCTAATGCTCGAGTCGTGGGAGAGCTGGTTCGACCGTTGGAGTAAGTGCCTGAACTCGCCGGAGGATGCCGTGGCCTCGGTCCTGACCGCGGTCAGCGCGTCCTTCAACGGGCCGAAGTCGGAGATGACACAGAACCGGCTTCTCGCCAACGAGCAGGGCAAGCTGTCGAGCACGCGCGGCAGCGGACGGGAGGAGGAGGTCCGGCTGGCCTCCCTGCGTACAGCGCGCAAGGTGGAGGCGCTGTGGGTCGACTTCCTGTCCCAGGCCATGGAGGCGGGGAGCATACCGAGGCAGGACCCGACGTTACTGGCCCACGCGATTATCGGCCTGCTCCAGAGCGTCTGGAACTGGTACCGCCCGGAGGGGCGGGTCACGTCACGTGACCTGGACGCCTTCTACGGGCAGGCGGTCCGCAACATCCTCAGGGGGCCGGAGCCGGGCTGACGTCGGCCGTCCGCCACCGGGGCAGGACGGTGCCGTCGACGTCCTCGAAGTCGGCCGCCATCGCCTGGCCCGGCCGCAGCGCCGGCCGGCCCGGCAGGTGCCCGACCAGCCGGGTGCCGGGCACGTCGTCCAGCTTGACGAGCACCACGGTGTACGGCACGGGGAAGGCCGGGTGGACCTGGTGCTCGACGACCGTCCACGAGTAGACGGTGCCGGTCGCGGCGACCGGCTGCCAGCGGCCCTCCCAGCTGCCGCAGGTCGCGCAGTACGCGCGCGGCATGTGCAGGACGGCGTCGCAGCCGTCGCAGCGGCGGACGACCAGCTCGCCGCGTGCCACCGCCTCGAAGAAGCCGCCGGTGTCGAGGTCGTCGGTGACCGGCAGCGGGCGGCGGGTCACCGGTCCGCCGTCAGGATCAGCGCGCTGCCCGGCGGCAGCGGAGTAGCGGTGACCAGGCAGGTCTCGGCGCCGGCCACCTGCGAGGTGGACGTGCCGCGGATCTGGCGCACGCCTTCGACGATGTGGTTCATGCCGTGGATGTAGCCCTCGGAGAGATGGCCGCCGCCGGTGTTGATGGGCAGGCTGCCCCCGAGCCCGATCTCGCCGCTGGCGACGAACGGGCCGCCCTCGCCCTTCTTACAGAAGCCCCAGTCCTCCAGCTGCAGCAGAACGGTGATGCTGAAGCAGTCGTAGATCTGGGCGACGTCGATGTCGGCCGGGCCGAGGCCCGCCCGCGCGTACAGCGTCCTGGCGACGGCCGTGGCTGGCAGCGAGGTGATGGACTCGCGGAACAGCGTCGGGAACTGGATGCCCGGCTGCGGGTTCGGGATGCTCGCCTGGGCGACGGCGCGGATGACGGCGGGCGACTGGCGCAGGTCCCGCGCCCGTTCGGTGCTGGTCACGACGACGGCGCAGGCGCCGTCGGTCTCGAGGCAAAAGTCGAACAGCCGCAGCGATGTTGGGGTAGAGCAGCTGCGCGTGGATGCCGTATTCGTCCATGACCTTGAGGCGTTCGGCCTTGTCCCAGGTCTTCGGGTCGGCATCGGAGAACCGCCGGGGACATCAGGGCTCCTGGAGCCGCGCGGCGGTGTGCTCGCCCAGCCGCGGCGGCCGTCGCATCGGCGGCACCGGGAAGGCGCCGAAACGGAACGGCGTGCTCGGGTACTCGACAGTGCCCGCTTCGCCGAGGTCGACGCCGACGAAGTAGCCGCGAGCACGCAGGTGCGCGTCGGCGAGGAGGTCCTCGGGGGCTGAGACGATGCCGATTGGCAGTCCCCTGGCCTGGCCCTCGTGGTACATCCAGTCCGCGTCGTGCAGCAGGCAGAACACCTCGATCAGGTCCTGGATGTGCGCGAAGTTCTCCTGGCGGTGCGGCAGGCTGCCGTAGGCCGGGTCGGTGAGGTCGAGGGCGACCCCGGCGCTGTCGAGCCAGGCCACCAGCTGCTGCCAGGGCTTCTGGTCGGCGAGCACGAGGGCGAAGTAGATGTAGTTCCCGTCCGCGCACTGGAAGAGAGCCGGCTGGGTCGGCTCCGGCTGGGCGTGCCGGCAGGTCTGCCGCTCGAGGAGCACCCGGGGGTAGAACCAGTAGGGGTTCGCCAGCTCCCCCGTCACCGCGAGCGCGTCGTGCATCGACACGTCGACGATCTGTCCTCGGCCGGTGCGCCGCCGCTGCAGCAGCGCAAGCAGCAGCCCGTTGTGCGCGTGGCTCGCCGAGGTCTGGAACCCCTGGTTGCCGCCCGGCCGGATGGGCGGGATCGTGTGGTCGTCGTACCCGCAGCTGGCAAGCGGGCCGCCGGCGGCCAGCGCCACGAGGTCGCTGCTGAGGTAGTCGGCCCACGGCCCCGTGAGGCCGAATGGCGTCACCGACAGGACGACCAGGCGCGGGTGGCGCGCGACCAGCTCGCCGTATGACAACCCAAGCCGCGCTAGTGCCGCCGGTTGCAACCCGCACAGCAGCACGTCGGCGTCCGCGACGAGCTCCTCGAGCCGTGGCAGGCCCGCGGGCAGATCCAGCACCACCGACTGCTTGGACGTGTTGTATGTCGCGAAGGCGAGGCTGGTCTCGGACCCTTCGACATCACCCAGCCACGGCCCACAGGCCCGGGTCGGCGACCCGCCGGGCGGCTCGACCTTGATGACCGTCGCCCCGAGGTCCGCGAGGAGCTTGCCGGTCTGCTCGCCGTCGAGGTCGGTGCCGACCTCGACGACGACCAAGCCGTTGTAAGGCGTGCGCCCCGGCGCCGCGTCGGCCTCCCGCCACACTCAGATCACCCCTTCCGCGGCCAGGTCGGCGACCTCGTCGCGCGACAGGCCGAGCACGGTCGTCAGGACGTGCTCGTTGTCCTCGCCGAGCAGCGGGGCCGACCGCCACAGGTCCGGCGTGAACCCCGAGAACAGCACCGCCTGGCCCTCGAACCGGGCCGTCCCGATCACGGGATGGTCCATCTCGAAGAACACGCCTCGCTCGGCGAGCTGCGGGTCGTGCTCGTTGAGGTCCTCGGCGTTCTGCACGGCGCTGGCCCGCACACCGGCCGCCTGCAGCAGCCGCATCACCTCGTGCGGGGTGCGTTCCCTGGTCCACGCGCCGAGCAGCGCGTCCAGCTCGTCCTGCGCGGCGAACCGGGCGGCCTGGGACGCGAACCGCTCCTCATCGGCCCACTCGGGCTGGCCGACGGCCTTGCACATCCGATCCCACTCGTCGTCGTCGAACACGGCGATGGCGACCCAGCGGTCGTCGCCGGCGCAGGGGTACACGCCATGCGGCGCGGCGTGCGGGTACTGCAGCCGGTTGCCGGTCGGGAAATCCGGCCGGCGGGTCGGCCGGCTGTTCGCCGAGGCGTCGAGCAGGTCCGGGCCGAGCATGCTGATACCGATCTCGACGGCCGCCATGTCGATCTCGGTGCCCTCGCCGGTCTGCTCCCGGTGCAGGATCGCCATCAGGAGGGCTGCCGAGTTGTAGTAGGCGGCCTGGTTGTCCATGTAGGACAGCCCCCAGCCAGACGGCTCCCGGCCGGGCAGGCCGCTGATGAACGACAGACCGGAGACCGCCTGCACGACCGGTCCGTAGCTGCGGTACCGGGCGTAGGGGCCCGAGTGTCCGAAGCCGCTCATGCGGGCGTAGATCACTCCGGGGCACAGCTCCTGAAGGCGCTCGTAGGTCAGGCCCCAGCGCTCCATGACGCCCAGCGCGAAGTTCTCGGAGACGACGCTGGAAGCGGCGATCAGCGCGTCCGCGAGCTCCCTCCCGCGCGGGTCGCGCATGTTGAGCGTGATCCCGAGTTTGTTGCGGTTGTAGTTGTTGAACAGGCCGCCCTTGTTCGGGTCGGGGTTCGGGTCCTCGTCGCCGTAGCTGCGGGGATCGCCCTTGTAGATCGGCAGCCGCCGGGGCATGTCGAGACGAGCGCGGTTCTCGATCTTTATCACGTCGGCGCCGAAGTCCGCCAGCAGGCGGGTCGCGACGGCGCCCACGCCCATCCAGCAGAAGTCCGCGACGCGGATGCCGGCGAGCGGGCCGGTGCGGGGGCGAGGCCGGCGCGCCGGGTCGGGGTAGGGCGTGTCGGGGTAGGGCGTGTCGGGGTAGGGCGTGTCGGGGAGGGGTGTGTCAGCCGGCATCGACGGCCTGCTCGATCTGCTCGGCGAAGCGCTCCCTGGCCGCCGCCCGGCGGGCCGGCAGATGACCCGACGGGAAGAGACCCATCGCGGGCTCGAACTGCGCGAGCAGGGTACGCGCCAGCGCGGTCTTGTGGATCTCGGTCGGGCCGTCGGCCAGCCGCTCGTTGGCGTAGACGGCCGCGAGCCGCTGGCGGACCAGCGGGTCGTCGAGCACCCCAAGCCACTGCGCGAGGCCGAGCACCTGCGTCCAGCCTCCGCCGATCTGGTGCGGCCGCGCGCTGGCGTCGCGTTCGAACCCCAGCGTCGTCAGAGCCACCCCCCAGCCCTTGCCGACCTCGCCCAGGCGCAGCGAGTCAGGAATCCGCACGTCGTCCAGGAACACCTCGCAGAACGACACTCCCCCCGACATCTGCCGCAACGGCCGCACCTGCACGCCCGGGGTGTCGAGTGGCAGCAGGAACGCCGTGATGCCGGCGTGCTTCACGGTGTCCGGGTCGGTGCGCGCGAGCAGCTCGCCCCAGCCCGCGTGGTGGGCGCCGGAGCTCCAGACCTTCTGCCCGGTGACCACCCATTCGTCGCCGTCCCGGACGGCCCTGGTCGCGAGCCCCGCGAGGTCGGAGCCCGCGCCAGGCTCGGAGAACAGCTGGCAGGCCAGCTCCTCGCCACGCAGGAAGGGCCTGATGAAGCGCGCCTTCTGCTCCGCCGTGCCGAGCAGCCGGATCGTCGGGGCGATCAGGCGCACGGTTACCGAGAACAGCTCATGTGACGGCACCGTCTCGAACGCGGCCTCCTCCAGTGCGAAGGCCTCCTCGTACGCCGCCGGCAGCCCCGCCCCGCCGAGCTCGGGCGGCCAGCTCAGCGCGCCGTACCCCGCGTCGAACTTGCGGCGCTGCCAAGCCCGGATCCGGCCGAGCATGGCCCGTTCCTCGTCGGCGCCGAGGTCGTGGAAGACGGCGACGTCGTCGGACCCGGTTCCCCAGTTCGCCTGCGCGGCGGGCCGCCGCTTGGCGTTGTCGGCGAGCCACGCCCGCGCCTGTGCCCGGAAGGAGTCGAGGCCGGGCGCCGGCGCGGTCATGCGGCACCGCCGAGCGGGATGACCATCTTCCCGATGTTCGCCCCGTCGAGCATCGCCAGGAACGCCTCGAACGCGCGCTCGACCCCGGGCTTGTACTCCGTCTCGATGTTGCGGACCTGCCCGGCCGCCAGCCAGCCGGCCATGTCCCGCTCGAAGTCCGCTCGTCGTGCCTCGTGGTCGTCCACCAAGAAGCCCTCCATCCGGAGCCGTCGCCAGATCATCAGCAGCAGGTTGCGCGGACCCGGCACCGGCGTGGTCGCGTCGTAGGTCGAGATCGCACCGCACAGCGCGATGCGGCCCCCGGTCCGCATGTGGCGCAGCGCGCACTCCAGCTGCTCACCGCCGACGTTGTCGAAGTAGACGTCGAGCGCCTCCGCGCCGGCGCGCGCCAGCGCGTCGGCGAGGGACTCGCGGATCGGACCGTCCCGGTAGCTGAACGCGGCCGCGAGGCCCAGGTCGGCCTCCAGGAAGCGGACCTTGTCGGCGCCGCCGGCCGAGCCGATGACCGTGCACCCCCGCGACATGGCGATCTGCGCGACGGCCAGCCCTACGGCGCCGGCCGCCGCGGAGACGAAGACCGTCTCCCCCGGCCTGCACGCCGCCACGTCGAGCAGTCCGACGTAGGCGGTCAGCCCGGTCAGGCCCAGGATGCCGAGCCAGCTGCTGTCGGGCACGTCGAGGCCGGGCAGCACCCGCGCCTCGGTCGCCGGCACGAGCGCCAGCTCGCGCCAGCCGAGGTCGTGCAGCACGCGGGCGCCGACCGGGACCCCGGGCACGGTGCTGGCGACCACCTCGCCGACGGCGTGCCCCGACATCGGCGCGCCGAGCCGGTAGCCGTCGGCGTAGGAGGGCCCGGCGCTCATCCGGCCACGCATGTAGGGCTCCACCGACATGACCCGGTTGCGGACCAGCAGCTCGCCGGCCCCGGGCGCCGGCACGTCGACCTCGACCAGCTCGACATCGCCGTCGGCCGGCCGGCCCACGGGATGGCGGGCGAGCCGCCACTCGCGGCTCAGCACGTCCGGCTCCGCCGGCCGGTGGGCGCGGTCATGCCGTGGCCGTGCGGGTCTCGCGCGCCGTGGCCGCGGCCGCCGCCAGGCCGAAGACCAGCGCGTTCGCGAGACCGCCCGCATAGTCGCGCACAAACGTCCCGCCGGCGTCGGCGCCGGCCGCCAGCAGGCCCGGCACGGGCATGCCCCGGCTGTCGAGGACGCGCGCGTCGGCGTCCGTGACGAGGCCGCCGAAGGTGAATGTGATCGCCGGGCAGACGTCGACGACGTAATAGGGCGGGTCGGCGAGCGGGCGGTCGTCGTAGCGCCGCCGTGGCCCGGGCGGCTCCGCCGTGCTGGCCGCGCGCAGGGCGTCGCGGATCGTGGGCGCGTCGTAGCCCCACTCCTCGGGCAGGTCGGCGAACTCGTCGACGTCGTTCGCGACCGCGCAGCGCGCGCCCCGCCGGGACGCGAGCTCGAAGCGTTCGGGCCCGAGGGCGCCGCCGGGAACCAGCGGGGTGTCGCGCCACCAGTCCCGGACCCGCTGGTCGATCACAAGCAGCGCCCTTGCCTCGGGCTGTTCCAGGACGGCCATGGTGCTCACGGCGTCGCTCACGCTCTCGTCGACGAAGCGCTCGCCGCGGAGGTTAAAGAGCAGACCCTCCTGGCTGTAGAACTGGGACAGCGAGACGAACTGCGACGGGTCGACCAGGTCGACGCCGTAGGGGACCAGGTGGCCGTAGAACCCGGCGCCGTCGACCCCGAAGACGCCACCCGGCACGCGGCGGCCGCGGCGGAGAGCCCGGCCATGCCGGCGCCGATGACGAGCAGATCAACCGTCAGGCTGTCCATGGGAACCTCCTTGCGTGCCGGCGAGAACGCCGTGGGCGGTCACCGGGACCGGTCACCTCGGATCGGCCCTGGCGGGTGAGACCGCGCTCACAGGAGCGTTATTATCATGAGGAACTCGGTCAAGCCAGGGTTGCCCGACAGATCACCTTGACGGTCATCCCAGGACAGGACGGTCGTGACCATGAGCCGATCCCGCCAACAGGGCGAGCAGGGACCGTGACTGTTGTCACAAGACGAGATCCACCCTATTGTCTCGCCTACCAAACTGAAGTCAGTTCAGTTCCGGGTGGGGTGGGGCGGAGTGGCCGCGATGGCCCGCGCGTCCCACGGACTTGAAGGAGGTCTGATGGCACGCTCTCGGCTTCGGCGGTGCTTGTTACGGTCGCTGCCCGCGGCCGTGGCGGTGGTGGCCCTGGTCAGCGCCTGTGGCGGCGGCAGCGGCGACGCGAGCGGCCAGCCAGGCGCGGCACAGTCTGGCGCGGCCAGCTCCGCGCCAGTGAGCCCGCAGTGGCAGGCCGTCATCGACGCCGCTAAGAAGGAAGGCTCGGTTACCCTCTATTCCGCCCAGGGCACCGACCAGCTGCAGGACCTGGCCAAACGCTTCCAGAAGGCGTACGGCATCAAGGTCGACGTGCTGCGCATAACCGACGCGCCGGCCGAGGCGAAGCTCGACGCCGAGCACGGCAGCAACGCGATCGCCGATGTCGTCACCATCACCGACAGCGCCTACGTCAAGGCAAAGGGCGAGGCCGGCTGGTTCACCAAGCCGACCGGTCCGAGCTTCACCAACGACACCTACGACACAACGGCCAACATGACCCCGAGCGGTTCGTTCGTGACCAGCGCGGCGGTCTTCGCCCTCTCCTGGAACACGCAGTCCGTCCCGAATGGGCTGAAGAGCTACAAGGATCTTCTCGACCCGAAGCTCAAGGGCAAGATCGGTGTTCCCGACCCGGCCGCCTCGCCCTCGGTGGTGGACTTCTACTTCTACCTGCAGGAGCAGAACGGCGCCGCGTTCGTCGACGACGTCCTGAAGAGCAAGCCACAGATCTTCCCGAGCGTCCTGCCCCTCGCGCAGAGCCTCACCAGCGGGCAGATCAGCGCCGCCCTGGCGACCCAGGCCCTCACCGATGAGAAGAAGAACGGGGCGCCCGTCGACTACCTCATCCCCAAGCCCGCGTGGGGTGCCCGGTTCTACAGCAGCATCGTCGCCAAGGCTCCACACCCCAACGCGGCGCAGCTGCTCGCCAACTTCTACATCAGCCAGGAGGGCCAGGAGGCCATCGCGTACAAGGCCGCCTCCATCATGCGGAACATCCCGGGCAGCGTCGCCTACGTCGCGGACGTGCGTGTGCCCGACCTGACCAAGCTCACGCCGACCGCGGTCGCGGACTTCCGCGCGCATTTCAAGGCGCTGACCTCTGGATGACGACTGCCTGAGGCCGGACGCGTCGCCCGAGGCGGTGAACGGCCGGCCCCGGCCGGGATGCCCGCCTCGGGCGACGACCCGTCACCGGTGACGGGTGACGGGTGACGGGTCAGCCCGCCGCCCAGGCCGGCCCGTGCCCCGCCGGGCGCGAGGCCCTCCGCCGGGCGGGGTCCGTCAGCGGTCTCGCCGTGGCGATCGGTCACCGTGCACGACGCCGTCTCCGCCGCCGCCGGTCACCCCGTCACCGTCGACACGCCCGCGAGGAGCTGACGCCGGCCGGCCACCGCCGAGGGCGCAGTAGCGGTATCGCCGGCCTGAGATCTCTTGTCTCCCGCGACGTGCGAGCGTCGGGTATGCCACTGAGCGGACTCCGCTGGAGGCATACCCGACGTCCGTATGGTCCGTCCGAACCCCCTTGGCCGTGCTCGGCAGGCAGGTTCGGAGCCGCAATCCTCGATGGCCACCGCGGCCTTCACAGCCGGGTTCTGAGTGGTCGGCAGGAGGCGGTGGGTGGCCCAACA
Source organism: Pseudofrankia coriaricola (assembly GCF_001854805.1). Taxonomy (GTDB): domain Bacteria; phylum Actinomycetota; class Actinomycetes; order Frankiales; family Frankiaceae; genus Pseudofrankia. The sequence goes on from NZ_MBLO01000125.1 coordinate 221,210, forward strand.
CGGCGGTCAACATGTAGGCGAGCGCAACTGCTGGGCCACGGGCAGGCGGTCGCGCGGCCCGCCGTGCATCATGCTTGACCTCAGCTTGTCACTTGCTGGCAAACGGTAATTCTAAGAGCTTCGGGCCGATCGGTTCTGGCCCTCAACGTCCGCCGACGACGAGCGGATTACGCACGGTCAGGTCCGGGAACCGGCCGAAGTCTCGATCGGCGCTCCAAAGCTCTCGGACGCCGTTTGCACGACACAGCGCGGCGATACGAGCGTCGTGGACCATAGGCCCTTGGACCTTCCCGGATTCGAGCATTGCGCGCAAAGTCGGCCAGTAGGTAGCGCCCTCGTGGAGAAGCACCAGCGATGGGGAACCGAGCCATGCCTCAACTTGCGTGATGGCCTGATCTGGCCGGCTGGGCGGATCGTAGATCCGGGCGTGGGTCGCTACTGAATAGAACTCGTGCACACAGGGCCACGGGATGGACCAGGCCGCGTTGGACTGCGCCAGGTCGCGGACGACACGCGCCGCAGGCTCGTAGAATGGCGAATCGCGGCGGTGTGCATAAATGAGGATGTTGGTGTCGACCGCGATCATGCGCGGTCACCGTAGACCGCAGCGCGGAGGTCGTCCCAGCTGGCGCCACGGAACTCCTGGCGCACGCCGTCGCCGTCCACGGACGCGTCCGGCAGCTCGAACCGGGCCGTGGAACGGCGCCGCGCGAGTACGGCGCGGAGGCCGTCCTCGAGAAGAGCCCGCAGCGTGGTGCCCTCAGCGCGGGCCACGTCCTGCGCTTCGCGAACGAGCGCATCCGGCAGGTCGACGGTCGTCTTCATACTGCTGACCATACGCGTCCTCCCATATTCCCATACTCCAGGCGGGCAGCCTAGGTTGGCACTGTCCTGAAGGCCTGATGACAGGTATGCCGATCCGCGCGATGCCGCGCACCTCGCGGTACCTCGGAGCCGGGCCCTCCGAGCCGATACCGGCAGTGCCGGGTCAAACAGTACTCGACCCGGCACCACCTCAGGAATCTTGCCTGAGGCCCGAGCCTCCACCCATCGCGGGCGGGCGGTCAGGAGGCCTGAACGGGGGTGCCGGCCTTCGCCAGCGGGACGGTCAGGGACAGCGAGAGCGAGACGCTGCCCCGGGAGGTCTGCGGCGCGAACAGGGCCGATCCGGCGACCACCTGCAGGGCCAGGTGGCTGCCGGGGGTCACGTGCCACGCCACCGTGGCGAGGTCGACGCTGACGCTGTGCTGCTGCCCGTCGAGGCGGAGCTGGACCGGGACCGCCTGGTTGTCGACGACGACGTGCCGGTCGGCGTCCACCAGCTGGGCGTACACGACCGCCCCGGCCGGTTCCGCGGTGCCGTGGTAGTCGACCATGAGTCTGGGCGCGCCGACGATCGCGCCCGGGGCCGACGGCGGCGGGACGGCGGCCTCGACGGCCGTGCCGGCGGCGGCCGGCGCCGCGGCGGTCGCCGACCCGGACGTCACGCTCGGGTCGAGGGTGAGAACGCCCTGGCCGGTGGCGGTGAGCGAGCCGGTGGCGGCGAGCGGGAACGAGTCGGCGCCGTACCAGGTACCGGTGTCGTCGACGTACTCGAACCCCGGGCCGGTCGCCGTGCCCTGCCGTTGCCTGAGGTATCGGTCGAGCCAGCTGATCGTGAGCTGCTCGGTGTGGTCGGACGGCCCGGGATTCGTCAGGCACTCGCCGTGGCCGCCGCAGAACCAGACCATCTTCAGCGGCACCCGGCCGCGCAGCGCCTGGTAGTTCTCGACGCCCTGGGCGAGCGGGAAGAGCGTGTCCACGGTGCCCTGGATGATCAGCGTCGGCACGCGGATCTTCCCGAGCAGCGACGCCGGGCCGTGGTCGGCATACCAGTCCATGATCTCTGTCGATGGCTGGCCGAAGGCGGTGGCCGACCGGCACGAGTCGATCACATGCGTGTCGAGGCGGTTCTTGCCGCTCTGGCCGATCTGGCACAGCAGGCCGGCCCAACCGGCCTTGTTCGCGCCATCGGGATAGAGGCTCTCCGGTAGGGAATGCCACGCGATGGCCGGGACGATCGCGTCGATGCGCGGATCGGACGCCGCCGCGATGAACTGGATTCCCCCGCCGTAGCTGCTCCCGACCATGCCGACCCGAGGATCACCGGTCGCGTCGAGCTGCGTCTCCGGCTGCCGGGCAAGCCAGGCCACCAGCGCGGTCACGTCGCGGCCCTCGAACGGTGCGTAGTCGGTGTGCGCGGTTCCGCCGGACCCGCCGAATCCGCGCGGATCCCATGTCACGACGTTGTAGCCGGCGGCCACCAGCGGCGCGACGCTGCCCGTCGCCGGGTCGGTCTCACCAGGCTGGCCCCAGCCGGGGCCGTCCAGCACGGTGGGAGCGCGGCCACCGGCCCGCAGGCCGGTGGCCGGAAAGAAGTGCGTCACGATCTGGGTGCCGTCGAGCGACGCCACCTTCACCGTTCTGGCGGCCATCACCGGACCTGTGCCCGCGGCGGCCGGCGCGGCGCCGGCGGCGACGGGCCGCGGCGACTGCGGGGCCGAAGCACCGGAGCCGCCGCAGGAGACGAGCGCCAGCAGGGTGAGGACCGCACCCGCCAGCCGCACTGGACGTCGAGGAGGAAGACGTCGAGGAGGAAGCCGGTTGGGACGTGCCATCATCCGCACCTCTGACGGCCAGAGCCAGGCGAGACGTGCCGGGTTCACCAGGTTGAATCAACTAAAGGAATCCGGTGAGGCTAGCAGCGCTGCCCCGCTCGTGCTACCGGCAGATCGTCTACGCGGCCCGGCGGGCGCGGCGGGTGGCCCGGGCCGAGCGGACCAGGTAGGCCGGCGTCGGCGGGACCCAGCCCAGCTGGGTGGCGGTGCCCAGGTCGTCGCGGTTGGCCCAGTGCTCGATGACCTTCCCTTCGGCGATGCGGAACCAGTGCGTCTGCGTGGTGGCGAAACGCCGCCCGGTCGGCGGGAAGGCCCGCTCGACGCGCCCCTCGGCGTCGTAGGCGACGAACGGCTCGACGTGCCGGCCGCTCATCGTGCAGTGCAGCGCCACGACGTCGTCCTGTTCCACCGCGTCGTGCACCTGCCAGTGCAGGTCGGCGTAGGAGCGCCGCAGCCACTGGGCAGTGGCGAAGAAGGCTTCCGGTCCCTGGCCTCGGCAGGCCGGCGGCTCCTGCTCCGCCTCCCGGTTGGTGGCCAGCGGGTGCACGACCTCGACGAAGTCGTCGAAGTCGCCGGTCGCCATGATCTCGATGCTGCGTCGCGCCAGCGCCGTGAGCGAGAGTGTGCCTTGCATGGGTCACCTCGTGGTGGTCTAGTCTCCAGATTCGAAGACATGCCGTCTGTATTCGTTACTGGAGGACAGTAAGGAACCATGGAGGATCGCGCCAAGACTCGTCGCGGATACGACAACCGGGGCCGGGCCGAACAGGCGCGGCGCAACCGTCGGCAGATCGTCACCGCCGCCCATGACCTGCTGCTGGCCCAGGGCTACCGGGCCACCACGATGACCGACATCGCCCGCGCCGCCGGCGTCTCCGTCGAGACCGTCTACAAGGCGTTCGGCACCAAGGCGGCCCTGGTCAAGGCCGTCTACGACGTCGCTCTGGTCGGCGACGACGAACCCGTTCCCCTGGTGGACCGTCCGGAGCTCAAGGCACTACGCGCCGACCCCGACCCGGCGTCGAAACTGCGCCGCTACGCCGCCATCGCCCGGTCACTGGGCGAGCGGATCGGACCACTGACGGGCGTGCTGCTGGCCGGGGCGCGCAGCGGCGGCGACCCCGACCTCGAGGCGCTGGCCGCGACCACCGACCTGGAGCGCCTGACCGGCGCCACCGTCATGGTCACCCACCTCGCCGAAATCGGCGGCCTGCGCCCCGGCCTCGACCTCGGCCTCGCCCGCGACACGGTCTGGGCGCTCATCTCACCCGACCTGTACCGCCTCCTCGTCGTGGAACGCGGCTGGTCCCACGACGACTACGAACGCTGGCTCGCCGACACCCTGGTCACCAGCCTGACCTGACCGGGCAGAAGTCGGCCGGACAGTCCCGCACAATCATGTCCGCGGCGCCGGAGAGCCGACGTTCGACGCCGAGGGCTGTTCCCCAGGGCGGGGGCCCGCTCGACGACTGCCAGCGGACCTCATCGCGTCAGGGATGCGGACAGAAGTCCTGCCCGGAAGGGCGCCTCCGGCTTATTCGGCCGCGACGCGGTTCAGCTGACCTTCGGAAAGACGGGTCTGGGAAGGGGATGCCGCCGAGGTCTGCCACGCGAACCCGTCCGGATCGGTGAAAGGTTCGGAATCGCCGGCGATCACGAGCCGGTGCGATCCGGTCCCGTCGGGAGAGACGCCGGCGTCCTTCGCGAGTGCGCGGCGCCGGTAGAGCGCCAGCTTGACGGGACTGGACGGGGTGTCGAACTCGACGTACATGCGGCCGAAGCTCTTCCCCACAGCGAGGCCGTGGTTGACGTAGAACCGCTTGCTCGCCGCGACGTCGGCGACTCCGAGCAGGAGCACGATCTGCTCGATCTGCCGGCTGGCCGGGCCGGTGTCCTTCTTCGCCGAGGACGCGATCTTCCAGATGGTCCCGTCCGGGGCCTGGACGACGCCGCCGTAGCCCCAGAACGATTTCGTCACCGGCTTCAGCGATGACGCGCCAGCCTCGAGGGCCGTGCCGATGAGGCTGTCGACGTTGGCCGGCTGGGACACCGTGAGCGACAACGTGAAACCGCGGAAGCCGGTCGTCGGTGTCTCCGCCGCCCGGAGGCAGATCTGCTCGTCCAGGTCGAAGGCGTCGCTGTAGAAGCGGCTGGCGGCGGTCGGGTCGGTCACCTCAAGGGTGACGGATTCGATGGAAGCCATGCCGGTCACGCTAGGTGCGGCCCGCTACCGAACGCTTCTCCATTCCTGACCGATCTGGTCGCCCTCCCGGATGGCGACCTCTGTGTCCCGCCGGGGGTGTCCCCGGGCCGCGTTTCGGTACGCCCACGAGGCGCGTGCCGTCACGGACCTCGCCTGGCTTCCCGCCCGCGCGGCCGTGGCCGGGTTAGGTCATGGTCATGGGCACCGGGGGCTGGCTGGCGCGCTGGTCGTAAAGCCCTCTGGCGGCGATGATCTCTGGAGCGTGAACCACCGCCCACTCGCCGACGGCGTCGGTCAGCTTGCCGACATCGATGCCGAGCTCGGTCAGCGCGTACTCGACGCGGGGCGGGACCGTCGGGTAGACGGTGCGCGATACGAGCCCGTCACGCTCGAGGGTCTTCAGTGTCTGGGTGAGCATCTTCTGCGTGATGTCGCCGAGCAGCCGGCGCAGCTCGTTGAAGCGCATCGGCCCGTCAGCGCGCCGCAGGGCGGACAACACGTAGAGCGCCCACTTGTTGGCCAGTACCTCGAGCACGGTCGCCAAGCAGGCGTTCCTGCGCGAGCTGGGCGCCGACGAACTGGTCGACTACACCAGCGTCGACTTCGCCGCGGTGCTGCGCGAGATCGACGTGGTGATCGACCCGATGGCCGAGGAATACGGTCCGCGTTCGCTGGACGTCCTGGCAGCCGGCGGCGTGCTCATCGACGTACGCGGTACGGGACCGGACCGCGCCCAGGTCCGCGCACTCGCCGCCCACCGAGGCCTGCGCTTCGCGCAGTTCGGGGTCAAACGCTCCGGCGACGACCTTCGGCACCTCACCGAGCTGGTTGCCCGCGGCGCCCTCCGGGTGGACGTGGGCCAGACCCTGCCGCTCGCCGGGGCCGCCAAGGCACACGAACTCATCGAGACCGGCCGCACTCAGGGCAAGATCGTGCTGCTCCCGTAGCGCCGGACGCCCATCCAGACCCGGGAGGAGGTCACATGACCCCTGCCAGCCGCGGATAACAGAGGGTGGCCGCGAGTAGGCGGACGCTTGCTGTCGCGGCGCTAGGCCTTGCGGGCGACCGCGGCGTAGATGATGTTGCCGCCGGCCTCCGCCTCCAGGCTGGGCGGGGCGGTCGTGTCGGGACGCCAGAGATGCGTTGGCGTCGGGCCGGGCTCGACGATGTCGAGGCCGTCGAAGAAACGGACGAACGCGTCGCGACCGCGCGCCACGCAGGTAAGGCCCTGCGCGTGGTACACGCCGACCGCGGTGTTCACCGAGGCGGGGTTGTAGTCGGCGGTGAGGCTGCTGAGCATCAGGTAGCTGCCGGCGGGCAGCGCGGCCACCAGCTCGCGGACGACCTCGTAGGCGCCGTCCTCGTCGGAGACGAAGTGCAGGATCGCGACGAGGGAGAGGGCGACCGGGCGGGTCAGGTCGAGCGTGTCGAGCAGCTCCGGCGCGGTGAGGATGCGCCCCGGTTCGCGGACGTCCGCATCGACGTAGGCGGTGCGCCCCTGCATGTTGCTGGTCAAGAGGGCACGGGCGTGCGCAAGCACGATCGGGTCGTAGAATGTCGGGTAGTGTGCACGGTGACGGAGATCGGCACCGACACCTAGGATGGGACAGTGGGCGAGCTAGGCGCGGGATTTGTCCGGGTGTCCACGGGCAGCCAGGATGAGACGTCGCAGGTCAAGATCCTTACGGAGGAGTCCGCGCAGCGCGGTATCACGATCGTCAAGTGGTTCCGGCTGCACGGGTACTCGGCCAGTCACGGGGCGCAGGAACCGGCGCTGCGTGAGGTGATCGCCGATATGGCGCGTGGTGACTATTCGGCTCTTCTGGTTACCGAGTCGTCCCGGCTTGACCGTCGTGACGATCTGGATGCGCAGGCGGAGATTCTGCTGGGTATTCGGTCGGCGGGTGGTGACGTCATCTCGGTTGCTGAGCCTCAGTTCGGTAAGACGGATTTTGCCGGCCGTATTGTCACTCTGGTCGCGCAGCACGCGAACTCGGAGAAGTCCCAGACGGTACGGCGGACGACGTATCGCGGAATTTCCATGATTATCGCGAACGGTGGGCATCACGGCCCACTGCCCGCGTTCTGGGTGACTCGTGGTGATCGTTACGCGAAGCAGGCGTACTGTGCCAACCCGGACGCGGTCAGGGATATTTACGAGCGTGTCGCTGACCGTGAGTCCCTACAGTCGATCGCTCGCGCTTATGATCTGTACCCGGCGTCGGTGAAGAACCTTGTGCGGTTTCCCGCGAACCACACGGGGGTGGTGGAATGCCGGTATACGCATGAGGGCGAGACCGAGGTATGGGGGCATCAGGTTGCCCCGGTGGTCGATTCGCCGTTGTGGTGGCGTGCGAACAACGTGATTGCCGCGAACATGACGGACGCGCGGGGGAACAAGGGTGGCCGTCCGGTGGCGCAGCCCGCTAACTGGTTGAGCGGTGTTCTCGGGTGCCCGTCGTGCGGTGCGAAGCTGCACGTTCACGGCGGCCGGACTCCGGCGGGAAACCCACGCGCTCCGAAGCTTCGGTGTGGTGGCCACGCGAAGCAGCGTAAGGCGTGCGGTGTTTTCACCGGCTGTGACGCCCGGCCCGTGATCGACGTCATCGATGCGATGCTGTCCGGCGACGCGACACCGGTTCTGGCGTTCCAGCGCGTTGCGGGGAACTCTCACGAACTGGACGAGATGCGGGCGGAACTCGCCAGGATTCAAAGCCGTCTTTCCGTGACGGACGACGACGACGAGCTAGACAAGTTGGTCGCCACGCGCAAGGCCCTGCGGGTGGCGATCGATGGATTCGTGGTTGTCCCTGACGTGTACGACTACGCGGAAACCGGGCAGACGGTCGGCCAGATGTGGGCGGCTGGTGACATTGAGGTGAAGCGGGGAATGGTCCGCGCTATCAGACAGTCGTGGGGGTTGGCGCTGTCCGAGCATGGCGGGCAGTGGGGAATCACGGTGGGTACGGGATTCACGGGCGCCAGTGGCGTGGCCGATGTCGTGGATCTGGGTAACGGGCTGTGCTTCCGCCGAGAAGGGGCGCACGCGACGCTACAAGGCCCGGCCTAGCTACCTGCGTCGCCCGGTGGTTCGTCGGGAGCGGAAACGATAAGAACGGTCCGTCCGGCTTCGAGATGCCGGAGCACGTCCGGGAGCCTGACGTCACGGGCCGACAGAACCACCACGGTCGCGTCGCGCGGGCGGGCGTCAGCGTCGCCGGGAGGCTCGCCGGTTGGTCGCGGGCCGTCCTGCGGGACGCTGGGGGCGTCGTCTGCGGGCTGTGGCGCGGTCACGGTGGCTTCCTCTCAGCGCCGTGCGGGGATGGGGGTGGTGTCCCGGCTGGGAGGTAACGGGTAACGGCGTGCTGGCTGCCCAGAGCCGCGTTTTCGGCCGTTTCGGGCTGCGGGGACGGGTCGCGGTTACCTGTTACGGGTGGTGTTGGTGCTGCTCAGGTGGGGTGTGGGGGTAACCGGGGGTGCAAACTCGTGGGTTACACCCCCGGCTGGCGGTTACCCCCCGCCGCCGCCGATCCGGCGCTGTTGGGCGTCGCGGATCGCGGCGATGCGGGCGCCCTTTTGGACCTGTCCATCGCGGCGGACCGCGACGCTCGGCACGCCGAGCGCGCGTAGCTGGGCGCTGATCACTTCGGCGGTGACGTCGCGGTAGTGCTCCGGATAGGCGGTCGCGAGCCGGGCGGCAAGATCGCTCCAGTGCAGCCCCGGCGCGCCGTCCGCGAACACGGATACCGCATCGGTGAGAACGTCGCGCTCGTCGCGGCGGATCGTTTCTCCGGCAGCCTGCCCGGTGAGCGTTCCGGCGTGGTGGCGCAACGTCCGGCCTAGGGCGGTGAGGTGTTCCGCGTCTTGTGCGTCCGCGAGGAACGTCCGCACGGTCGGGCTTTCCTCACTCGCCCCGCGCAGGATTCCCACGCCCTTGTGGTCGGCGGTCAAGGTCGACGAGTCGAGCCCTTCACTGAAAGCGCCCGCGCCGAGCACAAGGTCCGAGACCTGCCACGATCCCGTGCGCAGTGAGAAACGCACGATGTGGTTGTCGCGGTAGTCCGTGAACTTCTTCGCTACGTCGCCGCTCCCGATCCCGGAGGGCCGTTGCGTGGCGCTTCCGATGATGACACCGGCCGCCGGGGCAACCCGGATCAGATAGACGAGAAGCGTCGCGATTTCGGCATCCGCCGCTGGCGTTCCGGTCGCGAAGAACTCCTGGAACTCGTCCAACAGAACCATACGAACGGGCATGCGGTAACGCGGGTCGCGGGCAATGTCGCGGGTGAGCTTTCCTTCGGGGACAAGTTCGGCGGGCAGGTCCGACAGGGTCAGATATCGGGCCTGGACGTCGTCACGGATCTCCCGCAACGTGTCGATGAGAATTTCGATCGGATCGCCGTCACGGCTCGGCGCCAGACCGAACACCGCCCGATCCGCGATGGCGCGGAAGGGACGCCAGTCGGGCTTACCGGCCCCGTCCGCAACGGTGAGCTTCACGTAGGGGTCTAGTGCGGCGAACAGTCCCAGCGCGCGGAGCGAGAACGTCTTTCCCTGCCGTGGCTGGGCACCCACGAGGATCGATTGCCACAGAAGATCGATCGTGACGAGCCGGCCGCGTTCGTCGAGCCCGAACGGGGCGGGGGTCCAGATGTCGGTGGGTTGGCCGCGCAGGATCGGGGTGCGTCCGGCGGGAATGGCGAGCGGGTCACGGTCGGCCACCCACAGAACGTGTCGGCGGTGCGAGCTTGGATCGCGAGTGAGAAAGACCTGACTGACGGCCACGTCGAGCCCGGACGCGATCGCGCCGTGGGCCTTGACCGCGTCGGTGAAGCCCTTCCCATAGGGAAGGTCCACGGTGACGCGGGAACCGTCGCCGTCGCGGGCCATGGGTGAGCCGAACGTGATGCGCTGGTCGTCCTTGTCCGCGCCGAGCTTCGCCGCGTAGTAGGCGCGGAGCACGATATCGGCGGACAGCTTGCGGAACCGTGGCGCCACGATCGCCGCGCCGATCAGTGGCCGTCCCGCCGGACGGCCGGCATAGGCCAGCGCCGCGACGAGCGGTAGCCATAGGGGCAGCCATCCGGGCCGCGTCGGCGGACCGACCACCGACCCGAACACGGCCAGCACCGTCAACGCGCCGCCGGCGGCAGCTAGGACGATCACGGTACGGCTACGACGGGTGGCGCGAACCTCGCGGTCCAGACGTAGCCACACGGCCGCGTCGCGGCTCTCAGCGGCAGCCTGACGGGCCGGAGCGGACTCGGCGTGTGCCCACCACCGGGTGAGCCGCACGGCGAGCCTGACGGCGCCGATGACGGCCGATTGGACGATCACCACGAGGTACCAGGGGACGCGGACGGCGTGATAGGCGCTGGCGTGCGCCCACCGGCCGCCGACGTGCCGAGCGATCGCGGCGCGCTGGCCCCGGCGCAGGCTCGGCGGGATGACCGGGCGCCGGGTGACGTCGACCGCGCCGGGCGGGGCGGGATCGACCGGCACCGGCGCACCATCCGGGGCCGGATCATCGAGTGCCCATTCAAAGCTACGGTCACGCCCACGGATGGTGTCGAGTTCGGCGAGTACGGCGGGGATGTCGGGAACCCAGCCCGTCCGTTCGACGGGCACGGGGAGATGGTCTTCGGGCATGGCGAGAACTCCGCAAAGAAGGGGGGCGGCGCGCCCCGCCGGGACGGCGGGGCGCGCTCGCCTGCGAAACGGGTGGTGTTAGCTCCAGTGGATCGGGAGCGACCGGAAGAAATCCCGGATAGCCGTGCCCACCTCGGTGAGGGTGGGGACGAAACCCGAGCCGGCCCAGAACCAGCCGAGCAGAATGCACACGAGCGGCACGAGGCTACGAGCGCGTAGCCGGGGCGCGAGCAGAGACACGATGAGCAGAAGCCCGAGAAGAATGACGATCGTGGTTTGCATTGCGGATTAGACCTCGCCCTCGTCGTCGAAGGTGTCGGGCAACTCCGGTGGGATTTCAACCCCCGCCGCGGTGGCCCATTCACGGGAGGCGGTGCGCCATTCCTGCTTGGTCTTCACGCGGTATTCCCGGATAAGGAGATAGGCCGCGTCGACAATGTCGACGACGTCCTGGTCGTATGCCGGGGTAGCCATGAACGCCTTGTGCAGAACCTCGGTGGCGGTGTACGTCGCCATGTGGTCGTCGTACGCCTTCTCGGACCGCAACGCCAGATCTTCCAAGGTCAGCGGCCCGAGCGCGGCGACCGGCGTCTCACCGTCGGTGGATGACATGAATGTCCCTTTCTCAGCGTGAAGGAGGTGGGAATTGTGGTTAGGTGACAGTCAGTGCGAGAATCTGCGGTGTGAACCGCGCGGCCGATGCGAGCAGCCACACCACGGCGAGCCACACGACCGTGCCGGCCCGGCGCGGCTTTACCCGGTGCCGCGACAAGCCCAGGATCAATGCGGTTTCCAGCAGCCACCACGTGACGTCCGGGAACAGCAGAACCCAGCCCGGATGAGACGTGGACGTGGAGCCCGCGAAGAACGGGTCGAGCCCGATAGCGAAGCTCACCGATCCCGCCCCCGGCGCACCACGAAAACCACGCCGTACACCAGCCCGGCGACGACCAGAAACGGGCCGATGGCCGTTAGGGCGTGGCTGGCCAGATACGACAGGAACAGCAGGAACAGATACAGCGCGGAAACCACCGCGGACCAGCGGAAAATCCGGCCCAGCAGCGACGGACGGTAGACGTACCGAGGCATAGCAAACTCCCGACATGCGAAGAGGAAAGAAACGGGTTGGCGCTGGCCCCGGGGGCTTCCCGGTCGGCGTCGCCACGACCACTTTCCCCAACACGCCAGAGAAAGTCACGGGAAATAGCACGGTGAATTCACGGCGTCATCTCGGCGTGAATAGGACGCAAAAGCGGTGCGCGTTCGGTGCTATCTCGGCGCGGACTCGGCGCGGACTCGGTGCCGACGCCGGACACCACGGACTCGGTGCCTACTCGGTGCGGACTCGGTGCGGACTCGGTGGCCCGACGTCGCTGGGCAGCGAGCGCATGCAAACGGAGGCAAACTGCATCCACAGACGCAAAACAGACTTCACACGGAGCAAGCGATGAGCGACGATGCAGATCGGCCGCACACGCGGCCAGCACCACACCCACTAGCCCAGGAGACACAGCAACCAGCCATGATCCCAATCTTGTCCGTCAGTCCCCGGGTCGTTGACGAACTCGTGAGCCTGATCAGGCTCGGGGAGGCCAGCCCGACGCAACTGGCACGCCGAGCCCCGGCACTCGTCGTCAGCCTCGCCGGACGACGCGCCCCCACGGCCGCCCGCGACGCGCATACCAAGCTCGTCGACGCGGTCGACTCCCTGACCGCCGATGCCCAGTACGCGGCCCGGACGCTTCTCGCACTCGAAGGGAAGCCCCGGACCACCCTCACGAGCCGACGAGCCCTGATCGCGAAGCGCTACGGCATCAGCGTCGACCGCTTCGTTCGCGCCTACGAGCCGGACGTGATCATCGAACTCGCACTCGCGCTCGCCGAGCGCACCGACCCAGACGCCACACTCCCAGCCACCTACGCACCCACCCGCCGACCGCCGTCCCTACGGACCTTCCGGCGGGTCGCACCCTCGGACATACATGAGGCCCTCCGCATCATGGCCAACAAGACCATGCGCGCGGAGGGCCTCACCTATGCCCGACCGCGACGCGGCCACCGGACACACCGACGCACACCACAACAGCCCTAACCAGCGCTAGCAGGATGCTCGCATCTGCAAGCACTGCCGCGACACCCCCGCCCCGCCGCTACCTCCCCGAGGTGCTTGCGGAACCGCTTGCTACCGCTCGCTGGAGCAAGCAGTGCGACACCCCCGCCCCGCCGCTACCTCCCCGAGGTGCTTCGGCCGTGGTCGTCTCCCACGCTCCAGGCTGGCGACTTTGGGCGTATGGATCGGCGACGACGACCCGCCGACCCTGGTGTGACCCGCGTCAGCGCCGGATGTCGAGCACTCGACCAGCAGTCTCGCTGTCGGCGGGAACGTAGTGGTCGGCAGTCTTGATGTTGCTCAGGTAGTAGGCGGTGATCGAGCGGGCTACCGCGTCGCTGGTGGGCTCAGTGCCGAGCATGATCGACCATCGGCCGATGCTGGCAGTCACGTGGACCGTGAACTCCACGGTGACCTTCTCGTCCTGCTCGTCCTGACTCATGCCGTGGGAACCTCAGCGGTGATGGGGTGATGGTCAGCGGGTGGCGATGTTGGCCTGACCGAAGATGTCCGCGAACGGTGATCTTCGCCTTTTGGTCTGACCCGACGGGAGGGCTCTGCGTTGCGCTTCGTAGTGCGCCGTGATCATCAGGTGCGCCGCATTGCGGTCGTCATCGGGTAAGCGGTCCCGCTCGTCCGCGATTGAACTTAAGCGGTGGATATTCATCGTCCGTTCCTCTGGTCATCGCTCAGCCGCTGGCCACGAAACCGCGCTCTAGGGGAGGCAGACTCCAGAACCATTCCCAGTGACCGGGCTCGCCAGGCTTGGGCGGGCTCGGCACCGACTCGCCTGTCGCGCGAGCGGCTTCCCGCGCCTTGAGCGCGCGTCGTTTGTCGTGGTCGGTAACCGGGGGCATGGGGATGTCGGACTTTGCCGGGGGGTCGCTGATGTGCCACCGGAGGATGGCGGGCAGCTCAGGCGCGGTTCTGACCATGAGCGGTCCCGATCTTCGCCGTCAGCGCGCTTTCGTCGATGTCGGTCGTTGGGCGCGCGTGCCACGGGTGCAGCGCGCGGAGCCGTTCGGCGACTCTCGCAACGATTGCCGGATCGGTGGTGAACTCAACAGGCCAGAGAGGTTCGGGCACGGGCTGTGCCTCCCGTGTGGGTAGCGGCGTGGCGTCGCTGAAGGCGTCAGGCTCGGGAAGGATCGAACCGGGGAACCGTGCCCACACGACCACCCCGCCAGACTCGGCGTGGTAGGCGTCCCACCGGGTGGCGAGCGCTTCGACGATCGACAGCCCACGGCCACTCTCGCTGTCCTCGCTCGGGTGCATCGCGTGTAGTTCGGTGGCGTCCGGTCGGCTCCAGACTTCCACGATGACCATGCCGTTGATCGCTGAGAGTCGTACGGCGATGAACTCGTCATCCGGCCGGCTGACCTTGACGGCATTGGTTACCAGCTCCGAAACGATCAGCTCGGCTATCGAGATGGCATCCGGATCGACGGACCACCCTCTGAGTCTCTGAACGGTCCGGGCGCGCACGACCGGGACGGCGGCCGGCGTGGGGGGCAGTCGGGTAACGGCGGGAGCGCGGTCCACGCGGACGCCGGTCACACCGGACCCTGAAAGACGAAGCCGGGGGAGGCGCTGGAGTCGGGCTGCCGCTCTGCGGCAGCTACCTCGCCAGGGGGTACGACGGTCCGGGGCGGTGGCGCTGTCTCTTCGGTCGTCAGGTCGTCCAGCGTGCCGCACAGACTGTCGGCCAACCACTCGCGCAGCACCTCGCGAGCCTCGCGGGTGTCCTCGTCGACGAGGACCGGTCCGTCCCCGCGCGTGCGGACCACGTCCGCCGATGGCGGGTCAGAGACGGGGCTCCTCCCGTCTTCCCAGACGCGCACCCGCGTGACGCGGTCCAGGACGGCCAGGACCCCACGGGCGATTTCGACCGGGGGCAGCTCGCCCCGATAGGCGATCGGCGTCTCAATCCCCGCCCCGGTGTCGTGATCAAATCTCAGGATCATCGTCTCGCTCCAGCCGGTTCCGGCACATGGCGAGCACCACGGACCAGCGCCTAAAAGGGAACCACGCCGCAGACGTGGGTTAGGGGCGACGCTGGTCCGTGGGCCTGCACCGACCGTGGCAGCCTGCGCTCATACGGTGAACCGACGTGATGCCCCACTTTTGCGCTCCACTCGGTGACGGGTGGGACACGCTGCCCTACTTGCTCTGCTACCGTCCGTATAGGAGGTGACAGAGTGCCCGAGTTGACACTAGGCGATCGGATCGGCCAGATTCGGCGACGTCGCAGCATGACTCAGGAGGAATTGGCGGAGCGCGCTGGAATTAGCGCGGACGTGATCCGGAAGCTAGAACAGAATCGCCGGACCACCGCGGCCATCAAGACGCTACACGCTATTGCTCGCGCGCTGGAAGTAGAAACCTCCGAGCTGCTTAAGCAAGGCGTAGATTTGGACAACGAAGATAACGGCGATGCCGCTAGACTGTTGGAGCTGCGCCGCATCCTCACTCCATCACTCGCCGAGGCGCAGAGCGCCGAGGAACCGCCAACTAACGACAAGCTCCGCGCGGATGTCCTGTCCGCCACTCGCGCATACCAAGATTCGCAGTACCGGAATGCTCTCGGGCACATAGCGGTTTTGCTGAGTGGAGTCGAGGCGGCAGCGTCCGTGCGTGCGGACGATTATGAGACGCGGCGGATCGTTACCTACGCCTACATAACCGCCGCGCGTACGCTCATTCAACTCCGGCGGGAAGACCTCGGGTACGAAGCTGTACGGCGCTCGCTTACGCTCGCCGAGAAAGCCGGCGACGAGGTTCTATACGCCACATGTGGCGATGCGATGAATTGGATTCTCATACGGCAAGCGCGATTTTCCGAGGCAGAGAAAACTGCCACCAAACTAGCGTCCGTGATAGAGCCAAAAATCAGCTCTAAGGACGGTGTCAGATTCGGCACGTGGGGAAGGCTCCAAATGCAGGCGTCAACGGCGGCAGCGCGGAACAATCGGCCGACACAAGCGGCCGAATACCTCACGCTGGCGCGGACTGCCGCCGCGCGCGTTGATGGTGGCCAAATGAGCCTAGAGCCGTACCAGCAGATGTTTAGTCAAGATATTGTCTCGGCGATTGAGGTTGAATCCGCGCTGGTTGCGGGTGAGCCGGACCGCGCGCTACACCTAGCGGACTCACTCCAGATACAGCCGTGGGAATGGGGTTCGACGTGGGAACGCCACCTACTGACTGTCGCTGAGGCGCAGGTAGCAAACAAGAACTACGCGGACGCGAATCAAACCATTATGGAAGTTCGCGGACGATCATCAGAATGGCTGGTAAACCAGCGGCTAGCGCGCCGGTTGGTGCGTGATCTTCTGGACTCGCGCGGTGTTCGGTGGGCGCGCAACTCTGGCCTTGCTGATCTTGCTTCGGAAATGAAGATCGCAGTTTAGCAACGGCATGACGCGGTGGCCGTTCCGGTCATCACGCGGTCTCGGCGGCCGGCACGGTCGCGCGCCGTAGAAGCAGGCTGGCCCCGCGAAGGCCCCTAGTACCCCTGTTGCCCGTCCGTGTAGCGCTCGACGAACGCGGCCGGACGGGCAAACACCGACAGACCGACGAGAGAGATAAGGTCTCGCCTTGCCGAACGTCCGCCCGAAACTGGATCTCAGGTCGGGGTCCTACGACGATGTGTTGCAACGTGTCGAGCGGTCACTAGACGTCCAGCTCAACCGGACCACGATGATTCTGAAGAGGCGGTCAATTGGCCTCGCCAGTGACAGGGGCACATGGGTCCGTGTCGAGGTTCGACCGCCAGAGAAGACGGCGGAGCAAGGATGGAACGGAACCGAGACGTCGGCGGCACTTCATGGCGTGGCCCGTCCCGAATGGCGGCAAAGCGTCTCCTGGAACGATCCCGATCAAGACCTGATGTGGAGAGCTGACGAGACCGATCTCGTCGCCGATCACCCAGTCAAGCCCGGTGGCATCCTCACCGCCGATCCCGGGCTTTCTGAGAAATGGTGGGCGACATTGAGATCGTCGCTTACCGCTCTTTCCGGGCACTCGACAACCCGACTCGCTACTCCTCATACCGAGAAAATTACGCAAGCCCGGATAGATCTAGCCATTACTGGAGCCTTCGGTGACCAACTCGACACAAAGGTCGAACAGTGGTCGGCCGCGCATGCTGATCTAAATTGGGCGAACCTCACCACACCAACATGCATGCTGCTCGACTGGGAAGACTGGGGAATGGCGCCACACGGCTTGGACCCGGCAAATCTGTGGGTCAACAGCCTAGCGGTTCCAGATCTTGCAAGCCGCGTCTATCAAGAATGCGAGCAGGAACTCGAAAGTAAGACCGGTAAGATCATGGCTCTTTTCCTATGCGCGGACATCGTGAGCGCTCCCCCCTCGTATTCGGGGCCGCTTCACGAACCGGCACTCCGAGCCGTCGACAGGCTGGTGAAAGAACTTCGGCTGTAGGAAAATCGCTTGTCCAGACCAGACACCGCCTCATTGCCCGATCTATAAATCTGGTCGATGTCAGACGCTAGAAAAGATCCAAGAATGAGCAGGATTCCTCGCAGGAAGCGGGGAGGGCAGCGAGCTGGGTGCGGACGATGCCAACGCGGGGATTTACATCGCGGACGGGCAGATGGTCCGTCTGCATCCCTTACGTGGTGACGCTCATGTCCTGCGACCCAGCTCGCTGGTAGACCACCCTCACGTTAGAGCAGACGAAAAGGCCCGATGTGGAGTGGGTGATGCCCCGCCTTACCCGTCCCTGTTCTCGCCGCTGTCGCCAACCGCCCCATCGGATGTCTGGAAGTTGTCGCGATCCTGGACTGAGGCCAACTTCTCCACGACGATTACCAGGTCATCCGGCGACGTGCTTACTTCTGGCGTCACTGTTCTGATCTCCTTCCGCGCGGCATCGAGCCGCCATGACTCCCACGATAGGACAGCCAGAAGACGAGGGTGCATCGCGTCGCGTCCGGGATTCTGGCTGATTGCGGGCAGCGACAGACAGATTACCGGACAGTCCTGGGTGTCGCGACCCCTTTCAGAAAATTTCGATGTTCCCACGCAATGCGGTTGGCGCGCTGCGATCGTCGGTTGAGCCGGGCCGCACGTTAGCGGTGAGTTCCGCGATTCTTCATCTGTAGGGGGTAAGGAAAGGCTGCTTGCAGTTGTGAGCGCGCTGCAAGCGCAGGTCAATGCTCTCCAAGTGCGGGTGCGTCCCCCTAGTGATCCTTCCGTCTGACGCGGGCGCCACGGGGCACAGCGGACGGACACGACGAAGACCCATGGTCACACCCCCGCGACGCACTGACGGTGCTGCACCCAGACGTGGCGGCGCGGCTGGTCGCAGCCCGCAGCGCCATACCGAGCGCGGTCTACGTCGAACAACCGTAAAGCGCTTGCAGATGCGAGCACCCTGCAAGCGCAGGCCAGTGCGCCGAGTAGGCGCACGGGGCCTCAGGCTCCTGAAGACGGTGGCGGCCGGTAACCCTGGTCAGGGTTACCGGCCGCTGGATGGTGCCGTCTAGTGCGTCTGGTCAGTCGTGGCAGATACAGCGACCGTGGCGCGCCGCGTACAGCACCTGCCCCAAGGCGACCACAGCGGCGGGGTGCGCGCGGGTGACCAAGTCAAGGATGCGGGTACCTGTGGCCGCGTCTGGGGCCGCCGTGATGAGTTCGTACATGGCCATCTGATGGGATGTCAGGCCACGGTCCGGTATGCCGTCCGTGCTCGGCACCCAGCCGGCCGGCTTCCATGAGGGCGCTTCCGCGCCCGCTGGGTTCTCCCGGAAGACGAGCACCACGTCCGCGACCGACGGCGATCCGGCGCGGTAGTCCAGATACACCGCCGGGGGCATCGCGTTCACCAGCGTCATGACGTCGTGGGCCGTGGCACCCGACCGGACTGTCAACTCGTACATGCCGCCGCCGGGTGTCGCTAGCTCGGCGGGGTTCCACCGGCGCTCAGGCCACGTGGGTAGGTCATCGGGCGGGATACTGGGCATGGGTCACCCTCCTGTCTTGGACACAGGCGTGTGATCAAGGTCGTTGGTGGGTGTTCCAGCACCCGCCAGCGACCGCTAACGGCCCAATGATACATCTGTGCGATGCATCATTCGGCGTTCCGTAAGATCACGCCGTGACCGACGAAGACCCCTTGCTCGGGTACTCCGAAATGGCCAAGATCGCTGGCATCCTCCCGAGCACGCTGCGCGGTTACCGCTCCCAGGGACGCATGCCGCCCCCCGACGATGACTCAGTACCCGATCGGCCCCGCTGGCGCCTGTCGACCTTCCAGGCATGGATGCGCGACCGACCCGGACGCGGACGAAGCCTCAACCCCCGCCCGCCGAGCGACAGCAGCTAGACCGGACCGGGCGGGGCTGCCGTCACGTCGACGAGATCACTAGCCATGCTTGCAGTTGCGCGCACCCTGCAAGCGCAGGTCACGCGTATTCGGCGAGCGTCGAGTCAGGCCATCGCGAACTTGAGACCGTGTGTACAACCAGACTTGCAACGGTCAGTAATTCGTTGCGCACGTAGGGTTGTGCGGCGGTCGGGGCGGGCGGGTGTGGGCTAGGGGCGGTCCGCGTCGGACGGGCGGGCGGGCGGCGTGTGGGTGTTTGGGTGGGATGATCGGGGTGTGGTTGACGGGGGTTCTGGTGATGGGGTGCGGACGTGGGATTTCTTCGTCTCGTACACATCTGCTGATGAGCGGTGGGCGGAGTGGGTGGCCTGGCAGTTGGAGGACGCCGGCTATCGGGTGTTGATCCAGGCGTGGGACTTCGTGCCAGGCTCTGACTGGATGTTCGGTATGGAGCAGGGTGTCAGGCACGCCCGGAAGATGATCGCCTTGCTGTCGGTGGCCTATCTGACGTCGGTCTTCGGTGGGCAAGAGTGGCGGACGGTCCGGGCCGCTGATCCCGAGGGCTTCGCTCGCAAGCTGCTACCGATCCGGATAGAGGACTGCGACCGGCCGGATTTGCTGCGGACCGTGGTCGGGTTTGACCTGTTTGATCTGGAGCCGGAAGCGACCCGCGCTCACCTACTCAAGAAGGTGAGTCACAGCCTGTCGGGCCGGGCGAAACCGGCCACCGCCCCGGAGTTCCCCATACCGGCCCGGTCGGCGCCCCCGGTCGGTGAACCAGCCTTCCCACCCGCACACGAGCCACCACCACCGCCTGTCCCGTTCGGCACGCGAGTGGCCACCCTCACCGGCGACACCGGCCCGGTGCAGTGGGCGGTATTCTCCCCGGACAGCACCCGACTCGCCACCGTCTCCACCGGTGGGCCGGTGCGGCTATGGGACGTGGCCACCGGCCGCGAACGCGCCACCCTCACCGGCCACACAGGCCCGGTGTGGTGGGCGGTGTTCTCCCCGGACAGCACCCAGCTCGCCACCGTCTCCGCCGATGGGGCGGTGCGGCTATGGGACGTGGCCACCGGCCGCGAACGCGCCACCCTCACCCGCCGTACTGACACGGTGCAGTGGGCGGTGTTCTCCCTGGACAGCACCCAGCTCGCCACCATCTCCATCGATGGGGCGGTGCGGCTATGGGACGTGGCCACCGGCCGTGAACACGCCGCCACCTTCACCCGCCACATAGGCCCGGTGTGGCGGGCGGTGTTCTCCCCGGACAGCACCCAGCTCGCCACCATCTCCGACGGTGGAACGGTGCGGCTATGGGACGTGGCCACCGGCCGCGAACGCGCCACCCTCACCGGCCCGGTGCCGTGGGCGGTGTTCTCCCCGGACAGCACCCAACTCGCCACTCTCTCCGCTGACGGGCCGGTGCGGCTATGGGACGTGGCCACCGGCCGCGAACACGCCACCCTCACCGGCCACACCCGCCTGGTGTGGTGGGCGGTGTTCTCCCCGGACAGCACCCAGCTCGCCACCGCCTCCGCCGATGGGACGGTGCGGCTATGGGACGTGGCCACCGGCCGCGAACACGCCATCCTCATCGGCCTCACCCGACTCACCGGCCCGGTGCGGTGGGCGGTGTTCTCCCTGGACAGCACCCAGCTCGCCACCATCTCCATCGATGGGGCGGTGCGGCTATGGGACGTGGCCACCGGCCGCGAACACGCCACCTTCACCGGCCATACAGGCCCGGTGCGGTGGGCGGTGTTCTCCCCGGACAGCACCCAGCTCGCCACTATCTCCACCGACGGCACGGTGCGGCTATGGGCGATCATCTGATCACGGTGGTCATCTATGGTCGGACGTGCACTGCTCCGCTCCGAGTCGGTTCGCGCCAGCCTCGTGGTGTGTGTGTACAACCCGACTTGCAACGGTCGTTGTCCGCGTAGACAACCCGGGACTCGGGCGCGACGCCCTGCACGACCTCATGCAGGTTCGGGCTCGTGGGGATCCCGGTGCCGATGTCCAGAAACTGGCGGATGCCGACCTCGGCAGCCAGGAACCTGGCCGCGCGGACCAGGAACAGCCGGTTCTGCACGGCCGCCTGCGGAACCTCGGGCAGGGCCGCCTTGACCTGCTCCGCGGCCGTGCGATCTGCCGGGAAGTTGTCCTTCCCGCCGAGGTAGTAGTCGTACATCCGCGCCGAGTGCGCCCGGTCCGTCCTCAGGTCCGCCGGGGCGGCCGGGCGAGTCTCCGTCGGCCCCGCCGAGCTGGCAGTGCCCGCCGTCCGCGCGCTCGCATCCCCCACCGCGAGTGACCCCCTACTGCCGGAAATGTCCCTGTGCCGGCATCATAGTGCCGGCCTATCAGGCGCAGGTCGGTCTCGCGCGCTCCCTCCAGGGGCCAGCCGCGTCAGATCGCCAAGTGGAGGTGAGCCGGTCGTGAGCGCTATCAAGACGCCGTTGGCGCCGCCGGCCCCGTTGGCCCCGCTGTCGGCCGGTTCGGTTTCGTTACGCCTCTACCCGCACGCGGTGGAGCCGCCGATGAGCGCCCGGCAGACAGTGGTCGAGCTGCGGGCACAGGCCGCGCTGGCCACCGACGCCGGCTTCGACGGCGTCATGACCAGCGAGCACCACGGCGGATTCGCCGGCTACATCCCCAACCCATTGCAGATGGCGAGCTGGGCGCTGGAAGCCATGGCCGCGGGCTGGGCGGCCGCCTGCCCGTTGTTGCTCCCGCTGCGCCAGACGGCGCTGGTCATCGAGGAGACGGCGTGGCTGGCGGCCCGGTTTCCGGGCCGCGTGGGCCTGGGCGTCGCCGCCGGATCGCTCCAGGACGACTTCGACATCCTTGGGACCACCAAGGACGGGCTGACGCGGCGGTTCGCCGCCGGGCTCGCGGAGGTGGCGGGTGCCCTGTCCGGTCGCGACCCTGGACCGCTGGCGAACGACCCGGCCGTCGCGGCCTGCGCCGACGCCCCGATCCCGCTCGTCAGCGCGGCCATGAGCCCGGCGGCCGTGCGCAGGGCCGCCGCCGCCGGCGCCGGCCTGCTCTTCGACTCGATGTCCACCGTCGCGCGCTGCCGCCAGCTCGCCGACGCCTACCGGGAGGCGGGCGGCGAGCGGGCCTGCGTCATCGTCCGCAGGATCTGGCTCGGCCCGCCGCCGACCAGCCGCCAGGCCAGGCAGGTACAGGTCTACCGCGGCTACGCGGCGTCGGCGGCGGTCTCCCACTGGGCGGACGACGCCCTCATCGCCGACGACGACCCGACCGCGTTGGCCGAGCGGCTCGCGGCCGACGTGATCACCGCTGGCTGCGACGCCGTCAACGTCCGCCTGCACGTTCCCGGCATCACCCCGGCCGAGGCACGCCACCAGCTCGCCCAGCTCGGCGGGCTCGCCCCCGAGGTGCGCCGCCTGCTGGACGGGCACAGGCATCGGACACAGGCGACCTAGGAACGTAGGACGGTCAGGCGGGACCGGCCGAGACAGACGGCCGGGCTGAGGGCCGGGCCAGCACGCCGGCCGAGGGACCGGGCGGAGCCGGCGCCGCTTGGCTCTCGCGGGCGATCCGCCAGCAAGAAAGGGCAAGCCAGCCAACGGCAAACCCGACAAGCACGTGCAGCATGCTGGTCACCGGGGTGTCCGGCAGCCGCGCGGCGAGCGCGAACGGCGGAAACCCCAGCAGGTAGAGCCAGACCGGCGTACGCGGGTAGGCGCCCGAACGCAGCAGGGCGATCCCGAACAACACCACGCCGACGACGAAGACCGCGGCGCTGGCCAATAGCGCGGCGCGGCTCGCCGTGGCGAGGTCGGTGTCCTCGCCCAGCGGGTAGACAACGACGTTCAGGGCATAGGCGGCCCCGCCGAACAGCCCGAACCCGACCAGGTTGACCGCGAACGCGGCATCAGCGAAGGCGCCACCGCCACCGCCACCGCCACCGCTCCCACCCCCAGCCCCAGCCGGGGAGATGGACGGGTTGGCTGCACCCGGCCGGCGCGACTGGTCCGCCGGTCGCCGGTCGCCGGCGGCCAGGAGGCCGAGGCGCAGCGCCGGCAGCAGTGGAACCGCCAGTGCCGGCGAGACGCCGAGCACCAGGCTGGTAGCCAGAGTCTCGCCGGTGAACGCCTCGATCATGCCGGGCACCGCGACAAAGAGGCCGGCCACCAGGCCACTGACCGCTCCGAAACGCAGAAGAAAGAACATGCCCGGACCGTAGGAAGAGGCGATGCGCGCCGGAAGTGCCCACCAGCCGCATGCCCTTCGGCACCCGGTGCGCGACCATGCCCGCGGGCACGTGCCTTTCGGGTATATCGGCGAGTGCGCCGGCCGACGTACCCTGACGCCGTGTCACCGCCGGTTCCGTGGGTCGCACCCGTCCTGTACGCCGGCGTGCTGATCGCCGGTGGGTACGCCGGCCTTGCCGGTGTGGGTGACACGCGGCCGCTGCCGTTCGTTGGCGGGCTGGCCGCGGCGGCCGTGCTGGATCTCGCCGAGCGGCGGGCGTTCCCGGATGGTGCCCCGCGGCCAGCGGCTGTCGGGTTGCTGGCCGCGCGCGCCGCGTTGTTCGTTCTGGTCGCCGCCGGTGACGGGGCCGGGCTTGCCCGGGTGCTGTTCCTGCTGCTGCCGTTCACCGCGTACTTCGCGTTCGGCCGCGCGGTGAGCATCGGGGTCGGCGCTGGCTGCGTTGTGGCCATCGCCGTGGCGTTCCAGCTGACCGAACCCCACTGGTACCGGTCGCCGGAACACATCTCGGATCTGCTGATGTTCGTCCTCGGGTTGGTGCTGACGATCGCGATGGCCGCGGTCGCCGCCGAGGAACGGCGCGGCAGGACGCGCGCGCAGGACGCGAACGAGCGGTTGCGGGCGTCGTCGGAGCGGGTAGCCGAACTGTCCGCCGCCGCGGAACGCAACCGGGTCGCCCGCGACATCCACGACGGGCTCGGCCACCATCTGACCGCCATCTCGGTCCTGCTGGAAAAGGCGGCCGCCTTCCGCGACCGCGACCCCGCGGCCGCGGACGCCGCCGTCGAGGACGCGCACCGGTCGGCGCGGCTCGCGCTTGATGACGTCCGTCGCTCCGTCGGTGCGCTGCGCGAGGTCCCGTTCCGGTTTTCCACGGCGCTGGACGAGCTGGCGAGGCAGGCCCAGCGGACCGACGACGGCCGGCTGGCCGTGACGGTGGACTGGTCCGGCGACGAGCGCCGGTATGGGCCCGCCGTGTTGATGACGCTCTACCGGGCGGCGCAGGAGGGCATGACCAATGTCCGCCGGCACGCGCACGCCACCCGGGCGGTGGTGACCGTCCGCTGCGCGCCGACCGAGGCCCGTCTCGTCGTCGCCGACGACGGCCGAGGGTTCGAGGCCGGCCGGGAGGGGTTCGGCCTGCGTGGAATGCGCGAGCGGGTGGCTCTCGTCGGCGGCTCGGTCACGGTCGACAGCGAGCCAGGCCGGGGTACCCGCCTGGCCGTCGCGATCCCCCACCAGCCGGAGCCGGTGTCGTGACCGGAACGTCTGCTCCCGGATCCGGGCCCGCGTCCGAGTCCGAGTCCGGCTCCGGCGTGGGCGTCTCCGCGTCGTCCGCGCCGCCGCCGGTGCGGGTGCTGGTTGTCGACGACCAGCGGCTGATCCGGGAGAGCATCGCCGCCCTTCTCGGCATCCAGCCGGGTGTCGAGGTCGTCGGCACGGCGGCCGACGGCCGGGAGGCCGTCGAGCGGGCACTGGCCCTCGGCCCGCACGTGGTGCTCATGGACGTGCGGATGCCGGTACTGGACGGCGTCGCGGCGGCGGCGGAGCTGGCCGCGCGGGCGCCGGCCTGCCGGGTGGTGATGCTCACGACGTTTGATGACGAGGACTATGTGGTGCGTGCGCTGCGCGCGGGCGCCGCCGGCTACCTGCTCAAGGACCGTCCGGCCGCCGAGCTCGCCGCCGCCGTCCGGCTGGCCCATGCCGGCGTGGTCCAGTTCGACCCGGCCGCCGCCGCCCGCCTCACCACCGCTCTGGAACGGGCCTCGCCCTTCCCCGTCCTCATCCCCACCTCCGTACCTGCCGGTACAGCCACTGCTCCGCCGGTCGCGGTCCCGCCGGCCGCCGCGGCGCCGCCAGCTGACTGGTCAGCCGTCAGGCCCGCGGTCGCTGGTCTGACACCACGGGAGATCGACGTCCTGCGTCAGGTCGCGGCCGGGCTGAACAACCGGGAGATCGCCGCTCGGCTCTACCTGAGCGAGGGGACCGTGAAGAACCACATCTCCCGCATTCTTGACCGTCTCGGCCTGCGCGACCGCACCCAGGCCGCCATCTACGCCCGCGACCACGACCTGCTCTGACCCGGCCGTGGGCTTCTCGGGCCATCCCGCGCCCAGAGCCCTTGATGCACGGTCGTCGAAGTCAGCAGGGGTGATTGCCTCGCGTCGAGAGTTCCGGTCCCACGGAGTGCCCGGGCGGCCCCCGGCGCGGCGGTGCGGCGGTCCGCCGCGCCGCCGCGCCGGACGGGGTCAGGAGCCCGTGACCTTGCTGGCCGCGAACGCCGCGCCCTGGGTGGTCATTCCGTTGGAACCGTAGGTCAGATGTGCCACGCCGTTGACGCCGTTGCCGCAGACCGGGTCACCCAGCGCGCAGAACTCCTGTGCCTTGGAGCCGTAGAGCTTGCTGGCGGTCGGGATGTGCTGCCCAAGCAGCGCCAGCGGGTTGCCGAAGACGACAACCGCCCAGACCCGCGGAGCCAGGTTTGTCGGGATCGTCTTGCCACTGCCGAGCAGCGTCGGGATGCCGATCGCGATATCGGTGACGCTGGCGCCCTGCGAGTATCCGCCGAGCACGAACTTGGTGTTCGGGCACTCGGCGGCCACCGAGGTGACGTGGTTGGTCATGTCGGTGGCGCCGGAGCCGGCCGAGGTCTGGGCGACGTCGGCCGCGTAGTTCACGGCATACGAGTTCACGGACTTGCCAGCCAGGTCAGCCTTCAGGGAGCTGACGAACGGGCCACCGGTGATTCCGAGGCCTGGCAGTTCCCCGCTGCCGCGGGCGAAGACGACCTCCACGTCGGCACACTTCACGGGCGTGGGCGGCCCCGAGTCGGGCCCCGGGCAACCGGAGATGCCTCCGGCTGAGGCCGCGGCCATCGCCAGGAATGTGAACAGAGTTCCGTTCTTGAGCACCATCGTCGCGAGCACCTTCCTCGTCGCTGGCTGCCCGGTGGGGGGCCGGGCGCCGTCCCGGTTTGGGGGTGGCCGGGAGCGGCGCGAACGTAACGAGCGCCCATTCAAAGGAAAAATGGCACGTAGGTGCCGATGAGGGCCTTTAGGCCTCTGTTGCAGAGTGAAACTGCAGGCTCGGGTGATGCGGCAAACGGGTTGCCGGGACTCTGGTCCTAGCTATAAAGGACCATCGCCTGGCACTTTTGGGCTAGCAATACGGCTGACCAGCGGAAACCCGCGAGCAGGGCCCGGCCCGCTTGACGTCCAAAACCAGGTCGGGCCGCATTGACACAACAGCCTCGCGCCAGCGCGGCTCGATCCCCGCCTCCGAGCGGCGCCAGAATCCCGCGTGCGCACCCGCCCAGGAGCGCACGGACAAGCCCTGCGGGAGCGCGGATGAGCGATGACGCGAGCCCACTACGTGATCGCCTGACAGATACTGACCAACCCCATGCTATGATCCGCCGCCCATCGGGCACGCCGAGGAAGCGTGTCAAGGACGTCGTCGATGTCGTGCGGCGCGGAGTCGGCGAGCGCCTCGTCCACCCGGCCGCGGATCTGGATGCGCTCGCGCGGTGAGAAGGAGAACGCGGCCACTATGCCCGGTAGCGCCGCCGAGAGCTGGCCGGGTGTCAGGATGAAGTTGCCGAGGAATCCGGGCAGCGACCGGGCACGCGCGGGTCCGATCGCGTAGAACAACGCTTCAGGCGCAGAGCATCGACGAGTGACGTGGATATCGGTGAGCACTTCCGAGGCGCACTCGTTGGAGAAGTCCCAAAGCTCTTTCCAGCCACCGTGGGCGACGGCGGAGAACATCCGGGCGAACGACTCATCCGGTTGACCGTCATCGAGCCAGCCCTGCCAACAAGTCCGCAGGTCCTCCCGGGACGCGTATCCGTCGAACAGACTTGTCCAGACCGGAGCCCACCGTTCCAGCGCAGGTGCGTCAAGGGCCGAGACCGCCCACAGCATGCTCACGCTCACGCCGGCACGGTACGTCTCAGCACGGTACGTCGCGGAATGGCCTTGGTAACCGGTGGTAGGTGAAAGGCCCACCCGGGTTTGCTCCGGGGCGACCGTCACGACACGTGACGCGTACGTGCTCCGCGGCAGGCCGGCCTGTCGATGAAGATCGGTGTCCGGGCCGGCGCGGTTCCCGACCTCGATCGGCCGGGCCGCGGCTACTGTCGGTGCCCGACCGCCCCGGATCGTCATCCGTGGCACTGGCGCGGGCGCCCGCCTCCGAGCGGGATGGTCAGCCGTCTGGTCAGGGATGAGCCCGATGCCACTCGGGGGAAAGAACAGCGGCGCGCCGGCGGCCGCGGTCGTCTCCTCGGGACGCCGGTGAGGGGAACGTGGGCCGGTGGCGCGCCCCGCGGCCGTACCGGGCCTGGCCGCGGCCGACGCTGATCGCCAGCGTGCGCAGCAGGACCTGCGTCTGGTCGGGCTCAAGCGGGATCGCCGGCCGCGATCTGGGCGCACTTCCATTCCAGGTCGGCCCAGAGGCCGGATTCGACGACGTCCGCGGGTACGAAGGGCGGCCGGCGTCGGGCCGCCTCCTCCAGGGCACCGCGTGGCCAGAACAATCCACGCACCTCAGTCGACGCGGACGGCCGTCTCCGACAGCCACCACGCGCACCACCGCCCTTCCGGGTGAGGACGGCAGACCGGACCTGTGGATCAATTCCCGACCAGACCTGTCCCCCGAGCACGAAGGGTCCAACCAGCGCGAGGGCACGACGATTTGCCGTCAACCAGGGGCCGAACGCGGCCCGACAGCACGGCGAAACGACAGATCACACCCAAAAATTGGGTATATCTTGAGATCATCAAAGACTGGCGTCGAGTATGGCCTTACTAGAATTGTGGATACAGGCAACTACGCCGCCTCGTGATATATCCGACACGCCACAGCAGGCGTTCGAGCCATATGTAGAGAGCGTTTCGTGCCAGGCGGCGGCCGCGAGAATCGCGGGCACGTGTCCCGCCGGTGCTTCGGGCGGTCGGAGCGTACGGGCCGTACCACACCTGAGATATCTCAGTGAGCCGCGCCGTCGGCGTCGTCGTGGCAGACTCAGGTACCGTAGTGCCCACCCCCGTTCCAGTCTGCGCTGTCGCCCTACTACAGTTCGTCGAGTGTCAGGTGCTGCGAGGCACGTGGGCGGACCGGCGGGGGTCAGGGTGGACGACCGAGCATGGGATCGGCTCGTGAACCAGCTTCGCAACGGCGAGTGCACCCCGTTCCTCGGTGGCGGTGTCTGCCATCCGACGCTGCCCACCGACAGTCACCTCAGCGCCGTCTGGGCCGCCCGCTACGCCTACCCGTTTCCAGACTCAATGGCGGAACTCCCGCGTGTCATGCAGTACGCGACCACGGTCGAGGGCGAGGGCGTCTACGTCAAGGAACAGCTGAGGGAGGAACTGGCCGCTCGGGGGCAGCCGGATTTTTCCGACCTTTCCGAGCCACACGCGCTTCTCGCCGAGCTTCCCCTCAAGGTCTACGTCACGACGAACTATGACAATTTTATGGTGAGCGCCCTCCGCGCATCCGGAAAGGATCCCAGGGCGCTCGCCTGCCTGTGGGACGACCCACTATCCGAAATTGGCGCCCCGAGTTTGGACCCCGATCCACCGATGGTGGAAAATCCTATTGTATTTCATTTGTACGGAAGTTTCGAGGATCCTCGGACACTCGTACTCACCGAGGACGACTATCTTGACTTCGTGGCGAATCTGTCGGCGAATCGGACCACAATGCAACGCATTGTACCGACCTCGGTGCTTCCGGCTCTGAAGAATGCCCCGCTGCTGTTTATCGGATACCGATACGGGGACTGGAATTTTCGGGTCCTCTTTCACAGCCTGCTACGCACGCTTGCCCCCGTCCACCTGCGACGTCACATAAGCGTGCAGCTCGCGCCCAGCGAGGACGGAGAAACGGGCCTGGATGCCCGCGCCCGAGACTACTTGGACAGGTACTTCGACAGGCGGAATATAACCGTCTTCTGGGGCACAACCGCGGAGTTCTGCCAGCGGCTGCGATTTCTGATGGGGCCGGCATGACGGGGGGTGCGCCGGCTGGTGGCCGCCGGCCCCCTTTCGTGGGTCCACGTTCGTACCAGCCGGACGAGACCGACCTGTTTTTCGGGCGGGAGCGTGAGTCATACGACGTCGCGACCCTGTGGACCAGCCACCGGCTACTCGTGGTCTATGGGCCGTCCGGGGTCGGAAAGACGTCGCTCGTGACGGCCGGAGTCGGCGCGCGGGTGGCTGCCGAGGCGGCCGAGATCCTACCGCCGGGGCGGGTCTCGCAGGCGTCGCCAGTACCCACGGCGGCGCTTTCGCGACACAACCCCTATACCTTCGCGCTGCTGTCCTCATGGTCACCTCACGATTCACCCAACCAGCTTTCCGGACTCTCCGTCACCGACTTTCTGAGCCGCCGCGTCGAACGTTTTGACCGTTACGACGACCCGCTCCCCGTCCTCGCCGCGATTGACCGGTTCGAGGAGGTGTTCCGTGACCTTCCACACCGCCGGCGGTACCGCGACGAGTTTATTGATCACCTCGCCGAGGCCATCCGGGCGCTGCCGCATCTGCGCCTGCTGATCTCGATCCGAGAGGACAGCCTCGCCAGCCTTCTGCCGTACGAGGCCGTGATCTCCAGCGACTCGCGGACGCGCTTCCACGTCGAGCCGCTGCCGGTGGGCGCCGCGCTGCGTGCGGTGACTCGCCCGCTGGCGGGTACCGGTCGGTCCTTCGCGCCCGGGGTGGCCGAGCGCCTCGTCGATGACCTGCGCACGACCGACTTCACCGACCGGCTGGGGGAGACGGCGTCAGTCCAGGCCGAGACGGTCGAGCCGGTGCAGCTGCAAGTGGTCTGTTCCGCTCTCTGGGAGGCCCTGCCCGACGAGGTCAGCGTGATCACGGCTGAGCACCTGCGCAACTACGGCGACGTCGACCGCACGCTTACGGACTTCTGCGCGCGAGCCATCTCGGAGGTCGCCCGCGAGCATGACATCGCGGAGTCTGCTCTGCGCGACTGGCTGGCCCGGTCCTTCCTGACCGAGCTGGGTACCCGGAACACGGTCTAC
Source organism: Pseudofrankia coriaricola (assembly GCF_001854805.1). GTDB lineage: Bacteria > Actinomycetota > Actinomycetes > Frankiales > Frankiaceae > Pseudofrankia. The sequence goes on from NZ_MBLO01000125.1 coordinate 251,468, forward strand.
GAGGGCAGAAGCCGGACCGCGGGGATGTCGAATGCTGTCGCCCACGCCTTGGTGGACCGGCATCTCCTCAAGGCGGAATGGCGCTCGGGATCTCGTTGGTACGAGCTGCAGCACGACCGCCTGATCGAGTCGATCCAGGCAGGCAGACTGCGTTGGCCGGAAAGTGACGAGCCGCTGGGCCGGCCGGTCGACTACCTGCGCGCGGCCGAGGCCGCGCTCGCCGACGGTGAGCTCGACCTCGCGCGCAAGCATGCGGAGGAGGCGGTCCGGCTGGCCGGGGGGGACCCGCGGACCTTGGGGGAGGCAGAGTCTTTCCTCGGCAACCTGGCCTTCAACGGCGACCGCTACGACGAGGCTGAGACCCGCTACCGACGGGCCGCGGTGCTGTTCGAGCTCGTTCAGGACTCGACGGCGGTCGGCATGCTGCTGGCCGCGATCGGCCAGCTCCTTCTACGGGCGGGCCGCCACGCCGAGGCCGTGAGCGACCTGCAGGGCGCCGTGGCACGTCTGCAGGGCGACCGCATGCTTCGAGTCGAACTCGCTCACGCGCTTTGGCAGGCAGGCCAGCTACGCGGGGCCGAGGGCGTCTACGGCGGGGTCCTGAGCTACGCGCCGGCCACAGCGGACGCGCTCGCGGGACGCGGCGCGCTGCGCACCGAACTAGGCGACTTCGAAGGCGCGCTGGAGGACCTGGACAACCTGGCCAGGCTGAGGCCGGCCGCCGCGGGCTCGCCTGAGGTGCAGGCCGCCCGCGCATACGCTCTCGCGGAGCTCGGCCGCATCGACGAGGCACGGGCACTCGCGGGCGCGGCGCTCGCGCGGGCGCCAGCCGACGGCGCGGTCCAGTGGCGGGCCGCTGTCGTGGCCGCCAGAGCTGGGGACACCGCTCGCGCGGTCGCCCTGCTGCGAGGGGCGCTGGAGGGCGCGGATCCGCCGCTCATGCCGCACCAGCACACTGGCGCCCGCCGCCTGCTCGAGGAGCTCGGCGGCGAGCGGCCGAACGGCTGACCGAGCTGGCGGGCAGAGCGTCGGCTCAGGGCGAGGACCAAGGGGGAACAGTGCTGGTCGTCTGTGGGTACCGGGCTCGGTCAACCGCGCCAAAATTCCTGGACGGCCCGGAGGCTGCGCCGCCGGGGCGCATCGCCCCCAACGGCCCGTCCCCTTACCAAATGCCGTCCATGCGATCGTCGGCTGGATAAGGCGATTATGACAAGAAGCAAGCACAGCGGCACCCGGTTCCAACCACGGGGGCGGATTCCTGGACGCCGTGGCGCGCCGTATCGGAGGCAACGCCGAACCCGAGCACCCGGCGCGGTTAGATGGTCCGGTTACCTGCACCGAGCTCTCCGGTGCGGCGGCCAGCCCCGGGGAGCCGGGTGGCCGGTGAAGAGTGGGAAGCGGGATACAATCCGAATGTCGTATGCGCAGCGGGGCGGAGGGAAGTGGCGGTGAGCATCGATCCGGCGGTCGGCTCCGGCAGGACAGAGCGGGTGCCTACGGTATGGGGCAACGTCCCGCAGCGGAACAAGAACTTCACCGGTCGGACGCACCTGCTCACTGACCTGCGCGAGCGTCTCCTGACAAAGACCACCGCGGTCCTCCCGCAGGCCGTGTATGGCCTCGGCGGCGTTGGCAAGACGCAGCTCGCAATGGAGTACGCCTACCGCTACGCCAGCCAGTACGAGGTCGTCTGGTGGGTGTCGGCCGACCAGCCCGGTCTCATCCGGGCCGGCCTCGCCGCTCTCGCTCCCCGTCTCGGCCTGACCGTTCCGCTGGACCGGACCGAGGACGCGGTCACCGCCGTGCTCGACGCGCTGCGCAAGGGAGAGCCGCACCCGCGCTGGCTGCTGATCTTCGATAACGCCGACCAGCCAGAGGATCTCAAGAACCTGCAGCCGCAGGGTACCGGGCACCTGCTCATCACATCGCGCAACCGCCGCTGGCAGAGCGTGGTCGAGACGATCGAGGTCGACGTCTTCACCCGCGAGGAGAGCCTTGAGTTCCTCGAGCGCCGTGTGCCGGGTATCGGCCCGCAGAGCGCCGACCGGCTCGCCGAGGAGCTGGGCGACCTGCCGCTCGCCCTGGAGCAGGCCGGCGCTCTGCAGGACGAGAGCGGCATGACCGTCGACGAGTACCTCGCGCTCTTCGCGGACAAGGCCAGCCAACTGTTGGCGGAAAATCTGCCGGCGGACTATCCGCAGACAGTGGCCACTGCATGGAGCGTGTCCAAAGCAACCGTCGGCGAACACAATCCGCAGGCTTTGGAGCTGCTTCGCCGGTGTGCGTTCTTCGGGCCGGAGCCGATCCGTCGGGACTTTTTCAGCAACGGCCGGTTCGCCCTGGAAGAACCGATGCGCGGCTTCCTTTCAGACGGGATCCTGCTCGCCCGGGCGACCCGCGAGCTCGGCCGCTACGCCCTCGCGCGCATCGACAACAACGCCAACACCCTCCAGGTCCACCGGCTTATCCAGCGACTCGTCCGGGAGGAGCTGGGCACGGCAGAAGCGGAGAAGATCCGCCATGACGTCCATCTGATCCTCGCTGTCGCGGACCCGCGCAATCCGAACGACCCCAAGCTCTGGCCGGACTATGCGGAGTTGTATGGGCACGTCACCAGCTCCGCCCTGGTCGAGTGCCAGGATTCCGGTTCCAGGGAGCTGTTCACCAACGTCATCCGCTACCTGTACGCGTCCGGAGACTTCGAGATCGGCCTGGTCGAGGCGGACCGTGCCATCGAGCGCTGGTCCGCCGACTCCGGAGCCGATAACCGTTACGTGCTGGTCATGGCGGGACACAAGTGCAACCTGCTGTGGACGACCGGTCGGTACGACGATGCGTACGAGCTGCGCCGCTCGACCCTGGAGCAGATGCGTGCCACCCTGGGGCCCTCTCACGAGGACACGCTGACGGTTCTCGGCGGACACGGCGCGGATCTTCGTGCCCGGGGTGAGTTCGCGGCGGCCAAGGAACTGGACGAGGAAGCGGTCGCGCTGCACCGAGAGGTTTTCGCCGACCACCTCAACACGTTCTACGCTCTTAACAACCTCGCGGTCGACTATGGTCTTACCAGCGAGTACACGCTCGCGCTCGAACTGAGCGAGCGCAACTACAACTCCTGCAGGATCTTCTTCGGGGGCGACGACAACCTTCATGTCGTATGGGCGCTGGCGACTCTGGCCCGAGACCAGCGGCAGGCCGGTCGGTACCTGGAAGGCCGGGACACCGCCGAACGGGCCTATGGCCTCTACCGAGAGCTGATCGCCCGAGGCACGATCCGCGAGCTGCATCGCGACGCCCTGCGGGCGGCCAGAATCCTGTCGGTCAACCGGCGCAAGGCCGGCGACTTCCCCGCGGCGCTGGCGCTGGCCGAAGACACCTACGACAAATACACGGCGGGCCACCCGCAGAATCACCCCGACCGACTCTTCGCCGGACTCAATCTGGGCAACGCCCTGCGAGCCGTCAACCGGACCGACGAGGCGTTCGATCGCTTCGACCGGACTGTCGGCCGCTTCGAGCAGGCGCTGGGTAGCACCCACCCATACACCTATGGCAGCGTGCTCAACCTCGCGCTCGTGCGGCGGCAGATGGGTGACCCGGCCGAGGCCCGGCGGATACTCGAGGGATCACTCGCCGGCCTGACCGACCGTCTGGGTCCGGACCACCACTACACGCTGACCTGCGTCACCAACCTCGCCACCGCCATCTCGGAGAGCGGGGACGTGGAGTTCGGGCTGCAGACGGGCGCGGACACGTTGCGCCGCTTCCAGTCTCTGCTCGGGCCCAACCACCCGCACACTCTGGTCTGCGCCACCAACTATGCGCTCGACCTCCGCCACGTCGGTCGGGTAGAGGAGGCCGACGAGCTGGCGGCCGACACGATTGACCGCTACGGCAAGGTCCTTTACGAGACCCATCCTGACGTCGTCGCCGCGGTTGAGGGCCGGCGGCTGGACTTCGACTTCGAGCCCGTCGCGCTCTGATCCCGTGTCGCCCGACCTAGCCGTGCTCGTCGAGAGTCTGCGCACTGCTTTCACCGAGCCAACCCGCCAGCGCTTCCGGGTCAGGACCGGTCCCGGTGCGCTCGCCGATGTACAGGTGCAGCGCGCGAACTGTCTCGGGTCGAGCGACGAGGAGCGGTTGGCCTGCCGTACGCAGACCGCGGTGCGCGATCGCAAGCCCGGTCCAGGCCTCGATCCGCTCTGGCGTACGGGTAATTTCTCGCTGGTAGGCGCGGGTGGCCGCGACATGGTCACCCGCCACCAGAAGCACGTCGGCCACGGTTGCACCAGGGAGGGCCGCGGCTAGAGCATCCCGCTTCCCGAGGTCGCGGCGCAGGGCGTCGAAGCGGTCCGGCTCCCGAAGTCGAAGATAGGCGAGCTCGAGGTGCGGCTCCGTGGCTTTACCGCGGCGGCCGCGACGGACTGTCGCCGGAGCTGTTCGCCCGTCGGGGCCAGGCTGGCCTGCCAACCACGCGTCCGCCGCCGCCGCGATCCACGTCTGGTCCGGGTGAATGTTGCGCAGCCGCCAGCTCGTCCAGTGCTCGGCACTGGCAACGCGCGCCAGCGCGAGCGGCAGCGCCGGCACCGCCTCGGCACACCACCGTTCGATGCTCGTCCGCATCCCGACCAGGAAGTCTCGGCCCAGCGCCGTCAGGAGGCTGGATTCATGCAGCCATCGAATCACCCGCCGGACGGCCTCACGCCAGCGCGCGAACTCGAAGTGCGCCAGCTGTGCGCCCGGCCCTTCGGCCGCCTGGCGGTAGACACCCCAGAATTCGGTCAGACCCAGGTAGGCGTACACCCCCTGGAACATTCCTGTGAGCGGGCGCGGGTCATAGCGCCACGGCGCGTAGTGAAGCTCGTCGTCCGACCCGCAGAGCCGGACCGCGTCCTGCAGGACAGCGAGTTTCGTGTGCTGCAGCTCATGGACCAGGGTGACGGCCAAGTCGAGCCCGTCCGTGGGCGGGATCATGCCGACGGCGCCGGGCGCGTCGGTTGAGGTGGCACTCAGCTTCCGCTTCTCTGGGCCAGGATCGAGCGGCACCAGGCAACGGACTCCCGCGGCGATCGCCTCGGCATGGTCCGGCAGGTACCGAACAAGCAGTTCCCATGCCTCGTCCAGCCGCGCCTTCCACACCGCGGCCTCGGTGGACGTCAGGCGGTCCGCGTTTCGGAGCCCGGCGAACCCACGGAAGGGGTCGACGTCATCAAGCGCAATCTCCAACGACCGTCCGTCTACAACGCAACGGAGCTGCCGCAGAGGCAGCCACCGTGACCCGGCCACCGGACCCATTTCGTCTGATGCAACCGTCTCGTCGCCCACCGAGATCCTGAGTGTCTCTCCCGAGCCGTCGGCATGTGCCCGTCCCCACCCGTCCAGCATCTCGGTCCTGATGAGGCCGACGGTCGGGATCATCACCGATCCGTGGCTCACCCGGATCGTCGTCTCGAAGGGAAGGCCCGCCCGCCAGGCCGCCGCCGCCACCACAGCGCCGAAATGCCCGAGATCGGATTCCGCCGAGGATCGTTCGCCGGCGGGATCCAGCATCGTGCGCAGGCAGCGCATGATCCACCCACCGATCTGGGGATTCAGAAGCACATCGGCGACGGCGTCCGGGACAGCGCGGCGGGTCTCCGCCAACACGGCGAGGGCTTCCGCGAACCGGCCCGCGACGAAGACCTCCGGCGCGTGCTCCTGTGCTACCTCGGCGACCGTGTGCACGAGCAAGATCCGTCTACTCAGCTGCATCTTCCAGAGGGCGGCCAATGTCGAGGGCCCGCCGCCTCCGGCGGCCAGGGCGTCGAAGTCCGCCCTGAACAGGCGGTGCGTCTCGTTCACTCGACCTGCCTTGAAAGCCGGGCCAGGTCAGCGTGGACGCGACGACGGATATGACGGATCAGCGCCAGCAGGTCCGGGCAGTAGACAGAAGGGTTGGCGAAGCCCGAGCCCGCGCGGTAGCGGTGTGGGTAATAGCCACCGCCGCACACGTCCCGGATCTCGCACCGGCGGCACTCGGCCGACAGCCCGGCCACACCCTGCTGTCGGGCAACGACGGCCGGGTGACCGAGGGCGAGGTCGAAAGGGCCGTCGGCTACGGTCAGGCCCGTCGCGGGGGCCCCTGGGTAGGCTGCCTTGAGGGCGTCGACCTGCTCCAGCGCACCGTCCGTCTCGATGACGAGGACGCTGGAGGGAGTAAGGCCGATGTCCTCGGTGCCACTCCGTCCGCCGAGCAGCACATGAATGATCTCGGAGAAAAGCCGGACATCGGTGGGTCGCCGCGGGGCTTCGTACCAGCGGTCGAACACCGGGATCAGCCAGTCCGCGTACGGGGTGCCGGGGTCGCCGGGCGTCCGGCCGGGAGGAGGCGCGCTCCACGTGCCGTGCGGGAGCATGAAGTCGACCGCGGGCGGTGCGTGGCGCAGCAGTTCCTCGTACACAGCGAGCGGGTCGTTCGCGGGGTCGACGACGCACAGCAGGCCGGCAAACAGCCCCCGGTGACGCTCGTTGCCGAGCAGCGCGAGCGCGGCCATGACCTGGGCATGGCTGCCTCTGCCGCTGGCGTATGTCCGGTGTCGGTCGTGCGCGGCGGCGGGGCCGTCCAGGCTGATCCCCACCCGGACACGATGCCGGTGCAGCACGGCCAGGATCTCGTCGTCCAGCAGCAGGCCATTGGTCTGCACGGTGACGTTCACGGACACCCGCCGGGGAACGGCCGCCCGCAGAATAGTCAGCGCCTCACCAAGCCACTCAGGCCCGGCCAGCATCGGCTCACCGCCGTGCAGGATTACCCGCACCGCGCGTAGCCCGTGAGTATTGGCATGTTCGCCGATCCGGTGGGCCGCCACCGCGAGAACGTCGAGGGCCATCACGGTTGGCCGTTGCCGCCAGCTTTGGTCCGCCATCTCGTAGACATAGCAGTAGTCGCAGGAAAGATTACAGCGGCTCACGACCTTCAGAATGAACTGCTGAAAAGGTTCTGATCGCCGTTCAATTTCCCGCGGCGCACTGGCCGTGGGCCCCCCTGGAGACCATCCGGCCGCGCCTGCTGATGGTGTCCCGGGTCCCGTGAGCGGCACGGCCACGAGATGCACCCTTTCTCTCTTCCAGCCGCCCTTCAGATGGACGACTTGAAACCAGCAATCGCGCTGGCTGGATCCCGGGCCTCCTGGAGTATCCGTCGCAGGGAATGCGCGAGCGCCGAATCCGGGGCCGACTCCCCGGCCTGCTCGGAAATTGTCGAGCTCAGACGCTCGAAGTCGACCTTTGTCAGGTCGACGAGATCCGTCACGATCTCCGGCGGAGACTCGTTCACCCGCGATCTCCTTCTGTTGCCTGCGGCGGTGGCCGGCCGGCCTGACGACGCAGGCCCGCAGACACGGGCTGGGCTCGTCATGACGAACGCTCCGATCGACACACTACCTGGTAGGAATTACGAGTGTCTGATCTCGCTGGCAACCGCGCAACCATTACCGCGGTGCGCGGTGCGCGGTGCGCGGGTCGAGCCGGGGCTCCCGCGTGATCGTGGCCTGGCGGTTTTGCCAGGGGACGCCATGGAGATCGAGCACGGCCGTTGGGCAGTGTGGACGCGGCCGCCTTCACGACGATCGGGTAGCCGGCCTCGGCGTATCCGTGTTGATCACAGCGGCGCATAGGCCCGCAAGGTGACCGGAGGTCGGCGGTCCAAAGGAGAGGACGTTCTCGTGGAAACCGACGTCGCGCACGTCGTGGGCCATGTTGTCGAGCGTTCAAGGTAGCGGAGCGTGGGCAGCGGGCACGGAGAGCTGGCGGTCTCGACGAGGCAGCCGGTGATCGCGGAATCGACTGAAGATCCTTGAGGTCTGGGTCAATGGCCTGGTGGTGGGGGCGTCCGCTGGGCTGGTGGCGGTGACGCCGAGTGTGTGAGGTATCCGGATGGGGGCGGTCTGACCGCGCATGGGCGGGCTCGCCGGGAGCGGGTGCGGTTGCGGGCCGCCCAGAAGTTCGCCGCGGGGGCGTCCTGACCGGACGTGGCCCTGGTCCTCCGGGCCTCGGTGATGTCGGCGAACCGGTGGCACCGCGCGTTCGAGGCGGGCGGGTCGAGGCGTCGGCGTCGGCGTCACGATGGGCGTAGCGCGCGGCGAGCCCGAGGCTGCCCACGTCTGTCATATTTCGCTTATGACAACGGCCGCGTGCGGGCCAACCCTTCCTGCGGTTGAGGATCAGTGACGTGTCGGGTACGAGGATCGATGACGAGCCGGATGAATGGGACTTCTTCGTCTCCTACACCGCCGCGGACGCGGAGTGGGCGGAGTGGGTCGCCTGGCAGCTGGAGGACGCCGGCTACCGAGTGCTGATCCAGGCATGGGACTTCGTGCCTGGATCGGACTGGATGTTCCGCATTCAGCAAGGAATCGCCCATGCACGGCGGACCATCGCTCTGGTGTCCGCCGCCTATCTGCGGTCGGTGTACGGCGGGGAAGAATGGCGTGCAGCGCGCGCGGCCGATCCCGAGGGTTTCGCCCGCAAGCTGCTCCCCATAAGGATCGAGGACTGCGACCTGCCCGGCCTGCTGCGCACCGTCGTCTGGATCGACCTGTTCGGTCGGCCACCAGAAGCCGCCCGCAGCCATCTCCTCGAGCGCGTCGGTCACGCAGTGGCGAACCGCGCGAAGCCGCCCGTCGCGCCGCCGTTCCCGGTACCTGATGGGGCGGCACCGCCGAGCGCCGAACCCCCCTTCCCACTACCTCAACCCATCGAGCGGCACTTCACTGTTGCCCACCGGTACACTTTCACCGGCCGCGCCGACAGCGCGCAGACCGTGGCGTTCTCCCCGGACGGAACCCTGCTCGCCACCAGCTCCTGGGACAAGACCGCGCGAGTCTGGGACACCACCAGCGGCACCCTCCACGCGACCCTCACCGGCCACACCGACTGGGTACACGCCGTCGCCTTCTCCCCCGACGGGACCCTGCTCGCCACCAGCTCCGCCGACAGGACCGTTCGGATATGGGACCCCAAGAGCGGCACTCCGCGCGCGTTCCTCATCGGCCACACCGGTGCCGTCGGGTCAGTCGCGTTCTCCCCTGACGGGACCCTGCTCGCCACCAGCTCCGCCGACAGGACCGTTCGGATATGGGGCGCCACCAGCGGCACCCTCCGAACGACCCTCACCGGCCACACCGGCGCCGTCGGGCCAGTCGCGTTCTCCCCTGACGGAACCCTGCTCGCCACCAGCTCCTGGGACAAGACCGCGCGAGTCTGGGACACCACCAGCGGCACCCTCC
>NZ_MBLO01000126.1 GCF_001854805.1 Pseudofrankia coriaricola
GCCCCACTCTCGGACGATCATGGCGTAGGAACCTCGATCATCCCGTGGGCGCCGCGTCCGCCCGTTCCCGGGGCCGGCCCGACGGCAGCGCCCCCGCTCTCCCGCCGCGCGGAGTCGCAGAAGACCAGATAACAGCCCAACCCGACGATCCCGCGGCCGACCAGGCAGAAGCTGATCAGACACACGGCGGCCGTCGCGGGCCGGTACACCCGGCAGCCGTAGCCGCTACAGGCCCACGACGCCAGCCGACACGCCGCCCACGACTTTGTCGCAGCCCTGCGTCCGCACGGTCAACCTCATCGACCCGCCGGCCGCGCTGCTGCGGCCCGGAGTGATCGCCCGTGCGCTGTGGCGGGGCCGGGGCGGACCGGCGGGGCCGGGGCGGACCGGCGGCGCCGATGCCGGTCAGCCGTCCGTCTCCGGCGGCAGCATGACGACGCCACCGATCGGAAGGAACGCCGCAGGAGTGAGAAGCCCCCAGCCTGGGTGTTGCGGGCCACCACAACGCACGACGACCCCGCCGCAGCCGTGATCTTCGGCCACCGCGGCCTGACCACCCCATCGCCCACCTGACCAAGGAACGCATCAAGCGCGGACCCGCCCTCGGCGGCTTGATCGACAAATACGAACGCGCCGCGCAAAAGCCCAGCCCAAGTGATCGTCGAGGCGACCACGCCGGTTGATCATGTACGAAAAATGTGTCCGAGGGGGGCTTGAGCCATTACCCCACCGCCGGTCACCCTTTCCGGTCAGCTCGTTCTCCCAGGTCAGTGACCATGCCGGCTTGCGCCGGCACCCTGTCCTGATGAGGATGTTGGTGCCGTCCGGTCCGACGTCGTCCCGCCTTGGTGCCTGCGAGCCCGTAGGTCAGTGTGACGCGGAGGTCCTGAGGAATCCTGTCCTGCTGCCACGAGCGCGTACCTCAGAATCTTTGGTGACAGGTCCTCCCCGGGCGGTCCGTGTGGATCACTGATCGTAGGGAGAGAGGAGACCGCCTTCCGTCCTGAGCAGCCATCCGCCTGAGCACCTGGGAGGGGCGGAATCAAGTGGTCATGGCGACGCATGACTTTCCAGCAATTCGGCGAAAGCCTCGATCGGCTTCGCCAGTTCGTCGGCGTTCGCCCCCTCGTCGACAATCTGGCGCGCCACCCGAATCCTGATCGATTCCAGTGTTCCATGGTCGAGTTCCGGCCGTCGGTCTCCCGCACACAATGATTAAATCGCGGCAGTCCCGCTATGTCTAGATATTTTCATTCCCATTAGTAACTCGGTAGCAAAACCGCAGGCCATGGCCCCAAGTCGAGTTCTGGCACGCTACAGGCAGTAGGACGGCGCCCCGGTCGAAGAAATCCCACGCCGCCGGGCCATAAGATACAGGCGCGTTATCCTGGCGATTGCCGACGCCGCGCCGTCACGAGGAAGTTTCAATGCCGGTCATGAGAATGTGGTAGAAATATTGGGCAATTTCCGGGGCCGTGCACTTCCCGCCGGGGCGGTACCACTGATAAGTCGAGCCACACATACCCAGGATCGCCATCGCGGTCAGGTTCGGGTCGGCAACCGTGAACACGCCTTCGGCCACTCCCCGGTCGAGGACGTCGACAAGCATTCCTCGGTAGCGGTCGGTCTGCTCAGCGATTTTTCCGCGGATGAGTTCAGGAAGCTCTCGATGGCGCTCGACATAGATACGCATGTGGCCGGGATGAGTCTCGGTCAGCGAAACCAGGTCGGTCATCATGGCCAGCAGCAGTCCGCGCGAGTCAAGGGCGCCCTCACTCAAGCGACTCTGGTGTGCATTGATAACCGGCTCGATCATCTCCTGCTGCATCTGCCCGAGCAACTCATCCTTGCTGCTGAAGTAATAGTAAAGCGACGCCTTACGAATCCCGACGTGTTGCGCGATGGCCTCCATGGATGCCTCCTGGTAGGCGCGCCGCTCGAACAGATCGCCTGCCGCCTTCATGATCTGCGCCCTACGAGAATTCGCCGGTAATGGAGCCTGCGCCCGCTCGTCCGCCACCGAGGACCTCCGTCCGTTCCCGCCGAATTTCTTCATTCTATGTGTGTCGAGGGCGGCCTCGTCGAACGGCCGACAGTTCGACGCGTAGATCCAGAGAGGTCGCGTCAGGCGGATGAGGGGCGGAGACCACCGACGATGAGGACCGCGCCGCCGAGCCGGACCGGGGCAGGCACTTTGATCATTTGAGCCCACGGATGCGGGAAACGACCGATGCCTCGTTGAGCTCATGTGCCGGCGGACGGTTGGACACGCCCCAGGCCGAGCGGCGGCCGGCACCGTTTGGAACGGTTCCAGCACACGCAGAGTGACGGACAGCTGGCTACTCGCGAGGCGGTCCACCGTTGCTGGCCTCCCAGTGGGCGGCCGGCCGGATGGGGAAGAAGGCCATCCGCGGTGTCGTCGACCACCCCGACCTGGAGCTGGTCGGCCTCTACGTCCACTCGCCGGACAAGGAGGGCAAGGATGCCGGCGAACTGGCCGGCATCGGCCCACTTGGCGTCCTCGCCACACGCGACATCGAGGACGTCTTAGCGTTGAGGCCCGACTGCGTGCTCTACATGCAGGAGGGCTTCGATCTCGATGATATGACGCGGCTGCTGAGTTCGGAATCAACATCGTCACCACACGCAACGAGTTCTTCTACGCCGCGGCGATGGATCCGGCCATCCGGCAGCGTGTCGAGCAGGCATGCCAGCAGGGGGTCACGTCGATCCATGCGACCGGAAGCAGTCCTGGCTTCAGTACAACCACGATGCCACTGACGCTCGTCTACCCCATGCGAAGGCTCGACGAACTCACCATCGATGAGTACGCCGATATTCCGGCCTCGGTGGGACCCGACATGATCACCAAGGTCATGCGCTTTGGCGCGCCAGTTCACCATGACGAGCTGGACCCGCGGCTGTTGCAGGGCACTGCCGAGGGCTACCAACAGTCGCTCACCGCGTTCGCCGACGCGATCGGCCTGCCGCTTGACAGCTTCGAGGTGCGAGGGGAGATCGCGCGCGCCACCGAGCCGACCACGCTCTCGGACGGCTCCGTGATCGAGAAGGGCACGATGGCGGCCCAGCGAATCACGGTCGCAGGCCTGCGCAATGGCAGGCCGTTTCTGAGCTTTCGGGCGCATTGGTTCTGCACAACGCATCTCGACCCAGACTGGAACATCACCGGCGAGGGCTGGCTGTTCACGACCAAGGGCGACGCGCCCATGCAGGTCCGTGTGACATACGGAAGGACGGACGAGGGCTACGGCGAACGTGTCCCTCGACGGCGGCTCGCCGTCGAGGCTGTCGACCGAAACGGTCACCCGCATGCGGCCTGGCGACAGCGTGAAGACGCACTCCAGGGCCGATCCCGGGACCGCGGAGACCAGCAGCAGGGCGGAGGCCTCGTCCACGGCGATCCGCAGGTCCTCGATGTCGTCAAGGGTGAAGTCCGCCCGCGCGGCCAAAGACGCGGTCGCGGTGCGCAGGACGACCAGGTAAGCGCCGACGGCGGGGATGGCGAGCTGCACGACGTCGCCCAGGCCGTTGCCCGTGCCATCGCCTGAAGGCGTCGGATCCACGTTCTACCCCCAGTGCTGGGTCGTTCCGGCTCCGAGACTCGTCGCCGGCTTCGAGTTCGAGGCGTCCGCCGCCCGCCGGGCACATACCCGCCCAGTGGGCCCTCGCTCACATCATCCGGCAACCACGCTGCCGATTCGTCGCGGCGGGGGTCCGCCCCCCGACGCAGCTACGGCGAGGCCACCTGGCGCTCGGCGGGCTCGGCCCGGTCCAGTCGGCGACGGCTTAGCGGTCGGCGGTCAGACACCACGAGACCCAGCCACGGCGACGCGGCCGGTGTGCTGTTCCCTGCTCGCGGGGAACTTGACATCACAACCGTAGTACGGGTCACCAGACTCGGACCCAAGGTTAGCCACGACCGACACCGAGGCCACCAAACCGAACTGGTCGCAAAACAACGGCTGCCGTATTAGGCGCCATCTGTTGGAGGGCGGAGCGCCGGTCGGGCACATGGAGTCAGGCTGACGAGTCGGCGGGCGGTGCGGCGCCGGGATGCCCGACCAACTCGTCGGGCGGCATGGGCTATATGGCCAGGTCAGAACGGGTGCGCCGCCAGGGACTTGAACCCCGAACCCACGGACTAAGAGCGGATGGTCCTTGCAGTCTGTGTTGTCGCCGCCCGCGTGGACCCTGATGAACCACTGGGTGCCCGTGCTGAAGTGCGAATTCACATAAATGCCACACATGAGCGGGCGCCCCGCCCTGACCAGGTTGGCCGGGAGCGGACGTCGGCGACGGTGAGCGGGATGAGGCCGGGGGGCGCCCCCGGGCGTCGTTCCCTGTGGCCGCAGCCCTCCTCGGGCCGGCCCTGACGGCGTCGCCACGATCCGTACCAACAGCGAGAATGGGATGCCGTCCTGCCGGAAGGCCTCGACCGGCGCCCGGGTCCGCCCGCCAACCAGCGCCAATCCGACCCGCCGAAGTGGTGGCCATGCCACACGATGGATCCTCCGGTCCACGCGGATCCCTGCGGCGTGCGCCCGGCACATCCGGGCGCGGGCGCATTTCTGTCGCGTCTGCGGCCTGAGATAACGTGAGTCCTGTCCGGAGAGATATCAGAACCGCCGTATTCGAACACTGAGCAAGGTGGCCGCGTGCCCTGTCAGGACATCGCCGTCGGGCCCTCGGCGGCGCGCGAGTCTCTCCGCGGGCCGCGTCCGTGACTTCATCTCCCTGTCCCCGTCGGTTACCGACACACGCCCACGATCAGACCAAGGTTCTGCGAATGAAACGCAAGCGACCGTCACCTCGTCGCTCGGAAGGCGGCTCGTCCGTCGTCTTCGGCGCCCTGGTAGCAGCCCTAACCGCGCTCTGTACGGTGGCCGCGGTCCTTCTCGTCGCTCCGCGCGCCCGGGGCGCCGTTGCCGTGTGCGGCCTCGTCGCGGCGGTCGCGATCGGCTTGGCCTGCGCCGAGATCCGCCGCCGCGGGCACGAGATCGTCCAGCTGCGCCGTCGGCAGGCCGCCACCGAGCAGGAGCTCGTGCGCCGTCTGGAGATGCAGGAGGCCGAGACCAGCCGCCTCGCCGTCGAGGTGCTGCCCGCCGCGATCAGCCGGCTGCACCGCGGCGACTCGGTCGAGGAGGCGCTGTCCGGCCCCAGCAAGTCGCCCGCCCTCGGCGCCGCCTTCATCAAGGCGCACGACGACGTGGTCCGCTCGGTCCTCGAAGCGGTCAAGGCGGAAGAGGACCTGCGCGACTCCTCGCAGCGCGCGTTCGTCAACGTCGCCCGCCGCGTCCAGGCCATCGTGCACCAGCAGTTCCAGGATCTGCGCGAGATGGAGGAGCGGCACGGCGGGAGCCCCGACGTCTTCGACGACCTGCTCCGCCTCGACCACGGCACCGCGCTGATCGGCCGGCTCGCCGACTCGCTCGCCGTGCTCGGCGGATCCCGCCCCGGCCGGCAGTGGCAGCATCCGGTGCCGCTGTTCAACGTGCTGCGCGGCGCGATGTCCCGGATCACCGACTACCAGCGCGTCGAACTGCACTCGGTGGTCGAGGTCGCCATCTCGGGACCCACCGTCGAACCGCTCATCCACGCGCTCGCCGAGCTGCTGGACAACGCCACCCGGTACTCGCCGCCGCAGACGCGCGTGCACATGACGGCGGTCGAGGTGCAGTCCGGGATCGCGGTCGAGATCGAGGACGGCGGCGTCGGCCTCGGCGAGGAGGCCCGGCTGCGCGCCGAGCGGGTGCTCGCCGAGGTCAGGTCGGGCCTTGACCTCGCCGACCTCGGCGAGAACCCGCGCCTCGGCCTGTCCGTGGTCGGCCGGCTGGCGCAGACCCACCGCTTCAAGGTCTCGCTGCGGCCCTCGGCATACGGCGGCGTGCGCGCCGTGCTGATCATCCCACGCGACCTGGCCACTGCCGTGCCGCTGTCCGCGGCCAACCCGGGCGCCGCGGTCCGGGCGAACCCGAACAAGCCGGTGCCCGCCATCGCCCTGCAGCCGGAGGAGCCGCGGCAGATCGAGATCAACAACAACGGCCTGCCGCAGCGTAGGCGCGGCGTCACCGCCCCGCTCGCCGGAAGCGGGAGCCAGCGGAGCCTGACCGCGCCGCAGTCCGCCGCCCCGTCCCCGCCCGTATCGAGTAGCGGATCTGCTCCCGCCGCGCCGTCCCCGCCGCCCGGACTGTGGCTCGCCGCGTTCCAGAACGCGGTCTCCGGCGAGGGCACGAGCACCGAGCACGCCCTGACTGACGATGCGTCGAGCAAGGAAGGCGAGTAGTCGATGGACCACCTGCGGCCCAGCATGGACTGGATGCTCAAGGACCTTGCGGAGAGCGTGCCGGGCACCCGGCACGTCATTGTCCTGACCGCGGACGGCCTGCGCATGGCCCAGCACAACACGGATGTGGACACCGCCGACCGCCTCTCGGCCGCGTGCGCCGGACTGCAGAGCCTGTCCGCCGCCGTCGGCGCCGAGTTCCCGCAGGGGGACAAGCGCATGCGGCTCGTGGTGATCGAGGTGGGCGGGGGATTCTTCTACCTCATGGCGGCCGGCGCGGGCGCGTACCTCGCGGTTCTGGCCGACGAAGGGGTGGACGCTGGGTTGATGGGGCAACAGATGCGCAACCTGGTCGCACGCATCGGTGAGCATCTCACCAGTCCGCCGCGGATGGAGGAGAGGACGGCCGGGTGACCCCGTCCCCGATCAACGACGCGCCCTCCGCCTGGGAGGAGGGCGGCCCCGAGCGCCTGTACGTCCTCACCGGCGGGCGCGGCGCCTCGGGCCGCCGGGCCGACATTGACCTGATCACCCTCGTGGTGGCGCGGGCCGCGGCCCGGCCGGAGATGCAGCCGGAACACGCGTCCATCCTGCGCATGTGCCACTGGCCCCTGTCCATGGCGGAGATCTCGGCGTACCTCAAGCTGCCGTTCAGCGTGGTCGCCATCCTGGTCTCCGACCTGCTCAGGGACTCGCTCATCGAGGTGCGCGCCTCGGTGCGCATGGACGGAATCGGCGATCCTGAACTGCTCAAGGCGGTGATGAATGGACTCCAGAGGCTCTGAGTTGGCCGTCGGACCGGCGCGCGAGGACGCGCTGCCCGCCTCGGCTGCCACCGCGGTCAAGATCGTCGTGGTCGGCGGGTTCGGCGTCGGCAAGACGACCCTGGTCGGCTCCGTCAGCGAGATCAGACCGCTGACGACCGAGGAGACGATGACCGAGGTCAGCGTCGGCGTGGACGACGTCCGCGGGGTCGAACAGAAGGACGCGACCACCGTGGCCATGGACTTCGGCCGGATCAGCATCAACGAGCAACTGGTGCTCTACCTGTTCGGCACGCCCGGACAGCAGCGCTTCTGGTTCCTGTGGACCGGTCTGTTCGAGGGAGCCCTTGGCGCGGTCGTGCTGGTCGACACCCGGCGGCTCGAGGCCAGCTTCGACGTCATCGGACGGCTCGAGAACGGCGGCGTGCCGTTCATCGTGGCCGTCAACGTCTTCCCGGACGCCCCGACCCACCCGATGGCAGAGGTGCGTGCCGCGCTGGATCTGCCGGCCGCCGTGCCGATCGTCGCGTGCGATGCGCGCAGCCGGGCCTCGAGCCGGGACACCCTGCTGGCCCTCATGCGCTACCTGTACCGGCTGTCCACCCAGTCCGCGGCCCCGGTGGCCGCCTCAGCCGCCACGGAGTAAGCGTGTCAACAGTCATCCCCGAATCATCAGACGCGGAATCAGGCGCTGCGATCCCGCCGCCGGAGTGTCCGGCGCACGCGGCCTTCGCACAGGGTGCCGCACTGACCGCGCTCTACGGCCCGGAAGCGCAGCAGGATCCCGGCGCGATCTACGAGAAGCTCCGCGCGGAACACGGCGGGATCGCCCCGGTGGCACTCGAGGGCGGCGTCCCGGCCTGGCTGGTGCTCGGGTACCGGGAGAACATGGAGGTCGCGCGCACCCCGAGCCGGTTCACCCGGGACGCCCGGCTCTGGCGGGACTGGAACGAGGGCAGGATCGCCGCGGACGACCCGCTGCTTCAGCTCCTCGGATGGCGTCCCGACGTCGTGTCCTACGACGGCGAGGAGCATCAGCGGCTGCGCGCCGCGGTCAACGACTGCCTGACCAGGTTCGACCGGGGCGGCACCCGGCGGCACGTGCAGCGCTACGCGAACCAGCTGATCGACGGCTTCGTCGAGGACGGCCGCGCGGACCTGGTGACCCAGTTCGCCGCGCATCTTCCGATGCTCGTGCTGAGCCGGCTGGTCGGCCTGAGCGAGGGGTACGGCCGGAAACTGGTCGAGGCCATCGTCGGCATGGTCAGCGGCGGCGAGGAGGCGTACGCGCACAACCAGTACATCATCGGCGTCCTGCAGTCGCTGACCCAGGCGCGGCGCAAGGCCCCCGCGCACGACCTGGCGTCCTGGTTCATCCAGCACCCCTCGGGGCTGAACGACGAGGAGGTATTCAACCACCTGCGCCTCGTGATCGTGCTGGGCTACGAGGCCACGACGAACCTGGTCTCGAACACGCTGCGGATGGTGCTGACAGACCCCCGCTTCCGCGCGTCGCTCACCGGTGGGCTCATGACGCTGCCGGACGCGGTCGAGCAGATGCTGTGGGACGATCCGCCGCTGCTGGTCTGCCCGGCGCGGTTCGCCACACACGACATGCATTTCGCCGACAAGGAGATCCGCGAGGGCGACATGCTGCTGCTCGGTATCGCGGCGGGCAACGCGGATCCGGAGATCCGCCCGGATCCCGACGCGCCGATGCACGGCAACCGCTCGCACCTGGCGTTCAGCCGGGGCCCGCACGAGTGCTCGGGACAGGAGATCGCCCGCGCCATCACCGACACCGGCGTCGACGTGTTGCTCAACCGGTTGCCCGACCTGCACCTCGCGGTGCCGGAGGACCAGCTGACCTGGACCGCCTCGACCTGGTCCCGGCACCTTGACGCGCTCCCGGTCACGTTCGCCCCGCAGCGCCGCCTCGCCCCGTGGTCCGCGCAGGCCGCCCCGGCGGCCTCCCCCCCGGTCGAGCCGAGCGCCGCCAAGGACGCGCTGGCGGCGGTGGCCGAGGCCGAAGCGCAGGCCGAGTCGGACACCCGCGGCGGCTTCTGGGCCTCGCTGGTCGGCCTGTTCCGCCGTCGGCGCTAAGGTTTTCGCGGTCGGCTGACGTACCGCTCAGTGGCGCTCGGGAGCGATTCCCGGGCGCCACTCTTTTGTTTCCGACGCACCGTCAGACCTACATCCGCCAGTTGGGCGTTGATGTTGGGGTCTTGTAGATCGTCGTAAGAGAACAGGTGCCTGCCGCGCAGGGAGAATCGGGGTTCT